>CAVVGY010000005.1:0-466430 GCA_963747935.1 uncultured Thermoleophilia bacterium | reverse complement strand
GCAGGCCCGGCAGATCGGGGCCGACAGCGGCCAGCCGGTCCTGGGCGGCGCCGGCGGTGCGGCGGACGACGGCGCGGAGGGCGACGGCGGCGGCGAGCGCATGCCTGGCGTCCTGCGCCTCAGCGAAGTCGTCGCTGTAGTACGAGACGACGAGTGAGCCGCTCAGGTGGGTGGCGAGCGCGCCTGCGCCTTCGGCGAGGCGTCCCACCTCGAGCACGAGTGCCTGGAGACGCGCGAGCTCGGCCTGCGCCCGCTCGCGCGTCCACGCGGGCGCGACCGCCTCGCGGGCGCGCGCCTGCACCGCGTCCTGGTAGTGGTCGACGAGCCGTGCGAGGCGGCCGGCGAGCGCCTCCGGCACGCCGGCCTCCACCAGATCCTCGGCCTCCAGCTCCCCGGCAGCCAACTCCGGGCAGCCGGGGCTCAGGCAGATCCAGCCGCAGCCGTCGTCGTCCAGCGTGCTCACGTTAGGTACCATCGGCTCGCCGCACGAGTCACAGGTAACGGCAAGTAACTCGCCCATGAGGACCTCCCTGAGTCGCGGGTTCGGGTCAGCAGGGAGAGTGTGCCACGATCAAAATAGGATCGTACAGTGTGGCTGCGCTATGCTCGACGGCCCTCCCGGACTCAAGCGTCAGCCACTGACTCGCTCCCTCCAATAGTCCCACCGCCAAGCGAGCGCGTCCGCGTGTGGAGTCCGGCACAGTCCCACGAGGTCGCCGACCGCCACGCGGAGAGCCCGGGCATCCGGCCCCTGTTGCGTGTAGTGAATCCTCAGGGATCTCGGCTCGATTCCGAAGAGCTGGCTGTCAAAGGCTCTGTGGTGAGTTGCGCACATGACCAGTCCGTTTCGTGGGTCATTGGTCCCCGCCTCAGCCACCGGCACGATATGCGGCGTGTCCAGCACTTGAAGCACCCGAATGTCACACAGCGAGCAGCGCGGGCCGTAGCGCCGCAGCACGTGGAACCTGAACTTGGCTTGCCCGAGCCTCTGCGCCACGAGACCCACGCGCTTCTCGGACCTTGCGGTCGCGACGAAGGGCGGCTCCTCGTCGGGCAGCGCCTCGCGCTCGGGGGGCGCCTCGCCGAAGACAACGAGGAACTGCGCTGTGTTGTCATCCCAGTCCTCGACCCAGCCAAGTCGCACCCTCCTGCGCGAACTGCTGCCGGACGCGCGCGTGATGACGAAGACCGGGATTCCCAGGCGACGTGCGTTCTTCGTGGCCGCTATCTGGGCGTCATCCCATCCTTGGGTTTCGGTTCGCGGGTAGTGGTAGATCACCCCATCGTCGGAGAGGTCGTCATCGTAGAAGGCGCCTGTGTGAAGCAGAGCTACCGTTACCCCCCGCCCATCGTCAGTTAGATCCCGAGTGCGGACCTTGTCCACCCAGATGCCGCGAGCGCCGCCATAGACGCGGAGAGCCTTCAGAACCGCGGGCTTCACATCGTCCGGCCCCTGGCCTCCCTGCAGGTTGCCCCACAGTGCGAAACGCAGAGCACGTTCGTCATCAACCAGCCGCTGATCCATTGAATCCTCCATGGGACGCACCGTCAGCTTGAACACGGAAACGGGTGAACTCGGCTCTCGCGAGTCGGTTCTGTGACTGCCTAGACCCTGGCTAGGTACTGCACCGGCGTCAAGCGACAAACCCTGTCCAGGCTGCCGTTCAGGATGAACAGTCGAGGGTTCTTCTCGAAGGTGAAGACCCGATGGACACGGTAGACCTCGGCCTGAGCCTTTGAGACATCCACTTCGTTTCGACTGACGAAGAAGGGCGTCTCGATTCCGAACCGCGTGGTCTTCACCTCTACAAGCCGATCGGCGCCGTCTGGCTCGAAGGAGCGGATGTCGTATCCAAGACCGTCTCCTTGAGTGACCGCGACATGCTCGACCTGACGAGCCAACCTGTCCATGCCTGCAGCGAATAGCCGCGCTCTCTCAAACGCGAGAGCGAACTCCTCGCCCATGCGGCCGAGCGAGTGGTTTCGCGCCTCGCGTTCCAGGTAATTGACAGAAGCGCGCGCGACTGGTGCGCCCTTCCACTTCGACCTGCCGTCCGCCAGGGGATCAGACGGAGCTGGCGGCGGAATCAGCCGCGCCAGGATGTCCGTTGTGTCCGCCGGAGCAGCGTTCGCGGTCACACTCGCTGCCACTGCTGGTTCTATCTCGCGGTTGTTGACTAGCCGGGCCCGGACGGCATCGGCCAGCAACTCCTGGTAGTTGAACCGACGCTTGTAGCCCTCGATGTACGGATAGCCCAACTCGATGAGAATCGCGCTGATGTTCTGATGCTTGAACTCGACCGAGCCGTCTGACCGTTCGTCGAGCAGCTTCATCAAGGCGTGGCGGTGCTGCGTCTTGCTGTACTTCTCACCGCGAAGCTCCTTGAGCAGCATCGCGAAGTAGTCAGCGACTACCGCCTCGACCTCGAACTCCGACCAGTCTCTGGGCATGCGGTGCTCTAGCGTTTGACCGTGAAGGTCAGGCTGTTGCTCGCGCCTGCCGGACCGATGAGGCGGACCTTCGTCCGGCCGAACCTGGCCTTCGCCGGCACCGTGCACTTGATGCGCGTGGCGCTCCAGGAGAGGTACTTGCCGCACTTGACGGAGCCGAACTTCACGACGCTCTTGCCCTGCTTCTTGCCGAAGCCCTTCCCGATGATCGTGACGGTGGCGCCGCGCTTGCCCGAGGCCGGCGTGGACCTACTCAGCACTGGCGCAGCGACGCTGGCGGCGAAGCGGGTCGCGTGGCTGACCGTGAAGCTGCAGCGTCCGTTCGCGACGTCGACCACCTTCTCGTTGGCCCAGGCCTCCGCGTCTTCGGTGAGCGACTGGACGTTCAGGCGGTAGCCGTCGTACTGCGACCCGACGGCCATCGAGACCCGGACCGGCTGGCTGAACGTCAGGTTCAGGCCGGGGATGCCGAAGCGGAGCGTCGCGATGGGCACGCCGTCCAGGTCCGTCTGCGGGATGGTCTCGTCCAAGACGAAGTCCTGAGCCGTCATCAGGTAGAAGGCGAAGCGCCCGTCATCTGCCCGAGTGACGGTGGTCCCCGTAGGGAAGGTGACCGATGTCTTGTCCGTCGAGATCGTCCAGTCGCGTTCGATCAGCACCTGCTGCGCCGTGGCCGTGTTCGCCACAAAAGTGCCTTCCGCACCGGGAAGAACCGTGCTAAGTGAGGCTGCGTCCAGATCGACGAAGTTGCCGATCTTGTCCGCCAGGCGCAGCCAGCTGACGCTCCAGATGCCCTCCTTACTGCCGCGCGGCACCTTCGCGGTGCCGGCGTAGACCCCGTCGAGGGCATCGCCGGAGACGCGGTGCATCGTGAAGAAGGCGGCTTGCGTACCGACCAGGGGCTTCACCGCGAGCACCAGTTGGTCCATGACGCCGGGGTCGTCCGGGGTGGAGACCCCGGAGATGTCATCGGTGATGCGCACGGTCGCCGAGAGCGTCTGGTCGGCGGACTCGGTGTTGATCTCCGACGGGGTGATGCTGAAGGAGACGACCTGGGGCGGGGTCTTGTCCGACACGGTAGCGGTGTTCGTGACGCTGGCGCAGCCCACGCCGAACTTCGCCTCGAGGTCCTTCCAGTCCAGATCGACGAAGTTGCCGATCTTGTCCGCCAGGCGCAGCCAGCTGACGCTCCAGATGCCCTCCTTACTGCCGCGCGGCACCTTCGCGGTGCCGGCGTAGACCCCGTCGAGGGCATCGCCGGAGACGCGGTGCATCGTGAAGAAGGCGGCTTGCGTACCGACCAGGGGCTTCACCGCGAGCACCAGTTGGTCCATGACGCCGGGGTCGTCCGGGGTGGAGACCCCGGAGATGTCATCGGTGATGCGCACGGTCGCCGAGAGCGTCTGGTCGGCGGACTCGGTGTTGATCTCCGACGGGGTGATGCTGAAGGAGACGACCTGGGGCGGGGTCTTGTCCGACACGGTAGCGGTGTTCGTGACGCTGGCGCAGCCCACGCCGAACTTCGCCTCGAGGTCCTTCCAGTCCAGATCGACGAAGTTGCCGATCTTGTCCGCCAGGCGCAGCCAGCTGACGCTCCAGATGCCCTCCTTACTGCCGCGCGGCACCTTCGCGGTGCCGGCGTAGACCCCGTCGAGGGCATCGCCGGAGACGCGGTGCATCGTGAAGAAGGCGGCTTGCGTACCGACCAGGGGCTTCACCGCGAGCACCAGTTGGTCCATGACGCCGGGGTCGTCCGGGGTGGAGACCCCGGAGATGTCATCGGTGATGCGCACGGTCGCCGAGAGCGTCTGGTCGGCGGACTCGGTGTTGATCTCCGACGGGGTGATGCTGAAGGAGACGACCTGGGGCGGGGTCTTGTCCTCGGACGCGCGTGCGAGCGACGGAGCCAAGCACAGCGTAAGCATCAGAACCAAGACGACTACCCCGGCTGAGGCGGTCTTGCGGCGTACTCCCGCCCAACAGAACTCGCGCATCCGGCCTCCCTGAACGCGACGTGACACTTACGGTTGAGACCAGCCTACTTCACTGCTGGGTGTCGGCAGAAGCCTCATACTTCTGCAGCAACTCACGCATGCCAACATCCCGCCCTTGCCGCTCCATGGCCGTCTGCGTGAATCGGAAGAGAGTCACCCGACTCCTTCCGCGGATGCCCGCATTTCAGGCACGGCACCCCGACGCCGATGTCGATGAACAGCGCCAGCGCCCTGACGCAGCGCCTTCGTAATCAAAGGACTCCCCGAGCAAGCCCTCGACGCCATGACGTATGCGGCCCGGGCACGGGCCAGCGGGTGCGGCTACCCCGCCAGGATGTCCCCGTCGTCCAGCGTCCAGCCGTCGTCGCTGCGCCGCGCGACGTAGGTGAGGCCCATGCTCTGGATGCGGTCGCCCGCCCGCGGGCCCATCCACATGCGCAGGGGCGCGGCGAACCAGTAGTCGAGCCGCCACTCGTCAGCGCCTAGCGGCGTGAGCCCGAACGACCACACGGGGACCTTGATGACGTCCTTCTCCTGGTCGCGCGTGAGCTCGAGGTACCGGGATTCCTCGAGCGGCTCGAGCGGCGTGTCGTAGCGCCAGGTGAAGTACGCGCGGTGGATGACGTCGTCACCCTCTTCCCCGCTGTGGACCGTGAGCGCCACCCAGCTCCCGCCGGCCGGCTGGGACGAGGGCTCGAGGGCGGCCGCGATCCCCGGCAAGGCCGCGACCGCCGCCTCGATGATGCACTCGTTGTCGTCAGTCACGGTCATGGAACAAGGGTAGACGATGGCTCGGACGGCGGGACGCGCGAGAGGGGCGGGGCGACCGGCGCGCTCTCGAACCTCGTTGAGCGAGACCCCCCTTTGGAGAACGGCGTGCGATGATAGGCTGGCCGCGGCCCACGATCGTTCCTGGAGCCTTGTGAGAGAGCCTTCCCAGTCAGAGTCCGCCCCTTCGCTCGCCGAAGCACTCTCGCGTGTCGGGTCCAGAGATGTGGCCGTACCCGGTCTGCGCCCGAGCTTTCGCTATCCGGCCCGACTGCCCAGCAACAGCTTCGGGGGGCTCGGCGTGCAGCTGTGCTTCAGTGATGTCCTGTTCCGCTCGGCTCCCCTCGCGCGTCAGCTCCTGGCGCTGCCGTACGAGCCGGTTTGCCGCCTGGCCGTCTCGAATGCCGCTTGGGAGGTGTTCCCCGGCGGTACGACGACTCGCCGGCGCGCCTGGGCGGCGTTCGGGCAGCCGGGCGGCGCGTTCGAGGTGGCCTCGTCGAGACGCTTCCATGAGCAGGGACCGCGCGGCGCGGCGCGCTGGCAGCTCGAGGAGTCCATGCCGAGCGGCGGCGGCAGCGACGAGTACTGCCCAATCGCCTCGCCAGACGAGCGCGGCGGCTTTCTCGAACTGGTCCGGCTGTTCGCCGCGACGGCGACGGAGTACGCGGCGAGCCTCTCGGAGAGCGGCACGCCCGCGGCGGCGAAGATCGTCGACGAGCGAGTCGCGGCGGCGGTCGTACATTGGACCCAGGCGCCCTTCGAGCACTCCATCTCGGTCAGCGCCCGGATCCATGGTGAGTACCTGAACGGGCTCAGGTTCTGGGCGGCGTTCTGGAGGGACGACGCGCGGCTCAGGGTCCGGCATCTGAGCAAGCCGGTAGAGCTGACCGCGCCGGGAGCCGTCGTCGCGCGCCTCTCCAAGCTGGGCGCCTACTCGCGGCAGAGCGACCTGCTCATGACTGTCGTCTGGGAGCAATTCGAGGCGTTGCGGCGGCTGCTCTCCCACAAGGCGGCCGCAGACTGCTGGTCGGAGTTCAATCACCACGTCCTGCCCTGAGGGTGGCGATGTACGCGGCCAAACGCGCCGGGCGCCACCGCGTACTGGCCTTCTCCGACGGCCTCGTGCGCGACGAGACCTGGCTCTCGCGGCGCGGGAGATAGTCGCCCCGAGCCGGCAAAGCCAAAGGTGAGCCTGAGCCGGCCCGTGTGCCGCCATCCGAGGCCTTCTGGGACGTCGGACCGGAGCCGCCCTCGCAGGGCGGTGGGAACGGCGTTAGGATGCCGGCATGGGACAGGTGCGTGACTCCATCTCCCCAGGCATCATTGAATGGCTCCTCTCGGGCGGCGCGGCGGAGCGCTACGCCGCCCTCACCCGGCTCCTCGGAGCCGCGCCGGATGCGCCGGAGGTGCAGGAGGCGCGGCGCGCGATCATGACGGAGGGCCCGGTGCCCGCCATCCTGGCCGCTCAGCAGGCGGACGGGCACTGGGAGGGACCCGACAACTTCTACAGGGCCAAGTACCGCGGTACCGTCTGGACGCTCCTCACCCTCGCCGAGCTCGGCGCCGACGGCGCGGACGCGCGGGTGCGGGCCGCCTGCGAGGCGGTCCTGCGCGACGCGCAGGACCCGGACTCAGGCGGCTTCTCCTACGACCGCAGCAAGAAGACCGGCGGCGGTCTGCCCTCCGGCGTCATCCCCTGTCTCACCGGCAACCTGGTCTTCAGCCTCGTGCGGCTCGGCATGCTGGACGACCCGCGGGTGCAGCGGGCCGTCGACTGGATCACCACCTACCAGCGCTTCGACGACGCCGAGGGCGACGCCCCCACCGGCTGGCCCTACGACAGGTTCGAGATGTGCTGGGGCCGCCACACCTGCAGCATGGGAGCGATCAAGGCGCTGAAGGCGCTCGCGGAGATCCCGCCCGAGCGCCGCACGCCGGCGATGCAGGCCACCATCAGCGCGGGCGCCGAGTTCTTCCTGCGTCACCACGTCCACCGGCGCAGCCACGACCTCACCCGCGACTCCAAGCCCGGCTGGCGCCGCTTCGGCTTCCCGCTGATGTATCAGACGGACGCGCTCGAGATCCTGCTCGTCCTCACGCGCCTGGGCTACCGCGACGAGCGCATGCGCGAGGCGCTGGACCTCGTCGCCTCCCGCGCCGACGCCCAGGGCCGCTGGCGGCTGCAGCAGACCTTCAACGACCGCTTCGTCGTCCCCATCGAGACCAAGGGCGAGCCCAGCCGCTGGGTGACGCTGCGGGCGCTCGAGGTGCTGCGGGCATCCCACTGACCCCTAGATTGTCACTCTGTGCGCGATCCTTGCACGCGCCTACCATCGCCCCATGCACCATCTCTTTCTCGATGAATCGGGTGATCACAGCCTCGCGCGCATCGACTCGAGCTATCCCGTGTTCGTGCTCGGTGGCATCCTAGTCGCGGACGACAGCGCTCTCCGGAGCATCGAGCATGCCGTCGCCACGCTCAAGCGCGACTTCTTCGGCGATACGAGCTTGGTGCTGCACACCGCAGACATCACAAGGAACCGCCGAGGCTTCGAACGCCTCGCCGACCCGGAGATACGCGACCGCTTCCACCGCCGGCTCAACACCCTGCTCGACGAACTGGACTTCACCGTCGTGGCCTGCGTGATCCGCAAACGCGCTCTCCTCGAGCGACATGGCGCACTGGCCGTCGATCCCTACATGCTCAGCCTGGGCATTCTCGTGGAGCGCTTCTGCTTCGCGCTCGGTGGGAGCGGCCAGCAGGGCCGCATCCTCGTGGAACGCCGTAACGAGCGGCTCGACCATGAGCTCACGGTCGCCTGGCACATGCTGCGCCTGAATGGCACGAGGTACGTCAGACCGGAGGTCCTCAGGCGACGCATCGCCGCTCTCGAGTTCGCGACCAAAGCGGACGGTGGCGCCGGGCTCGAACTGGCCGACCTTGTGGTCACGCCGGTGGGCCGCTGGATCGCGGGATTACCGACAAAGCCCGACCTCGACGTAGTTCGCGGCAAGCTGCGCCGAGGACCAAAGGGAGACTGGGAAGGCGCCGGGCTGGTCATTCTGCCCAAAGAAAGTGGCCGGGGACCGCTACGCAATACCCGACCACGGTCAGTGTAGGCGCGACCCGAAGACCTGTCAAAGCCGGTGTGGGTGACGCCCACGGCGCGCTCAGGACGTTGGCGTACGTACAATGGGTAGACATAGAGCAAGACGCCGCGTAAGCTCGTCTTGCTCCCGTGCAGGGAGCAGCCTTGAAACCAGTCACCGAGAGCGTCTCCGTCATGAAGGATCAGCGCCTCAACATCCGCGCGAGCGCAGAGGTCAAGAGTCTCGTCGAGGAGGCCGCGCGCGCCACGCACATGACCGCCAGTGCGTTCATCCTGCAGGCAGCGCTGCGCTCGGCGCAGGACGTCCTTGCCGACCAGACCAGATTCATCCTCGCCCCTGACCAATGGTCCGCGTTCACGGCCGTGCTGAACCGGCCCGCGCGCGAGATCGGCGCTCTCGAGCGGGCGGCCGCGAAGCCGTCGCCGTTCAGTGAGCGCTGAGGCGCTCTTCGGCCCCGAGCCGCTGGAGTTGCGGCACGACGTCTCCTCGTTCGGCTGCGGCGAGCCGGCGCTCGACGACTACCTGATCGACCGCGCCCTCACGGACGCACGGGCCGGCAAGTCGCAGACCCAGGTGGCTTGCCGCGGCGACTCGGTCGTCGCGTACTACTCCCTGGCAGCCGGCAGCGTCGAGCCTGCTGCGGCGACCGAGCGGGCCGCCACAGGGCAGGGCCGTCAGCCGATCCCGGTCATCGTGCTCGCCAGACTCGCCGTCAATCTGACCGAGCAGGGCCACGGGCTGGGAGAGCAGATGCTGCTCCAGGCGCTCGCACGCTCCGCGGAAGCCGCTTCGATCATCGGCGTTCGCGCCGTGCTGGTGCACGCGCAGGACGAAGCGGCGAGAGGGTTCTACGAACGGTACGGGTTCGAGCCGGCACCGACTCACCCGCTGCACCTTCTCCTCCTGATGAAGGACATCCACAGGTCGCTCGGCGGCTGATCGACCCCCAGATGCCGTACCCCCCCGCCCCTCTCAGGGCGACGGCACGGTCCCCAGCCGGTCGCACACACGGCTCCCCGATGGAGTGGCCGAGATCAGAGGCCGTCCGGCTCACCGCCGCAGCTTGACCACCACGCCCTGCGGGTCGGCGCCGTCCCCGTCAGCCTCGCCGGCGGAGAAGAGGGTGCCGGCGGGACCCAGGCAGATGTCGCCGAGGTCGTCGTCGGCGCCCGCGGTGGACCCGACGTACCGCTTCCACAGGCTGCGGCCGGCGGGCGAGAACTTGGTGGCGTAGCCGTCCCAGCTCCCGTCGGCGCGCCCCGCGTCGCCGCTCATGTAGGCATTGCCGGCCGCGTCGAGCGCGAGACCCCAGAGCTCCACGCCCGGCGTCCCCCTCCCCACCACGCGCGCGAAGCGCCTGACCCCGGTCGGGCTCCACTTCACCACTGCCGAGTGCACGCCGGTGGCCGGCCTGCTCGACCCGCAGGCCCACACGCTGCCGTCGGCGGCGACGGCCACGCTCGCCAGAGTGTCGGAGGCGTCGCCTGCCGCGCCCCACGTCTTGGCCCAGCCGCGCTTGCCGGCGGCCGTGTACCGCGCGACCACCCAATCGGAATCCGTGCCGTCCTCCGTGGACCCGCCCACGATCACGGCGCCCCTGGCCGCCGGAGTGATGCAGGTGAAGGTGTCGGGACCGGCCGTGATGGGTCCGCCCCAGATGCGTGCCCAGGCATACGCGCCCGCGCGCGTGACCTTGAGCAGACTGGCCTCGTTCGGGGCGCCGGCGTCGGTCGCGCTGGTAGATCCGACCACGTAGCAGTCTCCGGCGGCCGTGACGTGCAGGTCCCAAGCGTGCGCGTTGCCGCTGCCCGCCCACGGGTAGCGCCACACGCGCGTGCCGGTCCGCGGGTCGAACTTGGCGACGTAGGCCTCGGAGCCCGCGCCCACGTCGTTCGTCCCGGCCACGTAGACCTCCCGGTCGCGGTCGAGAGCAACGGCCATCGGCTCGTCCCAGTGGGTGCCCTCCAGCCACGTGGTGCGCCACTTGAAGGTCCCGTCCGGTCCGTACTTGACCAGCACCGCCTGGCGCGGAAACGCGGACACCGTCTCGGTGCTGCCGCACAGGTACACGTTGCCGGCGGCGTCCACGGCCATGTCGCGCAGGTAGTTGTACGAACCGGCGGCGGCGGACCAGGTCTGGGACCAACGTTGCTTGCCGGCGGCGGAGTAACGGACCACCCACATCGCGCTGACGGGATACTTGCCGGCCAGCCCCCCGGCGTACAGCGAGCCGTCGGGGCCGCGGGCCGTCTGCGACAGCCAGTCCCCGGAGGTGGTGGCGTTCACCGTGTGCTTCCACACGATGGAGCCGGGCGCCGCCTGCGCCGGCCCGGCCAGCCACGTCGCGGCCACGCAGGCGGCCGCGACCGCAAGCAGGCACACGACGAGGACGAACGTGGATCGTGGTGCGTAGCGCATGGTCCCCTCCCCCGGACGACCCTGGCCGCCGGAGAGCCGGCGGCACCCCTCCGGGGTCAGTCTAGACCTCCGGTAACGGCGGGCGCGCGTCCCCAGAGACCTCGACCGCGTACAGCCTCCAGAGGCCCGGCACACCCTTGAGCTCGTGCTCGCCGCGGTCGCTGAACTCGAGTCCGGAGCCCCCCACCAGGTCCTTGACGATGCCCGAGACGAGGATCTCCCCGGGTCCGGCCAGGGCCGCGACGCGGGCGCCGATGTGGACGGCGATGCCGCGTACACCGGCGCCGGTCCTCTCGATCTCCCCCGTGTGACAGCCGGCCCTGATCTCGAGGCCGAGAGGCTCGAGTGCGCGGCCGACGGCGGCCGCGCACTCCACCGCCCGTGCGGCGCCGTCGAACGTCGCAAGGAACCCGTCGCCGGCGGTGTCGACTTCGGTCCCTCTGTAGCGCCGCAGCAGGTCGCGTACTGCGGCGTGATGACGCTCGATGAGCAGGTGGTAGGCGCCGTCGCCGATCTCGGCCGCCTTCTCCGTGGACCCCACGATGTCGGTGACGAGCACGGTCGCGAGAACGCGGTCCGCCTGCCGGGCGGCCTGGGGGCCCCGTCTGAGCAGGCGCTCGACGGTGTCGCGCGCAGCGACGAACGCCTCCACGACCCGCGGGTCGAACTGGGCGCCGGCCTGGTCCTCGAGCTCGGCGAACGCCGCCTCGTGCGTCATCGCCTTGCGGTACGGCCGGTCCGAGACCATGGCGTGGCACGAGTCGCAGGCGAAGACGATGCGCGCGGCGACGGGGATCTCCTCTCCGCCCAACCTGTCCGGGTAGCCGCCGCCGTCCCAGCGCTCGTGGGCAGAGCGGATGACGGGTGCGATGGGACTCAAGTACGGGATCCGGGCAACGATGCTCTCTCCGGTCAGGGTGTGCCCGGCGATCAGGGCGGATTGCTGCTCGGTGAACGGCGCCGTCGAGCGCAGCAAGGTCCCGGGCACGCTGGTCTTGCCGATGTCGTGGAGGATGGCGGCGTAGCGGAGCAGACGCAGGTCCGCGTCGCTCAGGCCCATGTGCCCGCCCACGATCTCGGCCATCCCGGCGATCATCCGGCAGTGGTCGGTCGTGTACCCCTCCTTGGCCTCGACGGCGCTCGCAAGCGCCGTCACCGTGGCGTAGTAGCTGTCCTCGAGATGCTGGAGGGTCTCGGAGTTCTGACTTACGAGCGCCAGTTGGGCGGCGAGCGTCGAGAGCAGCGCCAGGTCCTGGACGTCGAAGGTGCGGCCCCGGCTGAGGACCACCAGCGCCCCTGAGTCCAGACCGGCGCGCTTGAGAGGGGCGGCCGCGAGGCCGCCGCTCCCGCCCTCTCCCTCCCCGCCGTCCTCGACCGCGACGGCGGACCCGGCGGCCACCGCCTGCAGCGCCGCCGCCTCCATCCCGGCCGCGTCCGGTCCGGCGTCTCCACTCACCGGCACAAGGGCGCCACCCTCGTCGGGCAGGTAGAGCGCCGCCCGCTCGGCCTTCATCATCGACTCGACGTGGGGGAGCATGCGCGGCCACTGCGCATCCACATCGACCGCGTCGGCGATCGTCTCGCCGAAGACCACATTGACGTCGGCGAGCTCCTCCGTGAGGCTCTGGAGCTTGCCCGACAGATCAAGCACGTGCTCGCTCACGCGCTCGGACATGGCGTTGAACGCCTCGGCCAGCTGCCCGACCTCGTCCCTGCCGCCGACGCGGATCTCCTGCCTGGTCTCGCCGCCGGCCATGCCGACCGCAGCCGCCGCGAGCTCCTGCAGCGGCCGGCTGAGGCGCCGGGAGAGGAGCAGCGCCGCGATGATGGCCGCCGCGAGCGCGATCACCAGTGCCGCCACGGCGACGGTGCGCGTCTCGGCGATGGCCGCACTGACGGCGCCACGCCGCATGAAGACCTGGATGAGGCCTGACCGGAAGCCGTCGACGTCGTACACGCCCACGTACGCGCTCCGGTACGGCCCCTGTGTGAAGGTCTCCCCGAACTGGCTCATGACACCGTTGCTCGCCGGAGGTGGCGTCGCCGCCGTGACGAACTCCTCGACCACCGCCTTCGGCGCTGGTGTCACGCCACGCCCGCGTAGGATCCGACCCCCTCCAGGATCTCCCGGCCGACGGGCCGCGCGACCGCGAGCACCGCGAGCGGTGCGCCGGATCCCGAGGTCGCGGCGATCCCCTGGGCGGCCACGACCGACAGCCGCCCTTCCAGAGTCTCGTAGCCGGAGGCGGGCGCCATGAAGGCGACGACGTGCTGGCCCTCTGGGCTCAAGAAGAGCGACGCGGCTCAGGGCGGACCCGGCGTCGAGCCACAGTCTGCCGTCCGGGCGCAGCAGCTGCGCCGTGCCGCCGTCCGCCACGGCGGGCAGGCGCTTCGAGCCGCTGACGGAGCGAGGCGTCGTCCCCATCCTCCACCGCCTCGACGAACTCCGGCCACGCCACCGTATCCGCGACGTCGGCAAGATCCCAGTCGACCACCCCTTGCAGCGCCACTCCCACCGCCTCTTCCCGCGCCGCGAACTGACCGTCCTCGAGCCTGTACAGATGTTGCGCGGTGCGCGCGTAGGTGAAGCCGGCGTAGCCGATCAAGGGAACGAGCGCGCACGCGAGGCAGGCGATGAGGAGCTTGGTGCGGACGCTCATCGCCGCCCCTCCCTACCTCACCCAGGCCCTCCACAGGTCCACCCATCCCATCGAGTTGAAGCGGACGTTCACGACGCGGTTGTTGAAGAGCCGCGCGTCGGCGAAGACGATCAAGGGGATGGCGGGCGAGTCCGCGAGGATGAGCCGCTCCGCTTCGGCGTAGTGCTCGAGCCGCGCCCCTCCGCGGCCGTGGCGCGAGCCTGGGCAATGAGGGCGTCGACCTCGGGGTTCGAGTAGGAGATGCCGTGGAGTACGGCGACTGACCGCTCTCGAACAGGGAGTAGAGGAAGTTGTCCATCGACGGGTAGTCGGCGAGCCAGCCTCCCAGGTACGCCTGCGCCTTGCCGGCGTCACGTAGCGCACGTGGTGCTTGAACTCGATCCCCTTCGCCTTGATGGTGATGCCCATCTTCGCGAAACTCGCCGTCAGGACTCCTGACGGTCGCCTGCTGTTGCTGGCCGGACGGTATAGCCGAGCCGCAGCGTGACGGGGCCGATGCCGTCGACCAGTTCCTTTGCCTTTGCCAGGTCGTAGGGGTACGGCTCCTGGACGTTGTGCGAACCGGGGACGCCCGGGGGCACGACCCCGGTGGTCGCCGGCAGGAACACGCCGCCGCTCGAAGCATCGCTGATGGCTCGCCGGTCGCACCCGTAGGCCAGGGCCTGACGGAGCCGGAGACCCTGCGTCCCGCCCACCAACGGGTCGTTCCAGTTGAAGCAGAGGTACCTGAGGGCGAGGCTCGGTGTGGTCACGACCTGCCAGAGCCGCTCTTCACCTGCGGCAGCGATTGCGCCGCGGCGACCTGGCCGACCGGCAGCAGCGTCCAGTCCACCACCCCCTTCTGGAACGCGAGCATCATCGAGGTGACGCTGTCGAACACCTGGTAGTGGATCGCGTCGATGTACGGCCCGCCGGACGTGTCCCACCACCCGGAGTTGCGGACCAGGTCGACGGACGTGCCGGGGACCCTCTTGAGGAACCGGTACGGTCCCGTGCCCACGGGGTGAGCCGCGTAGGCCTTGCGACCCACCTCGCGCAGATGGTCCACCGGCCAGACCCAGAAGGCCGGGTTTCCGAGCGTGTCGGGGAACTCCGAGAACGGGTGCTTGAGCGTGAAACGGACGGTGTAGCGGTCGACGGCCTCTACGCCGAGCGCCCCCTGTCCCGCGACGCCGTTGTCGTCCGTGCCTTCGATCGGCGCGTACATGTAGACGACATGGCGCTCGCGTGGGCCGGGTCGGCCAGGTAGCGCAGGTCGGCGACGACGTCCTCGGCGGTGACCTCGCGCGAAACGGGCGCCTGGAACATGACCCCACGTCGCAGCTTGAACGTCCAGACGGTCGCGTCGGCGTTGCCGCTCCAACTCTCGGCGAGGCAGGGGACCGTCTTCATGGTGCCGTCGGTCTGCTCCTCCCACCGCACGAGGCCCTCGTACAGCTGGTGCAGGACGGCAAAGCCTTCCGACGACTGCTCGAGGAGAAGGTCGAACGAGCCCGGATCCATTCCCAGCGGGTAGTCGTAGGTGCCTCCCTGCTTCGGCGTCGGGGTCACGCCACCCCGTGCGGCGTCGCTTGCCGAGGGGCCGCAGGCCGGGGCGACGGCGAGCAGGACGGCGAACAGGGCGGCGAGGAGCAGGACCAGAGCACATCGAACGGGGCCGAGCAGGAGCCGGGCCGGATGACTGCCTTGGCTCCTGCCTTGGCGACTCCCCACGGCGCCCCCTCCCCCGACGGGCCGATGCCCGCAGCATACCCGCGGCCGTAGAGCGGCTCACGCGTTGACCGAGTGGCCGAGGGCCAGACGCACGGCGAGGGCCGCCGGGGGTTCCTCACCCCCGGCGGCCCTCGCGCAACTCACGCACGCTCGCCGGTCCCCGTCGCGGCAGCGAGCCGCTCGCCCGCAGGCGATCCGCCTAGTCCAGAGACGTCCCAGCCGGGAAGTTGTGGCGCGTGTCGGGGACGACGGTCGGAGCGGTCTCGGTTCCGGCCGAGTCCAGAGTCGCGCCGACCGGGAAGTTGTGGCGCGTGTCGGGGACTGCGGTCTCGGTGGCGACGCCCGGCGCCCGCCCCGTCAGGGCGAGGATCTCGGCGTGGGTCTCGAGTTGCGGCATGGCGGCCGCGCCGGGGGCCGTCAGGACCACCGGCGTGGTCTCGACCGTCACGTCGGTCGGCTGGTTGATGAGAACGAGCACCGCCGCGGCGGCGAGTGCGGACACAAGAACGATGACGATGGTCGTCCACGGGATGTGGATGTGTGTCCTCTGGGCGATCGTGCTGCTCATGGTTCCTCCCCTGTCCTGGCTCCTCAAGTGACACTTACAGCCTAGGGGTCCGGCTTTTGCGCGTCTTCGCGCACAAAGGGTGACTGGGGGAACACGCTCAGGGAGCTCCACGCAGGGAAGGCGCAGGGCGAAATCACCCCCATGGGGTGAGGTCTCCGTGCCCCCGGCTCACGGTGAGGTGACGGCGCTGCTGTACCGCTCCGGCACCGGGTACCCGGGGGTCAGGCCAGCCCCATGCTCCTGAGCTGGCCCTCCGAGTAGCCGAAGAAGTGCGCCGTCTCGTGCAGCACCGTCACGCGGATGTGCTCGGTCAGCGCGTCGCGCGTCGTGAACACGCGCTCCAGGTTGGCGCGGAACAGGTGGATCGTGTCCGCGTAGGGAGCGCCGAAGCTGGCCGAGCGCCGGTTCAGCGGCACGCCGTGGTACAGGCCGAGGATGCGCGGGTCGATGCCGTCGGCCACCATCGCCGGCGAGGGGCGGTCCTCGATCATGATGGCGACGCCGTTCAGCTCGTCGAGCAGAGCCTGCGGCAGTTCGTCCAGGGCGGCCTGGGCGACCGACTCGAACTCGTCGTCGCTCAGGGGCGGCCGCGGCCGTGCGACGACCGCATCCAGTTCCAGCACCCGGACCCACTCACGACCCATGCCCTCGCGGTCGCCGGCGGCGCCGAGGGCGCGGCCGAGCAGGTAGCGCGCTTCGGCCTCGAACCCGGGCGAGAGGCCATCCGTGCGCACGAGGGCGCGCAGGCGCTCGGCGGCCGCGCGCGCGTCGCCTTCGGCGAGCAGGCGCGCGGCTGTGTGGAACTCCGCCTCGACAGACATGACGGCATCATAGTCTGCCGCGGTGCCCCCCGCCCCCGCAGCCCCCGCGGCCCTGGTCGTCCTTCCGAGTCACTCTGAAAAGGGATAGCCCTCGGCTATCCGCCTCGGCCGTCTCGGCGCCACCACCGCGAAGATGGATAGCCGCCGGCTATCCGGTAACAGAGCGCAGCGACGGCATCACCCCCCCCCTGCCTCGCGGCCACGCTCTGGACGTGTCGAATGGGAAAGGCGCGGTGGCGCGAAGCGGTCAGTCGTCCGAGGCCGCCCACTCCAGCGCCGCCTTGAGCTCGTCGATGTCGAACACCCTGAGGCGCCCGCCCATCAGCCACCCGAGCGCCTTGGCCGAGTGCCACACCCAGTCGACGTCGGTCACCAGAGCGCAGCGCTGCCAGTCGTTGAAGTGCGAGAACTCGAGCGCCATGTCGTCCCAGGCGGCGCCGGCCGTGAAGCGGTCGAACTCGGAGCCGATCTCGAACACGAACCGGAGCCGGTGGTCCCCCTCCAGCGCCTCTTCGATCGCCGGCCGCAGGACCTCCGTGTAGTCGTCCGCGTCCACCTCGCCCACGGCCGCGAACGCCAGCACCCCCTCGGGGGCGCCTTCGATGAGCTGGATCATGTGACTGCTCCTGTCTGTTGGCCGGCCGACAGCTCCCCGCCCAGCCGCACGACCTCGCGCACGAGCAGGTCGAAGTCTTCGCGGCGGCTGCGGTGGTTGGCGACGGCCACGTGCAGGTACTTGCGGCCGTGGACGGTCGAGACCGACGGCACGGCGATGCCGCGCTCCTGCAGTTCCAGCTCGATCTCCTTGTTGAGTTCGTCGAGCGCGGCGTCGTCGAGGCCGGCGCCAACGGGGGCCGCGCCGACCGCCTCCCGGCCCACGTAGCGGAAGCACACGATGTTGAGCTGTGCCGGCAGCGCCTGCTCGAGCTCGGGCGCGGCCGCGACCAGGCCCTCGAGGTACCGGGCCTGGTCGATGTTCTGCTGGATCACGCGCGCGAACTTCTCCGTGCCGTGCTCCTTGAGCGCCATCCACGCCTTGAGCGCGTGGAACCCGCGCGAGAGCTCGAACCCGAAGTCCGAGAGCCAGGGCGTGTCGACCGCCGTGAGCCCGCGGTCGCCCTCCCCGTGAGCCAGGTAGGACGGAGTCAGCGAGAACGTGTCCAGCTGGGCCTGCGCGTCGCGGACCAGCACGCAGCCCAGCGGATAGGTCAGGTTCATCCACTTGTGCAGGTCGAACGCGAGCGAGTCGGCGCGCTCCATGCCGGCGACGAGATGCCGCGACTCGGGAGCGATGGCGGCCCAGGCGCCGAAGGCGCCGTCCACGTGGAACCAGAGGCCCTCGCGCTCGCAGAAGTCCGCGAGGGCCGGCAGGTCGTCGATCGAGCCGGTGTTGGTGGTGCCGGCCACGCCGACGACGCACACGGGTCGCAGTCCGGCGGCGCGGTCGCTCGCCACCAGGTCCGCGAGCGCGCCGAGGTCGATGCGCATGAGGTCGTCGGTGGGCACGCGGCGCAGCGACCTCGTGCCCATGCCGAGCAACTCGACGGCCTTGGTCAGCGACGAGTGCGCCTCCGTCGAGCAGTACACGGTGAGCGGCTGCACCGCGTCCGGCGCGCCGCCCGTGCCCACGGGCGCGCCCGCCAGCCCCTCCCCGCGCACGTCGAACCCGGCCCCGGCGTTCCGCGCCACCGCCAGCGAGATCAGATTCGAGGCCGAGCACCCGCTCGTGAGCAGCCCGCCGGCCGCGAGCGGATACCCCAGCATCTCCTTGCACCAGTCCAGCACCTGCAGCTCGACGTAGTTGTTGGCCACGAACGAGTAGATGCCGCTGACCGCGTCGGTGGACGCCGCCAGCATCTCGGCGATCACGCCTATCGGCGTACCCGTGCCCAGCACCCAGCCCCAGAACCTCGGGTGGCTGTTGCCGAGCTGATAGGGCCTCACGTACTCGAGCCACTCCTCGTAGATCTCGTCCACGGGCTGCGGCCCCTCAGGCGCCGGACCCTGGAAGCGCGCCTTCACCTCGGCGGGCGCGTGCTCCCAGGCGGGACGCTCGCGCAGGGTCGCCATGTAGTCGACGGCGTCGTCCAAGGCGCGGTGCGCGAGCGCGCGCAGCTCGTCCCAGTCGCGGGGGTCGAGCGACTCTTCGCGATCGGTGAGGGCGCGGGAGGCGCCGGACGTCTCGTCGTGCTCCATGTCCGTCCTTCAGGGTCGTGCGGCGGGGCCCGCAGATTCTACAGCCCCGGCGCCGGTGCTTGGCCGGAGCCCGCCAGTACGACGAGAGTACGGCCAGGCGAGTCGACGGGTCGTCGGGGCGGGCCCTGCCGCGAGTGAGCGGTCGCGAGCGAGCGGAGCGCGCCGGTCCCTACCGCCGGATCCTGGCCACCAGCCCTGCCGGATCGGCGGTGTCGCCGCCGAGCGCCCCGCAGGCGAAGAGGTAGCCGGCGGGGCCAAGGACGACATCCTCGAACCCATCGATCCCGGCGCCGGCGTGGGCCGCCCTGGCGACCCACTTCTTGGCGCCGGCCGGTGTGTACTTGACCACCATGGCGTCGGCGGTCTCCTCATCGGCCGGCGCGATCCGTCCGGCCGCGTAGACGTTGCCGGCCCCGTCCACCGTGACGGCGTCCAGCACGACGGGCCACGTCGCGCTGCCGAGGATCTTGGCCACCCGCCGCACCCCCGCGGCGTCCCACCTGACGAGCTCGCCGCGGTGGCTGCCGGCAGCACGCTGCGTCGTGCCGGCCACCCAGAGGCTTCCGTCGCGAGCCAGCGCGGCGTCCTCGATGTAGTCGTCGTAGGTTCCGCCGGAGCCCCACACGTCCGCCCAGGAGCGCGTGCCTTCGGCCGTGTACCGCGCGACTGCCAGGTCCGCGCCCGAGGCCGAGTCGCGGTACCCGGCCACGTTCACGCCTCCTCCCCGCCGGAGCAGCACGTTCTCCCAATTCTCGTAGGCTCCCGCGTCCCAGCTCTCCGCCCAGTCCAGCGCGCCGGAGGACGTGACCTTGACCAGCAGCGCGTCGTCGTTGCGCGCATCGTCCATGACGTGCCCGGCGACGTAGCAATCTCCCGCCGACGTGACGGCGAGAGAGTAGGCGGCGTCGTACCCGGAGCCGTCGTACCAGTAGCCCCAGTCGCCGCCGCCGTCCGAGGCGCGGAACCGGGCGACGTACACGTCCCAGTCGCCGGACCGGTAGCCGTTGCCGGCCACGAAGATGTGGCCGGAGGCATCGCGGCCGATGGCCACCGCCTCGTCGTCCTCGGCCGCGGCCACCCAGATGTCGTCCCACACGAGATGACCACCACTGTCGTACTTGAGGAGCACCGTGTCCCAAAAGGTGGACGTCCGCCGCGTGCTGCCGGCCAGGTACACGTTGCCCGAACCGTCGACCGCCATGCCCGCGACCTTGGCGACCCCATCCGGCCCGGCGTAGGAACGCGACCAGGCCTTCCTGCCGGACGCGGTGTACTTGACCAGCCAGATGCTCGCCGCGTCGGGCCAGCCCTTGACGCCGCACGCGTAGACCGACCCCTGCGGTCCCTTGGCCGTGACGAAGAGCTCGTCGGACAGGCCGGTCGGATTCGGGCCCCTCTTCCAGGTGATGGAGCCCGGAGCGGCGCCGGCCGCCACTCGCGCCTCTTCCGGCGGCCCGAGCGCGAGCGCCGCGCCCGCCCCGGCCAGCAGGGAAGCAGCGAGGATGACGAGGACAACGAGCTGACGCGGCGAGTGACGCAGGAAGGAACCCATGGCTGCCTCCTCCGGATCTGCTGCGCCGTCGGCACGCCGGCGGCGACCCTCATCGGCAGTATAGGCCTCGGCCAACGGGGCGGGCAGACGGCACGAGCAGCCTGATGCTCAGAGCAGCGGCAGGCGCCAGATGCTCAGAGGAGCGGCAGGCGCCTGAGGACCTGCCGGGCGGTCCCGAAGGCGCCGAGCTGGGCGACGGCGACGGCGACCGGAGTCACCTCGGCGCCGCTCAGGGGGTGGTCGTGCGCGAGGCGGCGCACGTCGGCCTCGCGCGCCACGCCCGCCGTCAGGTGGGGCGTGTACTCGTCACCGGCGTGCGCCGGCACGAACTCCTCCACGTAGGCGACGGTGGCGGCGTTGGGCGGCGGCTCGCCCGGCAGCGTGAAGAACGCCGCCTCGGAGCCGCCGCTCGCCGCGAACGGCGTGAGCGCGCGCAAGACTTCTTCGTGCAGCGCGCGCACGGCCCGCTGCGGCGCGAACTCGACGCTCGCCAGCACAGTGCCCGGCTCGGTGCCGAGCGAGCCGCCGCTGAGGTCGCCGGCGCGGAGGACCAGATCCTGACCCTCCGCGCCGGCGATCACCCGTCCTGCGGCCTTTCCGACCACCTCGAGCACCCGCTCAAGGGCGTCCCGCCGCACGTACCGCTGCACCACGGTCAGGTGCGGCAGGTGCGTCGCGTCGAACGCGAAGCCAGAGCCGGAGGCGAGGCCGCCGGCGCCTGAGCCTGGATCTGCACCGGCACCGGCGCCGGCCGCCATCCCGAGCCGCAGCTCCGCGTTCAACTCCGCGGCCAGCACCTTGGTCGCCGCGTCCGGCTCGAGCAGCACGTTGACGGCGATCAGCTCACGCACGACGGTCTCTCCTCACCACGAGATCGATTCATCGCCTCGAGATCGATTCATCGTTGGGGTGCCATTGATGGGTGCCTCTCTCGACGGATAGCCGGCGGATAGCCGCATCCCGGCATCCTGCGAGCGATCGGGCCGAACGGATAGCCGCCGGCTACACCGTTTCAGAGTCACCGCTCTCCCGACTCAGGCTGCGGTCGCCGCCGCCCGCGGCTCGCCGCCGCCCTGCCCGCTGATGTTCACCAGCCAGTCGATACCGAACCGGTCCTTCAGCATGCCGAACGAGTCACCCCACGGCGCCTTCTCGAGCGGCATCGTCTCCGTCCCGCCCTCCTTGAGCTTGTCGTAGTAGCCGCGGAGCTCGGCCTCGTCGTCGCCGCTCAGCGAGACGCTGATGGCGCTCCCCGGCGTGTGGTCCATGCCGTTGGGGGTGTCGGCGCCCATGAGCACGATGCCGTTGGGCGCCTCGAGCATGGCGTGCATGATCTTGCCGTCCTCGGCGGGGTCCTGCGAGACGTTGAACTCCTTGAACGTGGTCGTGTCGAGCTTGCCGCCGAACACGCTCTGGTAGAACTCCATCGCCTCGCGCGCGTTGCCGCGGAAGCTGAGATACGGGTTGAGCCTGGATGACATTTCGCCCTCCCGGTGGGTCTGGTCGGTGGGTCGTGTTTGATGGGTGTGTTGTCGCGCTGGTCCGTGTGTTCCCGCCGCCGCGGACCGCAGACCCCGCCGGTGTCGCACGCGAAACGGGGCCGCGACGCCATCGGCGCCGCGGCCCCGTCCTCCATCGTGCGACAGCAGATGGTCGGGCGCGCCCTTCAGGCCGCCTTGCGCTCGTGGTCCTCGCTGCTGAGCGGCGAGCGCTCCGCGCTCGCGGGCTCACTCGGGGCCAGCGCCAGCTGAGCGCGCGAACGGCGGTCGGACCTGAGCGCCACCCACGCGATGAGGGCGATGACGGCGGCCGATATCGCCAGGCCGCCGATGAAGGACCCGAGGCCGAACGCGGGCGGAGTGAGCTGCGCGAACGTCCCGCCCCTGCCGAAGTGCATCGTCGCGGCGGCGTGACCTCGTACCAGTGCCGACGCGGTAGCCGCGGTCGTTGCCGCGATCGTCAAGGCCGACGCTGCGGCCACGGCGAACGCCACGATCCGGCGGCGCATTCTCGATCTCATGACCAACCTCCAGGCGCGGGAGGCGCCCCGGTGGAGCGCCCGCGTCCTGCTTTGTGCCGCGGGTGGATCCCGCGGACTCTTCGAAGTGTTCCCCTCCGCGGCCATCGCATGCGAAAACCGCGCACCATCGTCATGGGCCGCAACACACGCGCAACATCGGGAGCCTCCGCGGCGCCGGGGCCGCACAACGCCACCGCTTTCTCAGGTTCCCGGGAACCATCTCAAGTGGGGGGAACGCGTCGAAAGGAGGGACCATGGACACCATCCCTCGCAAGCTCCACGACGTCCTCGCCGCGGGGCACAACGTCTGGGTCGCGACCGTCGCGCCGGACGGTACGCCCAACGTCTCGATCAAGGGCAGCGGGAGTCTGCTGGACGACCGTCACCTCTACTTCGCCGACCTCTACCACAAGGAGACCCTGGACAACCTGCGCCACGACCCGCGCGTGGCCATCGGCGTGCACGACTACGCCGGCAAGGTGGCCATGCAGATCCGGGGACGCGCCGAGATCCTGGACCACGGTGAGCTCGTCGAGAAGATGCGGCAGAAGCTGGCGGCCGTGAGCGAGAAGTGGCACCTGCCGCCGGTGACGACGGTCATCCGCGTGACGGTGGACTCCGTCGTGGACCTCTGGCCCGGGCCGCACGCCGGCGAAGAGGAGGTACTCACGGGCGCGCCCGGCGACTGGACCTACGACTGAGCCGGCACCGGGGAACGCTGTTGGGTCACTCTGAAAACGTATCTACAACGTATATACCAGGAGGCATCTCGCGAGCGTCGCCGGCCGAAATGTAGATACATCGGCTCTACTGTTTCAGAGGACCCCTGCAGGGTCCCCCCTCCGCCTCGCGCAGTAGGTCAGGCCGCGGTCTCGCGGGCGGGTTCGCCGGCCGGGTCGGCCGGGGCGTCCGCCGCGTGCGGCAGTTCCCGCATGCGGAGGAGCGGCGAGCGCAGCAGCCAGAGCACCGCCAGCGAGCCGCCGGCGGCCGCGATCCAGAGGGTCTCGCGCGTGCCGATCGCGGTGGCCAGCGCGCCCGCCGCCAGAGACCCGAGCGGGCGCACTCCGTAGTTGACCAGCATGTAGGCGCCGGCGACGCGCGAGCGGAAGCGGTCCGGGATCGTGGCCGCGAAGATCGATCCGATGCTGATGTCCAGCATCACGACGCCCAGGCCGGCGCCCAGTTCCGCGCCGAGCAGGCAGAGCAGCACCACGGAGTACGGCCCGCCGGCCAGCGGCACCAGCAGCAGCGACACCGGGAACAGCACGCAGCCCACCACGAACACCGGCCCGACGCCGATGCGACGGACCACCCGGCCGGTGACGGCGGCGCCGATGACTGCGCCCGCGGCGCCGGCGCCGAGCACGAAGCCCAGCGTCCCCGGCGGCACTCCCAGGGTGCGCGTGGCGTAGAGCACGAACAGCGCGAGGAACGCGTAGTCGAAGAAGTTGAGCGTGGCGGTCGCGAGCAGCGCCGGGCGGACGATCGCGGACGAGGCGATGAAGCGCGCGCCGCTCAGCAGCAGACCGCGGCTCTCCTCCTCCTTCGGCGGCTCGACGACCCTCACGCGCGCCAGGTAGACCGCGGAGACGGCGTAGGAGACGGCGTCCAGGGCGATCGCCAGCGGCGCCGTGAGCACCTGCACCAGCACACCGCCGAGGCTCGGACCCACCATGCTCGCTACGGCGCGACTGCCGTTGAGCAGCGAGTTCGCGCCCACGTAGTCGTCACGGGGGACCAGCGCCACGAACAGCGCGCTATAGGCGACCATGAAGAGCACGCTGAGGCTGCCGGTGAGGAACGCGACCACGTACAGCACGGGCAGCGACAGCACGCCGAGTGCGGCGGTGATGGGGACGAACGCCAGCAGCAGGCCTCGTCCCACGTCGGCCAGGATCATCAGGTGGCGCCGGTGCCCGCGGCGGTCCACCAGCGCCCCGGCGTGCAGCGAGAACAGCAGGTTGGGGATGAGCGCCGCGGCCGTCAGATAGCCCATCTGCGCGGCGCTCGCGTCCAGCACGATGACGGCGACCAGCGGCAGCGCGATGAACGTCACCTGATCGCCGATCAGCGACACCGTCTGCCCCGTCCAGAAGCGGCGGAACTGCGGGTGCGTGCGGAGCAGCGCGGGGACGAGACGGGCGAGCGGCCTCATGACGCGTGCGGGCGAGTCAGGCCGGCGGTTCGGTGGATGGGTCCGCGGGCGGCTCGGCGGCCGACCGCCGCGGGAACGCCAGGTCGAGCACGGTGACCACGCGCGCGCCCTCGGGGCGCAGCTCGGCGTCCTCGGCGCGTGCCAGATAGGGATCGAACAGGCTCCAGATGTCGTGCCCGAGCTGTTCCAGCTCGCCGGGGGTGAGGTACAGCGCGGCGTCGTTGAGACGCGCGGCCTGCTGCCACTCGCGCGGCTCCGCGTCCTTGCGCTCGATCCACTCCATGACGGCCTCGAAGTGCTGCTCGACCACAACGGCCTCGAGCAGCTGACCGGCGGCCGCGGCCTCAGCCTCCGTCAGGACGTTCGGCCAGCTGGTGAACGAGGCCGTTGCCCGCCACGGGCGCTCGCGCCCGCGGCCTCCTCCGGCCTCCTCGACGAGCCCGTACTTGGCGAGCTGCCCCAGGTGGAAGGTACAGCGCTGGGGCGTCTCGCCCAGCTCGCGGGCCGCCTGCGTAGCGGTGAGCGGCCCCTGCAGGCGCAGCAGGCCGACCAGCTTGAGCCGCGTGGGATGCGCGAGCGCCCGCAGCGCACGAGCGTCCCGCAACTCGACGCTGCGCGGCCGCCCACCGTCCTTCCGATCCTTGCGCTGGTCTCGTCATGCTTCACAACATACACTTTAAAGCAGTTGTTGTAAAGACTCCCCGCCGTCGGGAGGTGGCGGCGTCAGTACGGCTTGACGTCAGATCCGCCGGAGACGTCCGCGCTCACCTGCGGGCCGCCGGCGTACTCGAGCCGGGAGCCGCCGCTGGCGTCCACCTTGAGCGAGCCGCTGACGGTGACCTGACCGGATGAGCCTCCGGACAGGGTCAGGTCCCCGTTCTCCGCGCGCAGGTCCAGCAGCTTGAGGCCGCTGCCGCCGGAGACGTCCAGCCGCAGCATCCCCGCGGTCCCGGCGAGGTCGAGGACGCTCGCGCCCGACACGTCGCCCGCGAGCTCGTCCATGGTCGCGCTGCCCTCCACCCTGCTCGCGCCCGAGACGTCGACGCCGACCTTGCCCCACCTCGTGCCGGCCGTCTCCACGTCGCTCGCACCGGACACGTCGAGCTGCAGCGGCCCGCCGGACGAGAACTTGGTCACCGTCACGCGACTCGCGCCGGACGCCTCCAGCCCGGTCGAGGCGCGGCAGTACGATCCGCGCCTTGGTGGTGACGTCGTGATACGCCCACAGCTTCGCCAGGCCGACGTGCAGCGTGTCGCCGTCCAGTTCCACCTTGAGGTGCTCCTTGACCAGGTTGTCGTCCACGGTGACCGCGACCTCGTACTGGTCGGCGTAGTCGATCTCCACCTGGAACCCGCTCTCCACGACGACCTTGGTGAACCCCGTGAAGTCGTAGTCGCTTGGTGACGACCACGCCGGACCCGCCGACCTGCCCGAGGCCGCCGGTGCCGGGCATGTCGCAGCCGGCGGCGACGAGTCCCAGCGCGGCCAGCGCCGAGAGCAGCGCCGCGACCAGCAAGACCGCAGCCGCGCGTCTCATCGGGCCCGCGCGTCCCATCGGGTCTCGCATGACCGCTCCTCCATTCGCTGCCTGCCTGACCGCGATGTATCACTCGGCAAGGCGAGGCGTCAACGCGAGCTGAGACGACGAAGGGCGGCGGCCCCCTCAGCAGGGACCGCCGCCCTTCGTCGCGTACGTCTTCAGATCACAGGCGGGCGAGCACCGCGTCGAGCGAGACCTTGCCGCGCGGCGCCTCGTCGATCTCGTCCGGGTCGACGCGTGCGGAGAGCATGACCGGCCCGGCTGCAAGCTCGGCCGGTCCGCCGAAGTCCTCGGCGTCCACTGTGGCCTTGAGGTCGGCGCTGAGGCCGGCTGAGGTCGTCCTCGCAGACCTCGTCGTCGCTCCTGCACACCGCGTCCAGCGTCGGGTGTGCGGCGGCGGCGCTGGTGGCGGCCTCCTCGGCGGCCCGGGCGGCCGCGAGAGCCGCGGCGGCCGCCTCGCGGATGGGCGGAGCCATCTCGCACAGGCCCTTGGTCACGCGGTCGCTCAGGAGCTTGGCCGGAGCCGGCGTGTAGACGCAGTCGTCCGCGCCGGCCCTCCACACGTCACTCGCCGATTCCTGATGCGCGGGCGGCGCGAGCACGATGATCCACGTGTCGTGATGCTGGTGGAAGTCCCGCACCAGCCGGCACATCTCGGGCGCCTCGATGCCGGGGAGGTCCCAGTCGACCAGCGCCACCTCGGGCGGATCGTCGGCCAGCAGAAGGTCGAGGGTGTCCGGACCGTCACCGGATTGCAGGATGTCGAGAGAAAGCCGACGTCCACGGGTCACGACGTCGGCCAGTCTGCCTCGGGTCACTTCGTTGGCGTGGGCGATCAGGACTCTCATCGCTGCTCCCGGGTCTTGGCCCCGCCGGGGCCTCATGACTTCCTCCACTGCTCGGGTCGTCAGGGCCCGGACGGCTTGGGATAGTACAGACGTCTAGATGTGCCTGAGTACGCGTGTCCCGGGCAGGCAACACGCGAGAACGCCCGGTCGTTGAAGGAGCTACGCCGGGAGAGCCCGGCGCTCGCGCAGGTCGAAGCGGTCGCCGGCGGCCAGCACGTGCAGGCCGAGGCCGCTGACGGAGAGGGCGCGGCCGCTCTGAGCGACGGCCGGCCGCGGCTCCGCGCCCCGGCCGTCGACGACGCACACCACGCCGGCGCCGTCGAGCACGGTCAGGACGCCGGCGGGAGAGATCTCCAGGCCGGCGTCCTCCTCGATCCCGACGCCCAGGGCGTCGGGATACGCTGCCACCATGGCGACCAGACGGCCGAGGCGGCCGCGCACCACCAGGTGCGTGTCGACCACCACGCCCGGGACCAGGCCGAGGCCGGGCGCCCGCCGGATGGCCCCGGCCTCGTAGAACTCGCTCGGCTCGCCGCGCACGATCACCGGGTCGCCGAGAGCCATGGAGCCGGCGCTCGAGCCGCCGATGACGGCGCCGCCCTCCCCCAGGCGCCGCAGCTCGGCGGCGAACTCCGTGTCCATCAGGATGTCGAGCAGCCGCAGCTGGTCGCCGCCGGTGAACATCACGCCGGTGGCTGCGCGCAGCGAACTCAGGATCGCGGGCGCCTCCGCGCCGGCCCGCTCGCGCACGTCCAGCACCTCGAGGTGGCGGACGTCCCCGAGCCGGAACGACTCCTGGTACCGGGCGATGGTGTCGGCGCGCTCTTCGCTCGCGGTCGGCACGACCGCGATGCGCGCCTCGCGCGCCCCGCCCGCCAACTCCACGAAGCGGCGCACGAACCGCGGGTCCATGCCGTCCGGGCCGGACCCGCCGAGCAGGACGCGCCAGCCCGCCTGCTGTTCTGACCGCGCGGAAGCTGGGGTCACGCGCCGCCCTCGCCCGCGACGACGGTCTCGGCGCGGGTCGCGCCGCCCTCGGCGAGTTCCGTCAGCAGGCGGATACCCTCCTGCACGCGGCCGGTCATGTAGCACACCAACTCGCCGGGCTCGGCCGTGGCGACGGCCCGGCGGATCGCCTCCTGCTCCACGGGCACGCGCTCGATGGCGGCGGCGTCGAAGCCGGCCGCCGTGAGGTGCTTCTCCTGCAGGTCCATGAGCGCGCCGGGCTCGCGCCCGCGCAGGTCCGCGGCTTCGTACAGGACCGCGCGGTCGAACGCCGGCGCCACCAGCCCGCACACCTCGGCGATGTCCTCGTCGCGCCTGTCCCCCACCACGTCGAACACGATGGTCCGCCGCCGGTCGCCCATCTTGCGCACCAGGTCCACCAGACCCTTGTACGCGTGCGGATTGTGCGCGTAGTCCAGCAGGTAGTCCACGCCGCCGAAGCTCGTCATGTTGAGCCGCCCCGGCGTCTGCGTGGACGACGGCAGGAACGAGAGCAGCGCGCGCCGGATCTCATCCACATCCACGCCCATCGCCCAGGCCGCCGCCGTGGCCGCCAGAGCGTTCTGCACGTTGAACTCCGCCAGACCCTTCAGCGTGAGCGGGATGTCCTCGATGCGCGCCACCGGGAAGAGCTTGTCGGCGCGCCACACGGCGATGTACCCCTGCTCGCACACCACCGCGGTGTGGCCCTTGTCCACGTGCTCGATCACCACCGGGTTGGTCGAGCGCAGCGAGAAGAAGACGACGTGCTCGCGGCAGTACTCCGTCATGCCCACGCACATCGGGTCGTCGGCGTTGAGCACCGTGGTGCCGCCCTCGCGCACGGCCTCGGCCACCACGGCCTTGACCTTGGCGAGCTCATCCAGATCGCGGATGTTCTGCAGGCCGAGGTGGTCGGGCTGCACGTTGAGCACCACGCCCACGTCGGCGGTCTTGTAGCCGAGGCCCGAGCGCAGGATGCCGCCTCGGGCCGTCTCAAGCACTGCGCAGTCCACGAGCGGGTCGCGCAGCACCACCTGGGCGGAGTACGGGCCGCTCATGTCGCCCTCGTGGATGAGGTGCCCGCGCACGTAGATGCCGTCCGTGGTCGTCATGCCGACGTTGTAGCCGGCGTGCTCCATGATGTGCGCGGTGAGGCGCACGCTGGTCGTCTTGCCGTTGGTGCCGGTGATGGCGACGATGCCGATGTCGTGCGGCGCGTCCGGCGGGAAGAGCATGTCCACGATGGGACGCGCCACGTTGCGCGGCGTGCCCTGGGCCGGAGCCAGGTGCATCCTCAGCCCCGGCGCGGCGTTGACCTCGATCACCGCGCCTCCGACCTTCTTGACCGGCTGCTCGAGAGTCGGCGCGATCACGTCGATGCCGGCGATGTCCAGGCCGACGATGCTGGCGATGCGCTCCGCCATGAACCGGTTGGCCTTGTGCACGGTGTCGGTGACGTCCACGGCGGACCCGCCGGTGGAGAGGTTCGCCGTCAGCTCGAGCCTGAAGACCTCGGCCTCAGGAAGCACCGTCTCGAGGGTGTACCCCGCCCGCTCCAGCAGGTAGTTGGTCACCTCGGAGGTGGAGAGCCGCGTCATGACCTTCTCGTGCCCGTACCCACGCAGCGGGTTGCGGTTCTCGATGGCGATGAGCTCGTCGATGGTGTGCTCGCCGTCGCCGGTCACGGCCGCCGGCTCGCGCATGGCGGCGGCCACCAGGCGCCCGTCCACCACCAGCATGCGGTAGTCGTTGCCCTCGTAGGACTTCTCGACGATGACCTTGTCACTGATGAGCTTGGCCCGCCCGAACGCATCCCCGAGGTCGTCCTCGTCGCGGATGTCGGTCGTCACGCCCTTGCCGTGGTGGCCGTCGTGCGGCTTGATCACCACGGGGTAGCCGAGCCACTCGGCGTCCTCGATGGCGGACTCGAGGCGCCGGACGACCGTGCCCTTGGGCACGGGGATGCCGGCGTCCTCCAGGATGTGCTTGGTCAGCCGCTTGTTGCCGGCGGTCTCCACGCCGATCATGCTCGTCCGAGAGGTGATGGAGGCCTCGATGCGGCGCTGGAACTTGCCCTCGCCGAGCTGCACGAGGTTGTAGTCGTCCAGGCGGAGCACGGTGATGCCGCGGTGCTCCGCCTCCTCCACGATGGCCGCCGTGGACGGCCCGAGGAAGTGGTCGGCGCTGATGTCCTCGAGCTCGCGGATCACGTCCTCGAGGTCGATGTCGCCGCCGCGGCCCTCGAGGAGCGCGTTGACGATGTCGATCGCGCGCTCCCCCGCGGCGATACCGGCCTCCTCCACCCAGTAGCTGAAGATGACCTGGTACACCCCGGGGGTATCGGTGTCGATGGTCTTGCCGAACCCGACCTCCATCCCGGCGATGTACTGGAGCTCGAGCGCGAGGTGCTCGATCACGTGGCCGAGCAGCGTGCCCTCGCGCATGCGCTTGACCAGACCGCCGCGCTCGTTCTCCGAGCAGCGGTGCTCCTCGAGGCTGGGCAGCAGTTCGAGCAGCGCGTCGGTGAACCCCGGCAGGGCGTCGGTGAACACCTCGTCGTACTCGCCCAGGTCGACCTCCAGAACGATGACCGGGCGATAGCTGTAGTAGTTGGCACCACGGAGCGCGCGCGAGCCGAGCAGCTTGACCATCTCAACCCCCTCCTCGAGGAAGGGGACATCCTACAACAGGGCCGCTCCGCGCACGCCTCCGCCTGCGCCGCGGTCTCGCCTCCCAACCCCGCTACTCGTCGTCCTCCCCGGCCTCATCGTCCTCCCCGGCCTCATCGTCCTCCCTCTCGTGCCAGCGCTCCAGGATCGGTCTGACCTCCTCCCCTCCTTCCATGAGGAACGCAGCCAGCTCGGCGTCGACCGAGATGCCCTGCCGAGTCAGGAACCTCGTTCGCGGAGGCAGGGGCCCGAAGACCGCGAGCGGGCTCTCCATCGGACTGGGGACACTCGTCTGCGAGGCTTCCTGCTCGACATCGCCGTTCTCAGAGGCTCGGGCTTCCGCCCGCCCCTTCTCAGCGATGGGCCCCTTGTCGGCCGCGCGTAGCAGGCGGTCATACATGCGCGAGTGCAGAAGCACGGCAGTGACGAGCGCGTTCTGGGTCACGAAGACGGGACTGCCGGACGCGGCAGCCTCCTGAACCACAGCAGCGGTCTTCCGATGGAGTCGCCTTATGGTCACGACCAGGGGCGGCAGCATCTGAGGTTCCTCCTCTCCGGATGATGGCTGGTGCCAGCGATGCGGAGAATAGCCGGAGTGGCCGAGTGGCGCGAGGGTGACGGATCGCTCGCCGAGTGGACGTTCGCCGAGCTCCGGCCCGCGGGGGTGTTGTGTGCTCGGGGGTTGGCGCCCGAACCGGAGCCGTATCCGGTGCCGGAGAGGTGCCAGGATGTGGTGCCGGATGCGGTGCCGGATAAGGCTCCGACCCCTGAACGGCACATACCCCTGCGCCTCCGAGTCCCTCCCCGCCGCCCCGTCGCCACCGTCGGCCCGCCGCCCCGCACGCGCACCGCCGCCCCGCCGCCCCGCCGCCCCGGTATCATCGTGACATGAAGTCCAGGCTTCGCAGAGTGACGCGGCGGGTCGCCACCGGTTGTTCTCCTCGCGCTCCTGGTGCCGATGGGCGCCGGGCTGGCCGCCTGCGGCGGCTCCTCCGGCGCCTCGGGCGCCTCGGGCAGCAGCGCCTCGGGCAGCAGCGAATCGGGCGCGGCGACCGCGGCCGCGAACGCAGCCGGCACCGGCGAGCGGCCGGTGATCGGGCCGGACGGCGACCCCGTGCCGGGCGCCGAGGTCGTGTACCGGGACCTCGCCTACGGCGACGCGTCGCCGCTGCAGAAGCTCGACATCTACCTGCCGGACAACGGCGGCCGGCCGTATCCGGTGCTGGTCGCCATCCACGGCGGCGGGTTCAGCGCCGGCGACAAGGGGGACGGCCAGATCATGCCGGTGCTGGCCGGCCTCACGCGCGGCTACGCGGTGGTCGGGCTGGGCTACCGGCTCAGCCCGGAGGCGACGTTCCCGGCGGCCATCAACGACGTCAAGGCCGCCATCCGCTGGCTGCGCGCCCACGCCGGCGAGTACGGCCTCGACGGGTCGCGCGTCGCGCTCTGGGGCGACTCGGCCGGCGGCAACCTCGCGGCGCTGGCCGGCACGTCCGGCGACTCGGGTGCCCTGCGCGGCCCCGACCCGACGGACGCCGGCCAGCCCGACACGGTCCAGGCGGTCGTAGACTGGTTCGGGCCCATCTCGTTCCTGCGCACCGACGGCGACTTCCGCGACGCGGGCTTCAACCCGCCCAGCGCGGCGAACGGCAGGTCGTTCCTCTCCGAGTACCTCGGCGCGCCGCTCGCGGAGGTCCCCGGCCGGGTGAAGGCGAGCGACCCGATCACGTACATCACACCCGGCGACCCGCCGATCCTCATCGAACACGGAACGGCGGACGGCACCGTGCCGTACCAGCAGTCGACGCGACTGGCCCGGTCCTACGCGAAGGTGGCCGGGCAGGATGCGGTGACGCTGCACCTGCTGCAGGGCGCGGGTCACGTCGACCCCGCGTTCTACTCCGAGGAACACCTCGCCGAGGTGCTCGACTGGCTGGACGCGCGGCTCAAGTAGGCGCGAGGGACGGGACCGGGCGGGGCGGACCGGGCGCGAGGGACAGACGGCCGGGCCGGTCCGCCGGGTCAGGCGCTACGCGCCGGATGGTGCGGGCGCGAGCTTCACGTCGCTGACCGTCGACTCGGCCGGGGTGGTGTGGGCCGCCGGCAGGAAGTACACCATGGGCCAAGGCGACGACGCACTGCTCGTCCGCTACCAGCCCACCGGCAGACGTCTCTGGGCGAAGACCCTCGAGGGCAGGAGCATCGGCACGGACCGCTTCGACGTGGTCCAGCTCTGGGGCTCCAGGAGCGTCTTTGCCGGCGGAGTCGTGACGACGCAGCCCGGCGGCATGGGGCAACTCGCCACCCGCTACGCGCGGTGACCGCGCCGGCGCCGGTCGCAGTCCCGGCCGAAGTACAAGGCTCGTCGTGCTAGGCTCTCGGCAGCACGACGAGCCTCGCCGGCCGGGAGCGGCCGGCGTCACGACCGGAGGTCCCAATGACGCAGGCCACGCCCGGCGCGAGCGCCGCCGCGAACACCACGTCCACCCCGCGCGCGGACGGCTTCACGCTCCCCGCGCGGTTCGAGCCGCACCAGCGCCACCTGCTGTCGTGGCCGTGTCGCGAGGACCTCTTCGGGCCGCTCATGAACGACGCGCGCAAGGAGTGGGCAGAGGTGGCGCGCGGCATCGCGCGGTTCGAGCCGGTCACCGTGGTCGTCGACCCGGCCCAGGAGGACGAGGCGCGTGAACTGCTGCTCGGCGCGGCGGCCGGCGGGTCCGGTTCCGCCGAGTCGCCGGGCTTCCCCATCGACCTCCTCCCCATCCCGCTGGACGACTCCTGGATCCGCGACAACGGGCCCATCTTCGTGCGCGACGCAGGCGGCGAGGTGGCGCTGGTCAAGTTCGGGTTCGACGGCTGGGGCGAGCACTTCACGCCCTACGACACCGACGCCGAGGTGCCGGCGCGCATCGCCGAGGCCTGGGGCGTGCGCTGCTACGAGGCGCCGTTCGTCCTCGAGGGCGGCGCCTTCAACACCGACGGCCAGGGCACGCTGCTCACCACCGGGCAGTGCCTGCTGTACCACCGCAACCTCGGCCTCAGCCTCGGCGACAACGAGGAACTGCTCAAGGAGTGGCTCGGCGTCGAGAAGGTCATCTGGCTGCCGTGGGGGCTCGTCGAGGACTCCGGGCCTCTCTCGACCTCGGGGCACGTGGACGACGTGGCGCAGTTCGTGGCGCCGGGCGTGGTGCATCGCGCAGACCTGTGAGCCCGACAACGTCAACTACTCACGGCTGCAGGAGAACCTTGAGGTGCTGCAGGCGGCGACGGACGCCGCCGGTCGCCGCCTCGAGGTCGTCGAATCGCCGCTGCTGCCGTACGTGAGCGGCGTGGGCGCCGGGCTGGACGGAGTCAGCGGGCCCGGCGCCGGCATCCTCATGCCGGCGCCCTACGTCAACATGGTCTTCGTGGAGGGCGCCGTGCTGCTGCCGCTCACCGGTGCAGACGGCGAGGCCGAGATGCACGCCGAGATCGGCGAGCTCGTGGGCCGGGAGCCGGTCGGCCTGCCGACGGAGCTCTCGGCGTTCGGCGGCGGCGGGCTGGGCTGCATCACGCAGCAGGTGCCCGCCGGCCCGTTCGCGCCGCCGCGCTGAGCCGCGTCACGCCGCGCTGAGCGGCCGCCTCCCCCGGCGCGCTGCGCCTGCAGCTCGCGGCGCCGGCACGCCGCCTCCGATCTCGCACGCCGGCCTCCCCACGCCCGGGCCTGAGTGCTACCATTCGCCTCGGGAGAGGGGCGGATCGGTGACTGGCGATTCCGGTGGATTCCAGGCGATCGAGGCACGGCTGCGGCCGCCGCGCGCCCACGTCCCGACCGTCGTGCGAGCCGAGTTGCTCGACCGCCTGACGGCTTCTCCAGAGTCGCTCATCCTCGTCTCTGCCCCTGCCGGCTACGGAAAGACGACGCTCCTTCGGCAGTGGGTCGAGCGCGACGAGCGGCCGGCCGCGTGGCTCCAACTCGAGCCGCTGCACGACGACCCGGTCGCCCTCCTCTGCAACCTCCTGGATGCCCTCGCGAAGGTCGCGCGGGTCGACGCTGAGACCAGGGCGCTGCTGGCGGCCCCTCGCGAGGCCCTCATCGAGCAGCGCGTCCTGCCCGGACTGAGCGCCGCGGTCGAGTCGGCGGCGCCGTTCCTCGTCGTGCTGGACGACGCGCACCATCTCACCAGCACGACGTGCTGGCGCTACGTGGGCGTGCTCCTCGAAGCTCTGCCGGAGGGCGGCTGCCTGGCGATCGCCTCCCGTACCGATCCGCCGATCGCCCTGGCCCGGCTGCGCGCAACGGGCCGCCTCGGCGAAGTCCGCGTCCGGGATCTGCGCCTGACGCGGGGCGAGACGGCCGAGCTCCTGCGCCGATACCAGTGCGAGACGGACGACCACGAGCTCGACGCGTTGTGGTCGAGCACGGAAGGCTGGGCCACCGGCATCTACCTCGCGATCCTGGCCGGTGGCTCCTCGACGGCGACAGTGCCGCACGGCGACCAGCACGAGATCGCGGGGTACCTGACCGCTGAAGTCCTCGATCGCCAGCCGGCCGAGCTGCAGGAGTTCCTGCTCCGAACCTCGATCCTCGATCAGCTCTCGGCGGGGCTGTGCCGGGAGGTCACGGGCCGTTCCGACGCGCACGAGTCACTCGAGAGGCTCACGCACGAGAACCTGTTCGTGACGCCGCTGGATGACCGCGACCAGTGGTTCCGCTATCACCACCTGTTCGGCGAGCTCCTTCGCGCACAGCTGGAGCGCCGCGCACCGGCGGAGGTCGAGGTGCTCCACCGGCGCGCGGCGTCCTGGTACGAGGCGCACGACGATCTGGAGCGCGCCGTCCGGCACCACACAGACGCCGGCGGTGGCGATTCGGCGCACGTCCACGGTCTCGCCGCCGCCGCCTGCGACCGATTGGCCATGGTGGCTCAGATACGAGCGCGCCCGGCAGCTGCTCACGAGCTTCTCCGACGAGCAGGTGCTGCGCAGTCAGGCGCTCACCCTCACGTTCACCCTCCTCGGGCAGTACCTCTCCGACGCAAGGGTCCAGCGTTTCTCCAAGCACGGTCTTTCCATGCCTGCCGGTGACGAGCCGACGACGGTCGGCGCGACGTCGATGCGTTCCTGGCAGACCGTATTGCGCGCGAGTCGCGCTCCGGACGGCGTGACCCGCATGCTGGAAGACGCCGAACTCGCCTGCTCCCTGGAGACGTCCATGGACTCGGGCTGGCGGCCGACCTGCCTGGCCATGCGCGTCATGGCCCTTTATCTCCTCGGGCGAGTGCACCGGGCGTTGACGCTGCTCACCGAGATCATGGCGGACGGCGGTCTTGAGGACATGTTGGCCTGGTGGCTCGGCATGCGCGCACTCATCGCCGCCGACCAGGACGACTGGGAGCTGGCGGAGGATTTCGAGCGGCAGGCCCAGACCGAACCTGAAGCCACCCATATGGTGCCGTCCGTGCTCGCCCATGCGCTGGTCCTCGGCCACAGGTCGGACCCCGCCGCGATGACGTTCGTCGACACAGCCGGCCGCGAGCTCGTCGACGTGTTCCGGTCCACCAAGTGGCGCCGCATCCTGGGAGCGGACGTGTTCGGGGAAGTGGCTCTCAAGATCGGCGACGACCTCGCTGCGGAACGATGGCTGGCCGAGGCCGAAGCAGCCCTGGCGCAGTACCCGGACGCAGGTGTGCTGCGCGGCCGCACCAAGCGGCTGCGCGAGGCGCTCGAAGAGCGTCGCATGGCAGACCCGCTCACCGACGCCGAGCGCCGCGTCCTCGACCTGCTCCCGACGCAGCTCACGGCCGCCCAGATGGCCATCCGGCTGTTCCTGACGAAGAACACGGTCAAGTCCCACCAAAGACACATCTACCGCAAGCTCGGCGTGACGACGCGGACCGCCGCGGTCGAGGCCGCCCGCAGGCTCGGCCTGCTCTAGCGCCCACTCTCCGCCCCCGAGGATCTCACACCTTTCGTGTGACGACCCGGTAGGTGCCCTGCAGGCATGCTGCAGGAGACACCAACCTCCAAAGGGGGACTCCATGAAACGTGTCATCACTCTCCTCACCGCGGCGGCTCTCCTGCTCGCGGCCCTGGGCGCCGGCCTGGCAGTGGCGGGCCCGGCGCCTGCCTGGGCCCCGGCGCCCGATCGAGTCGCGACCTTCTCTCCTGGATCCTGGGGCTCGTTCGCCGAGGGCATGGCCGCCGACAGTCACGGCAACCTCTACGCCTCGCTCACCACGTGGGGCTACTACGACGAGACGACCGCCGACTCCAACATCGGCGAGCTGTGGAAGATCACGCCGTCGGGCGCAATGACGCGGGTGGCGACGATGGACCTCTCCCCCTATGGGATGCTCGTCGGCGTCGCCGTCGACAAGCGCGACCACGTCTACGTCGCCGTCTGGGACATGGGCGTCGGCATGTCGCTCAACGGTGTCTGTCGCCTCGAGGACGGCACTCTGGAACAGGTCGTCGCGCTGCCGGAGGGAGCATGGCCCAACGGTCTCGCGTTCCGCGGCCACCGGCTCTACATCAGCGACAGCGCTCTCGGCGCCGTCTGGAGCGCCCGGGTCGGCTCCGGCGTCGCCTCACCCGCCGAGCCATGGGCCCAGGACGACCTGCTGGCTCCCGGCGATCCGGCGACGGACCCGACGGTCGTCGGTCTCGGCGCCAACGGCATCGCGTTCCGCGGCGACCGCCTCTATGTGGCCGTCGCCGACTACGGCCGGATCGTGCGCATCCCGGTGCGTGACGACGGCTCTGCCGGCAAGCCCGCGACCGTCTGCGAGCGCGCCGAGCTCAGGACGGCCGACGGGATCGCCTTCGACATCGCGGGAGGACTGTGGATCGCGGTCGACTCCGGCACGACGGGAGCCTCGCCGAGCGGCGGTCTGTACCGTCTGACGCCCGGAGGCAACCTCACCACGATCGCCGACGACCCCGGCTGGCTCAACTACCCGACGCAGCCGGTGTTCGGGACGACGCCGGACACCAGGGGGACCCTCTTCGTCGAGAACGGCGCGTTCTACGGCTACGCCGACGGCAGCGCTCCCGACATCCAGGGCCTGCACGTCGGTATCCCCGGCCTGCCGCTCCGCTGAGCGCAAGGCACAGCGAGGGAGGAAGCATGGATCTCACCGACTGCATCTCGTTCGCGAGCGCGCACCCGATCTGTTTTCTCGCCACGGAGGACGACGGCCGGCCGCGAGTCCGTCCCGTCCTCCTGTGGTTCGCCGACGGGCGCGGGTTCTACTTCATGACCATGAGCCCCAAGGCTCTGTCGGAACAACTGCACCACGATCCGCAGGTGGAGGTCTGCTTCTACAACAGCGCCGGCGAGCTTCCCGCGGCGCGGTCGATGCGCGTGACCGGCGCCGTCGAGTTCCTCGACGACGCGGAACTGGTGCACCAGGTGAGCGAGGAGCGGGCGGCGCTCGAAGGGCTCATCGAGCGCCCGCTTGAGCCTATCGCCGAGGTGTTCCGCATCGCCTCAGGCGAGGCCCGCTTCTGGACGCTGAACGACATCCTGAAGGAGCGTCAACTGGAGACGATCGCTTTCTGAAGCGCGGCGGCGGGCAGAGGCTCTGTGCCTCTTCCCGCCGCCGCATCACGCCGCGCCGAGCTGCCGCCGAGGCGGTCCTGCGCCGCCGTCAGGCGGCCAGATGCAGGTCCCTGTGGGTGCGGAACTCCGCCTCGGCCTTGAGGCTGTGAAGACCGTGGAAGACGGCCTCGCGCAAGGTCTTCTCCATGCGTTTGTGCAGGAAGCGGATGGTCCACCCGCTCCACGACTCTTCGGTGGTCACACGCGTTCCCCGCGGGATCGCCTCGATGCGCCAGACGTGCACGGCGTGGACACCCATCGTCGAGCCCGTCCACCCCAGTTCGCGCCCGTCCACGACCGAGCGCAGCACAGAGGTGATCGTGCCGGGACCGGCCCTCCACACGAACCTGCTTCCCGGCTCGAGCTGTCCCTCGAGACGCGCCTCCCGGACGTCCGGGTTCCAGGTGGGCCACCGGGCGATGTCGGAGAGCAGCGCCCACACTTCTCCGGGCGACGCGGAGATGTCGACGCTCCCACTGGCGGTGATCGGCGCTTGCTGGTCGATGTCCATCTCCGGGTCCTCCCTTCAGCGCCCGGACGGCCCCGAGCGCTTGTGGAGCGTTTCTACCCGGATTACGGCGACCCGGACCGGCGACCGATCGTCGGGCGTGAGGACCTAGAGCAGCGTCGTGAGACGCGGCAGCGCCGGTTGGAGCGTGTCGGCGCGGACCACGCGGTCGCGGCCGCCCTGCTTGGCCGCGTACATGGCCTGGTCCGCCTGCTCCAGCAGGTCCTCGGCGCGGTGATGCCCGTCCAGCGCGGCCACGCCGATGCTCACGGTGGCCGCCCGCACCGGCCCGATCCAGAGGTCGGCGACCTGCTCGCGGATGCGCTCGGCGACCTCCACGGCGGTCTCGAGGCCGGAGTCGAGGAGCAGCACGCAGAACTCGTCGCCGCCGTAGCGCGCCGCGAGGTCACCGCGGCGGACGCACGACATCAGGATCCGGCTGACCCGGCGGAGCACGTCGTCACCCACGAGGTGGCCGTGGCGGTCGTTGAGCTCCTTGAACCGGTCCACGTCGCAGAACAGCAGGGCCATCTGCCCGTCGCCTGCCCTCGTACCGGCAACGGTGTCGCGCAGGAGCTCGTGGAAGCGGCGGTGGTTGTAGAGCCCGGTGAGCGCGTCGGTCATCGACTCGATCTCGGCGCGCGTCTGGCGCGCCCCTGCCGTGTGCATGATCTGCGCGAACGTGTCGCTCACGGCGCTGCCCGAGGAGCCCCTCGCCGCGCGCTCGCCGGGGACCCTGGAGGCGGCGACGAGACCGACGATCGTCCCGTCCTCGGCGCGGATGGGGGCGGCGGCGGAGAGCCAGGCGCCCCGGCGGTCCACCGTCACCACATTGGCGTCCGAGCGCCGCCCGGCCAGCGTCTCGAGCTCGAGGTCGTCGCAGAACTCCACCTCGCCGGGCGGGACCGCGCGGAGGTCGTCATCGTCGTCATCCACGACCGTCATGCAGCGCAGCTCGTCCACCGGCGCGCCGGTGACCATGGACTGCACCTGCGGGTGCGCGAGCCGCGTCTGGCGGAGGAGCAGCAGGATGCGCCCGTACTCCGCGCGCGCCGCGTCCTCGGGCCGCCGCAGGGCCAGGTGGTCGCCGGCGTCGATGCGCGCGGCGGCCTCGTCGGCGGCGGCCTGCAGGTCGGCGCGCTGCTCCCTCATGCGGTGCAGCACGCGCAGGAACGCCGCCACCAGCTCGGGGTCGAACTGCGTGCCGGCGCAGCTCGTGAGCTCGGCCACGCACTCCTCGAACGTCAGCGCAGGGCGGTACACGCGGCGCGACGACATGGCGTCGTAGGAGTCGACGAGGCACAGGAGCCGTGCTACGAGCGGGATGTCGGCGCCGGCGACGCCGTCCGGGTACCCCCTCCCGTCCCAGCGCTCGTGGTGGTGCCGCACGCCGACCACGTACTCGTCGTCGAGCAGCGCCTCGATGATCTCGGCGCTCACCACCGGGTGCTGCTTCATCAGCTCCCACTCCTCCTCGGTGAGCGGCCCCGACTTGAGCAGCACGCGGTCGGCGACGGCGATCTTGCCGATGTCGTGCAGGTAGGTGGCCTCCTCCAGCTGCTGCACGGCGCGCGGCGTCCATCCCAGCTCCCCGGCCAGCAGCACGGCGTAGGCGGCCACCCGGGCGGTGTGCCCGATGGTGTAGAAGTCCTTGGCCGTGAGCGCGGAACTGAGCGCCCGCAGGTTGCCGATGTGCATGCCCTTCATGTCCTCGAACAGCTGGGCGTTGTGCAGCGCGATGGCGGCCTGCTCGGCGAAGCCGCGGGCGAACTCCAGGTCGGCCTCGCTGAACACGCGCTCGGCGTCCGTCTCGACGAGGGTGAGCATGCCGAGCGGGGAGCCGCCGAACCGCAGCGGCACGGTGAGGCAGGTCTTCTCTCCGTGCACCTCCATCGACTCACGCACGTCGGCGGGCAGCGAAGGGTCGGAGATGGACTCCACGATGACGTCTGTGGCCTCCAGCACCTCACGGTCGGAGGGGTACTCCGCCAGCGAGTACGGCTTGTCGAGGTCCTGGTACACGGTCGGCCTGTCCTGGTGCACGGAGCGCATGGTGAGCGTGTCGGCGTCGGGGTCGTAGGCGAAGATCAGCGCCTCGGGACAGCCCAGGGACTCCGCCGCGGTCTTGACCAGCGTCTGGAGCACGTCCTGCAGATCCAGAGAGGACGTCAGCGCCTGGCTCGCCTCCAGCAGCGACGTGAGGCGCCGCGCGTGGCCGGCCTGACGCTCGAACAGCAGCGCGTTGTCCACGGCCAGGGCAGTCATGCGCGCGCACGCCTCCGCCGTCGCCACTTCCTCCTCGGTGAACACCCGTTCGCGGCCCGCCTGCGTCACTTCCACCGTGCCCACGGTGCGGCCGCGCGCCTTCATCGGGACGGCGAGCAGCGACCGCTGGTCCCACTCGCGCATGACCCGCCGCTCCTCGTCTCCCAGGCGCGGGTCCTCGATCGACGAGATCGCCAGCGTCTCCCCCGAGTCCATCGCCAGACTGGACGCCGCCCAGTGGTCCACCGGGTAGCTACGTCCCACCCACTCCTCGACGAACGCGCCGTCGGCCCACGAGGCCAGGCACTCCACCTGCTGCCCGTCGCACCGCGCCCAGATCTCTCCGCCGGTGGTGCCGAGCAGTTCGCAGATGCGGCGGCAGGCCGAGTCGAGCACGGTGCGCGGGTCGAGGCTCGAGCTGAGCTCCACGCTGAGGTCGTTGAGCAGCCGCTCCCGACGCGACCGCTCCTCGAGCTCGTCGTGTCGCTCGGCGAGGTCGCGGTACATGCGCGCGTTGTGCACCGCCGCGGACGCCTGGGTGGCGAGCCCGCGCGCGAGCTCGAGCTCCTCGGGCGTGAACACGCGCTCGCGCTCCGTCTCGCAGACGACGAGGACGCCCAGCGTGGCGTCGCCGAAACGCAGGGGCAGCGAGAGGCACGTCTTCTCGCCCCAGCGCTCCATCGACTCCCGGCTCTGGGCGTCCAGCCCGGGGTCGGAGAGAGTCTCGATCACGAGGTCGTCGGCGAAGAGGATCTCACGCTCGTGCGGTCGCTCGTCGAGGGGCATCACGTCGCCGTCCACGCTGTAGCCGGGCTCGACGCTGAAGCCGGCGCGCTCCACGAGCGCATCCGCGCCGGCGTCGTACTCCCAGATCACGCAGTACCGTGCTCCGAGGGCGTCCACCACCTCGCGCGCGACGGCGTCGAGCACCTCCTGCAGCACCAGGCTCGAGGTGATGCTCCGGCCCGCGTGCAGCAGGGAGTCGATGCGCGCCTTCTGCTCGTCGCGGAGGCGCGCAGCGTGCAGCCGCTCGATGGCCAAGGCGCAGAGGCCGGCCACGTCCAGCGCGAAGTCGAGGTCCTCGTCGCGCAGCGGATCGCCGTCCTCGGTGAGCACCAGACACCCCTCGACCGGCAGCCCCGGCCCGAACGGCACCAGGACCTCCGCGCCGCGACGGCTCGGCTCGGCGCCCAGCAGCGCCTCGCGCAGCCCGTCGTGTTCGGACTCGCGGACGACGGCATACTCGCCGCCGGCCAGGCAGACGAGGCCGCCGAGCTGTCCATCCCGCTCGAGGACGAGGCAGCGGCGCAGGCCCAGCTCACGCCGCGCCAGCGCGGCGAGCTGGTCGAGCGCCGCTCGCGCGTCGGACCGCATCAGGGCGCGCTGCGCTTCAAGCAGCGTGCCCTCACGGCGTGCCGTCTGGTGGTTCGCGTCCGGGACGTCGGCTGCCTCTGCCAGATGCAGCCGGCGGCGGTCCCGCGACCGTCGCATCCCTCTCTCTGCCTCCATACGGCCTTTGTCGACCGTTTTGGCAAGTTCCTGTACTCGCAGTTCGCAAAACGTTCTTCAGGCAGCGCGCCGGTGGTCAACGGATGGCCGGACCGGAGCCGGACACGCCGGGTACAGATTCGTCATGGCAGTACTTCCACGGCAGACGTCCACGGCGCCCACGTGCCGCCCCCGCCACCCTGAGCGGCGGCGGCAGCACCGGATCCTCGTGGACGAGCGGCGCTCCGGCTTCGACCGGCGCCGCGACGTCTGCCGCTCGCCGTTCAGCGCCGCCCTCGAGGCTCCGCTCCTGCGCCTGCGCAACGACCCCGTCCTGCTCGCCGAGCTGCTGATCCTCATCAACGTGCTCAGCGCCGTGGACCTCTTCATCACCTTCAACGTCCTGCGGCTGGGCGCCATCGAGCTCAACCCCGTCATGGCGTATCTGCTCGACCTCGGACCGCTGCCGGCGACGCTGGCCAAGGTCGGGGTGATGGTGGCCGCCACGGGAGGCCTGTGGCTGCTGCGCCGGCACCGCGCCGCACTCACCACCGCACTCGTCCTCCTGGTCGCCTACGGCTCCCTGGTGACGTTCGAGATGGTCGGCATGGTGAGGATGCTGATCTAGCCGGAGGCTACTTCTCGGCCGCGTCCAGGTCGGCGCCGGTGTCGCGGCGGAAGTCCCAGGTGAGGTAGTCGAGGCTCATCGGCAGACCCAGCTCCAGCGTGGAGATGAACTGCACGCTCGCGCGTACCCGCTCCGGCCGGCAGGACAGCAGGTGCCCGCCCTCGGTGCGGTCGTCCGAGAGGAAGTGCAGGTGCAGCCCGGGCACGTTGATCGACTGCATGAACCCGGGCGTGTAGAAGCCGGCGAGCGTGCCCTCCGCGTCCGTGAAGGTGAACTCGGGCTGGCCGGCGGTCACCTCGACGAGCGGCCGGCCGCGTGCCGTCTTCGCGAGAGGTCACGCGCGCATCTTCTCACGCCGGAGGGTATGTGCGTTGGGGGTCGGAGCCTGATGCGGAGCCACATGTGGCGCCATATCGGGCTCCGGAAGCGGCGCCGGAAGAGGCTCCGACCCCTGGGCGGCACCACCCCCCGGAGCGCCCGCCGGCCTCCCGCGCCCGCGCGCCCGCCGGCCTCCCGCCCCCCGGCGCGCCCGCCGGCCTCCGGCGCGAACGCGCGTTCTCATCCGTCCGGGCCCACTGCTAGCCTGCCACCGGCCCCACTGGAGGAGGACTCCTCATGCTCGTCGACCTCAACGACCGGCAACTCGCCGCCGCGCAGCACGGCGACGGCGCCCTGCTCATCGTCGCCGGCGCCGGCACCGGCAAGACCGCCACGCTGGTGCACCGCGTCGCCCACCTCATCGAGCGCGGCGCCGACCCACGGCGCATCCTGCTGCTCACGTTCACGCGCCGCGCCGCCGCCGAGATGCTCCGCAGGGTCGAGGCGGTGCTGGCGGCGCGCGGCCGCGGCTCCGGAGGCGCGTCGGACCGCGTCTGGGGCGGCACCTTCCACGCAGCGGCCGCCCGCCTGCTGCGCATCCACGCGCGGGACATCGGCATGGCGCCCGACTTCACCATCATGGACCGCGGCGACAGCGAAGACCTCATGCACGTCGCGCGCACGCGTCTCGGCCTTGGGCGCGGGGGCTCGCGCTTCCCGCAGAAGTCCACGAGCCTGGACGTCTACTCGCGCTGCGTCAACGCCCAGCTGCCGCTGCACGAGGTGCTCACCACGGCGTTCCCCTGGTGCCTGCCGGCCGAGGAGGGCCTGGCCCAGCTGTTCGCCGCCTACACCGACGCCAAGGAGGAGCAGCAGGTGCTCGACTACGACGACCTGCTGCTGTTCTGGCGCGGCCTGCTCGCCGACCCCGCCGGCGGCGCGCGGGTCCGCGAGCGCTTCGACCACGTGCTCGTCGACGAGTACCAGGACACCAACGCCCTGCAGGCTGACATCGTGAGCCTGCTGCGGCCGGACGGCACCGGCGTCACCTGCGTCGGCGACGACGCGCAGGCCATCTACGGCTTCCGCGCGGCCACCGTGCGCAACATCCTCGACTTCGAGCAGCGGTTCCCCGGCGCCGAGGTCGTCACGCTCACGCAGAACTACCGCAGCACCGCGCCGATCCTCGCCGCCACCAACGCCCTCATCGCCGAGGCCGCCGAGCGGCGCGACAAGGAGCTGTGGACGGAGAGCAAGGACGGCGCCCGCCCCGTGCTCGCCACCTGCCGCGACGAGGACGAGCAGACGCAGTGGCTCTGCGAGCGCATCCTGGCGCACCGCGAGCAGGGCACGCAGCTCAAGGAGCAGGCCGTGCTCTTCCGCGCCCAGCACCACTCCCTGGCGCTGGAGATGGAGCTCAGCCGCCGCAACATCCCGTTCCACAAGTACGGCGGGTTGCGGTTCGTCGAGATGGCGCACGTCAAGGACCTGGTCGGCTTCCTGCGCCTCGCCGAGAACCCCAAAGACGCGATGGCCGGGCTCCGGGTGCTGGGTCTGGTGCCCGGCGTCGGGCCGAAGACGGCGGCGGCGCTGCTCGAGAGCCTGAGCGCCGCCGCCGGCGACTTCACGGCCGCCTGGAGCGGCGCGCGCGTCCCTGACCCGGCGCGCGCCGCCTGGCCGGCCGTCGTCGAGCTCTTCGCCACGCTCTCGGCCGCCGGCGCGCACGACGTGCCCGCGCAGGTCCACGCCGTGCGCAGCGTCTACGGCCCGCTGCTCGAGCGCAAGTACGACAACGTCCAGGCGCGGCTGCGCGACCTCGAGCAGATCGAGGGCCTCGCCGCCCGCGCGCAGACCCGCTCGCAGTTCCTCGCCGAGCTGGTGCTCGACCCGCCGGCGTACACGCAGGAGCTCGCCGGCCCGCCGCTGCTCGACGAGGACTACCTCATCCTCAGCACCATGCACTCGGCCAAGGGCCTCGAGTTCGACGTCGTCTACGTCATCCACGCCGCCGACGGCAACATCCCGTCGGACATGGCCACCGGCAGCGCCGCCGAGATCGAGGAGGAGCGCCGGCTCCTCTACGTGGCCTGCACGCGTGCTCGAGAGCAGCTGTACGTCAGCCACCCGCTGCGCTACTACACCCAACCCTGGAACAAAGCCGACACCCACGGCTACGCCCAGCGCTCCCGGTTCCTCAGCCAGACGGTCACGGCCCTCTTCGAGCAGATCCAGACGGGGCCAGACCCCGCCGCCGACGCCGACGAAGGCGCACTCGAGCGCGTCACCACGGCGTCCATCCGCGCCGGCGTACGCTCGCTCTGGGAGACGCCGGCGCCTGCCTGACCCAGCGGCGCCTGCGTGACCCAGCAGCGCCTGCGTGACCCCCGCCCTACCCGCGCGCCTGCGCACCCCGCCACCGGCGTGGCGGTCCGTCGACGACCAACGGCGCTCACCGCGTCAGCCGGGCCCGTCGATTGCCTCAGAAACTTGGGTCGTGCCGCTCGCAGACTGCCTCTAGTCTTCACGACGTCACACCGCGATGGCGCTCCGAAGCGGTCTCCGGACACTCTGCCTGTGGTCACTTCTGCGGCCGCGAATGTAGTCACAACCAGCCGCTTCCGCGCCTCATTGTGGTCAGTGTCCACAACTGCGCCCCGGTGCCGGCTCTTGTGACCACATGGCCCTGGGGAAATGGGGTCACACAACAGAGCGTCCGCAAGCAGCGTCCGCAGCTCCGTACGCAGGAGGGGCGGCGCTCCCTCTGCTGGGAGCGCCGCCCCTCGTCACGGTAGCCGGCCGGAGCCGGACCGGGGGGACTGTCAGTAGGACAGCGAGATGCCGCTCGTGGACGGGCTGCTCGTGGCCGACGGAGCCTGCGTGCCGTCACCGGCGCCCGGGCCGAAGCCGCGGTCGCCCATCGCGTGCGTCTCAGTCAGCTCTTCCTTCAGGTGGGCCCGCAGGCCGCTGAGGATCTCGCCTGCGCTGCGCGTCGGTCAGCGTGCCGGCCTTGACGGCCGCGTCGAGCTCGGCCTTCTCGATCTTCACGGTCTCGGCGAGCAGTTCGTCGGTGCTCACGCCGTAGGCCTTGGCGATCTGCGCGAAGCTCTTGCCGGCGGCGCGCTGCTGCATGATCGTGCTCGCGTCTTTGCCGCTGAGCTTGGCGAGCGCCTCGGGGATGTCGCCCCCGCCGCCGAAGCCCTGGCCGCGGCCGCCGTCAGGCCCGCCGGGGCCGCCGTGACCCATCGTGCCGGTCTCGGTGAGCTCCTGCTGGAACCTCGCCTGCAGGCCGGAGAGCTCCTGGGTGCGCTGCGCGTCGGTCATGGTGCCGGCCTTGACTGCCGCGTCGAGCTCGGCCCTTTCGATGGCCACAGCCTGGGCCACCAGCTCCGCGGTGTCGACGCCCTCGGCCTCGGCAATGTCGGCGAAGCTCTTGCCGGCGTCGCGCTCGGCCATGATGGCGCTCACGTCCTTGCCGCTCAGCTTGCCCAGCGCCTCGGCCATGTCGGGGGCGCCGCCGCCGTGCCCGAAGCCGGGCCCGCCGTCACGCCCGCCCTGCGGACCGTCGCCGTCGAAGTCCGGCACGTGCCCCTGGCCGTCGGCCTGCGCGGACGCGGATGGACTCGGCGACGCCGACTGCGTCGTCGCGGCGCTCGCCACGGCGATCGCGCCGAGTGCGACGGCCGCGACCGCACCCACGACCACGAACCCCCACTTCTTGCTCTTGCGCTCCATGTCACGCTCCTTGTGTCGTTGTCACGTGGCCTCTGCGGCCCGTGACAAGAGCATGCACAGTGGAGATTCTGCCGAGGTTGCCCTGCGGAAACGGGCCCGTAATCAGCGGCTACGTCCCCGTAGCGAGGCCGGCCGGACTGCTCTGCCGCTCCGGCTCCGCTCCTACAGTTCCTCGAACTGGTTCGGGTAGAAGGTCTGGTTGAGTTTCTGGATCGTCGCTCCGGCCGGCTCGACCCGCATCGTGCCATCCGGATCAGTGTTGGCGAAGATGCCGGTCTCCCGGTCGTGCCCGAAGGAGCCGTCGAAGCAGATGAACCAGATCGGCGAGCAGGGGATGATCATCTCCGTCCAGCCGAAGATGTACTGACCGTCGGCGAACTTCCAGTACTCGGCCGGCTCGATGGCGGCATCACCCTTCTGCACGCCCGAGAGCCCCTTCCAGCAGAAGTACTTCGACGTGATGTAGTAGTGCTCGTAGTCGTGGTCCTCTGAGTACGTGTAGATGGCCTTGAGGCCGGTCAGTTCCTTCGTCGGGTGCGGGACCAGCCCGGACGGTTCACCGCCGTCCAGCGTCCCCGTCGTGAACCTCTGCCCCATGCGAGGCTCACCCGGCGCGGCGTCGGCCTTGATCCAGTCGTACACGTGGACGGCGCGCCGCGTCTCGGTGTTGAAGACGACCGCATCGCACTCTGTCTTCGTGGCGCTGCTCGCCCAGGAGACGAAGTAGACGTCTGGGGCGACATTCACTGCTTCGTAGTCGTCCTCGCCCTGCCGGTCACCCGCGCTCCAGGCGAGCCGGGTCTCCTCGAACCGCAGACGCATCGCCGAGCTGTCGAACGCGAATGTGACCTCGCTGCCCGCAAGAGCGGTGGTCGGCGGGAGACGGTAGGTGTTCATATCCACGACGAACTGGTCGTAGGTCTTCCACCCCTCTGGCGGAGCGTTCGTGTAGTCCTTGGACATCGCTCGGTCCTCCTCTGGTTCATTGGTCTGACCAATGCTCCCGGCATCAAGCCCGCCTGTCAAGGAGAGGCGTCTGTCAGGCTCCAGCCGCGGCCGCGGTCATCTGGCGCGTGGCCGACTCGACGTGCTCCTGCATCAGGCGGCGGGCCAGACCACCATCGCGGCGCCTCACGGCAGCGAGCAGGTCAAGGTGCTCCCGCCAGGAGGCCTCACGTGCCGCCGGCCTGGCATGGGTCGTCATCCGTGCCTCACGGAGCCAGTTCGCAGTGGTCTCCGCAAGCGTGACCAGCAGTGCGTTGTGCGTGGCGCGCGCGAGAGCGACGTGGAAGCGCTCGTCGTTCTCCGCTGAGTCGCGTGAGGACATCGTCGCATGCTCCACGCCACACAACTCCTCCAGGACGGCGAGGTCGGCCGGGGTGTGGCGGAACGCGGCACGCTCGACGATCTGAGGCTCGAAGACCAAGCGGAAGTCGCTGATCTCCCGCACGCGTCGCTCTTCCCTGTCGAACGCGCCGACCAGGTCGTCGACCTGTGCTCCAGGAGCGAGCACCACGGTTCCCACGCCCGGCCTGCGGGTGAGGAGCCCCTTGAGCGTGAGTTCGTGCAAGGCCTGTCGTAGAGACGCACGGGAGATTCCCAGAAGGCCAGCCAACTCCCGCTCGGGAGGCAGGCGCATGCCCGGCTCAAGTGAGCCGTCCTGGATCCATCGCTGGATGTGAGCCGCCACCGACTCGGACACGGCACGTTGCCGTGTCGCCAGCGTCGCCCAGTCGATCTCCCTCTTCGCCGGCATCGCCCCGTCCTTCGCATCTGCCGCTCATTGAGATTCGGTCCGACCAAAGGACCAATGTACTCGAAGTGTACCAAGCGCAAGAAGACCGTACGCGCGCGAGCCCGGCAGCCCCTGCCCTGGGGAGAGGGCCTCTGCTGCCGGGCTCGCGCGCCCGCGTTCTCTGTGTTGGACGCCGGCTTCGGGCTATTCCGTCACTGCGTGGCGTGGCACGAAGAGGCGGTGCAGCCGGTCGCCGGACACGTGTACGTCTGGCCGGTGTCCGAGCTCGAGCCGCTCTGGCCGTACGGGTCGCTGTACCCCTGGCTGCCCGAGCTCTGGTCGTAGCCGAGCTCACCGTGCTCCGAGCTCTGGTCGTAGCCATACTGGTCGGTGCTCTGGCTGTAGCCGTTGCCGTTGCTCGTCTGGGTCTGGGTGGCCTGGGCGCTGATCGTCTGCGCGCTCGCGGACGGCGTGCCGAACAGCCGCCCGCCGAGCTGGATGGCGCTGAACACGGCGAGGCCGGTGAACAGCGTCACCACCAGCACCGCGACGGTGTTCCTGCTGAGGTTCTTCATCGTTCTCCTTCGACTGAGGTCGGTCTCGAACCTTGTCAGGACCGGCTCAGGGCCGGTAGCGGTCGTCGTGCCGGGCGGGGACGGTGGCGTACTGCAGCGGCGCCGGCGCGCTGAGCCGCTTGCGACTCCAGGCGGCGAGTAGCCAGGCGGACGGCGACGACAGGATCGTTCTCGCGCGCCTGCACGCGCGGCCGACCGAGCTTGCCGGCCACGGTCACGATCCAGCGCCAGTGCAGGGCGAAGTGCACCAGCAGCAGGAGGATGGTCGCGTCCGCCGACCACCGGTGAGTGCTCACCCACAGCGCCGTCGGCGTCACGCTGACGCCCGACGGCACGCAGCACGTACTGCGAGACGAACAGGCCGCTCAGCATCACGGTCACGCCGGCCACGAAGAGGGCAGCGTCCACCACAAGGTTGACCTTGGGCGTCGCGCGCACGATCTCGGCGAAGCGGCGCATGATCGCCAAGGTCTGGTCCCAGTTGACGATCACGTGGAACAGCAGCGGAACGATGATGATCACGCTCAGCCACTCGTGCACGGCGATGCGGGTCCACGCGGGGTTGTAGGCGAGGAACAGCGCGCCGAACAGCGCGAGGTCGAGCCAGAGGCGGGCTCGTGCGGACATCGGCGCTCCTTTCAACGGTCGGTGTCGGTCTGTGCATGAAGACGGCCCCGTCGCCGGAGCCACGACCACTGTAGGAGACGGATGTTGAGGCTGAGTTGAGCGGAGGCTACAGGTCCGTAACCGGGCCGGGCGGAGGGTTACGGACCTGTAGTCCCGGCGCAGGCGGCGCGCAACCTGGCCGGGGCAGAGTCGCACTACCAGGACGCCGGGAGACGCCGGCGCGAGGCCACGGGGCAAGCGCGACGAGCGCCGCGGCCACCACGGCCAGACAGAGAGGTGTGTGATGTCCGACCCGAAGAACGAGAACGCAGGCGCCACCCCGCCGGAGGGCACCCCAGCCGGCGACGCCGCCGAGGACGAGACGCAGGCGACGCCGGCAGCCGTTGCGGACGCGAGCGAGGCCCAGACGCAGGCCACGCCGGCGGCCGAGGCGGCCCCGGCGCAGGAGCAGGCCGCCGCCGCGTCCGCCGAACAGCCGACGGCCGTGATGCCGCCGGCCTACGCCGCCCCCGCGGCCGCCGGCCCGCAAACGCCGTGGTACCGCCGCAAGTGGGCCATCATCACCGGCTCAGTCGCCGCAGGCGTGATCCTGTTCCTCGGCGGCATGGCCGTCGGCTCCACGTTCGACGGCCACGACCGTGGCGGCTTCGGCCGTGACTTCCACGGCCAGATGGACCAGAACGGCGGCCAGGGCTTCGGCCAGCAGGGCTGGGGCGACAACGGCGGCGGCCAGGGCATGATGCCGCCGATGGGCCAGGACGGCCAGGGTTACGGTCACGGCGGCGGCCAGGGCTTCGGCCAGGGCGTGGACCCGGACGGCGACGACTGGCAGGGCGACGGCCAGGGCGGCCAGGGCTACGGCCAGCCGCAGCAGGCGCCGAGCACCGCTCCGTCGGTGGCCCCCTCGACGAACCCGCAGTCCTACTCCAGTACGGAGGACGCGGCCGCCCCTGCCCTCCCGGCTGGGGCGGCCGCGCCTCATGCTACGATGCTGACCATGCCCGACCGAGCCCAGACGATCCTCGTCATCGAAGACGACCCCGCCGTCGGCGAGGCCCTCGTCGAGGGCATCGGCACCGAGGGCTACCAGGTGCACTGGGAGACCACCGGCGGGGGCGGCGTCGCCTTCGCGCGCGACCACTCGCCGCAGCTCATCTGCCTCGACGTCCGGCTGCCCGACGGCAACGGCTTCGACTTCTGCCGCCAGATGCGCCAGCTCGGCCTGCGCCAGCCCATCCTCATGCTCACCGTGCAGTCGGACCAGATGGACAAGGTCCTGGGCCTCGAGATGGGCGCCGACGACTACCTCACCAAGCCCTACCACCTGCGGGAGCTCATCGCCCGCATCCGCTCGCTCCTGCGCCGGGCCTACGGCGAGCTCGCCTCCACCGAGGCGGACATCCTCTACGCCGGCGACCTCACCATCGACCGCACGCGCGCCACCGTCACCCGCGACGGGCGCTCCCTCAACCTCACGCCCACCGAGTTCCGGCTCCTGGTGTTCCTCGCCCAGCACCCCGGCCAGGTGTTCAGCCGCGGGCAGCTCATCGAGAACGTGTGGGGCAGCGACGCGGACTTCTACGACGACAAGACCGTGAGCGTCCACGTGCGCCGGCTGCGCGAGAAGATCGAGCACGAGCCGAGCAACCCCACCGTCGTCCTCACCGTGCCCGGCATCGGGTACCGGCTCGCCACCTGAGGCGGCCGCCATGCGCACGCGTTCGCTCAGATGGCGGCTCGCGCTCACCTACGCGGGCATGGCCCTGCTCACCGCGGTCATCCTCGGCGGCATCCTCATCGGGGTGCTCGCCAACCACTACACCAAGGCCGAGGACAACTACCTCACGGCGAGCGCCAAGCTCATCGTGGCCGATCCGCCGCCGCTCACCACGCTGCCCGAGCTCACCTCGTGGGCCCAGGCGGCGGCGCTCACCACCCAGACGCGTGTGCAGGTGTACTCGAGCGACGGATCGCTGGTGGTCGACTCCGGGTCCCCCAGCAGCCTGGATGCCGACTCCCTGATCGGCGGCCCCTACGGACCGGGGTACGGTCACGGCGACCACGACCGCGACCAGCTGCCCAATCCGCTCGGCAACGGGCTGTTCGGCAGCGGCGGCGCCTCGCGCTCCGGCCGGTCGCTGACCATGGACATGAGCAACGGCGCCTACGTGAAGCTGTCCGAGGGCCCGGCCTCCGGGCGCGACGCGCTGATGAGCGCCGTCGTGGCCTGGATCCTGGCGGCCGCGCTGGCCGTCGCGCTGGCCGCGCGTCGCCGGCTGGCTGGTGGCGCGGCGCATCGCGCGGCCGGTGGTGGCGCTCACCGAGGCCAGCGACCGCATGGCGGCCGGCGACCTGGGCGCCCGCGCCCCCGTCGCCGGCGGCGACGAGGTCGGGCGCCTCGGCGAGTCGTTCAACGGCATGGCGGCGCGCGTGGAGACCACGGTGACGTCGCTGCGCCGGTTCGTCGCCGACGCCGCCCACGAGATCGGCACGCCGCTCACGGCCCTGCAGGCAGACCTCGAGCTGGCCGAGCGCAAGGCCCAGACCGACGACGAGCGCCGTCTCGTGGACCGGGCGCTCGCCCAGACCGGCCGGCTGGCGAGCCTCTCGGAGAACCTGCTGCAGCTCTCGCGCCTGGAGGCCGGCGAGCCGGCCGCCGAGGCGCAGAGCTCGGACCTTGCGGCCGTGGCGCGCGAGCTGGCCGACGGCGTGGCCTCGCGCGCGGAGCAGGCCGGCGTCGAGCTCGAGCTCGACGTCGACGCCGGCCCGCTGCCCGTGCCGCTCGGCCGCGCCCGCCTGCAGACCGTGCTGGCCAACCTGCTGGACAACGCGGTCAAGTTCACGCCGGAGGGCGGCACCGTGCGCCTCGCCGTGCACGGCGAGGGCGGCGAGGCGGTCGCCACGGTGTCCGACACCGGCGTTGGCATCCCCGCCGACGAGCAGCGCGAGATCTTCCAGCGCTTCCACCGCGCCCGCAACGTCTCGGCCTACCCCGGCAACGGCCTGGGGCTGGCGATCGTGAAGGCGGCCGTGGAACAGGCGGGCGGCGCGGTGTCGTTCACCAGCTCGGAGGCCGGCACGACCTTCCGCGTCTCGCTGCCGGCCGCTCGCGTCTAGCCGGCCGAGGACGCGGCCCGACCGCCGAGCGCCTGCCCGTCCGGATCAGGCAGGGCCGGAGCCGCGGCCGGCGCCCGGAGCGGCCGGCGTGGGATCCTCAGGCGTATGTCCATCCGCCGCGTGGTCGTGACTCTCGTGACCGTGACCGTCTTCGGAGACGTCCGGCTGCCCGGCCGGTGGCTTCTGCGGCATGTACCGGCTGAGGTGCAGCCCCTGGGCGCGACGCTTGAGGCCGGGACGCCCGGCAGCGTCCCCGGAGTCCTCCTCCGGCAGCGCCACCGCCTCGCCCTTGCCGCTCCTGGCCACGCCCTTGCCGCCCTTCGCTTCCCCCCTGCCACCCTTGTCCGACGGCAGCAGCGTGGGGGGCATCATGCCGGCGGACGTCGCTCCCGCCCCGGCGGCGACCTGCGTCGCCGGCGTCTTGGGGATCACGTTGATGATCGCCTCGCACGGCAGGTTGTTCAGCACGTGGTCGATGGTGCGGCCGAAGACTTTGTCGGCGATGCGCCGCTTGCCCTGGGAGCCGAGGACGATGACCTCGGAGTGGCGCTCGATGGCCGCCTCCACGATCGCGCGCCCGGCCGAGCGCGCCGTGACCACGACCGGCGTGATCTTCACGTTGAACATGTCCGCGGCGCTGGCCGCGCGCTCCAGCACCTGCCGCGCGCGCTCCCGCTCCTCCGGCAGGCTCGCGTCGATCGGCAGGTTCAGCGGCACCTCGATCACGTACAGCGCGTCGATGGACGACTTGCGCTCGGTGGCCAGCTGGCAGGCGAGCACCATCATCTCCTCGCTCACCGCCGTGTCGCGCACCGGCACCAGCAGCTGGTCGTAGACGACGTCTTCGGTGATCGTCGCCGGCAGGTCGGGGGACCTGACCGTCTTGGTCAGCGAGTAGCCCTGCAGCCTTGCGGAAGATGACGTAGGCGACGATGCCCACGCCGATCCAGGCGAGACCGATGAGGCCGCTCAGCGGCTTGAAGTAGAGGATGACGCACCACACGGAGAAGGTGGCCAGACCACCGAAGACGGCGGTGAGCGGCACCGACGTCTTGCCGATGGTGACGTTGAACGGGGGCCGGAACGGCCGCGGCAGGTCGGGCTCCTTGCGCCGCAGCACGATGACCGAGAGGTGCGCCGCCGTGAAGGCGATCATCGACCCGAAGGCGTAGAGGTCCGCCAGCAGCGGAATCTCGCCGGGCAGGATGAGGATGATGGCGACGATGCCGAACAGGATGATGGCGACGTACGGCGTGAGCCGCGTCGGGTGCACGCGGCCGAGCACCCGCGGGAGTTGCCGGTGCTGCCCCAGCGAGAACGCCAGCCTCGAGACCCCGATGATGCCCGCATTTGTGGCGATGAAGAGGATGGTGGCGGCGAGGATGCCCACCCACGGACCGAGGATCCAGCGCAGCCACGCGACGTTGTCCGGCAGGAACCGGACCATACCGAGCACCGGGTCCGCGATGTAGTTGCTGCCCAGCTGGGTGCCGTAGAGTTGGGTGACCTGCTCTCCATCGACGGTGGTGACTTCGCCGCTCGGCTCCTGCGCGGGGATCACCACCGTGCCGTCGTCCAGCGTCTTCAGCGGCACGTATGCGGTGACCGACGGGTCCGACTTGAGCACGTAGGTGCCCTCCGGCTCCCCCGGCACGACCTGGACGGGCACCGTCAGCCCCGTCGCCGGATCCACGGGCACGGTGTTGGTCCCCACGTTCATCACGGAGAGAGCCGCCAGCGGCATGCCGATGTACACCACGAGGACGGCGATGATGACGAAGTTGATGGAACGCGGCACGTCCTTACCCGGGTCGCGCGCCTCCTCCGCCATGTTGGAGATGGTCTCGATGCCGGTGTAGGCCACCGTGCCCATGGCGAGGCCGTACAGGAACTGGCTCCAGGTCGGCGCGATGCCCCACTGGATCTGCTCGATCAGGATGGTGGGCTCGAGCAGCAGCACGAGGGCGATGGCCATGATGAGCACCTGGGTGCCCAGGTCGAGGAGCGCGAGCACGACGTTGAGGCTCGCCGCCTCCTTGATGCCGATCACATTGAGCACCACGAGGACGACGATGGTGATGGCGCCGCCGATGACGTTGTAGGGCGGCTCCTTGAGGACCGGCCAGAAGATCGAGAGGTACTGCGGCACGAACAGCGCCGAGATGGCGATGGTCGCCGTGTAGGTGAGCATCTGCGCCCAGCCGATGCCGAAGCTGGCGAACTCGTTGAACGCACGGCGGGTGAAGCTGGAGGCGCCGCCGGCCTCCGGCATGGCGGCAGTAGCCTCGGAGTACGACCAGGCGGTGGCGATGAAGAGGCAGCCGGTGATGACGAAGACCGCCGGCGTCAGGCCGAGTGCCGCCACCGCGACCACGCCCAGAGCGTAGTAGATGGAGGACCCTACGTTGCCGTAGGCGGTGCTGAAGAGCGCGCCGACGCCCAGCACCTTGTGCAGCGAATGTCCCTCTCGACGTTTACGACGTGCCACGGGGCCTCTCGATCACCTCAGCCTCCTGGCGCAACGGATCGGGACTGCTTTCAAGGGTCAATTGAACCAGTCCCGGCCTCGCCCTACATCAAGCGACAGGTGGACCGTCGGTACGTCAGAACGACTGAGGTGATGCTCCGTCTAAGGACGGATACCCGCGGCTGGAGGGCGGTGCTCAGACCAGCCCGCGACGGATGGCCAGCGCCGTGGCCTCCGTACGGGTGGAGACCCCGAGCTTGGCGATGATGCTGCTCACGTGCGTCTTGACGGTGGCCACGCCGATCACCAGCCGGTCGGCGATGTCCGCGTTGGTCAGACCGTCGGCCATGAGCTTGAGCACCTCCTGCTCGCGCGGCGTGAGCGAGTCGGCCTGCGAGCGCGGAGCGGAGACCGAGCGGACGAGCACGTCGGCCGCCTCGGGAGCGAGCGTCGAGCGACCGGCGGCCGCCGCACGCACCGCGTCGGCCAGCTGGTCGGCCGAGACGTTCTTCATGAGGTAGCCGATGGCGCCGGCGCGCAGCGTCTCGCCGATGAGGTCCTCCTCGGTGAAGCTGGTGAGCGCCACCACTTTGGTGTCGGGGCAGGTGTCGAGGACGCGCCGCGTGGCCTCGACCCCGGACATGCCCGGCATGACGAGGTCCATGAGCACCACGTCCGGGCGCAGTTCGTCGCAGAGACGGAGGGCCTCCTCCCCGTCGCCGGCCTGCCCGACGAGCTCCAGGTCGTCGAACATGCCCAGCACGACCTCGAGCCCGCTGCGCACCAGCACGTGGTCGTCGACGATGACGACCTTGATCCTCTTCTCGTTGCCGCCGTCCGGCACCACGCCTCCCTCGGTCAATCCTCCCGGCCGTCGCGCCGCCACTCGGCGGAGACGGTGGTCCCACGCCCCGGCTCGCTCTCGACGCTCACGTCGACTCCAGCGTCCGCCGCGCGCTCGCGCATGATCGCGAGCCCGAAGTGCTCGGGGGTCACGGTCGCCTCGTCGAACCCATGCCCGTCGTCACGCACGCTGAGGCGGACGACACTGCCCGACATGTCGAGCATAACCCACGCCTCGTTCGCACCGGAATGGCGGCTCACATTCTGCAGGGACTCCTGGGCGATGCGGAACAGCGCCTCGCTGACGGCCCGAGGTGGCGGCTCGCCCGTGCGGACGTCCAGGTGGACCTCCAACCGGGAGCTGCCGCCGGCGGCCGCGGCCAGCTGCTCGACGAGCGTCGGCAGCGAGGCTCCGGCGAGCGTGTCCGGGCGCATCTCCATGAGCAGCGTGCGCATCTCCGCCAGCGCGCCGCGTGCCAGACGCTCCACGTCCTGCACGTTGGTGCGCGCCTCCTCGTTGGTCGGCTCCCAGCGGCGGCGGATGGCCTCAGCCTTGAGGCTCGCGGCGAACAGCGACTGGGTCACGGAGTCGTGCAGGTCACGAGCCAGCCGCGAGCGCTCGGTGGCGGCCGCGGTCTGGCCGATCTCGTCGCGCAGCCGCGCGTTCTCGATGGCCATGGCCACCTCGGCGCCGAACGACGCCGCGAGCCGTACGTCGAGGTCGCTGAACTCGCGGCGCTCGCGGTACCCCAGCGAGAGCACGCCGTAGCCCTCGTTGCGCACCAGGAGAGGGACGGCGAGCAGCGCGCCGCCTTCGCCGTCCCCGGTCACCGCCACCGGCTCGTGCCCGGTGAGCGCGCGCACCATCGGGTCGCCGTGGTCCGCCAGCGGCACCGCCGCGCTGCAGGCGAGCACGCCCGTGGCCGCCGCCACGCGCAGCTCGGCCGTCTCCGGCTCGTACCGGTACACGCAGCAGCCGTCGCTGCCGAGCAACTGGCCGGCCTGGGCGATCACCTCGCCCAGCAGCTCGGAGAGCGGGCGGTCGGTGTCCAGCACCATGACCTCCTGCAGCGTCTGCAGCTGCGCCGCCAGCGACTCGAGCCGCTCCGAGGTGGAGCGCTCCGTCTCGTAGAGCCGGCCCACCTGGGTGAACAGGTACGACAGGGCGATGAGCGCGGCGCCGCCGAGCGCGCTGAACGCCACCACCGTGATGGTGGGGCCGTCCAGACGGTCCTGCACGACGATGATGTAGATGGCGAGCGCGAGGCAGACCAGCGCGACGAGGATGGTCTCGCGCACGCGCAGCGTGAGCGCGGCCAGCGTGACGGGGACGAGGTAGAAGCCGGCGATGGGGTAGCTGACGAACCTGACGTCGAGCACCAGCGCGCCGGCGATCGCCGCCACCACGAGGATGGCGACAAGCACCCGGTGGCGGCCGAGCGCCGCGAGGCGCTCGGCCAGCCGGGCGAATCGGGGCTCGTACTGGGCCGGCGCCCCGCCGGTCGTGGTCATGCCGTCCTCCCGGAAGCCTGCCCGGCCAGCCTACGGCACGCCGAGCCGGGCCACAACGCGCAGCCGGCCCAGGACGGCCGCTGGGCGAGGGAGTAGGCGTTTACGCATCAGCGCACCTCGCTTACGCTGCTCGTGGGACAGCCGCGGAGCGTGGAGGCTTCGCGGCGGACGAAAGGAAGTGCCATGACGGCGATGGTCATCGCCGCGTCCGGGTTCATCACCTCGAGGAGCAGCCTGGGCGCCGACCTCTCGCTGCTCGCGTCGGTGGCGGCCGCCGGCCTGCTCACCGCCGGCGTGGTGCTCGCGCGTCGCCGGAGGTACGAAGCCCACCGCGCGACGCAGACCGGGGGCGTGATCCTGAATGCGGTCCCCGTCGTGATCTGGATGATGGTCTCGCTGGGGCGCTACATCCTCCCCGGGCTGCCCGGGTCCCTCAGCGAGCACGGACACCTGCTGGCGGCGGTGCACGCCGTGGTCGGCGCCGCCGGGCTCGCGATGGGCCTCGTGCTGGTCGTGCGCGGCAACCAGCTCATGGCGCGAGGTGCGAGCTTGAGGCGGTACCGGACGCCGATGCGTGTGGCCTACCTCCTGTACCTGGCCGGCGTGGTGCTCGGCGTGGCTCTCTACGTAGTGACCTATGGGTGAGTCACGGGAGGTCCTGCTCGTCTTCCCCGGCCGCCGCGGGGCGCCCGACCCGCAGGTCCCGCTCCAGCTGCTGCACGTGGCGGCGGCGCTGCGGCGCGCCGGCTACCGCCCGCGCATAGCCGACCTGCGTCTGGGCGACTACCGCACGCTGCCGCTGGGCGATCCCGTGTTCGTCGGCGTCACGGCGATGAGCGGGCCGCAGATCCGCTACGGGCTCGAGTTCGCAGAGCGGGTGCGCGCGGAGCGGCCCGGCACGCCCATCGTGTGGGGAGGCGTGCACCCGACGCTGCTGCCCGAGCAGACCGCCGCGGACCCGCGCGTGGACGTGGTCGTCCGCGGGGAGGGCGAGACGGTCGTGGGGCCGCTCGCCGACGCTCTCGCGGCCGGCGAGGCGCTCGACGGCGTCGCCGGGATCACCTTCTCCGCGAGCGGCGGCAACGGCTCCGGGCCCGCCGTGCGTTCCACTCCCGATGCCGCGCTCATCGACCTCGACTCCATCCCCGTGGAGCTGCCCTACGACCTGCTGCCGCTGCCCCTGTACTCGACCCTCCAGGCCGGCCGCGTGCACCTGCAGACCAGCCGCGGCTGCCCCAGCCGCTGCGGGTTCTGCTACAACACCGCCTTCAACAAGCGGCGCTGGCGCGGCAAGAGCCCCGAGCGCGTCGTCGACGAGATGGAGTGGCTCCTGCGCCGCTTCCCAGGGACGAAGATCCTCGATCCGGTCGACGACAACTTCTTCGTCGACCGGCGCCGCGTGGAGCGCATCTGCGAGCTCATCCTGAGCCGCGGCCTCAAGTTCCGCTGGCGGGCCAACTGCCGCTTCGACTACCTGGCCAGGTACGACGCCGAGTTCCTGGGCCTCGTGGAACGCGCCGGCTGCATGGAGCTGGACTTCGGCGGCGAGAGCGGCTCGGCGCGCATGCAGGACGTGGTCTGCAAGGAGGTCTCGGCCGACGAGATCCTCACGTCGGTCACCAACCTGCGCCGCTGGGCCCCGAGCATCGATCCCTTCGTCTCGTGGCTCAGCGGCCTGCCCGGCGAGACCTACGCGGACATGGAGAAGACGTTCGACCTCATGGACGCGATGGGGCGCGCCAACCCGCGGACGCAGCACTACGGGATCTTCCTCTACACGCCGTTCCCCAGCCCACTGCTCGACGAGCTGCCGCCGGAGTTCAGCCCGCCGCAGTCGCTGGCGGAGTGGGGCGCGATCGAGGTGTTCCACTTCCTGCCGCCGTGGCACACCCCGGAGTACGTGGAGAAGCTGCGCTCGATCTCCGCGGTCACGCGCTGGGCGTTCTACCCGCAGTCCCGGATCGACGAGCACGGGCTCGCGTTCAAGGCCGCCTACGGCGCGATGTGCGGGGCGGCCCGGCTGCGCTGGCGTCACCGGGCCTTCGGCTTCCCCGTGGAGCTGCGCCTGGCGAACGCGGCCGCGCAGCGCCTGCGCGGGTTCCTGTGAGGCACGAGGGGCCGGCGAGATGAGCACGCCGGGCACTGCCGCGTCCGCCCCCTTCACCTCCCCGTGGACGGGCGGCCGGTGGACCTGGCTGCGCACGCCGGACCGCCGCCTCCTCGCAGTGGCCGTGCTGGTGCAACTCGCACTCGCGGCCATCCCACTGCACAGGTCCTACGACCGCACGGCGTTCGAGGCGGCCGGCTACCTCGTCGCGACCGGGCGCAGCCCGTACCTGGCCGCGGACCTCAGCGCCGTGTTCCACTCAGCCGTGTTCCACGACTTCGCCAGCATCGGCTACCCGCCGCCGTGGCCGCTGCTGCTCGGCGCGCTGTACAGGCTCAGCTACGCGCTCGTGCCGGACCTGAGCCTCTACGGCCTGGTCATCAAGCTGCCCACCATCGCCGCCGTGGTGGCGCTCGCGTACCTGACCGGAGCAGCTCTCCAGAACCTCGGCGCCTCGGCGGCGGCAGTGCGTCGCGCGTGGCTCGCGATCCTCTTCAACCCGTTCGTGATCTACGTGGCGGCGGTCCGCGGACAGATCGACCCCATCGTCGCCGCCCTCGCCCTCGCCGCCCTCCTGCTGGTCGCCTCCGGACGACGCGACCTCTCGGCCCTCGTGCTGGCCGCGGCGATCTGCTTCAAGCCCATCGCCGCGGCGCTGCTCCCGGCCGTGGTGGTCGTCCTCGCCGCCACCTCCCCGCGCCACGCCCTGAGGTACGCGACCGTGGCGGCAGCCGGCCTGGTCACCATCTACGTCGTGCCCTTCGTCGCGCTCGGCTGGGACGCCTCGCCGTTCGGCAGCGCGAACGCCCAGATGGCGCTCGCCGGGGCGATGTCGCCGGCGTCCGTCGCCCGGCTCTGGACCGATCCCGTCGTCCTCAGCGGTCACTGGTGGCTGCTCGGCGTCGCGTGGGTGCCGGCGCTCGTCGCGGCGGTGGTGCTCGCCCGACGTGGGGCCACGGACTTCACCGGCCTCCTCTCACTCGGCCTCGCGCTCACGCTGGTGTTCTTCCTGCTGCGCACCTGGCTGGCCGAGACCAACGTGGTGCTGGTGCTCGCCCCGGCCCTCATCCTCGCCACGCTCGGACGCCTCGACCGGCGTCTGTACGCGGCGCTCTGGGCGCTCCCGCTGGCCCTGACGTTGCTGTACCTGTGGCCGGTCAAGCTGCTGTGGGCTGTCGCTCCGGACGCCGTGGCGCGCGCCGCCTACTGGGCGGAGACGTCGAGGCCGCTCCTGCTGGCCGCGCAGCTCGCCCTGATCCTCTGCTGGCAGGTCGCCGGCTGGTGGACGGTGGTCGCTTGCCTGCGCGGCCGGCGACGCTCGGTCCCGAACGGCCGTCCACGATGCGGGTCTACCGCTGCCGTCGCCCGGGGACGTCCTGGTGGGCGCCGGCGGAAAGGGACGGCTGCCGTGAGACCACTGTTCGACCTCGGCGACGGGCTGGCGCTCGGGCTGGCGGAGCCGGGCGACGCAGTCGCCCCCGGCGGTCTCTACCCCACCTCCGGGCTGCAGAAGGGGCTCCTGCTGCTCGACGGCGGGCAGGAGCTCGCCGGCGAGGGCGTGGGCTTCGGCGTGCCGGTGCTGAAGCGGGGCGCCCGCGCCGTCTTCGCCGGCAGCGCCGACGTGACCGTGCAACCCGGCCCGCCGACGACGGTCACGGTCGGCTACGTCCTCGACCGCGTTGAGCGCCTCGGCGGCCGGAGCAGGAGCATCCTGCTCCTCCGGCCGCTCGACTGGGCGCGTGAGGCGTTCGCCCTGCTGTACCGCCGCGTGCCGCCGCTGCGCCGGGCGCTCCTGGCGGCCTCCAACGGCATCCGGTGGCTGCTGCGCGTGCGTACGCGCTTCGAGCCGGTGGCGCCGGTCGCCCGCGTGGTCGTCGACTACAGCCTGAGCGATGAGGGCGCGCTGCGCGTGCACGCCGACCTCGGCGAGCTGCCCGCGGGCGTCACCGAGGTCGTCCTGATGAACGAGCTGGGCGCCGAGTACTTCGATCGCTGCGTCTCCGCCGGCGGCGCAACGGCCACCGGCCACGCCGTCGGCGCCTGGAACCGGGTGCGGGAGACGTGGTGCCGGTTCGTCTGCAGCGGCACCGGCGCGTCGTTCGAGCTGGACCAGGCCCCGGATGCGGGGATACCGGACGCGCGGCTGTACCGCGGGCGCGAGGTGGCCGGCGGCCGGCTCGGGTGGGCCGGCTTCGGCTACACCCTCTCGCCCGAGCACGATGCCTTCTCTTACGAGGTGCGGTTCGCGCGCAGGGCGGACGCCTCGTGAGCTCCGTCCTCCTCGTCTACCCGTTCTTCCGCCGGTCGCTGGACCGCTCGCGCTTCCGCTTCCCGCCCCTCGGACCCGCGTATGTGGCAGCCGCGGCGCGCGCTGCGGGCCACCAGGTCCGACTGCTCGACTGCACGTTCCTGAGCCGCGAGCAGGCGCTGCGCCTGGCGCTCGCGGCGAAAGCCGACGTCGTCGGCGTCTACGTCATGGCGACGATGCGCGAAGACGCCACGTGGGTCGCCCGGCGACTGCGGCGGCACTGCGGCCTGCTCGTCGCCGGCGGACCGCTGCCGACCTGCGAGCCGCAGGCCTTCTTTGACGAGTTCGACGCCGTGGTGCGCGGAGAGGCCGAGCGGACGTTCGTCGACCTGCTCGAGGCCCGCGCCGCGGGCGCGCCGCTCGAGCAGGTGCCCGGCGTGGTCACGGCCGCCGGCGCCGGGCCCGAGCGCCCGCCGGCGCCGCACCTGGACGCGCTCGCGGCGCCCGCTCGCGACCTGCTTCCCAACACCGCCTACCTCGCCCACGGACGGCGGCGTCACGGCTCCGCCGTCACCACGGTCATGAGCACGCGCGGCTGCCCCTACGCGTGCGAGTTCTGCAGCAACGTGGTGCACGGCCGGTCCTACCGGGAGCACTCCCCCGGCCGCGTGGTGGACGAGATGGAGCAGGCGCTGGAGCTCGGCTACGACCGCATCGCCTTCGCCGACGACGTGTTCACGCTGCGGCGCGAGCACGCACTGGGCGTCTGCGCGGAGATCGAGCGCCGCGGCCTGCTCGTCTCCTGGGAGTGCCTCGGCCGCGTGGACAGCCTCGACGCCGGCACGGCCGCCGCCCTGCGCCGCGCCGGCTGCCGGACGGTGTTCTTCGGCCTCGAGTCGGGCAGCGACGAGGTCCTGCGCCTCATGCGCAAGGGCACGACCGCGGCGCAGGCGCGCGAGGCGGTGTGGGCCGCCCACGACGCGGGCCTCGAGGTGGGCGGCTTCTTCATCCTCTGCTACCCGGGCGAGACCGACGAGACGGTGCTGCAGACCCTCCGCTTCGCGGATTCGCTGCCGCTGGACTACGTCGGTCTCTCCATGCCGTACCCACTGCCCGGCACCGCCCTGCGCGAGCGCGTCGGCGCGAGCGTGCGCCGGGAGTCGCGCCCCGACGGCAGCCTGCTCATGAACCAGCAACTGACGTTCGAAGGCGACTTCTCCGCGCTCAAGATGCGGGCCGCCATCCTCTCCGGGCGGTCGCGGTTCGAGCTGCGGCGGCGGCTCGGGCGCCTCGGCCCCGCCGCCGCCCGCCTGGCGGCGGCGCCGGCGGACGCACTGTTCCGACGCCTCAGCTGACCGCGGCGGCGGCCGCGAGCGCGGCGCGAGCGGCGGTGCGCGCCGCGAACGTCCCCATCGTCTCGTCGATCCTCCGCCGCAGCCACGCCTCGTCGAAGTCGGAGTCGAACACCAGGGTCACGTCGTTCTCGTGCGTCCAGTCGCGTTGCGGATCCTTCAGCGCCAGGCGCTCCCAGAGCGCCGATCCCGGCAGAGGCATGGGCACGTTGAAGGAGATCTCGTCCAGTGGGAGGTCGAGCGCCAGCGAGAACGTCCGCTCCACGTCGACGACCGTCTCCCCGGGGTACCCGACGATGAAGAAGGCGGCCACGCCGATCCCCGCCTCCTGATACGCGGCCGCGGTGCGCGCGCCGTCCTCCACCGTGACCTGTTTGCGCATGAGCTCCAACGTGCGCTGACTGCCGGACTCGAGGCCGAGGTAGACCCTGCGGCAGCCGGCGGCGTACATCGCATGCGCCGTCTCCGCGCCGACGTGGTCCGCACGCGAGAGACAACTCCAGGTCATCCCGAGCGGCTCGATCCGCCGGCAGAACTCCTCGAGGTACGGCTTGTGGAGCGTGAACGTGTCGTCGGCGATCCAAAGCGCGTCGTAGCCCAGGCGCTGCAGACCACGGACCTCCGCCATCACCCCGTCCAGAGGTCGCCGGCGGACGTCGTGACCGAAGACGGGCTTGGAGCAGAACTCACAGCTGTACGGACACCCGAACGTGGCGAGGAGGGACGTGGGCCGCGAGCCGGTCGGCGCCCACTCGCGCTGGTAGGCCGCGTGGTCGAAGTCGGAGCGGTCGGGAGGCCCGAACGCGGCGACCTCCTCGGCGGTGTGATGGACGGGTGCGACGTCCACGTGGAGCCCGCGGCCGTCGACGGACAGGCCCGCGTAGCCGTCGAGATCGAGGCGCCCGAGCTCTCCGGGAGTACGCGCACCGGCCAGGTAGTCGCGGCAGAAACGCGGGAAGCTCACGTCCGCCTCACCGCGGAACACCGCGTCCACGTGCGGGAGAAAACGGCCCGGGAACACGGTCGGCAGCGGGCCGCCGGCGACGATGAGCGCCTGCGGCAGACGCTCGCGCACCGCCTCGGCGATGCGCAACGCGTTGTCGGTGAGGCTCACCATGACCGAGATGCCGACGATCGCCGGCCGCAGTCCGACCAGCTCGTCGACCACGTCGTCCGGGGTGCGGAACGTGCCGTCGAGCACGCGGGCCGCCACGCCGACGGCCGCCAGCCGCGCCTTGAGCGCGGCCGGACCGAGCGGCGGGAACAGCAGCTCGGTCCGCTCTCTGGTGCGGAAGTAGGGGAACACCAGTGCGACCTGCGGTCGCCTGCCCTGGGCGGTATCCATGCCCGCATCGTGCGTCGGGCGTGCGGAACGGTCAACGTCGACGCCGACGCCGACGCAGGCGCCCGCGGCCCGCAGGGGTGCCAACGCGCACGCTCTTGTGGCAGTATCCGCAGCCGTGACGGATCGCGAGCTCATCCACCGGCGCTACTCCTGCCGCACCTACGAGGCGCGGCCGATCGCGGCCGAGCACCGTGCGGCCCTGGAGGCCTTCATGGCGACCAGGACGCGCGGCCCGCTGGGCACGGCCGTCCGCTTCGGCCTCATCGCCGCGGCGCCGGACGACGGTGAGGCCCTCCGGCGCCTCGGCACCTACGGGTTCATCAAGGGCGCCACCGGCTTCATCGTCGGCGCGGTGCGCAGAGGTCCGGGCGACCTGGAGGACTACGGCTACCTGCTCGAGGAGGTCGTGCTGCACGCCACCGGACTCGGTCTGGGGACCTGCTGGCTCGGCGGGACGTTCACGCGCGGCAGCTTCACGTCGCGGTTCGGCGGCGTGGGCCGCGACGAGGCCATCCCCGCCGTCGTCTCCACCGGCTACCCGGCGGACGACGGCGTCGAGCGCATCCGCCAGCGCGAGCACGGCGACCGGCGGTTCCCGCCCGACGACCTCTTCTTCTCGGGCGAGTGGGCCGAACCGCTGGGAGCGCAGGCGGACGGCTACGGCGAGGCCCTCGAGGCCGTCCGCATGGCCCCCTCGGCCACCAACCGGCAGCCTTGGCGCATCGTCCGCCGCGGGCGCGACTGGCACTTCTACCTCGCCCGCACCAAGGGCTACGGCAAAGGCAGCCCGTGGTTCAAGCTGCTGCGCATCGCCGACCTGCAGCGCGTGGACCTGGGCATCGCCATGTGTCACTTCGAGCTCGCCGCGCGCGAGGCCGGCCACGCCGGCTCCTGGCTCGTCGAGGACCCGGGAGTGGCGCTTCCGGCCGAGACGATCGAGTACACGTCGACCTGGCGGAGCGAGACCTAGAGCCGCTCGCCGGACGCCGCTAGGCGATCCGGCGCTCCTCCCCGTTCGCCAGCCCCAACTGCTCGAGCAGCCCGAGCCTGTCCGACACGCCCCAGTGCTCTATCGCCTTGCCGGCCGAGAACCGGAACACGTCGATCACGTCGATCTCGACCTGCTTGCCCGTCGCCGGCCAGCCCATGAACGGCTTGGAGTTCCTCGCCGTCACGCGCGAGCGCACCCACACGGTCTCTTCGCCGGCGACGACGGCCTCGATGGTGTAGCGCATGTCGCTGAGTGACTGGTGCAGGCCACGGACGATCAGCTTCACGGCGTCCGGACCGATGCCCTGGACCCCGTTCTGATGCTCGATGAAGTCACCGGCCACGAGCTCATCGACCACGGAGAGGTCGCCGTCGCCGAAGGCCTCCTCGAGCAGACGCCGCGCCGCGGTGACGTTGTCTTCCACGGACATCCCGTCCTCCCGGTGTCGTTCGTGCCTCGGTCAGATGATTCCCGCGCCGGACCAGAGCCCGCGGACCGCGCGTTCATCTCGCGTTCATGGTCCCGCGGCCATAACCGCACACACAAGGGTGCAGAACACCGACCGCGCCGTCTCACCGGCGCAAGAGGAGCACGTGATGGAAGCAGAATGGGAAAGCGCCGGAGAAGTGCCGGCGAGTGACGCCGCAGGGTGGACGGCGCGTGAGGGCGAGCGGGCGCGGACGCGCTCGCGGGCCCCCGCGCGCCCCGCCGGAGCGAAGGCCCGGTCCAACCGGTTCCTGGCCAAGGTGCTCGGCGTGCTCGCCGCGATCGGCATGGTCATCAGCGTGGCGCTGGTCGTCCCGGTCACGTCGCTGAGCTCGCTCGCCGGCCCCGGCGGCGTGCTCACCGCCGTCGGCCGAGTGACCGCGATGTCGGGCACGTTCCTGCTGCTCGTCACACTGTTGCTGATCGCGCGAATACCGGCGGTCGAACGGGCCATAGGCCAGGACCGCCTCGTCAAGCTGCACCGCCAGCTCGGACCGGCCATCCTCGGCCTCATCAGCGTGCACGTCGTCGCCGTCGTCCTGGGCTACGCCGCCCAGGTCAGCGCCGGCCCGTGGCACGAACTCGTCATCCTGGCCACGACGTTCCCGGGCATGATGCTCGCCGTCGCCGGCCTCGGCCTGCTGTTCCTGGCAGCGTTCACGTCCTACCGGTACGTGCGTCGCAAGATGAAGTACGAGACCTGGTGGGCGGTCCATCTGTACACCTACCTCGCAGTCGCGCTCTCGATCCCGCACCAGATCCTGACCGGCGCGCCCTTCATGGGCCACCCGCTGGCCATGGCCTGGTGGCTGACCCTCTGGTTCGCGACGGCCGGCGCGGTCATCGTCTACCGCTGGGGACTGCCGATCGCGCGCAGCCTGCAGCACAAGGTGACGGTCCACTCCGTCGAGGAAGAGGCGCCCGGCGTGGTCTCCGTGACCATGGCAGGGCGGGACCTGCACAAGCTCGAGGCCTCCGGCGGGCAGTTCCTGCACTGGCGGTTCCTCAAGCCCGGCATGTGGTGGCAGGCGCACCCGTACTCACTGTCGGCGGTGCCGACCGCGAACCGGATGCGGATCACCGTCAAGGACCTGGGCGACCACAGCAACTCCCTGGCGAACATCCAGCCGGGGACGCGCGTGGCCATCGAGGGTCCCTACGGAGCCTTCACGCACCACGCGCGGCACACCGACCAGGTCGTGCTCGTCGCGGCCGGCGTCGGGGTCACGCCCATCAGGGCGCTGCTGGAGGACCTGCCGCGCCACGTCGACGTCATCGCCATCCTGCGCGGCGCCAGCCGGCGGGACCTGGTCCTGCGCGACGAGCTGGCCCAGCTGGTGAGCGAGCGCGGCGGGCAGCTCCACGAGGTCGTCGGGCCGCGCTCACACGCCCGTCTCGACGAGCGCGGACTGTCCGAGCTCGTGCCCGACATCGCCGACCGGGACCTGTATGTCTGCGGTCCCAGCGGGTTCATGCAGAGCGTCATCGCGGCCGCCCGCAAGGCGGGCGTCCGCGGCGAGCGCATCCACCACGAGGACTTCGCCTTCTGAGGCGACGAAGACCAGCCCGACCACGGGAGGAGTCATGAAGCGTTCAGCCATCGTCATCGCCGCCACCGCCGCCGGCCTGGCCGCCGTGCTCAGCTTCAAGCCGCACGGCGTCACCGGCGGCGGAGGGACCCAGGCGGCCGCCAACGCGGCGGCCGCCCTCACCACCGGCAACACCAACGTCGCCGGCGCCCAGACCGTCGTCGGCAGCGTGCAGCAGCTCAACGGTGGCCTCGGAGACATCCAGGTCAAGGTCACCGCCGCCAACGGCAAGATCACCAGCGTCGGCATGGCGCAGATGAACCTGCACGGGCCGCAGAGCCAGCAGATCTCCAACAACGTGATCCCGCAGCTGGAGCAGCAGGTGCTGGCCTCCAACGGCGGCCCCATCCACGGCGTCTCCGGCGCCACCTACACGAGCCGCGCCTTCGGGAGCTCCCTGCAGGCCGCACTCAGCCAATTGAAGGGAGCGGGCAATGCGCAACTGGCAGCAGCAGGTAATGGGAACGGTGGTCTCGTTCAGCCTCAGGGAGGACACGACGACTGACGCGGCGGAAGACGCGCGGGAAGCGCGCGAGCGCATCGACGGCGCGGTCGCGCGCGCCGAAGCCGAGCTCCGGTGGGTGGACGACGTGTTCAGCACCTGGAAGCCCGAGAGCCCCGTCAGCCGTCTGCGGCGCGGCAAGATCCGCGTGGAGGACGCGCCGCCGGAGGTGGCCGAGGTGCTCGAGCTCTGTCGCATCGCGCGCGACGTCTCGGACGGCTGGTTCGACCCGTGGGCCATGCCCGGCGGCATAGACCCGACGGGGCTCGTCAAAGGCTGGGCGGCACAACGCGCACTGAACATCATCAAAGAGGCCGGGGCGCCGGCGGCGATGATCAACGCCGGTGGCGACATCGCCACGTACGGACAGCCGGCGCCCGGCCAGACCTGGGGGATAGGGATCCAGCATCCGCTCGTGCGGGACCGGATCCTCATGAAGGTCGACCTCGCCGTCGCGGGGGCGGTCGCGACGTCGGGCTCCTACGAGCGCGGCGCGCACGTCTTCGACCCGCGCGCCGGACGCCCGACCAAAGCATTGCTCTCGGCGACCGTCATCGGCCACGACCTCACCTACGCCGACGCGCTCGCGACCGCGCTCTACGCCTCCGGCGGAGAGCTGCTCGAGCGCCTCTCGCTGCTCGAGGGCTACCACGGCTTCATCGTGGATGGCCGCGGGCGGGTACACGCCTCCCGCGGCTTCCCGATCAGCATCCCGGGCCTCGAGAAGGTGCCCGCCTGAACGGCGCCGCGGAAGGCGGCGAGCGCCGGCAGGGCCTCAGTCCGAGTGAGGCCCTGCGGCGTCTCAGGCGGCCGGCAGCGTCAGTGTCACGCGCGTGCCCTCGCCGACCGCGCTCTGCACCTCGATGTCGCCGCCCATGCCACGCAGCGCCCAGTGGGCGATGGCGAGGCCGAGACCGGACCCGCCGCCGGCGCCGGTGCGCGCCGTGTCGGCGCGGTAGAAGCGGTCGAACACGTGCGCCAGAACTTCCGGCGGCATGCCCGGGCCGCGGTCGGTCACCGTGGCCCGGCAGCCGGCCGGCGAACGGCGCACATCAAGCTCGACCGCCGTGCCGGGCGGCGCGTGCTCCACGGCGTTGCGCACCACGTTGCGCAGCGCCCGGCGCACGTGCCCCTCGTCTCCCACCGCCGTGACGGCCTCGTCGCCGCTCGCGAGCACCTCCACATGCGCCGCGGCGGCCAGCGAGGCCAGCTCCGCCGCGGTGGCGCGCGCGAGCGCCGCGAGGTCCAGCGGTTCACGCGCCAGCGGCTCTTGATGGGCGTCGATGCGCGAGAGCGTGAGCAGGTCGTCGACCATGCCCGACATGCGGTCGACCTCCTCCAGGCCGCTGAGCAGGACCGGCCGCGCCGTCTCGTCAAGGTCCGGACTGCGCAGGACCACCTCGAACTCCGACTTCATGATCGCCAGCGGCGTGCGCAGATCGTGCGAGGCGTCGGCCACGAACCGCTTCTGAGCGGCGACGTTGTCGCGGATGGGCTTGAGCGTGCGCCGGGCATACAGCAAGCCGCCGGCGCCGATGAGCACGACCAGGACCGCGTCCGCGGCGACCACCTGCCAGCGCAGGGCGCCCAGCCGGCGGGTGACGTACTCCTGCTCGGTCTCGCCGTCGCCGCCGGTGACGCTCCGCTGGGCCAGCGCACTCAGGTCCGCCTTGACGGTGAAGTACAGCAGGACGCTCGTGACCACGACGATCACGATCACGAGCGTCGCGAACAGCAGCGCCAGGCGGGTCTGCGCGCGGGCGAACATGTCCGGGCGGCGAGGGTCAGCCACCGTTCACCTCGCCCTTCCCTCCGTCCGCCCGCCCCTCCGCGGCGCGCAGCGCGTACCCGGCGCCGCGCACGGTCTCCAGCCGCACGCCAGCGTCCGACCGGTCGAGCTTGCGCCGCAGCCGGCCGGCGTAGACGTCCACGATGTTGGAGAACGAGTCGAACTCCTCGTCCCAGGCATGTTCGAGGATCCGCTCGCGGCTGAGCACCTCGCCCGGATGCCGCAGGAAGAGCTCGAGCAGGCTGAGCTCCTTGGGGCTGAGCGCCAGCGGCTCCCCGGCGAGGCGCGCCTCGCGCGTCGCCGGGTCGAGCGTCAGGCCGCCGAGCCGGAGCTGCGGCGGCAGCACGTGCCGCGGCCGCCGCAGCAGCGTGCGGATGCGCGCCAGCAGTTCCTCGAACGCGAAGGGCTTGACGAGGTAGTCGTCGGCGCCGCTGTCCAGCCCGGCGACCTTGTCCTCCGTGGCGTCCCGCGCCGTGAGCATGAGCACGGGCACCGTGAGCCCCCGGTCGCGCAGCTCACGGCAGAGCGTGAGGCCGTCCACGCCGGGCAGCATCACGTCGAGGACCAGGAGGTCGTAGGGCAGCTGGTCCTCAGCGCCGTTGGCGTCGGGGGCGCCGCGACGGGCCGCGAAGCGGCGGCGCGCGGCGCTCCCGTCGTACAGCACGTCCACGGCGTAGCCCTCGGCCTCCAGGCCCGACTTCAGGGCCCTCGCCAGCTTCTCCGCGTCCTCGACGACCAGGATCCGCACGCTCCGGCCTCCTCCCTCCCGTACGTCGCCTACAGCCTTCCCCGCGCCGCGCGTGCGGTCAACTCCCGGCCGTCAGCCTTGGACCGGTAAGATGAGGCGGTCCCGGCCCGTCCACGACAGGAGCTCCCACGCCCGGCACCCGGCGCAGGATCGAACGCGCACAGAACATCAGCCGCATGTGCCTCGTGTGCGGCCGCGACAACCCCTTCGGCCTCCACGCCCGCTTCTACGAGCTGGCGGACGACCAGGCCGCCGGCCCCGAGCTCCTCGGCGTCTTCCAGGTGCGTGAGGAGCACCAGAGCTACCCGGGCCGGCTGCACGGCGGCATCAGCTCCACCATCCTCGACGAGACCATCGGCCGGGCCATCCTGCTCGTGCAGCCCGGCGCCTGGGGAGTCACGGTGGAGTTCACGGTGAGGTTCCGCCAGCCCGTGCCTCTGGACGAGGAGGTGCGCTGCGTGGCGCGCATCACGCGCGACAGGAGCCGGGTCTTCGAGGGCAACGGCGAGATCCTGCTGGCCGACGGCAGCGTGGCCGTCGAGGGGTCGGGCAAGTACATCAAGCAGTCGCTCGAGGGCATCACCGACGAGGGCTTCATCGAGCGCGAGTGGTTCACCGACACGCGCGAGGCGCCGGGCGAAGTGGACCTGTAGGCCGCCGAGCGGGCGACCGGCGGGTGGTTCGTCCCTGCGCCCCGTGCGACCCCAAGCTAGAAACGGTCGAGGGCGGGCGGCCCCCTTCGGACCGCCCGCCCTCGGCGTCTTCTTCATCCACGGCCGTCAGGCCAGGATGGCTTCACTTCACTTTGAAGCTCTTGGTCATGGTCTTGAACGTGTAGGCCGTCGTCGCCTTCACCGTCAGGGTGACTTTGTGCGCGCCCTTCTTGACGGTCTTGTAGGTCCACGTGTAGGCGCCCGTAGTGCTCACGGTAGCCGTGGCGGGAGCCTTCATCTTGACCCACTTCGTGCCGACCTTGCGCACGACCTTGAAGCCGATCTTCGCGGCAGCCGGACCCACAAGACCGGTGACCTTGACCTTCTTGCCCATCTTCACGATGCCCGGCGTCACCTTGACGGTCAGCGTCGTCGCGACAGCGGTGGCCGTCGGCGTCGGAGTCGGCGTCGTCGTGGGCGGCGGAGTGTTCGGCACACCGTGGCAGCCGGCGGTGGTGCCACAGCCCTGAGTCGCATGCGTGGTCTTGGTGACAACACTGGATGCCGGAGCGTGACACGTCATGCACGCCTTCGGCGTGACGCCCTTGTTTGCGGCGGCGAAGCCGTTGACGTGACACGTCGTGCAACTCGGCGCAGCTGCGTGACCAGCCTTGGTGTGGAAGGCGTCGCTGCTGCCTGTGTTGTCGTGGCACGCCGTGCTGCTGGCGCACGTGGTGAAGTCAGTCTGCGCTGCAGCCGGACGCGCCATCACGCCGAGCATCACGATGACGGCCAGCGCCAGTAGCGCGGCCAAGATGAGGGCAGGCGTCAGGCGCCCGCGAAGTGCGTGTGCGTTCCCCATGCGTCTCCTTTGATCGATCGCCAGATTCGATGGTAGAGACGCACAATACCCGCTTGCGGGTTCAGTCACAACCCGAGGGCGGCGGGCCGGTATCGGTCCGCCGCCCTCGTGAAGTCGTTCTCCGGGCGGACCCGGGTCCCGCCCGTACCGCTATCTCTTGACCTTGAACGTTAGCCTCCAGGTCGGCGTCAACGGAATCTGGGTTGTGCACCGCTGCCTCGCGGGGACATTTATAGCTTGAGTCGGATCAACGACCCGAGGAGGAGCTATGGGGAAGAGAGAACAGGCACGCCGCGTCTTCAGACGGCCACTGGTGATCATGCTGTTGCTTGCCCTTGCGGTGAGCCTGCTGTTAGCCGCGACCGCGAGCGCCCTGCCCACGTTCACAGCGCCGCCGAACCCGCAGACCACGCCCGCAACGCCCGCATGCGGGACGGCTGGGTGCCATTTCAGCAATGGTCCCTTTGGAACCACGCCCGGCCTCCACGCCTTGACGACGCACTCGCAGACGAGCTGCTCGGTCTGCCACACCGTTTCAACTTCAATCCCGCCGTCGCCGGGTCAGTGCATAGGATGTCATAACCCCATCAGCCACGTGGTCACGGAGCCGACACACAGCACGCTGGGCTGCCAGTCGCAGGGCTGCCATCCCCCGGCGGCGCCCGCGGCGACCATCACGTCCCTGGCTCCGAATCACGGTACGGCCGGGGCCTCTGTGACCATCACCGGTACGGGCTTTGGCTCGACGCAGGGCACGGGTTCGGTGCGGTTTGGGACCACCACGGCGACGGTCACCTCCTGGAGCGATACCAGCATCGTGGCCGTGGTGCCGTCGGGACTTGCTGCGGTTCAAGTGCAGGTGACGGTCACGCCTAACGGCGGGACTGCATCGAATGCCATGGCGTTCGCCGTTGAGCTCCAGATCACCAAGATCAAGGTGGTGCTCGGGGGCGTCAAGAACGGCGTCATCAAGGTGAACAAGACCGTGACCGTGAAGGGCACCGTGACCCCGGCGCGCGCGGGCAAGGCGACGGTCTCCTTCCAGCTCAAGGCGAATGGCAAGTGGGTCAAGAAGAGGACGGTGACCACGTCCATCAACGCGACGAGCGGCGCTTTCACCACCAAGTACAAGGTCACGAAGAAGGGCAGCTGGCGCGTCGTCTGCGCGGTCGGCAAGACGACCACAGCTACGGCCGACCAGGTCAGGAAGACTTTCAAAGTCAAATGATCGCCCTCGTTTGAGCTTCGTCGACGAGCCGAAGCGGGCGAAAGAACAGGACTGGGCGGGTGGCTCATGGAGCCGCCCGCCCACATCGTATCGGGGCGTCACTTGGCACCTCGTCATGAGGAGTTCGCCCACCACACCACCCCGCACGCCCGCATGGCGGAGACAGCTGCCTGATACCTAGCGAAGGTATCCCGGCTGCGAAGACGCATTGCCTGCCGCTATGCTGTTCCGGTCCGCAGTCCCGCTGTTCACGAGGTGACCGATGACGGATCAGATAGCGATGCGCCGTCCCGCCGCGCTCTGGATCCTCCTGGCCCTGCTGCTGATCCAGGGGCTCGGCGGGCTCGCCGGCGGGCTGTCGCTGGCGCTCAAGCCCGACGGCTCGATCATGAAGATGCCGCTGTCATATCTCGACGGCTCGCCCTTCTCAGACTTCCTCATCCCGGGCCTGATCCTCCTGCTCGTGCTGGGCGTGCTGCCGCTCGTGGCGGCTGCGGGACTCTGGCTGGGCCGCCGCTGGGCCTGGTACGCCGCGTTCGCCGTGGGTTGCGCGCTCATGATCTGGATCCTCGTCGAGATCACGATCGTGCCGTTCAGCTGGCTGCAGCCCGCCTTCGGGGTGGTCGGCGTGCTGATCTTCGCGCTCGCGGTGCTCAAGTCGGTGCGCCGCTACTTCGGCGTGCTCCTCCCCGACGAGTCCTGAACGGGCAACACAGGTTCCTGCAGGCTCGCGGCGAACATGCCGATGCATCTACGACGCGAAGAGAAGCCAGCGGGAGCTTCAGTGCGCGACACACCACGACAACGGGTCTTTCTCACGTTCGCGGCCGGCGACCTGGTCCAGGCGCGACCGGTCACCGCCGGCCTGCTGGCCGGCGGCGGGATCGCGCTCGACCAGGCGCTCACCAGCGAGCCCTTCGTCGGAGCCCCTGGTGACATCATCCGCGCGAGCCTCTCGGCGCGTCTGCGCCACTGCACGAGCGTGCTCTGCCTCTACGGCGCGCGCACGCTCGAGGACGACTGGGTGCGCTGGGCGCTGCAGACGGCCGCCGAGCTCAGGCTCCCCCTGCTCGGCGCTTCCCTGCCCGGTGTGACCGCGCCCGACAGCGAACGCGGTCTCTCCCGCCTCGGCGTGGAGATCGTGCCGCTGGACCGCGAGGCGATCCTCGCGCGGACGTATTCGGTCGCGGTGCACCGCCCGGAGCGGACGATCAGCGCGGCGTCCATCGCCGAGACGCTGCACTTCATGCGTCACCCACTCCGCTAGCCTCACCCTCGCGTGCGCCTGCGTCCGGTCATCATCACCGCCGCGCTGACCGGCTCACGCATCACCAAGGAGCAGACGCCGGCGATCCCCATCACTCCGGAGGAGATCGCGGCTGAGGGCATCGCGGCGTGGAGGGCCGGGGCGGCCGTCGTGCACATCCACGTGCGCGACCCCATCACCGGGCAGGGCGCACAGGACATGGACGCATTCCGCGCGGTCGTCGAGACCCTGCGCAGCGAGACGGACGTCATCCTCTGCCTCACCACCAGCGGCATCCCCGGGCGCAACCTCCCCACCGCGGAGCGCATCGCGCCACTGGCGCTGCAGCCGGAGATGGCGAGCTTCGACGCCGGGACCATCCAGATGGACGCGGGGTTGTTCGTCAACGAGCCGGAGTTCCTCGACGCCCTGGCCGCGGAGGCGCTGGCGCGTGGGGTCAAGCTCGAGCTGGAGTGCTTCACGGCGGAGATGGTCGGCACCGCCCTGCGCTATCACGCCGAGGGCAAGATCCCGGCGCCGCTGCACTTCCAGTTCGTCACCGGCACGCGGCACGGCATGCCGGCCACCGCCGCCGCGCTGGTCGAGGTCGTCGGCCTGCTGCCGGAGGGGACGACGTGGTCGGTCATCGGCGTGGGGCGCACGCAGACGCCCATGGCCATGCTGGCGCTGGCCATGGGCGGCCACGTGCGCGTCGGGCTCGAGGACTCCATCCACTACCACCGCGGAGAGCTCGCGACGGGCAACGCCCAGCTCGTGGAGCGAGCCGTGCGGCTGGCGGGTGAGCTCGGGCGGGCGGTCGCGACGCCGGACGAAGCCCGCCGCATCCTCAGTCTCGCCTGACGCGCGGATGCGAGCCCGGGCCGGGCCCGCCGGCCGGTGGAATCAGACTCGGGCGATCCCGTCGGCGACCGCGAGCACCTCGTCCAGCAGCTCGATGCCGAGGTCGATCTCGTCGCGCCCGACGACCAGCGGCGGAGCGACCAGCAGCAGGTTGCCGTGCGGGTACACGTGCAGGCCGCGGTCGAGGGCGGCGCGCCTGAGCGCCGCCACGGGCGCCGCGGCCTCTCCCTTGGCCGCGTAGGGGACAAGGGGCTCACGGGTCTCGCGGTCGCGGACCAGCTCGAGACCCCAGAGCAGCCCGACGCCGCGGACCTCGCCGACCGACGCATGCCTGCCGGCGAGCTCTCGCAGCCCCGCGCCGAGCACCTCGCCCATCTCCGCGGCGTTCTCGACGAGCCCCTCGTCGCGCAGCGCCTCCACGGTCGCGACGCCGGCCGCGCAGGCGAGCGGGTGGCCGCAGGCCGTGAGCCCGCTCGCGAACTCGTGCTCCTCCAGCCAGGGGCGCAGCTTCTCGCTCACCACCACGGCGCCGAGCGGGACGGCTCCTCCGGTGATGCCTTTGGCGAGCGTCATGATGTCCGGCGTCACGCCCCAGTGCTCGCAGCCGAACCAGCGCCCCGTACGTCCGAACCCGGTCATCACCTCGTCGAGGATCAGCAGGACGCCGTGCCGGTCGCAGACCTCGCGGATGGAGGACAGGTAGCCGGGCGGAGGGACCAGCACGCCGTTGGCGCCGGTGACCGTCTCGAGCAGGACGGCGGCCACGGACTCCGGGCCCTCGAACTGCAGGACCTCCTCCAGATGAGGACCGCCGGCGCAGATGGGACACGCGGCGCCGGGTTCGTGCGGGCCGGCGGCGCAGCGGTACGGATACGGGTCGTGCAGGCGCACGACGCCCGGTACCGTGGGCTCCGCCGGCCAGCGCCGCGGGTCGCCGGTGAGCGCCGCGGCTCCGGCGGTCGCGCCGTGGTAGCTGCGGTACCGCGCGACCACCTTGTGGCGGCCGGTCGCCCAGCGGGCCAGCTTGACGGCGTTCTCGTTGGCGTCGGCGCCGCCCGTGGTGAACAGTGTCATGCCGAGGTCGCCCGGCGTCACCTCGGCGAGCAGCCGGGCGAGCTCGGACCTCGGCTCGCTGGCGAACGAGGGCGCCAGGCCGCAGAGCGTCTCCGCCTGGCGCCGCACCCCCTCGACCAGCCGCGGGTGCTGGTGCCCGAGGTTGAGGTTCACCACCTGCGAGGCGAAGTCGAGGTACCGCCGGCCCGCGTCGTCCCAGAACCAGCACCCCTCCCCGCCCGCCACACGCAGCGGGTCGAGGCCGCTTTGAGCGGTCCAGGAGTAGATGACGGGCTCGCGGTCCACGGCCCGACTTTATCCCGTCGCGCTCGTACCTGCATCGCGTGCGCGCCCACAGACGCGGGGCATGGCCTTCAACCTGCGCATCGTCACCGAGCTGACCCGCGCGTGCCACTTCGCCACCCGGAGGGTACAAGCCCGTCAATCGACGAAGGAGAGAGCGTGACCAAGGTGACCGATGCCCGACAGGGCGATGCCGCACTGGTGGAGTTCATCCGCCGCCTGCCCAAGGCCGAGCTGCACCTGCACATCGAGGGCACGCTCGAGCCCGAGCTGCTTCTGGCGCTGGGCAGGCGCAACGGCGTCGACCTGCCGTGCACGACCGCCGAGGAGTGCCGCGCCAAGTACCGTTTCCACGACCTCCAGGACTTCCTGAGCATCTACTACGAGGGCGTCACCGTCCTCGTCTCCGAGCAGGACTTCTACGACCTGACCACGGCGTACGTCCGCCGCGTGGCGGCGGACGGGGCGCGGCACGTGGAGGTGTTCTTCGACCCGCAGAGCCACGTGCCGCGCGGCGTGCCCTTCGCCACCGTCGTCGGCGGAATCGCCCGCGCCCTCCGGGAGGGCGAGGCGGAGTACGGCGTCAGCTGGCGCCTCATCATGTGCTTCCTGCGCGACCGGCCCGAGGCCGAGGCGCTCGAGATGCTCGACCTGGCCCTGGCCCACCGCGACGTCATCTCCGGCATCGGGCTGGACTCCGCCGAGCTGGGCCACCCGCCGGCCGAGTTCGCCGAGGTGTACCGCAGGGCGCGGGAGGCGGGCTTCGTCGCCGTCGCGCACGCCGGCGAAGAGGGCCCGCCGTCTTACATCACCGACGCGCTCGACGTGCTCGGGGTCAGCCGCATCGACCACGGCGTCGCGGCCATCCAGGATCCCAAGCTGCAGCGGCGCCTCGCGGACGAGGGCGTGCCGCTCACCATGTGCCCGCTCAGCAACCTCGAGCTGCAGGTCACGCCAGACCTCAAGGACCACCCGCTCAAGCGGCTCCTCGACGCCGGCCTCTGCGTCACCGTCAACTCAGACGACCCCGCGTACTTCGACGGCTATCTGCTCGACAACTACCTCGCCGTCGAGCGCGCGCTGAACCTGAGCAGGGCGGACCTCGCGAAACTGGCGCGCAACTCCATCGTCGCGTCGCTCCTGTCCGAGGCGCGCAAGGCCGAGCTCATCGACGAGATCGACCTGGTCGCCGCCGCGGTCTGAGGCACTCACGCGACCGCTCAGCGGCCCGTCCAGACCGGCGCCGTCCAGGCGGTGACGCCCGGCACGCCGTTGACGTCGTCGGAGGCCGTGCTGACGCGCAGCCAGAAGTACCTCGACGCGCCCGGCAGCCCCTTGGCCTTCCACGAGATCGTCTGCATCCCGGCGGCCGCTGCCCGGCGTGAGCGACCGCACCACGGCGCCGCCGTCCGAGACGATCTCCACGCGCGTGACGGCGTCGGCCGCGCGCCCCGCGAGGGCGTCCGGGTCCCAGATCCTCACGTCGGCCGCGTAGGACGAAGTGGCTCGCGGCAGCGTCGACCCCATCACACGGCCGTTGATGCTGAAGCTCACGCGCAGGTCCTTGTCGAGCGTCGCGTAGCCCCGCTGGGCCCGCATGGCTGCGTAGAGGTCGGCCGGCGTGAGGGCATCCGCCAGCAGCACGGTCCGCATGTCCCTGCCGGTGATCCAGTCGGCCGCGTGGGTGTCGGAGTTGGCCGAGGGCATCACGTGCCAGCCGGCGTCCAGCGCCTTGGTGTAGCTCGCCTCGAAGAACTCGTCGTTGTAGACCTCGATCAGCCCCATGCCCTCGTCGCGGGAGGCGGTGCGGCCAGCGAAGTCCTTGAAGTCGGCGCTGACGTAGGTGGGATGGTTGAACTGCCCGACCCCACCCGGCCGGCTCGCGAGCCAGTCGAAGAACAGCGGCAGCCGGTCGGGGCCCAGGAACGTCATCTTCGCCGGGAGTTCCGCGACGTTGAAGACGTTGATCTCCCCGGTGTGCGAGACCAGGTAGAACTCGTAGGCCGGCAAGGCCACGAAGCGCGAGGAGGTGAAGTGCGCGGCGGCCGCCTTGAGGTCCTGCCACTCCTGCTCGTCCATCGTCCACGCCTCATAGGCGTTCGAGGTCGAGTAGTGCTCGGTCAGGGCCATGAAGTCGGCGCCACCGGCGATCGCCGCCGGGAACGCGTCCCACGGTGTGGTGCCGGCCGCTCCGTCGGAGTAGCCGGTGTGCGCGTGCAGGTCACCGAAGTAGTGGTTGTAGGCCTGCGCGGCCGGCGCGGCGACGAGCACGGCCGCCGCCAGCGCGAGGACGAGCAGTGCGAGGCGCGCCGAGCGGCGTCCCGTGGTGGATCGCTGACTGTGCATCAGAACCCCCTGTCCCCTGTCCATCGTTGCTCGGCGTGAGCTCCCGCCGCTCACGCCGTGACGCCTCCGTCCACGACCATCGTGCGGCCGGTGACGAAGCTCCCGTCGTCGCTCGCCAGGAACGCGACGGCCGCAGCGAGCTCCTCCGGCCGCCCGATCCGCCTGAGCGGATACTCGTCTTCCATCCCCTCCGCGTAGGCGGGGTCGTCCGCGTCGGCGATGGCCTTGGCCAGCATGGGCGTATCGAAGACCGCCGGGCTCACGCTGCAGACGCGCACCCCCTGGGGCCCGTGGTCGATGGCCATGGCACGCGTCATCATCACCACACCCGCCTTGGCCGCGGAATAGGCCGCGGCGTTGGGCTCGCCGTGGATGCCGGAGTCGCTTGCGAGGTTGACGATGACCCCGGCGCCGCGCGCCGTCATGTAGCGCAGCGCGGCGCGGCACATGAAGTAGACGCCCTTGAGGTCGACTCCCATGAGGAGGTCGTACTCGTCCTCCGTCATCTCCGTCGTCGGCTTCTCGATCCAGACGCCGGCCGAGTTGACGAGGATGTCGAGGCGACCGAGACGCTCGACGGCCTCGGCGACCATGCGGTCGCAGTCGGCGACCACGGAGACGTCGCCGAGTACCAGGCTGTGGTCCGGCCCGTGGCCGTGGCGGCGCGAGCGCTCGGCCGCCTCGGCGGCCACGGCTCGCGCCTTCTCCTCGTCGCGTCCACCGACGGCGACGCTCACGCCCTCCTCGGCGAGACGGTAGACGATCGCCTCGCCCAGACCGGACGAGCCGCCGGTGACGAGAGCCGTCTTGCCGTACAGTCCACGCATCGCCGCCTCCTATTGTGCCGCGTAGCCGCCGTCCACCGGCAGCAGCACGCCGGTGACGAAGCTCGCGTCGTCGCTCGCCAGGAACGCTACCGCCGCGGCGGCCTCAGAGGGCAGCCCGATGCGGCCGATGGGGTGCGCCTCGTTGAGGAGCTCCCGGTACGAGTCCGGCGTCATCCCGATCTGGTACGACTCGCGCACGAACAGCGGCGTGTCGATCTCGCCGCAGCAGATGGCGTTGACGCGGATGCCGCGGGACGCGTAGTCGAGCGCCATCTGCTTGGTGAGCAGCGCCACGCCGCCCTTGCTGGCGCAGTAGGCCGCGGCGGCGTGGTCGCCGACCAGGGCGGCCACGGAGGCGTTGTTCACGATGGCGCCGCCGCCCTGCGCGAGCATCACGGGCACCACGCGGTGGGCGACCAGGTAGACGGCGCGCAGATTCACCGCGAGTTGCCGGTCCCAGGCCTCCTCGCTGACCTCGTGGACCTCGCCGGGCTCGAAGATGCCGGCGTTGTTGAAGAGCACGTCGATGCGGCCGTGTTCCTTCAGGATCCCGGCGACCAGAGCTGCGACCTCGTCGCCCCGGGTCACGTCGCAGCGCCGTCCGTCCACGCTGCCCCGCCCCCAGTCGCGCAAGCCGGCCGAGGCCGTCGCGGCCGCGTCGGCATCCAGGTCGGCGATGACGACCGCGGCGCCCTCATCGAGCAGCCGCTCCGCAGCCGCCAGCCCGATGCCCGAGGCGCCGCCGGTGACAAGCGCTACCTTGCCGTCGAACCGCCGGCACCGACTGCGTGGGCCGCGAGTGCCCATGGGAGACCTCCGTCGCCGCGGGCGCCTCGTCGAGGCGCATGGCAAGACGATACGTGGCCTGCCGCGAACGTCAACGAGCGAATCTTGGACAAACTGAGCGGCGCCGCGGCCGCCCGGGCCGAGCTCAGACGCAGAAGCGCGCCCGGAAGCGCTGAGAGGCGCGCGGCGTCAGCGGCCGTCCGTGTGCGAACAGGGCCGTCTCGAACTCGAGGCCGGCCAGTCGCCGCAGGCTGCGCATGCCCTCCTCGACGTCCTCGTAGATGGGGCCGACCCCGAGCCGCACGAAGTTGGTGGCGGCATCGCCGGCGAACAGCACGCCGCCGTCCCGCCGCCACAGCAGCGCGATGTGCCCGGCCGTGTGGCCCGGCGTGTACTGTGCGACCGCGCCAAACGGCAGGATGTCGCCGTCGCGGATCTCGTGCTCCACGGGCACAGGGTCGTGCTCGCGGAGGGTGCGGTCACCCATGGCGCGCACGATCAGAGAGCGGAAGAGGCCGGGTCCCGGTTCCAGCTCCCGGCCCCTCCTCCCGGCGCGGACCAGCGCCGCGTCCTCCGCGCCCATCCAGACCTCCGCGCCCGTGTGCTCCCTGACGGCCGCGAGGCCGCCGACGTGGTCAGGGTGCAGGTGCGTGACGACCACTCCCCGGAGCTCGCGCGGCCTGCGCCCCAGCGACCTGATCGCCCCTCCGATCCGTTCGGCGCCGGACGCCGCGCCGGCGTCGATCAGCCACAAACCGCCGTCGTCGTCCTCGACCAGCAGGACGTTCACGAACCCCAGGCTCACCTGATAGATGCCTCTCGCGACTTCCGTCGGCAGCGATCCGCTCATCCACCCTCCCCTCGTCGGGGTCCAGTATGCACCCGAGCGGGTAGAACCGCCCCTGCGAATCTCGTAGCGCTCAGGTTCGTGGAGCCGGAGCCGATAAGGCCGGTATGCAGGAGGTCGCGCACGCGGCGCGGAACTCCACTGAAGCGTTTCAACAAGACGCACGGGGACAGAAGGAGAGGTCAATGAACTACGAGTACAACTACTCGGGCGGCGGGGGGATCTTCGCCGGCATCTGGATCTTCATCTGGCTGGTGCTGGCGGTCGTGATGATCGTCGGTCTCTGGAAGACCTTCTCCAAGGCAGGGCTGCCCGGCTGGGCCGCGATCATCCCCTTCTACAACGAGTACAACATCGTCAAGATGTCCAACCGGCCGGTCTGGTTCTTCTGGGTCATGCTGGCCTGCAGCCTGTTCGCCTGGATCCCGCTGCTCAACATCCTCCTGATCATCGCCATCTTCGTCCTCTGGGTCTTCATCGCGCTCGACATCGCGGCGAACTTCGGACAGAGCACCGGCTTCGCCATCCTGCTCATCATCTTCCCGGGCATCATGTTCCTGGTGCTGGGCTTCGGCAGCGCTCAGTACAACAGGATCGCAGCGCCCGGCTCGGCCGGGTTCGGCGCCCCGCCCATGCCGGCGAGCGCCGGCTACACCGCGGCTCCGCCGGCTCCCCCCGCCGCAGGCACCTACGCGGCTCCGCCGGCTCCGCCCGCTCCGCCGGCGACTCCGGTGACGCCCGATTCAGGTCCGTCCGCGCCGGTGACACCCGCCGCGGCAGCCCCGACCGCACCGGTCACCACGCCGGTCACCCCGCCGGTGACGCCGGCTGAGGCAGCGCCCGCCCAGACGGCCGCCACCGACGCGGCCGACGCTGCGCCCGAGGCCCCGGCGGTTCCCGACGCTCCGGCGGTCCCGCCGGCCAGCTCGCCGCCGCCCCCGCCGCCGCTCGCCTGAGGCGGGGTCACAGCAGCAAGCATCCGGAAGGGCCGGGGCTGCACCGCAGCCCCGGCCCTTCCGCTTCCCGGATCGTCACATTCGCGCTGCCCTCACAGGACGGCGCCGGCCCCGGCCACACCCCCTTCTAGGCCAATGACCGTTGTGAGAACGGTACTGCGGGGGTAGGAACCGTGTGGCCGCCGACCGAGGCGGGCGCGCACGGCCCGGGTCGACGCATCCCGCGTTTCCCGTCTTCAAGCGGCGGGCACGTGCTCCCCTATAGCAGACCGAATTTGTCCGGCTTCCGCCGCCCGACGGCGAGGCCGCAGCGAAGGGGATACTCCATGCGACTCTCTCCCAAAGCGCTTGCGCGAGGAGCGGCCAGGCGGCCTTGGCTCACAGTGGCCATCTGGGGTCTGGCTCTCGTCGCCGCGGCGGCGGCCATCGTCCTCGTGCTCCCCGGCACCCTGACGGCGCAGTACACCTTCCTCGGCAACCCCGACTCTCAACGGGGCCGCGACCTGCTGCAGCAGCGCATGAACATGCCGCAGAAAGCGAACGAAGTGGTCATCGTGCGCTCCACGGGAGCGAGCGCGAGTTCGCCCGCCTTCCGCTCCGAGGTGCTCGGCCTGCAGCAACGGATCGCCGCCCTCGGCCCGGGAGTCGTGGACAGCGCGGTCAGCGCATTCCGGGGCGGCAACGCCTCGCTCATCTCCGCCGACGGCCACACGGCCATCATCCCGGTCCTCATGGCCGGCGACCTGACCCAGGCCGAGAACAACATCGACAAGGTGCACGCCATCGTCCACGCGGCCGACGGCAAGGGCGGGTTCGACACGCTGGTCACCGGCACCGCCAGCATCAACAGCGACTTCAGCCACACGGCGCAGACGGACCTGCGCAAGGGTGAAGGCATCGGCGTGCCCATCGCCCTCGTCATCCTTCTCCTCGTGTTCGGCGCCGTGATCGCCGCCGGCCTCCCCATCGTCCTGAGCCTGCTGGCCATCACGCTGGCGGTCGCGCTCACAGCGCTCGTCGGCCAGACGTTCAGCGTCTCTGTGTTCGCCATCAACATGATCAGCATGATGGGTCTGGCGACGGGCATCGACTACTCGCTGTTCATCATCTCCCGCTTCCGCGAGGAGCGGGCGCGCGGGCGCGACAAGATCGACGCCATCACCGTCACCGGCGGGACCGCCAGCAGGGCCGTCCTCTTCAGCGGCCTGACGGTGGTCCTGGCGCTGCTCGGGCTGCTGATCGTGCCGACCAACATCTTCGCCAGCCTCGCCATCGGCGCGATCCTGGTCGTCAGCATGTCGGTGCTCGCCGCGCTGACGCTGCTGCCCGCGGTGCTGAGCATCCTCGGCGACCGCATCAACAGCCTCAAGTTGCCGTACCTCGGTCGCCGCATGATCGACAGCCGCGCGGCCGGGCGCACATCCTGGATCGCTCGCGTGGCCTTCCGGGCGATGAAGCGGCCGGCCATCGCCCTCACCGTCGGCGTCGCCGTCCTGCTGGTGCTCGCCTACCCCGCCCTCGACATGAAGACCGGGGTCTCGGGCGTCAACTCGTTCCCCAACAACTTTGAGAGCAAGCAGGGCTTCGCCGTACTCGAGAAGCAGTTCTCGGCCGGCGGCGTGAACCCCGTGCAGGTCGTGGTGGACGGCAACGTCACACCACGCGTCAAGGCGGCCATGACCCGTCTCACACAGGAACTCTCGGCCGACCCGGCGTTCGGTCCGGTCCAGACCCAGACGGCCAGGTCGGGCAACCTCGCCCTTCTCTCGGTGCCGGTGAACGGCGACGCGGTCGGGAACCTCGCGCTCTCCAAGGTGCGCGAACTGCGCAGCACCCTCATCCCTCGAGCGTTCGCCGGGAGCGGAGCCTCCGTCTACGTCACCGGTCAGACCGCGGGCAACCTCGACTACATCGACATCGTCAACAGCTACTTCCCCTGGGTGGTGGCGCTCGTCCTCAGCCTGAGCTTCCTCCTTCTGCTGGTGGCGTTCCGGTCGGTCGTCATCCCGCTCAAGGCGATCCTGATGAACCTGCTCAGCGTGGGCGCGGCCTACGGGCTCGTCACGCTGGTCTCCCTCAAGGGATGGGGCGCCGGCGTGCTCGGCTTCCAGCAGGTCCCCGTGGTGGAGCAGTGGGTGCCGCTCCTGCTGTTCGCCGTGCTGTTCGGGCTCTCCATGGACTACCAGGTCTTCCTGCTGAGCCGCATCAAGGAGGCCTGGGACCGGACCGGCGACAACACGCTGGCCGTGACCGAGGGCGTCGGCGCCACCGCCGGCATCATCACCGGCGCCGCGCTGATCATGGTCGCCGTGTTCGCGGGCTTCGCGGCCGGCGACCTCGTGATGTTCCAGCAGATGGGCTTCGGCCTCGCGGTCGCGGTGCTGCTGGACGCGACACTCATCCGCACCATTCTGGTGCCGGCGGCGATGAAGCTGCTCGGCCGCTGGAACTGGTACCTGCCGAGCTGGCTCGAGTGGCTGCCGCACCTGAGCATCGAGGGCGCTCCCGAGCCGGTGCTCGGGACCAGCCCTGCGGGCGCACCGGGCGGGTCCGGCGGGCCGGAGAGCGGGCCCGGCGGGCCGGAGAGCGGGCCCGCGCCCAACCTTCAGCCTTCACCGGCGGAGGACCGGGCGGCCTAGGAGCAAGCGGCCCTGAATCGGCAACGAGATGAGCTGCGGCAACGAAGTGCGCGATTCGGGCACGTACGCCCAAGCGTACGTCCAGAAGCCCCATGGGACGTTTGCACGTACGTCCGCACGTACGTGGGCCGAACGCACAAACCTGCTCCGGCCTGAGATGTATGCACGGTGGACGACCGGCGCGGAGCCACAAGCCTGACCGGGCCGGCGGAGCCACGAAGCGCTCTCCGCCGGCCCGTCCCGGTTTCTCGCCGCTCGGCTACGCCGCCTTGCGGTCCTGACGCTCGCCCGCCGACGGCGGCCGACGGCCGGTGAGGTCGGCCAGCCTGCCTCCCCGCCCGCGTCGCTGTGCGAGCGCGTAGCGGCGCGACCCGCCGAGCAGCAGGAGCGCGCCGAGGCCGCCGACGATCCACGCCGCGAACGGCGTCATGACGAAGTACGCGTCGCTCCGGCCCGCGGGCGCCCGGATCGACGCGGCGGTGTACGACTGGCCGCCGGTCGCGGGGTGCGCGACCGCCTCGGAGGGTACGCCGCGCGCGACTGTGGTGCCGGCCCGCGGCGCCGAAAGGGCAGGGCTGGCCGCCCAGAGCAGCAGGATGACCACGGCGACGGCGCCCAGCAGTGCGAGCATCGTTCGCCTGGTCGTGAAGCTGGAATCCATGATGTCACCTCTGTGGCGCCGGAGGTCGCTGCGCTGTCCGGCGCCATGGGAGGGCGCCTACGGACGCACCCTCTACTGGAGGCATGACCGCCGTTCCCGGTCCACAAACGCGGCGATCGTGTTCGACCGCGGGCGACGCCTGGAGCGGGCGCCGGTCGGCTAGTGACCGGGAGAGCCTGCGGCCGGCCCGGGCGAGCCCGCCTCCGGCCCATGCGCGCCGCGCGTGAGCGAGACGGCGGCGCCGAGCAGCGCCAGAACGGCGCCGGTGAGCATGGCGTAGCGGTAACCCTGCGCGTAGGCGTCCACGGCGCGCGCCGCCACGGCGCCGCCACCGTGCCCGTGCGAGAGCAGAAGTCGCCCGCCGATCCGGCCCAGCTGGCTGGCAGCGATGCCGCCGAGCAGCGCGACGCTCAGCGCCTGCCCGGCCGTGCGCATCGTGCTGAGGAAGGCGCTCGCCTGGCTGAGCTGGTCTCGCCGCACACTCCCCATGATCGCCGAGGTGTTCGGAGCGCTGAACGCGGCCATGCCGAGGCCGACGATCCCGAGGCAGGCGGCGAAGTACCACAGCGGCGCGGTCTCGGACACGAACGCCAGAAGAAGCATGCCGGCGGCGATGGCCACCATGCCGCCGGTGGCCAGCACGCGTGAGCCGATGCGATCGCTGAGCCGCCCACTGAAGGGGCTGAGCACGGCCATCAGCAGCGGCATGCTGAGCAGAAGCCAGCCCGTGAGCGAGGCCGATTGTGCCTCGACGAGCTCGAGGAAGATGGCGGTGAGCAGGCTGACGCCGTAGAGCGCCATGTAGTTGAGCAGCGCGGCCGTGTTGGCCGCGGCGAACAGGCGGTTCTTGAGCACCAGGTCGAGGTTGAGGATGGGCGCGTCCACGTGGCGCTCCCAGAGCACGAAACCGGCGAAGCACGCCGCCGAGAACACGAGCAGGCCGATCGTGAGCGCCGAGGCCCATCCCCACTCCACGGAGAAGGTGAGCGGCACGAGCAAGGTGATCAGGAACGCGCCCAGCAGGACGGACCCGAGCACGTCCAGCCGCGGACCCGGCGCCTTCTCGCTGCGCGGCAGCATGAACCAGCCCCAGAGCAGCACGGTGACCCCGATGGGGATGTTGATGAGGAAGATCCAGCGCCAGCCGACCGCGTCGGCGATGAAGCCGCCCAGGGGAGGCCCGACGGTCAGCCCGATGTACACGGCCATGACGTTGATGCCCAGGGCGCGGCCGCGCTCGTGCGGCGGGAACACGGCGGTGACGATGGCCGCGGACGTGGCGCCTATCAGCGCGGCCCCCGCCCCCTGCACGATGCGCGAGCCGATCAGCCAGCCGCCGCTGGTACTCATCGCGCACAGCAGCGACGCGACCGTGAAGACGGCGATGCCGAGCAGGTAGTAGCGCACGCGGCCGTGCTGGTCGGCGAGGCGCCCGGCCGGGATGAGCAGGACGGCGGTCGTGAGCAGGAACGCGGCCGAGACCCACACGGCGGCGGTGAAGCTCAGGTGGAGGTCCGGCCCCATGACGGGCAGGGCGACGCTGACGATCGATCCGTCCAGGGGCCACATGAACGCGCCGACCGCCGTCAAGGCGAGCAGTTGCCAGCGGCGCCGGTAGACGTCCTCGTCGGTGATGCGCTTGATCAGCGCCATGCGCTCAGACCGCTCGGCAGGACGTCACGACACCCAGGTGACCAGCTCGTCGAGCGGCGCTCGCGAGCGCGCGAACGTGTTGGCGGCGTTGTCCGGCTCGGGCCAGCCGAGCGTGGCGGCGATGACCATCTTCTTCTCGCCGGCATCGGGCAGGATCGCGCGCAGCAGGTCCGGGTAGCGCACGAGCGTCGTGGACTGGCAGGTGCCGAGCCCCTTGTCGTGGGCGGCGAGGCACACGTTCTGCACCAGCGAGGCGGTGTCGTAGCAGGCCGAAGAGTCGGCGAGGCAGTCCTCGAAGCCGAAGACGAGCAGGACGGGCGCGCCGAAGCAGTCGGCCATGCGCGCCAGCGAGGCGGCCGGGCCTGAGACTTCGCCGGCCGCTTCGAGCGTCTTGGCGCGCGTCGCCATGAGCTCCACCGCGCGCGCCGAGCAGTGGTCCGGCCAGTCGCCGGTGACGGTGCCGGAGATGTCCGGAGCCTCGGGCTCCCCGGCGTCCAGGGCCGCCTTGAACGCCGTCTTGAAGCGCTCCAGCGCCGCTCCGGTCACCACCCAGACGTTCCACGCCTGGGTGTTGCGCGACGACGGCGCCCAGCGCGCCTCGTCCAGGATCTCGCGCACGAGCGCTTCGGGCACCGGCTGCGTGGTGTACGCGCGGATGCTGCGGCGCCCGCGGATGACGTCCTCGAACTCCATGCTCATCTCCTCTTCGTTCCCGGGGGGTCGGTCCAGCGTACACCGGGCGTACGCGGGCTGCCCAGCGGGCTCCTTGACACGACAAGGGTGCCACTCTATCTTTCACATAATGTCTAGACAAATACGTCACAGGCGGCCCATTCCCCCCGCAGGAGCGTGCCTCGCCCCCCACGACATGCACCTCCCCCCTACCACTTCCGGTGCATGTGGCAGGCACGGCTCCTCACGCGTGAAGGGCGCGAGCGGCGACCCCCCGACACACGCCGCTCGCGCCCTCACCACCCTCTTCGCCCTCACACAATTCCGCACGATCGCCCGGCGGCCGGCGCCTGACCGCGGCGCCCGATCGCGCCCGCTGAACGTCAAGGAGGACCGTTGACCGAGACCCTGACCACCGCCCTCGTCGAGATGCGCGAGGACGACGTCCTCGCCGCCGTGCGCGCGGCAAAGGATGCCGGCACCACGCCGGCCGACATCATCGCCGGCCTGCAGGCGGGCATGAAGACCATCGGCGACAAGTACGAGGCCGGCGAGTACTTCCTCTCCGAGCTCATCATGTCGGCCGAGATCTTCAAGCGCGCCCTCGAAGAGCTCGGCCTCGACAAGTCCGCCGCCGACACGGGTACGCGCGGCACCGTCGTCCTCGGCACCGTGCACACCGACATCCACGACATCGGCAAGAACATCGTCGCCAGCGTGCTCAGCGCCAACGGCTTCAAGGTCGTCGACCTCGGCGTGGACGTGCCGGTGCAGAAGTTCGTGGAGGCTGCGCAGGAGAGCGGCGCCCAGGTCGTAGGCCTCTCGTGCCTGCTCACCACCGCCTTCCCCGCCATGCAGGAGACCGTCGCCGCGTTCGTCGAGGCCGGTCTGCGTGACAAGGTGAGCATCGTCATCGGCGGCGGCCCCGTGAACGCCGACCTCGCGCTGCAGCTCGGCGCCGACGGCGCCGGGATCAGCGCCCAGGAGGCCGTCATGCTGGCCGCCAAGGCCGTCGAAGGAGGTGCCGCATGATCGCCCCGAGCGCCGATCCCCGCTGGGAGCGCCTGCGCAAGGCCGCCGCCCTCGAGCCGGTGGACAAGGTCCCCGTGTGCCTCGAGGGCGTCGCCTGGTCGGCGCGCGTGACCGGCATGACGCTGCAGGAGTTCCTCAGCGACCCCAACAAGGCCACGCAGGCGGAGATCGACTCCTTCAACCTCGTGGGCAACGCCGACTGCGTCAACAACCCCACGTTCGCCTCGGCGACGCTCAACTTCATGTGGATGACGGGCGTCAAGCGGCCCGGGTACGAGATCGGTCCCGACGAGCCGTGGCAGGTCGAGGAGTCCGGGCTCATGACGCCGGAGGACTACGACACCATCCTCGAGGTGGGCTGGCCGGCGTTCCAGGCCCAGTTCCTCAACGAGCGCATCCGTCCCGGCCTGCTCGAGGAGTTCATCGCGTTCCTCGAGAAGGGCCCCTCGGTCATCGAGCAGGTCACCGCGGCGGACATGCCGTACCTGTGCTTCGCGGTGATCATCCAGCCGTTCGAGTCGCTCTGCGGCGGGCGCACGTTCACGCAGTTCATCCTCGACCTGTACCGCACGCCGGACAAGGTCGAGCAGGTCATGCAGGCCATGTTCCCGGGCATGAACGACGCGGCCATCGCAGGCGCCGCCGCGCTTGGCTCGCCGGGCGTGTGGGTCGGCGGCTGGCGCTCCGCGAGCCGCATGCTGGCCCAGCCGCTCTGGGACCGGTTCGTGTGGCCCTACGTCAAGGAGCTGGTCACGCAGGTGGACGCCGCCGGGCTCATCCCCATCCTGCACTTCGACTCCGACTGGACGCGCGACCTGCCGCGGCTGCTCGAGCTGCCGGCGCAGAAGTGCATCCTCTCCCTGGACAGCATGACCGACATCCGCAAGGCCAAGGAGATCCTCGGCGACCACATGTGCATCATGGGCGACGTTCCGCCGGCGCTGCTCAGCAGCGGCACGCCGGAGCAGGTGTACGAGCACTGCACGCAACTGGTCCGCGACATCGGCCCGACCGGCTACATCCTGCAGTCGGGCTGCGACATCCCCGTGGACGCGCCGCTGGCCAACGTCAAGGCCATGGCGGACGCCGCGGAGGACGCAGCCGGCTGAGCGGGCCGGAGTGCGAAGGCTTCGAGCGGGGCGCCGGCACGAGGATGCCGCCGGCGCCCCGCTCCGCTACTCTCTCCCCGACCTGCGATGCCACGAGGTGACCACGTGACGGATCCCGAGACGACGGCGCGACTCGACGGCGAGGAGCTCGTCTTCATCGCCTGCCCCGCCGTCCTCGGCGAGCTCGCGGAGGGCGCCTCCGCCGGCGCCGACGTCCGGGAGCTCGAGGCGCAGCTCCACGTCAAGCCGGACAAGCTCAAGGAGGCCCTCCGGGCGGCAGTCGCGGAGGCGGACGAGCCGGGGGTCACCATCGTCCTCGGCTACGGGCTGTGCTCCAACTCCGTGCTCGGCCTCAAGACCGAGCACGCCACCCTGGTGGTCCCCCGCGTCGACGACTGCATCGCCATGCTCCTGGGCTCCAACGAGGCGTTCTCGATGGAGGCCGAGAAGGAGCGCGGCAGCTACTACCTCGCCAAGGCGTACCTGGACGAGTGCGCCAACCTGGTCACCGAGCACGAGGCGATGGTGCAGAAGTACGGCAGCGAGCGAGCGGTGAGCATGATGAAGCTGGTGCTCAAGCACTACAAGCGCGTGGTGCTGGTCGACACGGGACGGTACGACATCGAGCCGCTGCGCGAGCGCGTGCGCGAGGTCGCGGAGCTCTACGGCCTCGCGATCGAGGAGGCGCCGGGCACCACCCGGATCGTGGACGGGCTCGTGGCGGACGAGTGGGGCGACGACTTCGTGGTCGCGCCTCCGGGCCACGAGCTCACGCTGCGGGACTTCCGGCCGGAGCTGTTCAAGAGCGAGGCCGGTGGAGCCGGAGCCGCGCCGGCCGAAGAGGCCGAGCCGGCGTGAACGTCCTCTGCATCGCCGGCTTCCTCGGCTCCGGCAAGACGACCATCCTGCTGGAGGTCGCGCGCGCCCTCGCCGAGGGCGGATCCCGCCTCGCCGTCATCGAGAACGAGATCGGCGAGGTCGGCATCGACGGCGGCTACGTGCGCGAGCAGGGCCTGCCCGTACAGGAACTCTTCGGCGGCTGCATCTGCTGCACACTTCAGGTCGGCCTCGTGGACACGCTCCTCAAGGTCCGCGACGCCTACTCCCCGGACTGGGTCCTGATCGAACCGACCGGCCTCGCGGCGCCCGGCGACATCCTCGGGCTCGTGGTCGACCACGTACCCGACCTCGAGACGGTGCGCGTGCTGACGATCGTCGACGCGCCCCGCTGGTCGATGCTGCTCGAGGTCGTCGAACCGCTCATCGTCTCCCAGCTCGCGACCGCCGACGTCGTCGCCGTGAACAAGGTCGACGAGGTGGACGACGATGCCCTCGCGACGACACTCGAGGCCGTGCGCGGCCTGGCCCCGAAGGCGACTGTGCTGCCGGTCTCGGCCACCACGGGAGCCGGCATGCAGGCGCTGCTCACCGACGTTCCGTGACCGGCGAGCACGCACAGGATGCCGGTCACGGTGACCACCCGCACGCGGACGACCGGCACATGGACCACGAGCACGGCGGTCACGAGCACCTGAGTCACGTGCCGGACGGCGCGCGGCCCGCGGTCTTCGCCGCGCGCGCCGCCATCGTCTTCGAGCCCCCGGCGCACGCCGACCTGCTCGAGGACGCCGTGATCAGGTTCATCGCGCTGCTGTCCGAAGGCCTGACCGCCGCCGGTTGCACGCTGGTCGGCCACATCAAGGGCATCGTCTCGGCCGGCGGCCACGGCGACCTCGCCTTCCACGCTACGACGCTCCGCTCCACGCCGGCCATCACCGGCGGCGTGGCCGGCACGCTCACAGAGGCTACGCTGACCGTCAACGTCATCGTGTTCGGCGTGGACGAGCAGGCGCTGCCCGCCGTCGTCCGTGACGCCTGGTCCCGCGCCGCCGGCGCCGAGACCACCTGGCCGTCGTGACGCTCGCCTGACGCGCGAACGGCGGCGGAGGCCCCCTGGACCCCCGCCGCCGTCTGACGCCTTCGCTGCGGCCCGCTCAGGGCCGCTCCGCGCCTCCCGGGCTCACTTCCCGTACTTGCGCCCAGCCTCGATGAAGGCCTTGTACGCGGCCGGGTCGCCCTCGTCCAGCACGATGCCGCTGCTGAGGATGAACCCGCCGTCCGTGCGCCGTCCTGCCGAGCAGGTCCTTGACGTAGACGTCCATCTCCTCGGGCGTGCCCATGGCGAAGAGCGCGGCGGGCACGTTGCCGCCGATACACTGGCGCTTGCCGACGATGGCCTTGGCGCGGTCCATGTCGGTGGCGTCGAACATCCAGATCATGCGGTGCTCGGGGATCTCCTCGTCGGCGATCACTTCGAGGCGCTCGTTGTACGAACCCTCGACGAACACCCACGGCACGAGTCCCTCTTCGATGAGCCCCAGCAGCACGGCCTTGAACGTCGGCCAGTAGAGCTCCTTGAAGTCGGCGTCGCTCATGAACCCGTCGGCGCCCTTGTGGATCGGGATGAACACGATGGGGTTGCCGGTCATGTTGTTGGAGCGCAGGGCCCAGTCGATCGACTGCGGCACCAGCCGCTCCATGGCCGCCTTGACGTTCTCGGGCTGGCGGAACTTGTCCAGCATCAGCCCGCGCGTGCCGCGCATGGTGTCGCCCAGGGTGTCGTACGGGGCCTTGGTCGCGCCACCGGCCGTCTGCGGGATGCCGAGGGTGGCCATGCAGCGACCGTCGGCCGCCATGGCCGCCTGTAGCCACTCCATGGCGGCGTCGCCGGCCTCGGCCAGCTTCTTGAGCATCTCCTTGACCGGCGGAGCCGAGAAGCCGGCGAAGAACGGCGCCGTGAAGGGGATCTCCACGAGGTCGGTCCACGGGGGCAGCATCGAGAACGGCTCCATCGCGCCGAACACGCGCGGCAGGTACGTGCGCTGCCAGTAGCTGCCGGGATCCTGGATGAGAGCCGCGTACTCGTCGCCCTTCATCCACTCCTGCTCGCTGTACTGGTAGCAGGTGTCGTCGGGCGTGCCGTGCCCAGGCCAGTCGTAGAGGTGGTAGTCGAGGATGTCGAACAGCTTGCCCGGCACGATGCCCAGGGTCAGGCCGAGCCCGTCGGGCATGGTGTCCTCGTGGAACCGGAACCAGTCTTCCTTGAAGATCTCGTAGTCGTAGTACGCCTGCTTGCCGGTGTGCCCGAAGAAGCGGAACGGCAGAAGACCGATCCACGGGGCGATCGGCACGGTCGCCGGCTTCTTGAGCTCGAGCACGTCGCGGTACAGCTGCACCCGGTCGCGGTAGGCCTGGGCGACCTCAGGAGAGGCGAACTCGATGGGGATGTTCTGCCAGGCGTCCAGGCGGAACTGGAGGCGTTCGTCGGGAGTGAGCTCGTTCCAGTTGTCGGGCAGCGTCATGACGCACCTCCCACCCACGACTTGGCGAGCTCGACGGCGGCCACCGCATCCTTGCCCCAGGCGTCCGCGCCCGCGAACGCGACCACGGCGTCGGTGACGGGCGCGCCGCCCAGCATGATCTTGACCTGGCCGTGAAGGCCCGCCTCGTCGATGGCGGCCACGGTGGCCTTCATCGACTCGAAGGCGACGGTGAGCAGGCCGCTGAGGCCCACCACCTGGGCGTTGGTCTCGCGGACGGTCTCGACGACCTTGGCGACCGGCACGTCCACGCCGAGGTCCACCACGTCGAACCCGGCGATGTCGAGCATGGTGACCACGATGTCCTTGCCGATGTCGTGGATGTCGCCCTGCACGGTGCACATCACCACGGTGCCGAGCTTCTCGCCGGCGGCGTCGGCCTTGAGGTACGGCTTCAGCTTGGCCGTGATCCCGGTCATGATCTCGCCGGCCATGATGAGCTCGGGGATGAACGCCTCACCGTCGGCGAACCGCTGGCCGATGACGTCCATCGCCTCGCGGCAGGCCGTGACGAGCTCGAGCGGGTCGGTGCCGCCCTTCAGTTCTTCGTCCGCGATCCGCAGCGCGTCTTCTTCGCGCAGCTCGATCACGGCTTCCTTGAGCCCGGATGACATGGAACCTCCCTGGTCTGTCCTGACGAGCCGCGCACCTCCGCAAGAGGCCGCGGCTCCCCCTTCACCGGCGCCGGGGACGGCGCCGTGCTGGTCCGGGGACATGATACCACAACTTCCCTACTGGTCTAGGGAAGTTGCTCGAACAGTGATAGACTCCATGCGGAAGGCCGCCGGAAGGCGGCGGCGCACGACCTGGAGACCGCCGAGGTGACAGCCCGCAAGCCGATCGACCGCGAGTCGTTCGAGCCGCCCTACGCGCAGCTCGCGCGCGCCATCCGCGAGCGCATCGGGCGCGGCGAGTACCGCTCGGGCGACCGCCTGCCGTCCGAGGCCGAGCTGTGCGCGGCGTTCTCCGTCAGCCCCATGACGGTGCGCCGCGCCATCGGGGAGCTCGTGCGCGAGGACGTGGTCGTCACCGAGCACGGGCGCGGCACCTTCGTGAAGCCGCCGCAGCTCGCGGCGGCGACCTTCGACCTCGACGACCTCATGCGCTACCTGGCCAGCCCGGACGTCGAGGCGCGCATCACCGAGGCGCGCATCGTCTCGGCCGGGCCGCGGGTCGCCGAGAAGCTCGCCCTCGAGGAGGGCGACCGCGTCATCAGCATCAAGCGGCTCCTGCTCCGCGGCGAGGAGCCGGTCTTCTACCACAGCGAGTATCTCGTCTTCGATCCGGCGCGGCCGCTGGTCGAGGCCGAGCTGGCCACGACGGCCCTGCAGGACCTCTTCTCCGGCGCGTCCGGATCGGACCTCAAGTACGGCCGCCTCACGCTCCACGCCTCCGCCTTCACCGAGCCGGAGGCGGCGCAGCTGGGCGACGAGCCGGGCACCCTGGCCTGGGTGCTCGAGCACCTCTTCTACGACTTCGACGACCGCCCGGAGAGCTGGGGCCGCTTCGTCGGCCGCGCCGACCGGCTGAGCTTCACGACCACCGTGGGCATCGTGGGACCCAGGGAAGGAGCGTGACCGCGTGAGCAGTCCTCCCGGCGAGCGCCTCGACGACCTCATCGTGCGCATGGACGAGCGCGGCGCGCTCGCGCTCATCCGCGAGCGCCTGGACGCGGGTGAGGACCCGGCCGTGCTCGTCGAGGAGTGCCGGACGGGCATGGAGCGCGTGGGCCACCTGTACCAGGACGGCACCTACTACATCTCGGCGCTGATCATGGCCGGCGAGATCATCCGCGAGGCCACCGAGCTGCTCATCCCCCGCCTTACCGCCACGCGGCGCGACACCGGCGGCGGCAGGATGGTCATCGCCACGGTGCGCGGCGACATCCACGACATCGGCAAGAACATCGTCATCGCGCTGCTCGACGCCGAGGGCCTGACCCTGATCGACCTCGGCGTCAACGTGCCGCCGGAGCAGATCGCCGAGGCCGTCGAGCGCGAGCGGCCGGACGTGCTGGGACTGTCCTGCCTGCTCACGTCCGGCTACGAGGCCATGCGCGAGACCATCGAGCTGGTGCGGGAGCAGTCAGAGTCCTGGCACCCGCACCTCCCCATCGTCCTCGGCGGCGCCGCCGTCGACGAGATGGTCAAGGAGCGGCTCGGCGCCGACGCCTGGTGCGTCGACGCCGCCCGCGGCCTGGGCGTCGTGCGAGCGCTGCTGGCCTAGCCGGCCGCGGCCGCCCCCGGCGCGTGGCCCGCCCGTCGTCGCCCGCCCCGTACGCAGGACGGCGGGAGCCCCTGCGGGCCCCCGCCGTCCAGCCGCTCTTCGGGCCCGACCGGCGGGTCAGACCGACTCCGCGAGCGTCACGCTTGTGAGCCGGTCAGACCTGCGCGCCGTACTTCTTGCCGGCGTCGACCATGGCCTTGACGCACTCCGACTTGGCGGCGTCGATCACGATACCCGAGCCGAGGATGAAGCCGCCGTCGCCGGCGACATCCTCCATGAGCTGGCGCACGTAGTCGTCCATGTCCTGGACCGTGCCGGTGGTGAGCAGCGCGCCCGGCACGTTGCCGCCGATGCACTGGTAGCCGCCGAGGTGCTTCTTGGCCTCGCTCATGTTGGTGGCGTCGAACATCCAGATCATCTTGCCGGCCGGGATCTCCGGGTCGTGGATCGCCTCGAGGCGGTCGTTGTACGCGCCCTCGGCGAAGCACAGCGGGACGATGCCCTCCGCGATGAGGCCGAGCAGGACCTTCTTGAGGCTCGGCCAGTAGTACGTGCGGAAGTCCTCGTCGCTGAGGAACCCGTCGGCGCCCTTGTGGAGCGGGATGAACACGAACGGGTGCTTGTTGATGTTGCAGGCGCGGACGCCCCAGTCGATGGCCAGCGGCACCAGCCGCTCGCAGGCCTCGAGCACCTTGTCGGGCTGGCGGAACTTGTCCAGCATCAGGCCGCGCGTGCCGCGCATCGTGTCGCCGAGGATGTCGTAGGGCGCCTTGGTCGCGCCGCCGGCGAACCCGGGGATGCCGAAGTTGGCCATGGACTCGCCGTCCATCTTGACCATCGCCTGGATCCACTCGAGGGCGGCGCTGCCGGCCTCCATCATCTTCTTGAGCATGTCCTGCACCGGCGGGGTGCCGAACGGGATGAAGAACGGGCCGACCATGGGGCCCTCGACGAGGTCGGTGAAGGGGTCGAGCGTGGTCCACGGCCCCATGGCGCCGATCACCCGCGGCAGGTAGTAGCGCTGCCAGTAGTTGGACGGGTCGGCGATCAGCTTGTCGTACTCGTCGGCCGCCATGTACTCGGCCTCGTTGTACTGGTAGCCGGAGTCCTCGTCCACGCCGTGCCCGGGCCAGTCGTAGAGCTTGTAGTCGAGGGCGTCGTACACCTTGACCGGGGCGATGTTGATGGTGAACGCCAGCACGTCCGGCCGGTAGATGTCGTGGAACCGCTGCCAGGCGTCGTGCAGCTTGTCGAAGTCGTAGTACGTCTCCTTGGCGGTGAGCCCGGCGTCGAGGCCGGGGAACAGCGCGATCCAGGGCGCGATGGGCGGCCGCGACGGCTTCTTGAGCTGGATCGCGTCCTTGAACATCTGCACGCGCTCCACGTACTCCGCCTTGACCTCAGGTGAGGCGAACTCGACGTCGGGGTTCTGCCACGCGTCGAACCGCGTCTCGAACCGCTCGTCGGCGGTCAGCTTGTCCCAGTCCTCCGCAAACGCCATCACGCACCCCCGGTCCACTGCTTGGCGAGCTCGACGGCCTCCACGGCGTCCTTGCCGAAGCCGTCGGCGCCGGTGTACGCGACGACCTGCTCGGTGATCGGCGCGCCGCCGATCATGAGCTTGCAGCCGTTCAGCTCGGCCTCGCGCGCCGCCGCGACGACCTTCTTCATCGAGTCGATGGCGCTCGTGAGCAGGCAGCTCATGGCGATGATCTGCGCGTCCTTCTCCCTGGCGGTGGCGATGAACGCGTCGATCTTGACGTCGACCCCGAGGTCGACCACGTCGAAGCCGGCGATGTCCAGCATCGTGACGACGATGTCCTTGCCGATGTCGTGGATGTCGCCCTGCACCGTGCCGATGACGACGACGCCCAGCTTCTGCTCCGGCGCGACGCTCGTCAGGTACGGCTTCAGCTTGGCCGACACGCCGGTCATGATCTCGCCGGCCATGATCAGCTCGGGGATGAAGGCCTCGCCGTTGGCGAACTTCTCGCCGATGATGTCCATGGCCGCCTTGCAGTCGGCCAGGACGGCGACCGCGTCGGCCCCGCCCTCCAGCTGGCTGTCGACCATCGCCAGGGCATCGTCTTCCCGAAGGTCGACGATGGCCTGCGTCAGCTCCTGTGTCACTGTTCCTCCCTTTGGGTCCCAGCCGGAGTGAGCTCCTCCGCCTGCGCCTCGCCCATGTACAGCGCCTCGAGGCGAGGGTCTCCGCGCAGTTCGTCCGGAGTGCCACCCAGCGCGATCGTGCCCTTCTCGAGCACGAACACGCGGTCGGCCAGCGAGAGGCCGCGCTCCACGTTCTGCTCGATGAGGATCATCGTGGTGCCCTCGTCGCGGATCTTGACGAGGGTGTCGTAGAGCCGGTCGACCGTCGCCGGAGCGAGGCCGAGCGCGATCTCGTCGAAGATGATGACCTCGGGGTCGGCCATCAGGGAGCGGCCGATGGCCAGCATCTGCTGCTGGCCGCCCGAGAGCTGCTTGCCCGACTTGTCGCGCCGCTCGGCCAGCACCTCGAACAGCTCGTACACGCGTGCCAGGCGGTCCTGCATGCCGTCCTTCTTGACCGAGCCGGCGAGCACCAGGTTCTCGTGCACGCTGAGGTCGGCGAAGATGTGCCGGCCCTCCATGCAGTGCGCCAGACCCGCGCTTGGCGACGTCGTGCGACGCGAGCGAGGTGATGTCCGCGCCGTTCAGCGTGATGCGCCCGGCGCTCACCGGGATCATGCCGCTGATGACGCGGGCGGCGGTCGTCTTGCCGGCGCCGTTGGTGCCCAGCAAGGCGATGACCTCGCCGTGGTGCAGGTCGAAGCTGATGTCGTTGAGCGCCCTGAAGTGGCCGTAGCCGGCGGATACGTTGTCGAGGGTGAGGATCGGATTGGCATCCTCCTTGACCTCGTGCGGCGTCACGCGCGGGACGAGGGCTTCGCAGCCTGTTCCCAGATAGCAGGAGACGACCTCCGGCTCGGCCAGCACCTTCTGCACCGGGCCGTCGGCGATGAGCTTGCCGAAGTCCAGCACCGCGACCCTGTCGCTGCACTCGGTGATCACGTCCATGATGTGCTCGATGATGACGATGGCCTCGACGCGGTGCCGCAGAGCCTTGATGACCTCGATGAGCTCGAGGACCTCGGACTCCACGAGGCCGGCGCCGATCTCGTCCATGAGCAGGATGCGGGGCTCGAGCGCGAGCGTGCGCGCCAGCTCGAGCCGCTTGAGCTGCAGCAGCGTGAGGTCCTCGGCCTTGACGTGCGCGACGTCCCAGAGGCCCATCTCCCTCAGGATGGTCTCGCACTCCGCGTGCACGCCGCCGCCGCTCGACGAGCGGGCGCCGTAGTGGCGGGCGACCAGGAGGTTCTCGAGCACCGTCATCTGGCGGAACGGCTTGGGGATCTGGTGCGTGCGGCCGATGCCCATGCGCGCACGCTTGTACGACGGCATGTGCGAGACGTCCTGGCCGTCGAAGGAGACGGTGCCGGAGGTCGCGTGCGTGGCGCCGCTCAACATGCCGACCAGCGTGCTCTTGCCGGCGCCGTTGGGGCCGATCACGCCGAGCACCTCGCCCTTGTGCACCTCGAGCGTGATGTCCGACGCGGCGACCACGTCGCCGTAGCGCTTGGTGAGGCCGGCGCAGCTGAGCAGCACGGGGCCGGCGACGGGCGCTGCCGGGCCATCAGCCAGCGCGTCCGCGATCTTGGCGGCCGCGGCCGACGAAGCCGCCTTCTGCTCGGCCGTGAGCTCGATCTGCGCCTCCTCGCCCTCTTCGGTCGGCGCCTTCTTCTTGAAGACGAATCTCGTGGCGACCCGCTTGATGACGCCCCAGATGCCGAACGGCGCGAAGCGGATGATCAGGATGACGATGAGGCCGGTGATGAGCACGTGCAGTTCGGGATAGTCGGCGAGGCTCTCGGCCAGCCACACGGTGAACACGCCGCCGATGAGGGGGCCGACGATGGTGCCGATGCCGCCGACGATCGTCGTCGTGACGATGTTGATGGTCCAGGTGATGGAGAGCGCGCCGTCGGGCGTGACGACGCTGAGGCGCAGGGCCTCCAGCGCGCCGACCATGCCGATGAGGAATGACGACAGCACCCAGACCCACAGCTTGGTGCGGAACGTGGAGACGCCCATCTCCTGCGCCGTGTCCTCGTCGTCGCGCAAGGCGCGCAGGCTGAGGCCGAGGCGGGTGCGCAGCACCACCCAGATGACGACTGTGGAGATGACCGCCAGCGCCAGGGCGTACGGATACAGCGTCTGGATCTGCGAGGTGTACTCGGTCAGGAACAGGCCGGTGGTGCCGCCGAGGCCGTTCCAGTTGACCATGAAGACGTACACGGCTTGCGCGAGAACGAGCGTCGCGATGGCGAAGTAGAGGCCGCGGAAGCGGAACATCGGGACGCTGAAGATCACCGCGAACACGGCGGCGACCAGGCCGCCGCAGAGGATGAGCAGCGGGAGCGGCCAGCCGAGGTGGCCGCCGATGACGGCGGCCGTGTAGGCGCCGACACCCACCGAGACGGCCGGCGCCAGTGAGACGAGGCCGCCGTACCCGGCGAGGATGTTCCACGCCTGCGCCAGGGCCACCAGCACGAGCATCTGGTAGATGACCAGGGTGTAGTAGCGACCGATGTACGGCGGGAGCACCGCCAGCACGATGACCGCCACGATGACCGTGGCCAGCGCGAGCAGGACCTTGGGCCTGCGAAGGGAGCTGAGGAGGCTCTGCATCAGTTGCCCTCCACCGTGCCGAAGAGACCCTGCGGACGGATCGTGAGCACGAGAAGGACGACGGCGCAACCGATGAAGACGCGCCAGCCGTCACCGACGAACGTGGCTCCGATGCTCTCGATGACGCCGAGCGCCAGGCCGCCGATGAGCGTGCCCTTGATGCTGCCGATGCCTCCGAGCACGACCACGGCGAACCCGGTGATGAGGTAGGCCGTTCCGGCCGACGGCGCGAACGAGAACGCCAGGGCGACGAGGATGCCGGCGATCGCCGCCGAGCCGGCCGCGATGGCGAAAGTCCACGCGTACATGTTCTTGACGTTGACGCCCATCATGCCGGCCGCCGCGGGGTCCTCGGCCCCGGCGCGAAGCTGCCGGCCGAATCCGGTGCGCGTGACGACCAGGTGCGTCGCGTACAGCAGCACGATGCCCGCCACCAGGGTGATCACGTAGATGACGGGGATGGTGACACTGCCGATCGAGAAGTTCGCCTGCGAGTAGGAGGCGGTCAGCGACCGGACGTCGGGTGTGTAGACGAGGATGAACAGGTTCTGCAGGACGACAGACACCCCGAAGGTGATGAGCAACGGCGCCTCGGCGCCCTTGCTCATCACTGGGGTGAGGCCCCACCGCTGCAGCGGGTAGGCGATCAGAGCCACTACGGGCGCGACGATGAGGATGCTCACGAGCGGGTCGATGCCGATCCACTGCGAGAGGCTGAACGCGAGGTAGGCGCCCAGGACGATGAGCTCGCCGTGGGCCAGGTTGATGAGCCGCATGACGCCGAACACCAGGGAAAGTCCCAGGGCGGCGACGGCGAAGAGACCGCCGATGCCCAGACCGCTGAGGATCGCGGTGATCAGTTCGTTACTGCTGGGCATCGGCGTGTCTCCTCTGGATCAGATCAGGTGGTCAGTTCGGACAGAGGTCACGGCATCGGGAACAGAGCCGGGACAGCGCCCTCGCCCTCGGGCCAGATCTGCACCGAGGTGCCGTCCTGCCACTGGGCGACGACGAGGTTGAGTGCGGCGGTGTGGTTGGCGTCGAACTTGACGGGACCACACACGAAGTCGCCGTCGGTAGCCGCGAGGGCGTCGACGATGGCCTGCGGCTCGGTGCTGCCGGCCTTGCTGATGGCCTGCATCATGATCTGGGCGGCGGCGTACTCCGGACCCAGGATCTGGCCGGCCTTCTTGCCGGTGTCGGACTCATAGGCGGCGCCGAGGTCGGCAGCGCCCGGATACGGCATGGTGGGCAGCCAGTAGGCCTCGAGGGTGACGCCGTTGGCGAGGTCACCGGCGGCGTCCGCGAACTCCTGGAGCTGCGCGCCACGCTGGAAGTAGAGGAGCTTGGGCGTGTAGCCGGCAGCGTCCATCTGCTTGCGCAGGGCGATGAACGTGGGGGTGTCGCCGAGGATGTACACGTAGTCGGCGCCCGACTCCTTCATCTTGGAGATGAGGCTGTTGAACTCGGTCTGCGTGGACGGGTGCGTCTCGTAGCCGACGACGGTCCAGCCGTTGGCCTCAGCAGCAGCCTTGCAGGCGGGGCCGAACACGGGCCCGTCGGGGCTGTTGTCGACGCTGATGAAGGTCTTCATGTTGGTCTTGAGGCCAAGATCGCCGGGGAACTTGTACGCGTTCTCGGCGACCGGCGGAGCCAGCACGAAGAAGTCGAATGCGTACTTCCAGCCGCCGGAGTCGGCCTTGACGCCGACGAAGGGCTCGAGCGGGTTACCGGTCTCGAGGTACGGGATGCCGTTCTTCTCGGCGGCCAGGGCGGCCGCGTTGCCCACGGTCGGCACGATCGGACCGATGATGGCGACTGCGCCGTCCTTGTTGATCAGGGTGTCGACGTTGCTCGACGCGACGTTCGGGTCGGACTTGTCGTCGAGAAGGACGGTCTTGACCTGCATCTTGGTGCCGCCGACGTCGATGCCGCCGGCCGCGTTGGCCTCGGCCACGGCCTTCTCGATGGCCCACTTCTCGTACGCGCCGAAGCCGGCGAGCGGGCCGCTCATGGAGGCGTCGATGCCGATGGTGACCGTACCGCCACCGCTATCGCCGCCGCTGTCGCTGCTGCCGCACGCGGCCAGTGACGCGCCGGCGACCAGGATGCCCAGCAGGAGCAAAAGCGCGAGCCCCATGCCGAGAGTCTGCCTGTACCGTCTCATAGTCTCCCCTTCCGAATGACTGGCGTGCGGGGCCGACTCTTCGACCCCCCGGTCGAACCACGTTATATATAGATATTTGGACAAAGGTGTGTCAAGCCGCCTGTCCCACCCATTGGACATTTGTTCTGCCGGACGGAACGAAGCGTCAGAGCCGGCCGTACTCCTCCGCCGCCTCGGCCAGCGCCTCCACGTTCTCAGGCTTCGCCTGGTCGGGGATGCCGCCCGGTCCGTCGAGGATGAGCCCGGTCTCGCCGAACAGGTCGACGAGTTCCTTGACGTCGTCCTTGACCTGCTGCGGGGTGCCGGTGACGAGCAGTGAGCTCGGCACGTTGCCCCAGAAGCACAGGACGTCGCCGCAGACCTCCTTGAACTTCTTGCGGTCGATGCGATCGAAGTGCGCCGCCACCTTGCCCGGCGGGAGCTCCGCCAGGAACTCGAGGCGCGGCGTGTAGTCGCCCTCGAAGAGCGGCATCGGCGTGATGCCCGCCGCGACGCACTCCTCGATGAGCGCTTTGAACGTCGGCCAGTAGAACTTGGCGAACTGGTCGTTGCTCATGAAGCCGCCGGCGCCCTTGTGCATGGGGATGAACTGGCGCGGGATGCCGGTGACGGCGTAGGCGGCGTGCAGGAGCCCGATGGTGCCCTCCTGCATCACATCGACGGCCTTCAGCAGCGTCTCCGGCTGGCGGAACATGTCGAGCGTGCTCCCGCGCAGGCTGCGGAAGGTGTCGGACACACAGTCGAACGCCGGCATCAGCGCGGCGCCCCACGTGGGTGGGTAGCCGAGGTCCTTCATCTCCTGCAGGTACTTGCCGTTGGCGGCGTTGGTCTTTTCCTGCGCCTCGGCCATGTCGAGCATCGCCTGCAGCGCGGCCTTGAGCGGCGGGATGCCGAGCATGTTGCCGAGCACCTGGAGGTAGTAGCTGTTCGAGAACCAGTACAGCGGCGGCAACGGGATCTGGCCGAGGCCCTCCAGCTTGGAGCCCATGCGCGGAAAGACCTTGTTGAAGGTGAAGCCGTTGGGGTCGGCGATGAACTCCTCGAGCTCGTCGGCCTTGACGTACTCGTCTTCGACCCACTGGAACGGGGCGTCGTCGGCGAGTCCGCCCTCCTCCCCGGCCCACATGATCTGCTTGTTGCCGTAGGCGGCGAAGAAGTCGGAGGCGAGGACGTCGTTGGTGGGGGCGAAGTTCCAGCCGAAGCGGAGCGTCGCCTCTTTGGTCGACTGCCAGCGCGTCTCGTGGTCGTAGCCGGCGTCCTTGTTCGAGATGCCCTTGATGAGCGTCGGGAAGTTGTGGACGTAGAGCGGCATGATGGGCACGCGGTCGGGCTTCTTGAGGGCCACGACGTCGTTGAACCGCTGCTCGCGCTGCGCGTAGAGCTCCTCGGGGGTCGCAGTCATGACGCGCTCCCGGTCCACTCGGCGGCCAGGCGCAGGGCGGCCGCCGCGTCGCGGCCCCAGCCGTCGGCGCCGGTGTACGTGCATACCTGCTCGTCGACCGGCGATCCGCCGATCATGATCTTGACCTGGTCGCGCTTGCCGGCGGCGGCGATGCCTTCGATGGTCGCCTTCATCGAGTCGAAGGCGAGCGTCAGCAGGCCGGACAGGCCGACGACCTCCGGCTGAAGCTCGTCGATCGCCGCCACGAACTTCTCGATCGGCACGTCGATGCCGAGGTCGTGCACGTCGTAGCCGTTGACGTCCAGCATGAGCACCACGACGTCCTTGCCGATGTCGTGGATGTCGCCGGCCACCGTGCCCAGGACGACGGTGCCGCGGGTCGCCGCGGCCGCCTCGCTCTTGATGCGCGGCTTGAGCTCCTCGGCGATGCCCTTCATGATCTCGCCGCCCATGATGAGCTCGGGGATGAAGACCTCTTCGCACTCGAACTTGTCGCCGAGCACGGTCATGGCGGCCTTGGCCTCCTCGAGCACCTCGGACGGGTCGGCGCCGGCGTCGAGCATGGCGGCGACGAGACGCATGGCCTCGGCCTCGTCCATGCCGACGATGGCGTCGGTCAGCTCCTTCGACATGCCTACCTCCCTGGTGGCTTTGCCCGGGCACCCGCAAGGCGCCTTGTGTCGCAGTAGCACATAATGTATAGATATTTCAGGAAAGGCAAGCGTGCACGGCGCTGCATATACAATGCGGCGCATGGCGGAGAAAGCGGAGAGCATCAGGGGCATGGCGACGATCCCGCAGGGGCGCGGCATCGACCGATCTTCCTACGAGCCGGCGTACGTCCAGCTCGTCAACATCCTGCGCGGCGCCATCGCCAGCGGGCAGTACCAGGCGGGCGACCAGCTCCCCACCGAGTCGGAGCTCTGCGCCGCCTACGACGTGAGCCCCATGACCGTGCGCCGCGCCATCGGCATGCTCCTCGACCAGGGCGCCGTGAGCACCACGCGCGGGCGCGGGACGTTCGTGCAGCCGCTGCGCCTGGCCACCGCCACCTTCGACCTCAGCGAGTTCCACGACATCCTGGCCGAGCCGGGCGTCACGGCCCGCGTGGTCGAGGCGCGCGTGCTGCCTGCCGGGCCGCGCGCCGCCGCCAACCTCGGTGTGCCGGACGGCACCCACGTGGTGTCCATCCGGCGCATCCTGCAGCGCGGCGACGAGCCGCTGATCTACCACCGCGAGTCGCTCATCTACGACCCCACCCGCCCGACCATCGAGTCGGAGCTCGACGTCACCGCCCTGCGCGACATGTTCGAGGGCGGCGTGGGCTCCGGTCCCAAGCGCGGCGAGCTCATCCTGCACGCCTCGGTGCTCACCGAGGAGGAGGCCGGCCGCCTGCGCCTGCCGGCCGGGTCGGCCGCCTGGGTGCTCGAGCACATCTTCTACGGCTACGACGAGAAGGCCGATCAGCTGGGGCTGCTTCATCTCCAGCGGCGTGCTGTTCTCGTTCCGCGCGAGCGTGGGCGCGCCCGCGCCCGAGGACGCGACGCGGGCGCGAGGAGGAAGCGCAGATGACAGAGTTCGACGGACTCGACCCCGCGTCGCTCGCGGCGCGCATCGCGGCGCTCGACGAGCAGGGCGCCCTGGACGCGGTCAACGCGCGCATCGCGGCCGGCGACGACCCGCTGGCCATCATCGAGGAGTGCCAGCTCGGCATGCGCTGGGTCGGCGAGCACTACCAGTCCGGCAAGTACTTCATCTCCGGCCTCATCATGGCCGGCGAGATCTTCCGCGAGGCGATGGTGGCCCTGGGGCCGCTGCTGCCGCCAGAGACCGCCGACGCCGGCCACGGCAGCGTGCTCATCGCCACCGTGCGCGGCGACATCCACGACCTCGGCAAGAACATCGTGGTCATGATGCTGCGCTCCTACGGCATCGTGGTGCACGACCTCGGCGTGGACGTCTCGCCGGACGAGGTCGTGCGCAAGGCGGTCGAGCTGCAGCCCGACATCGTCGGCCTCTCCGGGCTGCTCACCGTGGCCACCGACGGCATGAAGGCGACCGTGGCCGCCGTCCACGACGGCGAGAAGAAGCATCGGCCGCCGCGTGCCGGTCATCATCGGCGGCGGCATCGTCGACGAGCAGACCGCCGCCTGGACCGGCGCCGACCTGTGGACCAACGACGCCTCGCGCGGCGTGAAGCTCATCCGCGAGGCGATCGCCGCGGCGCGCGCTTGACACATCCCGGCTCCCTGCCCTACGGTTCCCAGACCGCCTGCCGGACCGGCAGGCAAGTGATGCAGGGCCCCGTGCTCACCCGGAGGTGTCACATGCTTGGCCCGTGGCGAAGGACATACGAGTCATACCTGAGCTAGTCGAGGCGCGCCGCCTCGCACTGGCCCACAACGTCCTGCCCATCACCCACTCGTTCGTCTCCGACCTCGAGACCCCCGTCTCCGCGTTCCTCAAGCTCGGTGCGCCGCGCCGCGCGTTCCTCCTGGAGAGCGCGGAGCAGGGGCAGCACATGGGCCGGTTCTCGTTCCTCGGCGTCGGCGCCCGCGCCCTGGTGACCTACCAGGACGGGCGCCTCACGGTGCAGGAGAACGGTGACCGCCTGAGCGTCGAGCACGACGACCCGTTCACCGCCGTCGCCGACCTCATGCGCAGCTACCGGCCACCCACCAGCGGCGTGGCCGCCGACCTGCCGCCGCTCGCCGGCGGCCTCGTCGGCTACTTCGGCTACGACCTCGTGCGGCGGCTCGAGCCGCTGCCGGACGCGCCGCCGGACGACCTCGGCCTGCCCGAGATGGCGTTCCTGCTGGCCGACACCGTGCTGGTGTTCGACCACCTCAAGCACACCATCACCATCGTCGCCAACGCGTTCGTGGACGGGCGCGACGTGGACGGCCCCTACGAGCGCGCCGTGGAGCGCATCGCCGACGTGCGCGAGAAGCTGGCCGCGCCCCTGCCCGCCGGCGCGGCCGGCCGCATGGTGGACGCCGCGCAGGTCGCGAGCGACGGCGACCCCGCGCGTCCCGTCACCTCGTCCATGACGCGCGAGCAGTACGAGGCCGGCGTGGAGCGCTGCCGCGAGTACATCTACGCCGGCGACGCGTTCCAGATCGTGCTCAGCCAGCGCTTCAGCACGCCGGTGGACGTCTCTCCGTTCTCCATCTACCGCGGCGTCCGCGCCGTGAACCCGAGCCCGTACCTCTACTACATCGCCTTCGACGACTTCGCCCTCTGCGGCTCCAGTCCGGAGCCGCTCGTGACCGTACAGGGCGAACGCGTGGAGACGCGGCCCATCGCCGGCACCCGGCGGCGGGGCGCGAGCCCCGCCGAGGACCGGCGCCTCATGGAGGATCTTCGCGCCGACGAGAAGGAGCGCGCGGAGCACGTCATGCTGGTCGACCTCGGGCGCAACGACCTCGGGCGCGTGTGCACGCCCGGCTCGGTCAAGGTGGACGAGTTCATGGAGATGGAGCTGTACTCGCACGTCATCCACATGGTCTCGTCGGTGAGCGGCTCGCTCGCTCCCGGCTACGAACCGACCGACGCGCTCAAGGCCGCGTTCCCCGCCGGCACAGTCAGCGGCGCCCCCAAGGTGCGGGCCATGCAGATCGTCGACGAGCTCGAGACGGTGCGGCGTGGTCCCTATGCCGGCGCCATCGGGTATCTGAGCTATGGAGGCGACCTCGACACCTGCATCTGCATCCGCACCGTGGTCGTCAAGGACGGCGTGGCGCACGTGCAGGCCGGAGCCGGCATCGTTGCGGACTCGGAGCCGGCGAAGGAGTACGCTGAGACGAAGAACAAGGCGGCGGCCCTGCTGCGCGCCATCGACCTCGCCCACGAGCAGTTCGGCGACGGAGGCACGTCATGACGCCCACCACTCCCCGCCCCGGCGACGGCACGCGGGTCTTCATGATCGACAACTACGACTCGTTCACCTACAACCTCGTCCAGTTCCTGGGCGAGCTGGGCGCCGACATCACCGTCAAGCGCAACGACCACGTCACCATCGCCGAGATCGAGGCGGCCGACCCCACGCACCTCGTGGTCTCGCCCGGCCCCTGCACCCCCAACGAGGCCGGCATCAGCATGGACGCCATCGCCCACTTCGGGGCCGCGCGGCTGCCGGTGCTGGGCGTGTGCCTCGGGCACCAGGCCATCGGCCAGGTGTACGGCGGCGTGGTGCGCAGGGCCGGCGCTCCGGTCCACGGCAAGACCGACCAGATCCACCACCACGGCGCCGGCGTGTTCGCCGGCCTGCCGGACCCCTTCACGGCCACGCGCTACCACTCGCTGGTGGTCGACGAGGCGCTGCCCGAGTGCCTGGCGCTCACGGCCTGGAACGCGGAGGGCATCGTGATGGGCCTGGGGCACCGGGAGCTGCCGGTGCACGGCGTGCAGTTCCACCCCGAGAGCGTACTCACCGAGGTGGGGCTGGACCTGCTGGCGACGTTCCTGCGCACCACCGGGGCGGAGAGCGGCGCCGCGGTGGCGGAGGAGGCGCGCCATGCCCAATGACGTGCTGAGCGCGGCGCTCGAGGAACTCACCGGCGGACGCGACCTGACGGAGGAGGACGCGCGCGGCGTGCTGCTCGAGATCATGGGCGGCCGGACCGGCGAAGCCCAGACGGCCGCGTTCCTCAGCGCCCTGCGCGTCAAGGGCGAGACCGCCGCCGAGATCGTCGGTATGGCGCGCGCCATGAGCGAGCTCGCCGAGAAGGTCGAGGTGGACGCCGACGTCATCCTCGACACCTGCGGCACCGGCGGCGACCACGCCGGCACGTTCAACATCTCGACCGCGGCGGCGCTCGTCGCCGCCGCAGCCGGCGTCACCGTGGCCAAGCACGGCAACCGCTCGGCCACCAGCAAGTGCGGCAGCGCCGACGTGCTCGAGGCGCTCGGCGTGGCCATCGACCTCGCGCCCGAGCAGGTGAGCCGCTGCATCGCCGCCTGCGGCATCGGGTTCATGTTCGCGCCCCGCCACCACCTGGCGATGAAGCACGTCGCGCCGGTGCGGCGCGAGCTCGGCATGGCCACGACCTTCAACCTCATCGGTCCGCTCACCAATCCGGCCGGCGCCAGGCACCAGCTGATCGGCGTGGCCGACGCGCGCTACGTGGACCGCATCGCCCAGGCGGTGCGCATGATGGGCAACGCGCGCAACCTCGTGGTCCACAGCGAGGACGGGCTGGACGAGATCTCGACGACCTGCCCGACGAGCGTGGTCGAGGTGTTCGCCGGTCAGGGGTACGACGAGCGCTACGAGGTCGCGCCCGAGGACTTCGGGATGCCGCGGGCGCGGCTCGAGGATCTCGCCGGCGGGGACGCCGCGGAGAACGCGGCCTTGCTGCGCGCCGTCATGGACGGCGCGCCGGGGCCGCACCTCGACATCGTGGTGCTCAACGCCGGCGCGGCGCTCTACATCGCCGAGGCGGCCGCAAGCATCGCCGAGGGTGTGGACAGAGCGCGGGCGGCCGTCGCCTCCGGCGCCGCCCGCGCCAAGCTCGACGTCCTGATCGCGACCAGCCGCCGGCTGGCGCAGGAGAGCGCATGAGCGCCGAGCGGCCGACCCCGGGCTCGGCGCCGCGGCCGGAGAGCCCGTACGAGCAGCCGAACCCCGGCGGATTCCTCGCCGAGATGGTCGCGGGCTCGCGCCGGCGCGTCGCCGCCGCCCGCGTGGGCGGGCGGCTGCACCGCCCGGAGCAACCCGGCGAGCCCGGGCGCCTGCGCGACGCGCTCTCGCGCCCGAGCTGGACCCCGGGCGCGCCGAGCCCGCAGCTCGCCGTCATCGCCGAGGTCAAGCGGCGCTCGCCGAGCAAGGGCGACATCGCGCCGGAGCTGGACGCCGTCACTCAGGCGCGCGCCTACGAGGCCGCCGGAGCGGACGCCGTCTCCGTGCTCACGGAGCCGACGCGCTTCGGCGGGTCGCTCGACGACCTGCGCGCCGTCTGCGAGGCGGTCGAGCTCCCCGTGCTGCGCAAGGACTTCATCGTCGACAAGGGGCAGATCTGGGAGGCGGCCGAGGCGGGGGCCGCCGCCGTGCTCCTCATCGTCGCCATCCTGGCCGACGAGCGCCTCCACGAACTGCTTCTCGAGTGCCTCGACTGCGGCCTCGACCCGCTCGTAGAGGTCCACGACCTGGACGAGACGCGCCGCGCCTGCAGCGCCGGCTGCACCCTGGTCGGCATCAACAACCGCGACCTCGTCACCCTCGAGGTGGACCTCGGCACCACGGAGTACCTGGCGCCGGCTCTCGGCCCCTGCATGTTCCCGGTGAGCGAGAGCGGCATCTCGACGCCGGCGGACGCGTGCCGCGCGGCCCTCTCCGGCGCGCGCGCCCTGCTCGTCGGCGAGACGCTGGTGCGCACGCCGACTGAGGACCTCCCGGCGCTCATCTCCAGCCTCAAAGACCCGGGATGGCCAGCATGACGCTGGTCAAGGTCTGCGGATTGACGCGCGCCGAGGACGTCCGCCTCGCGGCGTCGCTCGGCGCCTGGGCGCTCGGGTTCGTGATGACGGAGAGCCCGAGGCGCGTAGAGCCGTCACGGGTCGCCGACCTGCTCGCGGAGGTGCGTCCCGCCGCCCTCGCGGTCGCGGTCGTGACCACCGAGCCGGCCGACTGGATCGCGGACGCGATCGACGAGGCCGGGGTCGGCGCCGTGCAGCTCTCCGCCGGCGCGCACGGCCCGGCGGTCGCGGAGGTGCGCGCCGCGGCCGCCCGCCTGCGGCGGCGGCCGCTCGTCATCGCCGCCGCGGACACCCCGGACGCGCGCCTCGCCGACTTCGTCCTGCTCGACGCGCGGACCTCGAGCGCCTACGGCGGCACCGGCGAGACCCTCGACTGGGAGGCGCTCGCCGCCGACCCGGCCGTGCCGCGGGACCACCTCGTCCTCGCCGGCGGCCTGCGCCCCGGCAACGCCGGGGAGGCGGTCCGGCTGCTGCGACCGGCCGCGGTGGACGTCTCGAGCGGCGTGGAGTCCGCCCCGGGCCGCAAGGACCACGCACTGCTGCGTGAGTTCTTCGCCGCCGTGGAACATGCCGACAGAGAAGTGGAGACGGCCCCGGGCACTGCCGGCCGCCTTCCCGCTGCTACGCCATGAGGAGGACCACCGGATGAGCATCGAGACGCGCTTCGGCCCGTACGGAGGGCGGTTCGTCCCCGAGACGCTCATCCCGGCGCTCGACGAGCTGACGGCGGCCTACGAGGAGGCGGCGGGCGACACCGCCTTCCAGGCGGAGCTGGCCCGCCTCCTCGCCGACTACGCCGGCCGTCCCACACCGCTGTACCACGCCGAGCGGCTCAGCGAGCGCTGCGGCGCCACCGTGCTGCTCAAGCGCGAGGACCTCTGCCACACCGGCGCGCACAAGATCAACAACGTCCTCGGTCAGGCGCTGCTGGCAAAGCGGATGGGCAAGCGCCGCATCATCGCCGAGACCGGCGCCGGCCAGCACGGTGTGGCCACCGCCACCGCCTGCGCCCTGCTCGACCTCGAGTGCGCCGTGTACATGGGCGCCGAGGACGTGCGCCGGCAGGAGCTCAACGTCGTGCGCATGCGCCTGCTCGGCGCCACCGTCGTCCCGGTCGAGAGCGGCTCGCGCACCCTCAAGGACGCGATGAACGAGGCGCTTCGCGACTGGGTGACCAACGTCCGCCACACGTTCTACTGCATCGGCTCCGTCGCGGGGCCCGCGCCGTATCCCTCCATGGTCCGCGACTTCCAGGCGGTGATCGGCAACGAGGCGATCGCGCAGGTGCGCGAGCGGTTCGGGCACCTGCCGGACGAGGTCGTGGCCTGCGTGGGCGGCGGCTCCAACGCCATGGGCATCTTCCACGCGTTCCGCGACCTCGCCTCGGTGCGGCTGACCGGCGTGGAGGCGGCCGGAGAGGGTCTGGACGGCCGCCACGGCGCTCCTCTCGCCAAGGGCTCGCCCGGCGTGCTGCACGGCTCCTACAGCTACCTGCTGCAGGACGCGTGGGGGCAGGTGGCCGAGGCGCACAGCATCTCGGCCGGCCTGGACTACCCGGGCGTGGGGCCCGAGCACTCGTGGCTCAAGGACTCGGGCCGTGCCGCTTACGCGGCGGCGACCGACGACGAGGCGCTCGCCGCCTTCCGCACGCTCGCGGAGCTCGAGGGCATCATCCCGGCGCTCGAGAGCGCCCACGCGGTGGCGTACGTGCTGCGAGGACCCTCGGAGCTGGAGGCCACGGTGCCCTCGCCGTCGCAGACCGGCCGCTTCACCATCCCCGGCGAGACCGACGGGTTCGAGCCCGGCGGCACGCGCTTCGCCCAGGGTGACCTGGTCGTCGTCAACCTCTCCGGCCGGGGCGACAAAGACGTCTACGAGGCCGGCGCGAAGCTGGGGGTGCTGGAATCATGAGCGTGCGCAAGCTGCCGCATCCGCCCGAGGGCCAGGAGCCCCGGCCGGCACCGGAGGAGCACGCCGCCGCCGGCGCCGCTCATGCCGGCGGCGCTCACGCCGGCGACGATGAGTTGCCGGCCCTGCCGAGTGACCTGGCGCCGCGCCTCAAGCGCGCCTTCCGCAAGCCGCGCGCCGGGCGCGCGGCGCTCATGCCGTACCTGACCGGCGGCCACCCGTCTCTGGAGACCGGCGACCGGCTGGTCGCGACGCTCATCGACGCCGGCGCCGACATCGTCGAGCTCGGCGTGCCGTTCTCCGACCCCATCGCCGACGGTCCCGTGGTGCAGCAGTCCACTCACGCCGCGCTCACCGCGGGCGTCACGCCCGACGACGTGCTCGCGCTGGCCGCTGCGCACAGCGCCGGCGCGCCGTTCGTACTGCTCACGTACCTCAACTCCGTGCTCGCCTACGGCGCAGACCGGTTCTTCGAGCGCGCGGCCACAGCCGGCGTGGAGGCGCTGGTCATCCCGGACCTGCCGCTCGACGAGGCTTCCGGCCGCGGCGTGGAGCTCGCGCGTGAGTCCGGCGGGCTGGCGCTGCTCGCCGCCGGCCGCGGCGTCTCGCTGGTGCCCATGGCCACGCCGACCAGCACCGACGAGCGTCTGGACCTGGTCGCCGCGGCGGCGACCTCGTTCGTCTACTGCGTCGCCGTCACCGGCGTCACCGGCGCGCGCTCGCAGGTGGGCAGTGAGCTCCCGGCGCTGCTCGCGCGCCTGCGCGAGCGCACGGACGCGCCGCTCGCCGTCGGGTTCGGCATCTCGACACCGGAGCAGGCCGCCGACGTGGCGGCGCTGGCCGACGGAGTCATCATCGGCAGCGCGCTGATCGACGCGGTCTCGCGGGCGGCGTCGCCCGATGACGCCTGCGCCGCTGCTCGGCAGCTAGTGAGCGACGCGAGCGCGGCGATCGCCGGCGCCTGACCAGCCCCCGAGTGGCATGAAGTTCCGCCTCCCGCAACTGCAGAAGGAGAAGCGCTTCCGCCTGTTCGTCGCGGACACCGAGGACGCTCCGCCCGACCGCTGGTTCGGCTCGCTCGAGGCGGCCCTGCGCGCAGCCGCCCGGCTCGACGAACCTTGGAAGAGCCGGGCCTGGATCATCGAGTACGGCGGCCAACCAAGCTTCGGCGGCATCCCCGTGGTCCGCGACATCGTCCACATGCGGGATGGCGAGCGCACCACCGAGGCTGAGACGGGATCACCCGGAGTCTGACCGCGCAAAGGCGGGGCGAGCTTCCCTCAGAGGTGCGCGATGACGTCGTCCGACGTCGTCACGAGCCCGATCACCGGCATGATCCCGCCCATGATGGCCTCGTGCAGCGCACGGTTGCCGTCGGTGACGCAGTCTGACGGCACGATGAGGTTGAAGAACCGGTCGGCGGCCTGGTACGCCGCGATGATGACCGCCATGCCGGTGGACACGCCGACGAGGACGATCGTCTCCACTCCCTCGTCCCGCAGGCGCTGCTCGAGACCCGTGCGCCGGAAGACGTCGAACGGCCAGTTGTGGACCACGGGCTCACCATCCTGCGGCGCGAGCTCGTCGACGACCTCGATGTCGCGACTTCCCTGGGTGTTGACCGTCAGATCCTTGACCGCGTCCCAGAACATGCCGTAGGCGGGCGCCTCGATCTCGTCCGGGTGCACGGCGGCCGTGAAGACCACGGGCAGACCCTTGGCGCGGAACGCCGCGAGCAGGCCGGCGATGTGGGCGACGACGTCGTCCTCCTCCGTGGCCCGTGGGTGACCCAGGAACTCGAGGGGGCTGGGCGCCTTGCAGATGGCGTTCTGCATGTGGATGACGACGAGCGCAGGCTTGCCGGTCAGGGTCCATTCACTCATGGGGGGCATTCTACTCGTCGCCTCCATGGTGGCGGTAGGTGATCACGCGCACCGGCTCCACCGTCACCAGGCCCTCGGCCATCATCTCGTCGAGGATGGGCAGGAACGCCTCGATCTTCTGCGGCTCGTCCACGATCTCGACCACCACGGGCAGGTCCTCCGAGAGGCGCAGGATCTTGGCCGAGTGGATGCGGCTGTGCGCGCCGTAGCCGAGGTAGCCGCGCAGGACGGTGGCGCCGGCGAGGTGCTGCGCCCGCGCCGCCTCCACGATCGCCTCGTACAGAGGCTTGTGGTGGTACCGGTCGCCGTCGCCGATGAACACGCGCAGCAGCTCGGCCTCTTCGGGCAGATGCATCGCCCCCCCTCCCTACACCAGTCGCGAGGCCACGAGGCCGCCGTACAGCGCCACGGCTCCGAGCCCGTTCTGCAGCACCAGGTTGCCGGCCGCCGCGAGCCACTGCGCGTCGCGCGCCAGCTCCGTCGTCTCGAGCATGAACCCGGAGAACGTGGTGAACGCCCCCAGGAACCCGATGAAGACGATGGTCCGCGCCTCCCCGCTCAGCCCCCAGCGGCTCTCGAACAGCCCGAAGACGAGCCCGGCGACGAGACACCCGGTCAGGTTCACCGCCAGCGTACCCCAGGGGAAACGGGCGCCGAGGCCGTTCTGCACCAGACCGGCCAGGCCGTACCTGCAGAGCGTCCCCGCCGAGCCGGCGATCACCAGCAGGAGCAGTCGTGTCGCCACTCGCACCCTCCGTTCCGTCGTCGTCCTGGTCCCGGAACGAAAAGAGGCCTCCGCCCCGGGGGCAGAAGCCATCAGCGCCGTGCGCGTAACGCGAGCCTCATCGCGGCGCGGACCTCCCGCGCGGAGCCGCCCTGAGGCGGAGAAGAGAAGATGGTGGGCGACGTTGGAATTGAACCAACGACCTCCTGCTTGTCGAGCAGGCGCTCTCCCAACTGAGCTAGTCGCCCTCGCGGGACGGGAGTATAGCAAGGTCGCGGCGCGGTGTCAGCCGGAGCATCGCCTGTCGGGCTGGTCCCGTTCAGGCCGCCGCGTCATACTGACGGCGTGATCGCATACACGATCAGACGGCTGTTTCAACTCGTCATCGTGCTGTTCGGCGTGACATTGATGACCTTCGGCATCCTCAAGCTCGTGCCCGGCGATCCCGCAGTCTTCCTGGCCGGCAAGAATGCTCCGCGGTCACGCATCGAGTTCATCCGCGATCAGCGCGGCCTCGATCGACCCTTCTACGTCCAGTACGAGAGGTACGTCGAGGCGTTGGTGCGGGGCGACATGGGTCAGTCCTTGTACACCGGTCGTGACGTCTCTACGATGATCCGGGAGGCGGCCCCGGCCACCATCCAACTCGCCGTCGCCGCTATGCTCATCGAACTCCTCGGCATCCCGCTCGGCGTCTACTCAGCCCTCCGCCAGTACTCGTTCTGGGACAGTGCGCTCACGACTAGCGCGCTCATCCTGTGGGGCATCCCGGTGTTCGTGCTTGGCTACTTCGCCATGTACATCTTCGGCCTCAAGCTCGACTGGCTGCCGATCGGCGGTGTCGGGCCCACTGTGCTGGGCATCATCCCATCCAGCTGGGAGAGCCTCAAGACCCTCGTCCTCCCAGCCCTGACCGTCGGCCTCATCTCGGTGGCCTACATCTCGTACATGCAGCGCGCCTCCATGCTCGAGGTCTCGCGCTCGGACTTCATCCGCACGGCCCGCGCCAAAGGCCTCAGCGAGCGTAAGGTAATCTGGGGCCACGGCTTCAAGAATGCTGTGATCCCGGTGATGACCATCGCCGGCATCGACCTCGGGACGCTCATCGGCGGCGCCGTCATCACCGAGACGGTGTTCGGCCGTCCTGGCGTCGGATTGATGGCCCTCAACGCCGCGCTTCGTCGAGACGTCTCCGTGCTCGCAGGCGGTGTGTTGTACGTGACTTTCTTCTTCGTCTTCGCCAACCTCTTCGTCGACCTCGGCTACGCGTGGGTGGACCCGCGGGTGCGGCTCGACCAGTGAGAGAGAGCCGCTCCGGCACGGCCGGCGGCGGGATCGCGGACGCTGAGTCGGTCGGCTAGGGCGTATCAAGGAATGGAGCTGTGCAGTTGCGCAGACGGCTGAGGCCGGGTAGGCCCCGCGAGGGGCTCGCCCGGCCTCAGCCGTCTCTTCAGCTCCCGCCGGCGCCCCTGAGGCGCCGGTCAGCAATCAGCGCGAGCGCTTACCCGGCACGCGGCGCTTGACGCCCGTCTTGTTCCAGGCGCGGTGCGCGCCGCCGTTCCAGACGAGCTTGCCGGCACGCGGCGTGACCTGGCTGCTCTCGAGGATGTTGCGCTTCTCGTAGTCGAAGTCCGGCAGGTCGTGCCGCTCGAGCGTAGCTCCGATGAGCCGCTCGATGGCGACCAGGTCGTGGACGTCCTCGGACGTGAGGAGGCTCACGGCGATGCCGCTGGCGCCCGCCCGGGCGGTGCGCCCGATGCGGTGCACGTAATCCTCGGGGTTGGTCGGGATGTCGAAGTTGATGACGTGCGAGATGTTGTCCACGTCGATGCCGCGGGCCACCACGTTGGTGGCCACGAGCACGGCGATGCGCCCGTCCTTGAAGCCCTCGAGCGCCTGCTGGCGCTGGCCCTGCGTGCGGTCGCCGTGGATCGCCTCGCAGGTGATGCCGGCCTTGTTGAGCGTGCGCGCGAGCCGCTCGGCGCGGCGCCGCGTGCGCGTGAACACCAGCGTGCGCTCGGGATCGTGATGGCGGAAGTACTCGACCAGCAGGTCGACCTTCTGATCCTGGTTGACCGGGAGTACCTTCTGCTCGACGTTCTCGACCGGCATGGCGCTGCCGCCGAGCTCGATGAAGATGGGGTCGTGGAGCGTGTCGGCGATGATGTTGAGCACCGTCTTGCTCATGGTGGCGGAGAAGAACAGGTTCTGCCGCTTGGAGGGGATGGCGTCGATGATGCGCTTGACGTCGGGCCAGAAGCCCATGTCGAGCATACGGTCGGCCTCGTCGAGGACGAGCGTGTCGACCTTGTCGAGCAGGACGTCGCCCTGGCGCAGCATGTCGAGCAGGCGGCCCGGAGTGGCCACGAGCAGGTCGACACCCTTGCGGATGCGCTTGGCCTGCGGGTCGTAGGGCACGCCGCCGAAGACGGCGACGACGCGGCGGCCGCTGTAGGTGGCCAGCGTCTCGCCGACCTCCTCGATCTGGCCGCAGAGCTCGCGGGTGGGAGTCACGACGAGCGCGGTCGGATGCGCCTTCTTGCCGTCGACGATCATCGGCGCGCTTCATGTTCTGGAGGATCGGCAGCACGAACGCGGCGGTCTTGCCGGTGCCCGTCTGGGCGCAGCCCACGACGTCGCGGCCGGCGAGCACGCGCGGGATGGCGTGCTCCTGGATCGGCGTCGGCTCCTCGTAGCCCATCGCGGCCACGCCGGCGAGGATCCTGCCCTCGAGTCCGAGGGCGGCGAACGCCGGGATCTCGACCTCGGGGGGCGGGCCGTCGTGCTGCTCGACGTGCTTGCGCTCCTTGTAGCTCTCGTCGACGCCCTGCCCGCCGCGCTCACGGTCGCGGCCGTGGCCGCGGTCACGCTCGCCACGGCCGCTGCCGCCGCGCTTGCCGTGGTCGTCACGCCTGGGGCGATCGTCACGCGCGGGGCTTGTCGTCGGAGCGCTCGGCGGCCTTGGCCGGCGCGACCGGCGCCGTAGCCTCCTGCGCCTGGACGCCGGCCTGAGGGCGCGGCGCCTTCGCCAGCCCCGCTGCGGCGCCTGCCGCCGCGCTTGCGGCGTGGCTTCTGCCCGCCCTCGCTCGGCGCGGCATACGCGGCTGCGGCCGTGGTGGCGGGAGGGGTGGTCTGATCGGTGGTGGATGGTGTCACGTTTTCTCTCTTCCTTGACGGCTCCGTACGCGCGGGCGTCCCACTCTCCGGAGCAGGCGAGTGCTCGCTCGGGATCAGCGGGGTGCGCGGGAGTTCGTCGTGCGGTGGGCCACCCGAGGGGCGGCCAGACTCAGTACGGACTGGTGTTCCTTTCCTTCAGAACACTGCCCGGTAATCACAATGTCTGTGTGGTCTGCTTCGGGAGGAAGGCTCGGCGCGCGGCGCCAGAGCGAAAAACCGGCTCCCGTCGATGAATCAGACCTTATCAGGTCTCGATTGTACCCTCAAGCGGCTGAGCTCACGCGCGGCGCACCTGCGACCGGGGACGCGGCGCCGTCAGGCGTCCTTGCCCCGGTGCTTGGCCTCGTACATGCGCGCGTCCGCCTCGGCCAGCAACGCGCGCGGGTCCTCGAGGCCGCGCCAGTCGGTCACCACCTGACCGTGGCTGAGGCCGAGCCGCAGGCCGGCCTCCTCCCCGGCTGCCGTGACGGCCTCGTCCAGACGCTCGCCCAGCTTGTCGGGAGCGATGTCGTCGGCCTCGGCGATGACGCAGAACTCGTCCCCGCCGAGCCGCGCGATGAGGTCGGTCTCGCGGAACGCGGCGCGCAGGGCGGACGCCACGGCGATCAGCACGTCGTCGCCGCGCTCGTGCCCGTACGTGTCGTTGAGCGTCTTGAACCGGTCGATGTCGCCGTACACGACGATGACCGGCCTGCCCGAGCGCTTCGAGCGCTTGGCCTGCTCGGGCAGCATCACGTCGAGCCCTCGCCGGTTGAAGAGCCCCGTGAGGGCGTCGCGCAGCGTGAGCTCCTCCAGGCGGCGCACCTCGCGCTGCCGCTCGCGGATGTCGCGCGAGATGCTCAGCACCACGAGCTCGCCGCCCACCTCGGTGAGGCTGGAGCTGATCTCCACGGGGATGAGCTCCCCCCGGCGCGCGCGACGCACGCTCTCGTAGCGCACCGTGCCCTCCTTGAGCAGCTCGGCCATCTTGCGCCGGAGCTGTCCCGGCGCCGGCGCCGCGTCGATTGCCCGTGGCGTGAGGCCGAGCAGTTCCTCCCGTGTGTAGCCGAGGAGGTCGCAGGTGGCGTCGTTGACGGCGATGAACCGCGTGGGCTCGCCGGCCGCGTCCAGTCCGTGCAGATACACGGGGTCGGCGCTGTGCTCGAACAGGAGGCGGTAGCGCCCCTCGCTCATGACGAGTTGTTTGCGCGCCAGGCCGGCGGCCTCGACCGCCTCCTCCAGTTCGCGCCGCTGGCCGGCGAACCGGTCGACGGCGACCCCGACGAGCACGCCGATCACGAGGTAGCCGGCCACCGTGACGACGTAGTCGTCGAGGTCGCCGTCGCGGACGACGAGGAACGCCACGGTGGCGACGAAGCTGGCCCAGAGCGCGACCACGAACCCGCCGCGCAGGCCGAGGAAGTAGGCGCCGACCACCACCAGCGGGGCGCCGAGGATCTCCACCGCCTCGAGAGGCAAGAGCAGCGCGGCCACGGCGTAGGCCAGCGAGAGCAGGGCGACGATCCAGTTGAGACGGCGTGTGCTCACTGCGTGTCCTTTCGGGACGCTATCCACACTGTGCCCCCGCGCGCCGCGATGGAGTCGGAGAATGATCGGCCGACGGCCTGCCGGGCAGCGTCGTGCCACGTGACGAGGCCGTCAGGCGGTGACTCCCGACCAATCATAGGCATCGCCTGCCGCCTTGAGGCGGGCGCGCGTGGGGTCGTCGCAGAACGCGCCCGCCACCGCGTGCTCGTACATGGCGCGCGGCGTGTGCCCCAGCCGGACGGCGACGGCCGAATCCTCGGTGAGCGACGTCTGCATCAGCACCGGATCGTCGCTGCCGATGGAGCACTTCACGCCGGCCGCCAGCATGACCGGCAGCGGGTGTTCGTCGAGTGCGCGGACCACGCCGGTGCGGAGGTTGCTCACCGGCGTGACGTCACACACGATGCCGCGCTGGGCAAGCTCCGCCAAGAGCGCGGGATCCTCCGCCGCACGCACGCCGTGTCGCAGGCGATCGGCGTGCAGGTCAGTCCAGCGCCGAGCGCACCGAAGCAGGTCCGGCGGTCTCGCCGGCATGCGGCGCCGCCTTGAGTCCGCCCTCCCGCGCGACGGCGAACGCCCTCGCGAACGGGGCGGGCGGAAAGCGGTGTTCGCTCCCGCCCAGGCTGATGCCGGCCACACCGCGGTCGCGAAACCGCACCGCCCACGCGGCGAGCTGTTCGCCGGTCTCCGGCGGGAAGTTGCGCGTGATGTCCGGCGTGAATCGGAGCTCCACGCCGTGCAGCGCGCGCGCCTCGTCAGCGCCGTCGCAGTACCCCTCGAACACCTCCTGCCACGGCACGCCCCGCAGCACGGGCTCGGACGGTGAGAACAGCGGCTCGGCGTACAGGCAGCCTTGAGCCGCCAGCTCGCCGGCGTAATCCACCACGACCTGGCGGAAGTCCTGATGGTGGCGCAGCACACTCGTGGTCCTGACCCACACCTCGATGAAGCGGTCGAACCCGCTGAAGCGGCAGAACTTCTCGAGCCCGCGCACGGTGCGCGCCGGCAGCTTGACGTCGTTGCGGCGCCCGAGCTCGAGCAGCCGCTCGGGCCGGATGGTGGCCTCCAGGTGCACGTGCAGCTCGATGCGGGGACAGGGCGCGGACGGGTCCATGGCCCTCATGCTATCGCAGCCGCGAAGGTCGGCATTGACCGCCGCGGCCGCGCCGTGTAGAAGCAGTGCCACAGCCCTGCCACGCCCCCGGGAGACCAGCATGCGCCGCACTACCCTCGCCGTCATCGCCGTCGCCGTCCTTGCCGCCCTGCTGGCGCTCGGCCTCGGCGCCATCAGCACGCACACGTCGGACGCGGCGCAGGAGGAGACTCCCGTCGCCGGCCCCACCGCCGGCACCTCCGCCTACGAGTACATGGCCGAGCTCAGCGACGAGATCGGCCCGCGCGTCGCCGGCCTCTCCAGCGAGACGCGCGCCGGCGACCGCATCCTGCAGTGGTTCAGCGATCTCGGCTACACGCCGGACGTGCAGGAGTTCACCTTCAAGTTCGGCGGCGAGAACCACCACTCCCGCAACATCGTGGCGGTCAAGCCCGGCGCCAGCGGCAAGCAGATCGTGATCGGCGCCCACTACGACTCGATCAGGCTCGGTCGCGGCGCGTTCGACAACGCCAGCGGGGTGGCGCTCATGATGCAGCTGGCCGACGCGCTCCGCGACGAGAAGACCCCCTACACGCTCGTGTTCGTGGCGTTCGGCGCCGAAGAGGCCGGCCTCAGGGGCTCGGAGCACTACGTCGCCGAGATGAGCGAGCAGGCTCGCGCCGACACCGTGCTCATGCTGAACTTCGATTCTGTGGCCACCGGCGACCGGGTCTACTGCTACAGCAGCAAGGACGCCGCCTGGCCGCAGCTCGCGTTGCGCAGCGTGGCGCGCGCCCAGGACACCTACTTCCTCACCAGCCCGGGCCTCAACAACGACTACCCTTACGGCACCACGGGCGACTGGAGCGACCACGTCGCGTTCAAGCAGGCCGGCATCCCCTACCTTTACTTCGAGGCCACCAACTGGCTGCTCGGCGAGAAGGACGGCTACCTCAACACCGCCAAGGACCGCGAGATCTGGCACAGCAAGAAGGACACGCTGAGCTACATCGAGCAGCGGTACCCGGGCCGCCTGGAGCACCAGCTGGACGAGGAGTTCGCGGCCCTGGCGACGTTCCTCACGGAGTACGAGATGCCCGCCGCGCAGGCGGGGAGCACGGCCCTTGAGCAGGGCAGCCCGACGGCTCGGGAGACGGCGCCGCCGGCGGCCGACGAGGCGAGCCCGGCGGCGCAGCAGGCGAGCCCGTCACCGGTGCAGTAGGCCGTCAGCGCACGAAGTCGTCGGCGACGAGCTCCATGAGCAGCCCGTCGCGCCACACACCGTCCTCCACCCGCTCGTACCGCCGCAGCACGCCGACACGCCGGAACCCGAGCTTCTCGTAGACGTGGATGGCGCGCGCGTTGTCCGCCGCCGGGTCCACCGTCAGGCGGTGGTGGCCGCGCGCGTCGATGAGCCAGGCGATCAGCGCGCGCATGGCGTCCGGCCCGACCCCGCGGCCCTGGGCGGCCGTGGCGACGAAGATGTCGACGGCCGCCGAGAAGTAGTCCGGGTCGGTCTCCTCCGAGAACTGGATGCAGCCGGCGACGGCGCCGTCCGCGACGACGGCGAACGTGACCGCGTCGTCCTCGTCCACGCGCTCCCACTCGTCCCTGCGCCACCAGCGGGCGACCTCGGGCTCCTCCAGGATGGCGAGGAGCGCCGGCAGGTCATCCTCGGTGACGGGGCGCAGGGTGACGGTGCGCCCGCGGAGGGCGGCCGGGATGGGTGACGCGGCGTCCACGACGTCGCGCCGCGCCTACTTGCGCGACTCGCTGCCGCCCGCGCGCCAGACCAGGTACGCGTGCACGAACCCGTCGAGGTCGCCGTCGAGCACGCTCTGCGCGTTGCCGACCTCGTAGCCCGTGCGCGTGTCCTTGACCATCTGGTACGGGTGCAGCACGTAGCTGCGGATCTGGCTGCCGAAGTCCACGTTGAGTACTTCGCCGCGCTCGCGCGCGAGCTCCTCGGCCCTCTTGCGCTCCTCGAGCTCGACGAGCTTGGACTTGAGCATGTGCATGGCCACGGTCTTGTTCTGCAGCTGGGAGCGCTCGTTCTGGCACTGGACCACGATGTTGGTGGGCAGGTGCGTGATGCGGATGGCCGAGCTGGTCTTGTTGACGTGCTGGCCGCCGGCGCCGCTCGAGCGGTACGTGTCGATGCGCAGGTCGTCGTCGTTGATCTCGACGTCGACGTCGTCGCTGACCAGCGGAGACGCGTCGACCGAGACGAAGCTGGTGTGACGCCGGTTGGCCGAGTCGAACGGGCTCATGCGCACGAGCCGATGGACTCCGCGCTCGGCCTGGATGAGCCCGTACACGTTCTCGCCCTCGACGGTGAGCGTGGCGCTCTTGAGCCCCGCCTCGTCCCCGTCCTGCAGGTCGTTGACCTCGACTTTGAAGCCGCGGCGCTCGAACCAGCGCAGGTACATGCGCAGCAACATCTCGGCCCAGTCCTGCGACTCGGTGCCGCCGGCCCCCGGATGGATGGTGAGGATGGCCCCGCCCTCGTCGTACTTGCCGCTGAAGAAGCGCTGCTCTTCGCCGTGCTGGAGGTCGGTCTCGAGGGCCTCGGCGCCGCTCACGAGCTCCTGCAGGAGCTCCTCGTCCACGGCGCCGCTGCTCAGCTCCTCACGCACGAGCTCCTCAGTGGTCTCGAGGTCGGCGTAGCGGGCCTCGAGCGCGGCGAAGTCCTCGAGCCGGCGCTTGGCGCGGCTGTACTCGGCGGAGACTCTGGTGGCCTGCTCCTGGTCGTCCCAGAAGTCGGAGGCGCGCATGCGCTCCTCCAACGCCTCGATCTGCTCTGTCAGCCTGGGGGGGTCAAAGATAGCTCCGCAGCCAACCGAGGCGCCCGGAGGCTTCCTTCAGTCGCTCGCGGAGCTCATCCAGATGAACGAGTGCTTCTGAGGCGTTGGTGCTCATGACCGAGGTAGTGTACCCGAATCCCCGGATCGCTTCAGCCGCGCTGTCGCCGCATGGGGGCATCCGGAACAAATCGTCACAGTTCGACTCGGGCTCCGGCTTCGGGGCATAGTGGGTGCGACAGCGGGGCCGGCGGGAGACGGATGGCGCAGAACTCGAACGACAACGCGACACAGCCTGGCAGCGACGGAGGCGCGCAGCGTCCCCGAAGAGAGATGGCTGCCTCCCGCGCCCAGGTACCGCAACTCCCCGGCATCGGTACCCCCGTCATGCTGCACTCCATAGACGCGGAGGGGCGACTGCTCAGCGTCAGCGACCGCTGGCTCCAGCGCCTCGGCTACTCCGCTCAGGAGGTCCTCGGGCGCTCGTCGACCTCCTTCCTCACGGAGGAGTCGCAGCTGTACGCCCGCGAGGTGGTGCTTCCGGCGTTCTTCGCCAGCGGCGCCTGCGAGGACGTCCCGTACCAGATGGTCGCCAAGGACGGCTCGGTCGTCGACGTGCTGCTCTCCGCAACGTCCGAGCGCGACACTGCCGGCAACATCACCCGCTCGCTCGCTGTGCTCATAGACGTCACCGAGCAGCGCAAGGCCGCGCGTGACCTGGCGGAGAGCGACCGCTCACTCCAGACGCTGCTCGCCAACGTGCCGGGGATCGTCTACCGCTGCGCCAACGACCCCGACTGGACCATGTACCTCCTGAGCGACGGCTGCACGGCCGTGACCGGGTACCAGCCCGGGGAACTCCTCGGCCCGTCGTCGCCCACCTGGGGGGAGATCATCGTTCCGGAAGACGCCGAGGGGGCGTGGGACTCCATCCAGTCCGCGCTCACAACGCACGACGCCTGGACCAAGACGTACCGGATCCGCACCAAGGACGGCTCGACGCGCTGGGTGTGGGAGCGCGGCGTAGGAGTGTTCGGGGACGACGGCGAGCTTCTCTACCTCGAGGGCTTCATCAGCGACATCACGGACCTGCGCGCCGCCGAAGACGCGCTCCGTGAGCGCGAGCAGATGCTGTCCGCAGTGGTCACCAGCCTCCCCGGCGCCGTCTACCGGAGTGAGCTCAAGGCGCCGTGGCGCACGACGTTCGTCAGTGAAGGCTTCCGCACGCTGGTCGGCCGCGACCCCGGCAGCGTCGCCGGCGGCGCGTTGCAGTGGGCGGACGTGGTGCACCCTGATGACGTCGACATGCTCACCAGCGACACGGACCGTGACCTCGCGGCCGGCTCGGCCACGACGCAGTCCGAGTACCGGATCGTCACGCTCCAGGGCGGTTCGCGATGGGTCCTGGACCGGGCCATGTTCCTGCGTGACGACGCGGGTGAGCCGGTCGAGTTGATCGGCATCCTGTTCGATGTCACCGACCTCCACGAGGCGCTCGAAGCGCGAGCCGCGAGCGAGCGCCGTCTGCGCACGACCATCGACAACATCCCCGGCATGGTGTACCGCTCCCAGGCCGCGGCGCCGTGGAGCGACGAGCTCATCGCCGGCGGCGACGTGAGTGTCACCGGCTACTCCGTCGAGGAACTCACGGACCCGGACTTCCGCTGGGACCGCATCATGCACCCGGACGACATCTACCTGCTCGAGGAGCAGTCGATCGCCGCACAGGCAGCCGGCCGCGGCACCACGGAGTACCGCATCCTCGCCAAGGACGGGAGCGAGCGGTGGCTGCTGGACAGCTTCACCCTCCTCAAGGACGAGGACGGCACGCCGGTCGCCCAGGAGGGCATCCTGCTCGACGTCACCGAGCGGCACATCGTCGAGCGGGCGCTGCGCGAGTCGGAGCAACGCTACCGCTCTCTGTACGACGGCTCGCCCGTGGGCGTGTTCGTCTACGACCGCGACCTCGTGTTCGTAGACTGCAACGCGGCGTTCGAGGAGATCTTCGGCGCCGCCGCCGAGAGCTACCGCGGCGCCTCCATCCCGAGCATGAGCCCGAACCGCGAGTTTCTCGAGCCCCTGCGGGCGGCGGTCGCAGGCGAGGAGGGCGTGTACGAGGGCGCGTACGAAGCCAACACGGGCCGGCGGCTCTGGATCACGCTCAAGGTGGCGCCGCGCTTCGATGCTGACGGCGAGATCGTCGGCGCCACCGGCGTCATCGTGGACCGCACGCAGGAGAAGGACAGCGAGGAGAGAGTCCGACACCTCATGCTCCACGACACGGTGACCGGGCTCGCCAACCGTTCGCTGCTCGAGGAGCGCGTGACCCAGGCGCTCAAGCACGCGCAGCGCAAGCGTCTTTCGTTCGCCCTCGCCGCGTTCCGGATCGACCGGTTCGACGCCGTGGAGTCGTCGCTCGACCACACGGACGTCGACCGTCTGCTGGCGGGACTCGGAGCACGACTGCAGAGCGCCGGCCGCGCCGAGGACACCGTGGCGTATCTCGGCGGGGGATCGTTCGCCGCCCTGCTGCCGGGCGCCGCGGGCCCGGTCGAGGCCACCGCCGCGGTGAGCGGCCTGCTCACCGCCGTCGCGGCGCCCCTCGACGTCGACGGGCGTGAGCTCTTCCTCACGCTGAGCCTGGGAGTGTCCCTCTACCCCACGGACGGGGCGGCCACCACCGAACTGCTGCGCAACGCCGACGCGGCGATGCGCCAGGCGTCGGACGGCGGAGGCGACCGCTGGCAGTTCTTCCACCCGGGGCTGAACGAGGAGCAGGCAGATCGGCTCACACTCGAGGCGGAATTGCACCGGGCCCTGGAGGGCGACCAGTTCTTCCTCGAGTACCAGCCGCTGGTCGCCGCCGCGACGGAGGAGATCGTCGCAGTCGAGGCGCTGGTACGCTGGCGTCACCCGGAGCGTGGCGTGATGCAGCCCATGGAGTTCATCCCCGTCGCCGAGGACACGGGCGTGCTCGGCCAGATCGGCGCCTGGGTCCTCGAGGAGGCGTGCCGGCAGGGACGCGCGTGGCAGCGCCAGACCGGCAAGCCGCTGCGCATGTCCGTGAACATCGGCGCGCGCCAACTCCACGACGAGACGCTGGTCGATACCGTGCGCCGCACGCTGCGCACCACCGGCTTCGACGCGCACTCACTTGAGCTGGAGATCACCGAGACGGCGGCGATGCGCGACGCGCGGCACACCGCGCAGATCCTCGGCGCGCTGCGCGCCATGGGCGTGCGCGTGGCGCTCGACGACTTCGGCACTGGCTACTCGTCGCTCAGCCACCTCGTGCGGCTGCCGATCTCGACGGTCAAGATCGACCGCTCGTTCGTGCGCGACCTGCTCACCGTGCCGGAGCACGCCGCGGTGGCCGCTTCCGTGATCGCCCTCGGTCACCGCCTGGGACTCACGGTGGTCGGCGAGGGCGTGGAGACGCTCGGCGAGCGCGGCGCGCTCCGCGACGAGGGGTGCGACGTCATCCAGGGCTTCCTCTATGCCAAGCCCCTGCCGGCAGAGGCGTGCGCGGGACTGCTGCGGGAGGGCGTCATCCGCCGCTGAGCGGGCGGACAGAACCGGCGAAGCCTACCGCGTTGCAGGGGGCTCAGGAACTGCGCCGCAGTTCAGGCCCCGTGACACTTCTTGTACTTCTTCCCGCTCCCGCACGGACACGGGTCGTTGCGCCCGACCTTGTCGAACACGACCCGCTGCTGCACCTGTACCGGCGTGCTGGTCGTCGTCGCGCCGCGGCCGCCGCCGCCGGCCGCCACGTTGGGCGGCGGCGCATCGGCGAGCCCATCCTGGGGATACTCGCCGCCGGCCATGGCCGCGCCGGTGAACGACGTCTGGTTGGCGAGGTCGTCGCCGCTCGTGTAGTTGAGCGCCATCACAGGCTCGTCCATCGTGATGGCGGTGAACATCGCGAGGTCCTCGGGGGAGTTCTTCATGAGCGTGGTGACCGTGCTCGTCTTGATGCCCTCGAGCATGTCGTTGAACAGGTCGAAGCCCTCGCCCTTGTACTCGACCAGCGGGTCCCGCTGCCCGAGCGCCCGCAGGTGGATGCCCTCCTGCAGGTAGTCCATGTCGAGGAGGTGCTCCTTCCAGCGACCGTCGATGACCTGGAGCATCACCGCGCGCTCCACGTTGCGCATCTGCTCCTCACCGATGAGCCGCTCGCGCTCGTCGTACTGCTCGAGCGCGTCGTCCACGGCCAGGTCGACGACCTCGTCCACCGTGGCCGACTCCACGTCGATGTCCTGCTTCTTGAGCTCGGGGTTGTAGATCTGCCGCAGGCCGATGAACAGCGAGTCGAGGTCCCAGTCCTCGGAGAACTGCACGCCCTCGAGGGCGCCGCGCACCGCGGCCTCGGCCAGCTCGGCCACCATCTCGCGCACCTGCTCGCCGAAGTCCTCGCCCATGAGGATGCGCTGCCGCTGGTCGTAGATGACGCGGCGCTGCTCGTTCATGACCTCGTCGTACTTGAGCACGTTCTTGCGGCGCATGAAGTTGAGCTCTTCGACCTTGACCTGCGCCTTCTCGACCACGTTGCTGAGCATCTTGGCCTCGAGCGGCTCGCCCTCCTTGGGACCCAGGCGGGCGAGGACCTTGTACATGCGGTCGCCGGAGAACAGGCGGATGAGCTCGTCCTCGGCCGACAGGTAGAACCGGCTCTCGCCGGGGTCGCCCTGGCGGCCGGAGCGGCCGCGAAGCTGATTGTCGATGCGGCGGCTCTCGTGGCGCTCGGTGCCGAGCACGTACAGACCACCGAGCTCGCGCACGCCGTCGCCGAGCTTGATGTCCACGCCGCGGCCGGCCATGTTGGTCGCGATGGTGATCGCGCCCGGCTGGCCGGCGTTCTCGATGATGTGCGCCTCGCGCTCGTGCTGCTTGGCGTTGAGCACGTTGTGCTGCACGCCGTGGCGCTCGAGCAGGCGCGACAGCATCTCGCTGACCTCGACGGACACGGTGCCGACCAGCACCGGCTGACCCTTCTCGTACCGCTCCACGACGTCCTGCACGACCGCCGCGTGCTTCTCCTTGGAGGTCGTGAAGATGAAGTCGTTCTCGTCCTTGCGGATCATCGGCGTGTTGGTGGGGATCTGCACGACCTCGAGCTGGTAGATCTGGCGGAACTCGTCTTCCTCGGTCTTGGCCGTACCGGTCATGCCGGCCAGGACGTCGTACATGCGGAAGTAGTTCTGCAGGGTGATGGTCGCGAGCGTCTGGTTCTCCTCGCGGATCGCCACCTTCTCTTTGGCTTCGATGGCCTGGTGCAGACCCTCCGAGTACCGCCGGCCCTCGAGGATGCGGCCGGTGAACTCGTCGACGATGAGCACCTCGCCGTTCTGGACGACGTACTCCACGTCCTTCTGGTAGAGCGCCTGGGCGCGCAGCGACTGGATGAAGTGGTTGACCAGGGCGCCGTTGGAGTCCTTGTAGAGGTTGTCGATGTCCAGAGCGCGCTCGACCTTCTCGACGCCGCTCTCGGTGACGGCGACCGTGCGCGCCTTCTCGTCGACCTCGTAGTCCTCGCCGGGGATGAGGCGCGGCACGACGCGCGCGAACTGGCGGTAGGTGTCGGCCGCGGTCTCGGGCGCGCCGCTGATGATGAGCGGCGTGCGCGCTTCGTCGATGAGGATGGAGTCGACCTCGTCCACGATGCAGTAGGCATGACCCCGCTGCACCATGTGCTCGCGGCGCATGGTCATGTTGTCGCGCAGGTAGTCGAAGCCGAACTCGGAGTTGGTGCCGTAGGTGACGTCGGCGTTGTACTGAGCGCGGCGCTCCTCGGGCGTCATGTTGGCCTGGATGCAGCCGACCTCGAGGCCGAGGAAGCGGTAGACCTGGCCCATCCAGTCGGCGTCGCGCTTGGCGAGGTAGTCGTTGACGGTGATGAGGTGCGCGCCCCTGCCGGAGATGCCGTGGAGGTACATCGGCATCGTGGCGACGAGGGTCTTGCCCTCGCCGGTCTTCATCTCGGCGATGTCGCCCTCGTGGAGCACGATGCCGCCCAGCACCTGGACGTCGAACGGGCGCATGCCCAGCGCGCGCTTGGCGCCCTCGCGGGCGACGGCGAACGCCTCGAACAGGAGGTCGTCCAGGGTCTCGCCGTTCGCGTAGCGCAGGCGGAACTCGGCGGTCTTGTCGCGGAGTTGCTCGTCGCTGAGGGCGGCGACGCCCGGCTCGAGCTCGCCGATCCTGGCGGTCTGCTCCTCGAGTATCTTGAGTCGCCGGCCTTCACCGGCGTGCAGCAGCTTGTCGACGATCTTGATCACAGGGAATCGACTCCCGGGGTCGCGTGGCTGGAATCTCGACCCATTGTCGCACAGCCTGCGAGCTTCGTCGCACGGCGGGCGCCCGGCACCCTAGAGGGCCGCCGGGCGCGCCGCCTGCCCTGAACCTCGCTCGCTTCTCAGCTTCTCAGTTCTCCGCCGGCTCGATCAGCCCGTAGTGCCCGTCGTTGCGGCGGTACACCACGTTGGTGCGGTTGGACTCGGCGTTGGTGAACACGAAGAAGTCGTGCCCCACCAGCTCCAACTGGAGCGTCGCCTCTTGCACCGACATCGGCTTGAGCGCGAACTGCTTGGTCTTGACGATGCGGCCGTTGTCGCTCGCGTGCTCGGACTCTCCGGCGATCTCGTCGGCCAGCACGGTGGCAGCGGCGACCGGAGCGAGATCGTACGTCGCCTCGACAGGCGCGACGATCTTCTCGTGGCCGTGCTTCGTCTTGCCGTGGATCTTGTCGTGGTACTTCTTGACGCGGCGCACCAGCTTGTCGGTCACCAGGTCGATGGCGGCATACATGTCGGTGGAGGACTCGCGTGCTCTGATCACCGGTCCGCGCGTGAACACCGTAGCCTCGGCGATGCACGGTTCGGGGATGCTCGGGTTCTTCTCTACCATGAGCTCGAGCTCTACCCTCGTGACCTCGTCGATCTTGCGCTGCTGCAGGAGCTTGTGGACGTGCTCGATCTTCTCGTTCGAGTAGTCCTGCAGAGCGGGCGTGACGGTGACGTTGCGGCCCTTGATCTGAGTTTTCATCGACATCGCTCCTTACTGGCTTGGTCACGCGATGCTTGGGCAGGCGTCGCACGGACCGTCCGTGCGAAGGTGAAGGCGTGGGGGTGGAGGCTGGCATGAGCGAGCGCTTCCGCACACTGGTTCAACGTTTCACCTGTGGTGTAGACGTCGTCAACAATGATCACTCGCCTAGGTCTAGTACCTACCCCGAAACCGGGCTCCCGCAACGCGAACGCATGATGGACGTTGGCGGCGCGCGCGGCCTTCGAGAGCCCGCTCTGGCGGGCTCCGTGCCGCGTGCGTCGGAGCAGCGGAGCATAGGTGAGCCCGGAGTCGCGCGCAAGCCGCCGGGCGAGGGACTCGGCGAGGTCGAACCCGCGGTCGAGGCGGTGGGCGCGGTGGGCCGGAACCGAGGTGACGACGAGCCCCAGCGCACCTCCCGGCGCCTCCCCCTGGTCCGCGCCCTTCACGGCCTCGGCGAACGCCGGTGCGGCGCGCACGGCGAGCTCGACGGCGAGCGAACGCAGGGCACGGAACTTGCAGGCGGTGACGAGCGCGCGGGCCGGCCCGTCGTAGCAGAACGCGGCCGAGGCGCTTGAGAAGGCGAGCTCACGGCCGGCGCACTCGCGACAGGCGGGCATGCGCCGGGGCTGACCCGCCGGGCGCGCCGGACGGGCGGGCCTCCCGGCCCGCCGCAGCGGCGCGCCGCACCGCCCGCAGCGGTCGTCGGGGAGCGGGTGCAACTGCTCGGCGCAGGAGGCGCAGAGCCAGGCGCCGGAAGTGCGGCACACCACACAGCGCCGCGGGAACACCAGGTCGAGCAGGCCGTCGAGTGCGCCCTCAGGTTGCACCCGCGGCCCGCCGGTCACGGCGCGCCGCTCCCGTGCGCCTGAGCGCCCGCCTCGAGACAGGTGCGTGGCTCCAGCCGCGCCCCCACGTCCACGAGCGCGTGCGCTCCGACCTCAGAGCGGTCGCCGACCACGGAGTCCTCGCGCACGACCGCCTCGTGGTGCACCACCACGTTGCGGCCGAGGATGCTGCCGGCGAGGTGGGAGTCGCGGCCGGCCTTGGCGCCGTCCCAGTGGATGACGCCCTCGAGCACCGCGCCGCGCTCGACCACACAGCCGTCGCCGATGATGAGCGGCCCGATGAGTTCGGCGCCGGACTCGACCAGGCAGCCGGCGCCCAGCAGCACCGGCGGCTCGATGCGCACGCCGCTCTCGATCTCGGTACCCTGGCCGACCCACACGTGCGGCGCGACCTGCCGGCCCGGTACCAGCACGTTGACCCTGCCGTGCAGCGCGTCGAAGTTGCCGACCCGGTACTGCTCGATGTTGCCGACGTCGTTCCAGTAGCTCTCCAGCCGCCACACGTGGAACGGCTTGCCGTCGCGCAGCAGCGCCGGGAAGACGTCCTTGGCCCAGTCGACGAACTCCCCGGGCGGGATGTAGTCGAAGATCTCCGGCTCGAACGCGTAGATGCCGCAGTTGCACAGGTTGGATTCGGCCTGCTCACGCGGCGGCTTCTCCTGGAACCCCGTGACGCGCAGCTCGTCGTCGTGGACCACGACGCCGTACAGCGAGGGATCGTCCACCTCCTTGACCGCCAGGGAGGCGATGCCACCGGCGCGCCGGTGGGCCGCAAGGAACGCGGTGAGATCGATGTCGGTGAGACCGTCGCCGCTCATGACGAGGAAGGTGGAGCCGCTGAGGAACGCGCGGAAGGCGTCGGCCCCGCCGGCCGTGCCCATGAGCTGCTCCTCGAGGTTGTAGCGCAGCCCCAGGCCGTACTCGGAGCCGTCGCCGAAGTACGAGCTGATCTTGTCCGGGTGGTAGTGCAGGTTGGCGGCCACTTCGGTGACGCCGTGCCGCCGGAGCAACTGCAGCAGGTGCTCCATGACCGGCCGGTTCAGGATCGGGACCATCGGCTTGGAGGTGAGCCCGGTGAGCGGATACAGCCGGGTGCCCAGGCCCGCGGCCATGAGATAGGCGCGCACCTCGCCGGTGTCGGAGACCCCGTAGAGCGGTGACCCTGCGACGCCCCGCTCGTCAGCCCGTCTGCGGTGGCTGTTCACGGCCGGCACTCCCCGGTGTCGCATGCCGACGCGAGCGCCGCGCCGTACGGCGCCCTGAGGACGCCCTCCTCGGTGACGATCGCGGTGATGTTGGCGGCCGGCGTGACGTCGAACGCGGGGTGACGAGCCTGGGCGCCCTCGGGCGCGACCTGCTCGCCGCGGAACGCGGTGACCTCGGCCGGGTCGCGCTCCTCGATGGGGATCGCGTCGCCGCTCTGGATGGTCATGTCGACGGTGGAGAGCGGCGCGGCCACGTAGAACGGCACCGCGTGCTCCTTGGCGAGCACGCTGACGCTGTAGGTGCCGATCTTGTTGGCGGTGTCGCCGTTGGCGGCGATGCGGTCGGCGCCGACCACCACGCCGTCGACCTCACCGCGGCGCATGAAGTACCCGGCCATGTTGTCGCTGATGAGCCGGTACGGGATGCCCTCCACCTGGAGCTCCCAGGCGGTGAGGCGCGCTCCCTGTAGCCACGGGCGCGTCTCGTCGACCCACACGGAGATGTCCGGGTACGCCGCCGCGGCCGAACGGACGACGCCGAGCGCGGTGCCGTAGCCGGCCGTCGCGAGGGCGCCGGCGTTGCAGTGCGTGAGGATGCGGTCGCCCGCCTTGAAGAGCGCGGCGCCGTGCTCGCCGATGCGCAGGCAGCGGTCGACGTCGTCGTCGTGGATGGCCTGCGCCCGAGCGAGCAGGGCGGCCGCGACGGCCGCCGGAGCGGCCTGCGGCACGACGAGCTCGGCCTCCCAGGCCGTGCGCATCTCGTCCAGCGCCCAGCGCAGGTTCACGGCGGTGGGCCGCGTGGCCAGCAGGCCGCTCGCGGCCTGCTCGAGCGCGGCCCGCAGCGCGGCCGGGTCGTCCGGGCTCTCGGCGGCGGCCTCAGAGGCCGCGAGCGCGATGCCGCCGGCCGCCGTGACGCCGATGGCCGGCGCGCCGCGGACGGTCATGTCGCTGATGCGGCCCGCGACCTCCCGCCACGTGCGGCAGGTGACATAGCGCTCCTGCTGCGGCAGGGCGAGCTGGTCGATGAGGACGACCTCGCCCTCCAGGATCTCGACGGTACGCACACGCAGGCGCGAACCGCCGGGCCCGCTGCGCCCGCCGGCGCCCACCTGCGCGCCCTCTTCCCGGCCTGCGGCCCCGCGGAGTGGTGCACCTGCGGCGCCCCCCTCGATAGCCGGGCTACGCTCGCTATTCACCAGGTCCTCCTGCCTCAGGTGCCCTGGTCCCAGGACGCGAGGTACTTGGCCTGCTCCTCGGTGAGAGTGTCGCAGTCGACGGCCATGGACTCGAGCTTGAGCCGCGCGATCTCGTCGTCGATGTCCTTGGGGACGACGTAGACCTTCTTCTCGAGGCTGGCGTGGTTCTTGACCATGAACTCCGCGCTGAGTGACTGGTTGGCGAAGCTCATGTCCATGACCGCCGCCGGATGACCCTCGGCCGCCGCCAGGTTGACCAGCCGGCCGTCGGCCAGCAGGTAGATGCGGCGGCCGTCCGCCATGGTGTACTCCTCGACGAACTCGCGCACCGTGCGCTGCTTCACCGAGAGCTTCTCGAGCGCCGGGATGTCGATCTCGACGTTGAAGTGGCCGGTGTTGGCGATGATCGTGCCGTCCTGCATGACCTCGAAGTGCTCGCCGCGCAGCACGTGGATGTCGCCGGTGGCGGTGACGAAGAGCTTGGCGATCTTGGCTGCCTCCGCGACCGGCATGACGCGGAAGCCGTCCATGACGGCCTCGAGGGCGCGCAGCGGGTCTACCTCGAGCACGATGACGTCGGCGCCGTGGCCCTTCATGCGCATGGCGAGGCCGCGGCCGCACCAGCCGTAGCCGGCGACGCAGACGGTGCTGCCGGCGATGAGGATGTTGGTGGCGCGGATCACGCCGTCGAGCGTGCTCTGGCCGGTGCCGTAGCGGTTGTCGAACATGTGCTTGGTGTTGGCCTCGTTGACGGCGACGATCGGGAACATGAGACGGCCTTCGGCCTCGAGGGCCTTGAGGCGGATGACGCCGGTGGTGGTCTCCTCGGTGCCGCCGATGATGTCGGCCGCCATGTCGGGGCGCTCACCGTGGAGCACGCCGATGACGTCGGCGCCGTCGTCCATGGTGATGTTGGGCCGGTGGTCGACGCAGGCGTTGATGTGCGCGTAGTAGGTCTTGTCGTCCTCGTCGTTGATGGCGTACACGCGTATGCCGTACTCCTCGACGAGCGCCGCGGCGACGTCGTCCTGCGTGCTCAGCGGGTTGCTGGCGCAGAGCACTACGTCGGCGCCGCCGGCGGCCAAGGTGCGCATGAGGCCCGCCGTCTCGGTGGTGACGTGGAGGCAGGCGCCGATGCGGATGCCCTCGAGCGGCTTCTCCTTCTCGAAGCGCTCGCGGATGGCCCTGAGCACGGGCATGTGCATGTCGGCCCACTCGATGCGGAGCACGCCCTGGGGCGCGAGACCGATGTCCTTGATGTCGTAGTCGTTGCTCATGCGCAGAGCCTCACTCTCTTTCGAATAGGGGCGCCTGCACCACTCCGCAGGCGGCCAGCTTCACGCCGTAGTACGCGGCGACGACGGCGACGGGGACGAGGGAGTCGGACACGATGGGCCAGCCCCCTTGCCGGACCGCCCGGGCCTCGAAGCGCGTGAGGCGCCGGGCGTCGGCGACGCCCGCCGCCACGACGCCGGACGAGTATACCCGAGCCCCTCCGAACGGACGAACGAGGGAGGGTTGATATACGCCGCTCATGTTCGGGAAGTCGCGCGACACGCCGGCCGGCCAGGGACCGGTGAGCGGTCCGCGCCCCTCGAGGTTCACGTGGTCGGCCACCGGGACCAGGTCGCCCGGCTGCGGCCGCGCGGTCGGAGCCGCGGCGGCCGGGGCGGCGCCGGGCAGCGCGGCCGCCGACCACCACGGGGACGACGAGGCCGGCCACGGAGCCGCCGGGCAGCGCGGCCAGCAGGTCGAAGAGCGCGCCGGTGAAGGGCGCGGGCGGGCGAAGCTCCTCCCGCCCCAGCTCCCGGTACGGGACGCCGGGGAACAGGGCGGCGCCGGCGGCGCGGCAGGCCGAATCTGCGGCGCCGAGGACGAGGGCGACGGCCGCGCCGGTCACCGCGCCGTCAGTCGCCGTCGCCGGCGAGCCCGGCCTTGAACGCCTGGATGGCGTCGACCGGCGTGGGGTCGACGCCATACAGCACGGCGAGGTAGCACGAGGCGTAGTCCCCGAGCTGCACCAGCGAGAACAGCCGCGCGAGCCGCGAGGGCCCGCGCGCGGCCACCAGCTCGGTCGAGACCCCGAGCGCCCCGTACTCCCGCGCCGTGAGCTCGGCGCGGCGGGTGAGGCGCCTGTCCTCCTCCGGGTCGTGGAGGAAGACGGCGACGGAGGTCTGCGTGACGTGCGGCAGGCTCGTCCAGCCCATCAGCTCGTTGTGGTCGAGCTCCGGCAGCTCGTTGAAGAAGGCCGGCGCCTTGGCGTTCTCGTTGATCTGGCCCTTCCAGCGCCGGGCGACCGGCGCGGTGGCACCGGCGCCGTACACCACCGCCAGCTTGTTCTCAAGGCGCCGTGCGAGGCTCTTGGCCGGGTTCTGCTCGTCCTCGCTCTCCGGGCCGAGCAACTCCATGTCGGCCTCGAGCTGGGCGGCCGCGCCGTCCACGTCGTCGGCGTGCTCGTGGCAGAGGCCGGCGGCCTCGAGGGTCGCGAGGACCGACATCGACAGCACACCGACCGCGGCGCGCGGCTGCCCGCCGCCGGGTACGACGACGAGCGGCAGGCCCTCGCGCTCGGCGAGCGCGCCCAGACTACCGCCCGACGAGATGCACACGGGAGCACAGCCACGCGTGCGCGCCTGTTCGGCGCACGCGAGAGCTTCCGCGGTCTGCCCGGAGTAGCTGGCGATCACGACGAGGGTCTCCGGGCCGACCCACTCGGGCAGCTGGTAGCCACGGACGACGGCAGCCGGCACCGGCAGGTCGGACAGCGCGGCGAGCACGAGGTCGGCGCCGATGGCGGAGCCGCCCATGCCGCAGACGACGAGGCTCGTGGGCTGAGCCGGCGGGATGGCCGGATACGTGCCGAAGAACGCGCCGGCGAGCGCGGCGCGGGCGCTCTCGTACCCTTGGCGCAGCTGATGCGGCAGACCGGCGACCTCGCCGAACATACCGCCGGCGTCGATCCCGGCGACCTCCTTCGGCCCCAGACCGGCAACGCTGCCCATGTCAGCCCTCCCGGATCACCGAGAGCACGAGGTCACGTTTCTCCTCCATGAGCGCCTGTGAATCGGCGCCGAGGTTGAGACGCACCAGCGGCTCGGTGTTGGACGACCGCACGTTGAAGTGCCAGTCGGGGTAGTCCACGGAGATGCCGTCGAGGTGACCGAGCTCGCCGTCGCCGAACTTCTCCTCGATGCGGGCCAGCGCCGCCGGAGCGTCGTCGACCACGGAGTTGATCTCGCCGCTGATGAAGTACTTCGTGCGCAGCGGCTCGAGCAGTTCGGCCATCGTCGCCTGCTTGCGTGAGAGCAGGTCGAGTATGAGCAGGGCCGGGATGAAGCCGGAGTCGGCGTTGTAGTTGTCGGCGAAGTAGTAGTGCCCGGAGACCTCGCCGCCGAACAGGCCTCCCTCGCGGCGCATGCGCTGCTTGAAGAAGGCGTGCCCGACGCGGTTGAGCAGGGGCACGCCCCCGTTCGCCGTGATCACGTCCGGCACGGCACGGCTCGCGCGCAGGTCGTACAGGATCTTGGCGCCCGGGTTCTTGAGCAGCAGCGCCTCGGCGAGCAGCGCGGTCACGAAGTCGCCGGGCACGAACTCGCCGTCCTCGTCGATGAAGAAGCAGCGGTCGGCGTCGCCGTCCCAGGCGATGCCCAGGTCGGCCTTCTCGGCCACCACGCGCTCGCGGATCTCGCGGCTGTTCTCCTCCAGGAGCGGGTTGGGCTCGTGGTTGGGGAACGTGCCGTCCACCTCGAAGTACATCTCCACGCAGTCGAGGGCGGTGCCCTCGAAGACGAGCGGCGCGAGCTTGCCACCTACGCCGTTGGCCGCGTCCATGACCACCTTGTAGGGGCGGAACGTGCTGACGTCGACCAGCTTGTGCAGGTGTTCGACGTAGGCGGCGTAGATGTCGCGCGTCTCGAGCATGCCGTGCTGAGTCAGTGCCGGCATGTCGGTCAGCGCCTGGGCGCGCTCCTTGAGCTCCGGGATCCCGGAGTCTCCGCTCAGGGGCAGCGCGCCGTCCTGCACGAGCTTCATGCCGTTGTACTGAGGCGGGTTGTGCGACGCGGTGACCATCACGCCTCCGTCCAGGCCCTGCGACGCGACGCCGAAGTACAGCATCTCGGTGGGCACGAGGCCGAAGTCCACGGTGGACGCGCCGGCCGCCGCAGCCCCGGCCGCGAACGCCTTGACCAGACCGGCCGAGGAGGGCCGCGGATCCATGCCCGTGCCGAGCCGCGATGCGCCCAGCTGCTGCGCCAGGGCGCAACCGATGCGCTCGGCAGCCGCTTCGTCCAGTTCCTGCGGGTACAGGCCGCGGATGTCGTACGCCTTGAAGATGCCGTCGGGGATCGTCATGCGCCCTCTCTTCTTCTGAGCTGCTCGTAGAACTGCACGGAGTTGTCCGGCAGCTCGGTCTCCGGATACAGGCAGATGCCGCCGGCCAGCCGGTTGCCGGCGCCGACCACGCACGAGTCGCCGAGCACGGCGCCTTCCAGCTGCGTCCCGGCGCCGACGCTCGAGCCGCGCACGAGGATGCTGCCCTCCACCTGTGCGTGGGCGCCGATCACGACGCCCTCCTGTACTACGGCCTCCAGCACCTTGGCGCCCTCGCCCACAACTGCGCCCGCGCCGAGCACGACGAGGGGACCCACGCGAGCGCCGGCGCCCACGCGAGCGCCGTCCGCGATGTAGCACGGCGGCACGACGCGAGCGCCGGAGGTGATCTCCGCCGACGGCGAGATGTACAGGTACTGCTCGCCGAGCGCCTCCCCGGCTTTGGTCTCGAGCTGCCGCTCGAGGATGTCGAAGTGCGCCCGCAGGTAGCTGTCGGGCGTGCCGATGTCGCGCCAGTACCCCTCGTCCACATGGCCGTAGAGAGAGCCGGCGGCAGCGAGCTTGGGGAACACGCCGCGCTCGATGGAGAACAGCCGGCCGCGCGGGATCATCTCGAGCACCTCGGGCTCGAGCACGTACACGCCGGCGTTGATGAGCGCCGTGCCCTCCCACTCCCCGGGCTTCTCGAGGAAGCTCGCCACCGAGCCGTCCTCACGGAGCTCGACCAGACCGTAGCGGCGCGGGTCCTCGACAGGCGTGAGGAAGATGGTGCCCATGCCGCCTCTGCCGCAGTGCGTCGCGGCGAGAGCGGTGAGGTCGACGTCGCTGAGCACGTCGCCGTTGAAGACGAAGAAGCTCGCGTCGTCCAGGCATCTCTCACAGTTGGCGATGGCTCCGGCCGTGCCGAGCGGCTCGTCCTCGATGCAGTAGTCCACCTCGAGGCCGTAGGCCGAGCCGTCGCCGATGACGGCCTCGATGGCCTCCGCCAGGAACCCCGTGGAGAAGACGGCGCGCTCCACGCCGTGGCGCACGAGGTTGTCGAGGATGTACGCGACGAACGGACGCTCGACGACCGGCGCTACGGGCTTGGGCACGCGCGACGTCACGGGACGGAGACGCGTACCCTCGCCGCCGACGAGGATGACGGCCTGCCGCGGTTGCCGCTCGGAGGCGCTCATCCGCGGCTCATCCGGGGACGGGCGTCGCGAGCTCATCTCCCAGGCCGATGCCCTCGTACTCGAGACCTGCCTCAGCGGCGACGACCGGGTCGATGAAGTTGCGGCCGTCGATGAGAAGCGGACGCGCCATGGCGGCCGCGGCTGCGGCCCAGTCGAGGCGCGCGAACTCCTGCCACTCCGTGACGAGCACGGCGGCGTCGGCGTCGGCGAGCGCCTCGAGCGGCTCCTCGCAGATCACGACGCCGGGGAACAGCGGGTGGTCGCCCGCGTCGAGCATGGGATCGAAGGCCTTGACCTTGGCGCCCTCGTGGATGAGGCGGCCGGCCAGCACGATTGAGGCGGCCTCCCGCAGGTCGTCGGTGTTGGGCTTGAACGTCAAGCCGAGGAGCGCGACGGTGGCGCCGCGCAGGTTGCCGAGACGGTCCTTGAGCTTGCCCACCACGCGGCGCTTCTGCAGGGCGTTGACCTCGATGACGGCGTTGAGCAACTGGAAGTGGTAGCCGGTGTTGCCCGCCAGTTGCTTGAGCGCCTGGACGTCCTTGGGGAAGCACGATCCGCCGTATCCGATACCGGCCTGCAGGAAGTGCGGCCCGATGCGGTGATCGAGCCCCATGCCGTGAGCGACGATGCGCACGTCGGCTCCGACCTGCTCGCACACGTTCGCGATCTCGTTGATGAACGAGATCTTGGTGGCGAGGAACGCGTTGCTCGCGTACTTGACCATCTCGGCGGTGGGCACGCTGGTCCGCACCACGTCGGTGTCGATGCCGCGGTAGAGAGCCTCGACCGCCACGCCGTCCTCGTCCCGGAAGCTGCCGATGACGATGCGGTCCGGCTCCAGGAAGTCCTGGATGGCCGCCCCTTCGCGCAGGAACTCGGGATTGGACGCGTAGGTGATGCCGGACGCGCCCAGGGCGTCGAGGTCGGCCATGACCTTCTCGCCGGTGCCGACGGGGACGGTGCTCTTCATGACCAGCAGCCGCTCCCCGCCGCGAGCGGCGATCTCACGCACGGCGAACTGCACGCGCGAGAGGTCGGCGTCGCCCGAGGGCGACGGCGGCGTGTCGACGGCGATGAACAGGATGCTGCAGCGCTCGAGCAGCGTGTCGTAAGACGTGGTGAACGACAGGCGCGCGGCGTTGTCCGCGACGAGCTTCTCGAGGCCGGGCTCATAGATGGGGACTTCCCCGCTTTCCAGCCGCGCGATCTTGCTCTCGTCTACGTCCATGCACACGACTTCGTGGCCCAGGTGTGCGAAGCAGACGGCCGAGACGAGACCGACGTACCCGGTGCCGACGACGCCGATGGGTGCGGCATCCATGCGGAAAGTACCTCCGTTGCAGGTGAGAAAACAGGCCCCTCTACGGCCGGAAGTCTACCACGGGGCACGGCCGGCGAACCGTCGCCCGGTCCGCCGTTCTAGCGTGCCAGCCGCTCCAGCTCGTACCGGCTGGCGGCATCCAAGGGGTTGAGCGCCAGGGCCCGGGTGAACGAGGCCCTCGCGTCCTTGAGCCGCCCGAGCGCGCTCGCCTGGAGCTCGCCGAGCGCGAACCACACCTCGTAGTTCTGCGGCTGGAGGTGCGCGGCCTCCTCGAGCCTGGCGAGGGCGGAGCGGTTCTGACCGAGCTGCTGCAGCAGCGTCGCCTCGGTCAGCAGCGGGCTCACCGCCAGAGGATCGAGCTGCGCGGCGCGACGAGCCTGCTCGAGGGCCGGCTTCACCCTGCCGTCGCTCGCCTCGGAGAGGGCGGCGTTCTCCGCCCGCTGCGCCAGGTACGGCGGCAGCCAGCACGCCGCCAGCAGCAGGAGCGCGGCGCTGGCGACCACGCGCACCCCCCATCCGACCTTTGCCCGGCGCGGGCGGCGATGGCGCTTCCGGTCGGTCCGGTCCTCGTCCGCCTCTGCCGTGTACCCGGGGTCATCGTCCGTCTCGGCGACGGAAACATCCCCCTCCGTGCGCATCTGGCTCCCCGGCGTGCTGCCCGTCGGGGCGGGGAGCATCGCCGGCCTCCGTCGTCTCCGGGTGCGAGTCGTCGCGGGCCGTCACTCCGCCATCCGGCGATGTCGTCGCGAGCGCGATGGGTCTTGACTCCTCGTCGACCGGCAGGACGTCCCCGGTCTCGGCCCCGGCCCCTTCGAGCTCGATCGCCGCCTCTGCCGCGAGCGAGTGTGCCGCGGAGCGGGCGGCGCGGCGGTCTTCCGCCGCCCGGGTCGCACGGTACGAGGCCGCCGCGGCGAGGAACACGAACGCCAGCGTGCCGGCAGCCGCCATGTCCCAGTCCCAGTCCCACGACATGTGCACCAGGAAGGCGACCGCACTCACCTGGAGCGCCACCAGAAGCGGGTGCAGGGGGTCGTCTCGGCGCGCGAAGGGGTTGCCCACCGCCGCTGCGACGAACAGCACCAGCGCGAGCACGAACAGGACGAGCCCCACGACCCCCAGCTCGCTGAGCACGTTGAACCACTGACTGTGCGCGTGCTTCACCACTCCGCCGTTGTCCCGGAAGCGGTAGTGGGAGAACGGGAACGTGCCGGCGCCGGTGCCTGCGGTGCGCGCGACACGCCATTGGGCCGTGCCCTCCCGCCACAGCGGGATGCGCCCATTGGTGGTCACGGTGAACAGACGCCCTGCGGCATTGCCGCCGCTCTCGCTCTCCGCATCGGTCACGAGCGCGTGCGCCTTGTCCTCGACCCACTGCATGCCGCCGTGCCGCTGGAGGTACGTCCCGGGGCCGCCGATCACGGCAACGGCGACCACGGCAAGCACCGCCACGCCGGCGGCGACCCTGGACCAGCGCGGCCACCGCACCGACCCCTGCACCAGAGCCGCCACCAACTGCACCCCGGCAGTGGCCAGCAGGGCGGCCACCGACCAGCGCAGCAGCGTGTGTCCCTGGAGCGTGCGCAGGGCGTCGTCGGTCGTCTCGGCGAACAACGTCTCCAGGCCGCGCAGCCGCCACAGCACGAGCGCCAGCGGAGTCGCGATCGCCGCGAGCGACACCAGACTCCCGAGCCTCGTGGTGGTGAGTACGAAGAAGAGGACGACGGCGAAGCCGAGGATCAGCCAGCCCCCTCGCGAGAAGGTGAAGAAGAAGGCGAGGCACATGGGCACCGCCGCCGAGGCGGCCAGCGTCCGCAGCCAGACCGGTGTGGCGCGGTCGCCGGCGACGGCGAGCGCCACGCACAGCCCCATGACCATCATGAGCGCAAGCACGTTCCAGTACCCGACGGGACTGTCGAGCCGGGCGTAGACGTGCGCGTGCGTGACCACGTCCGGCAGTCCCTTGCCGAGGAACGCGTAGGCGCCGACCGCGGTCGCAACGACCAGGTAGCCGTACCCCACCGTGCGCAGTTGCAGCCCGCGCACCGAGGTGAGGCCCAGCACGGCGGCCACCGCCAGGTAGAACGCGGTGAGGTTGAACGCCACCCAGGTCAGGTCCGGGCCGTAGGACCAGAGCACCGAGAGCCCGGACCAGACAGTGAACGCGGTGAACACGCCGATCGCGGCGAGGAACAGCGCGGGCGGACGGGAGCTGCGCCGCAAGAACCAGACCCACACGGCGGCGGCGCAGAGGAAGGCCACGGCGATCGGCGTGCTCCGCCCGATGACGAACCCCCCCGAGAGGAACGAGAACAGCCCGACGGCGGCGACGGCCACGGCGTAGGGGGCCGTATTGCGGGCCCGGAACGTCTCGTTCACAACGCGGGCCGTGTTTGCGGGCGTCTTCATCGACGGGATTATACTTACGACGCCCCGGGGAGGTTCTCGCGTGCCTGCAAGTCAGACCTGCGGACTTCGGGGTATGGTCATCTACGCGGGCTCGTGGTACAAGTGAGGGGATTTCAGCTTCTGATTGGAGCTGAAACGACGTCTTTGAGGGGGGGTGAGAAGATGAGGGTCAAGTCTCTGGGAGTCATCACAGTCGTTCTGCTGCTTGTCCTCGTGTTCGCGGTCGTGGCGCAAGCCGCGGTCCCGCAGTCGGTGATCGACGCGATCATCAAGGATGCGATGGACGGTACGATCGACGGTAATTGGACGGCCGCTGAGATCCGCGCCACACTGGCGTACATTCAGGACAACCCCATTTACCAGCAATATACCGACCTCGAGGGCGTTCTCGAGGATTATCTGGCAAGCCTGCAGGCACCTGGGGAACAGGGTGGTCAGCTCGCCTTCACGGGCGGCGAGATCTTCCTGGTCCTCGCAGCCGGCGCCGCGCTCATCGGCGGCGGCGTGTTGCTCCGCCGCGCACAGGCCTAGCGCATACGATCCGTACGCGCATGACGGCGCCTCACCCTTCGGGGTGGGGTGCCGTCGTCGTCTCCGGGATCAGTCGGGAAGCACCAGGACCAGTCTGCGGGGACTGTCGCCAGCCCTGACGACACTTCCCACCGGCAGTCCTAGATCCCCAGCGAGCGCCAGCGCAGCCGTGTGCGAGCCGGGCCGGTAGCAGACCAGCGGACCCGGCTGCGGCGGCTGCCAGCCGCCGTCCTCGAGCGCCAGCCGTCCGGACGGGAACCCCCAGAGGCGCAGCCGGTCCTGCGCGGCCGTGACCGCCTGCTCGGTCGCACCGACGACACCGACGCCGGAGTGCCGTGCCTCCACGTAGGCGAAGCCGAGTGACGTCGAGCTGAGCGCAGGCGCAAGCGTCCCAGGCCAGCAAGCGCGGACCAGCGTCTGGACGCTCTCCCGGGCGGCGGCGAGACTGCGCGCGCCGCCCGGCTCCGCCTCCGGCAGCCACGATACCGGGAGCCTGCCGGCGATGGCTGCACCCGCCGGCGTCGTGCTGTCGCCCGCATCCCCCGCTGCCGCGGCCGGCAGTGGCGCGGCGGCCACGGCCTCCTGGCGAAGGACGCGCAGCAGTCCGTAGACCTTGCGCGCGGCGGGCACGCCGCCCGCGGGGGCCGGCGCGACGAGCACGGCGAGCGCCGGCCGGCGATCCAGTTCGCGGGCCGTGCGGAACGCGAGGCGCAGGTCGCCGCCCGCGACGAGTGACACCGGCACTGGTGCGCCGGCGGACCTGGCGAGGCTGCGGCGCACCTGCTCCGCATAGCGCTCGGCCTGGGCGCGCGCGAACGGCGCCACCACGAGCACCCTGGCGGCCCGCCTGCGCACCGTGACGAGCCGCTCGGTGTCCGGTGGCCGGATGCCGATGACGAGGGACTGGCGCAGCGGTTCCACCCGGCTCATATCGGCGCGCCACACCTCCCCGCCCCGGCTGCGATCGACGATCACCGGGGCGGCGCGCACCTCGACCTTGTTGGGGTCGACGTCGCGCAGGGCCTCGCCCAGCGACGTCGCCCCTTGCAGCGTCAGGTCGCTGCGCACGAACCCGAACCCGAGCACGTAGTTGGAGAACGCGACCACGCCGAGGTCCTGGAACGGCACCCCGGGCAGGGCGATGCTGAGCGTCTCGTACTGCGTCGCCCACGCCTGGCGCGCATCGCCGCGCCCGCGCCAGGCCGCGCGCGCCTCGCGGTAGCGGGTCCGCGCGGCCTTCACGTCGCTCATCGGGATCATCGCCTGGACGGCGACCTCAGTGGCCTTGCGGTCCAATGCCACCCAGGCGTCCATGCTCACGCCGAGCGCGCCACCCAGGGCGGCGGCCGCGGCGCTCGGCCCGGCGCTGTCGGCGATCGCCGACACGGGCGCGAAGCCGTCGGTCGGCGAGAAGCCTGAGATCCGGGGAGCCACGACCACCGCCGTGAGGGCATAGCGGTCGGCGTCCACGTGCAGCCAGACGACGCCGGAGCAACTCGAGGCGCGGCCGCCCATGACGAAGACCGCGACGTCGTCCGGAGTCGGCGCCTCGAGATGCACCGGCGGCTGCTTGCCCACGACGCGCTGCCAGGGGCCGGGCGTGGCCAGCAGGATGACGACGCCCATCGCGAGGAGGCCGCCGAGCAGGAGGGCGGCCCACGGGTCGAGTCGCCGCATCACTGCGCGCACCCAGTTCACTTCACAGGCTTACACGAGGTCGCAAGACCCAGCATGAGGTCGTTGGAGAGCTGGTTGTCGAGGGTGTTGAGCACCCAGTACAGCGTCGCGTGTTCTTTCCAGGCCACCATGTGCAGGTGGTCCCCCTGGTAAAAGAGCATGTACTTGCGACCCTTGATGGTCTGCCTGGAGTCGGGGTTCTGGATGGCCGGCGGATCCTGCCAGCGCATCGCCTGGATGCTCCAGAACCCGTACTGCGACGTCTGCACCACGGCCACCGAAGCGGCGGAGTGCTTGCCCTCCGTGGTCTCGATGGAGTAGTTGCGCCACTGGTCGTAGGTGAAGCCGGACGACCAGGCCGTGGGCGCCTCGAGCTTGAGCGGCGTCTTGGCGTCGTACTCCTTCCAGGTGCTCCAGTCTGCCTTGACGTTCTTGTCGAGTGTCTGCTGCTCCTGGACGACCTGCTCCGGCACGTCGAGGGTCCCGTCGAACGTCGAGGCGACGAACACGTTGATGCCGTCGTTGAGGCCCGGAGTGCGCTCCACGATGCGCACGTCCGACGGGTAGAGCATGGCCGCGATGACCTTGGCCTGATCCGCCAGGCCCTTGGTGGCGTACACGGCGGTGACCTTGTCGGGATACTCGTAGGCGTCGGCCACGGCCTCGGCGTTGTAGCCCTGAGCGCTGAGCTGCGAGGCGGCCGACGTAGCCAGCCCGTCGATGCCGCTTCCGTTGTAGACGTGCACCGCGAACGCCCTCTTGCCCACCTTGGTGCCCTTCGTCGTCACGGGCGGCTGCAACGGGTTGGTGAACTGGTGGACCACGTCGGCGATCTCGGTGTCGCTCGCGGTGACGTAGGAGATGCCGTCCAGCATCTCCCCTGTCCCTTCCAGGTGCGCCTGGTAGACCTTGGACGTGTCGACCTCGAACGCCAGCTCCACGAGCGGCTGGATCTTCTTGAGCGAGCTCAGACTCGACTTGGTCTCACCAGTGATGGCCCTGATGAGCTTGAGGACCTTGCCCCAGTCGCTGCTCCAGCGGCCGGATTGACGCTGCACCTCCCGGATGAACAACTGCTGGCGCTGCATGCGCGTGAAGTCGCCCTTCTGGTCGTGGCGGTAGCGCACGTAGTTGAGCGCCTGCTTGCCGCGCACCAGCTGGTAGCCGGGCTCCAGGTTGATGGACTTGTAGTCGGCGCTGGCCGGGACGAAGTACTTGTGGTCGATGGGCAGGTAGACGCCGCCGAGGATGTTGACCACGTGCCAGAAGCCGGCGAAGTTGATCTCCACCCAGCCGTTGATGGGCAGACCGGTGAGCTGCTTGAACGTCTTGATGACGAGCTTCGGCCCGCCGTAGGAGTAGGCCGCGTTCATCTTGTCGTAGCCCACACCTTCGATGTTCACGCGCAGGTCGCGCGGAAGCGAGAGCATGGAGATGCTCTTGGTCTCCGGGTCGAGGCGGACGAGCATCTGCGTGTCGGAGCGGCCGGGGTCGCCGGGGACGTCGCTCTTGTCCGAGCCGATGAGCAGGATGTTCAGCGGCTTGTTGGGGATGGGCCGGTCGATCTCCTGGTCGGCCTCCTGGATCTGGGTGATCTCCGCGTCCGACTTGGCGGCGCTGCCGACTCCCCCGCCGCCGACGTCCGAGATGAGGCCGTTGGCGTAGCCGACCGCGAGGCCGGGCGTGGCCAGCACGAGCACCACCACGGCCACGCCGACCAGCTTGACGGCCAGGTGGCGGCCGAAGGCGAGGTAGACGGTGACCAGGGCGACGGCGGCGACCACGACGACCGGCGCCCCCAGCACCGCCCAGTCGGGCACCTTGTCGAGCTTCTTGAGGATCTCGAGAGCCGCCTGCGAGTTGCCCACGACCTCGCGGCCGTAGAACCAGTACAGAAGCGCCGCGGCCACTGCAGCCGCGGCGATCAGCGCCCAGATCCACCAGCGCGCCGGCGCGGCGGAGCGTCGCTGGGCGCGGTCGCGACGAAGAGGCGCCGGCGACGCGGCGCTCGCCTCGCGGACGCTCTCCTCTTCTCCTACCCTGTAGACCCTGTAGCTGGCCATGCTCCTCCGGCGCGGCGCGTCACGCGCCGCGCACAGCCTCGTCCTCGCATGACTGAAGAGACGCAGGCTCGACGGACCCGGTTCGTGGGTCTTCACCGGCGCGGCTCACGTCCGCCCCCAGGACCCGGAGCTTGCCGCTGAGGTCCTCGTACCCCCGGTCGATATGGTACACGCTGCGCACCTCCGTGACCCCGTCGGCGACGAGGCCGGCGGTCACCAGCGCCGCGCCGCCGCGCAGGTCCGGCGCCTCGACCACGGTGCCGCTGAGTTCCCGCGGCCCCGCGATGACGGCGTGGTGCCCACTGGTCTCGATGCCCGCCCCCAGACGATTGAGCTCGTCCACCACCACGAACCTGTTCTCGAACACGTTCTCGGTGATGATGGACGTCCCTTCGGCGAGCGAGAGAAGGACCATCGTCTGCGCCTGCAGGTCGGTGGCGAACCCCGGGTGCGGCAAGGTCGAGATGTCGACGGGGGCGAGCGGGCCGTCACGGTACACCGTGATGCGCTCCTCGCCCCCTTCGACACCCACTCCCATGCCGCGAAGCTTGGTGAGGAAGAGCTCGAGGTGGGCCGGGTCCAGCCCGACCGTCGTGACCCGGCCTGACGTGGCGGCGCCCATGAGCAGGTAGGTGCCGGCCTCGATGCGGTCCGCGATCACGGTGTGGTCCACACCGTGCAAGGGCCGGCCGCCGGCGATGCGGATGGTGCTGGTGCCGGCGCCCTCGATCTCGGCGCCCATGCCGGTGAGGAAGTCGCAGAGATCCATGATCTCCGGCTCGCGGGCGGCGTTCTCGATGACGGTCTCGCCCTCCGCGGCCGTGGCCGCCATGACGAGGTTCTCGGTGGCGCCCACGCTGGGGTAGTCGAGCGGGACCACGGCGCCGCGCAGTCCGGTGCTGTGCACGCGGATGAACCCGTGGTCGATGTCGATCTGCGCCCCGAGCTTCTCCAGGCCGCGGATGTGGAAGTCGATCCTCCGCGGCCCGATGTTGCACCCGCCCGGCATGGCGATGGTCGCCTCGCCCAGGCGCGCCACGAGCGGCCCCATGACGATGATGCTGGCGCGCATGGTGCGCACCAACTCGTAGGGGGCGCAGCCCGTGAGGCCGGCGCCGGCGCGCACCTCGAGGTGATCGCCCTCACCGTCCACCTCGGCGCCGAGGGCGCGCAGCATCGTCACCATCGTGCCCACGTCGGTGATCCGCGGCACGCGGCGGATGACGCAGGGGTCGGTGGTGAGCAGGCTGGCGGCGAGCAGCTTGAGGGCGGAGTTCTTCGCCCCGGAGAGGATGACCTCTCCCTCCAGCCGCCGACCGCCGCGCACCAGCAGGCGCGCGTCGTGTTCGCTCGAGCCGTCCATCAGACGCTCTGGAGTATAGCCCGTCGCGACGCGCGAGGCGTCAGCGCGCGCGTCTGGAGACGCTCAGGCGGTTCTCGGCGCGCTTGAGCGCCTGCTCGGCACGGAAGTAGTCGACCTCCGCCTGCGCGCCCAGGTCTCCGCTGTCCTTCATGCGGTCCCTGGCGCGGTTCTGGGCCTCCTCCGCCCGCGACACGTCGATGGCGCCGGCGAGCTCGCCGTGATCGACGACGACGAGGACCTTGTCGAACAACACCTGGGCGTACCCGATGCCGGAAGCGATGTAGTCCCACTCATCGTTGACCCGGCGGATGCGCGTCTCGCCGATCGCGAGCAGCGTGACCACCGGCTGATGGCGCGGCAGGATGCCGAGCTCGCCGTCGACGCCCGGCAGGACCACCATGGCGACGTCGGAGTTGTAGACCTCGCCGTCAGGCGTGACGACCTCGACGTGGAGTGTGCGCTCGTCGCTCACGAGGCGCCTCTCACGCCTCGGCGCCGGCGAGCGTCTTGGCCTTCTCGGCTGCCTCTTCGATGCCGCCGACCATGAAGAACGCCTGCTCCGGAAGGTCGTCGCACTTGCCCTCCACCAGGTCCTTGAAGCCGCGGACCGTATCGGCGAGCTGGACGTACTTGCCCGGTGTGCCGGTGAAGGCCTCGGCCACGGTGAACGGCTGGCTCAGGAAGCGCTCGATCTTGCGGGCGCGCTGGACGACCACCTTGTCCTCGTCGGAGAGCTCGTCCATACCGAGGATGGCGATGATGTCCTGGAGCTCGCGGTAGCGCTGGAGGATCTCCTGCACGCGCATGGCGACGTCGTAGTGCTCGTTGCCCACGGCGTCGCGCGTGAGGATGCGCGAGCTGGAGTCGAGCGGGTCGACCGCCGGGTAGATGCCCTTCTCCGAGATGGCGCGGGAGAGCACCGTGGTGGCGTCGAGGTGGGCGAACGTGGCCGCGGGCGCCGGGTCGGTGAGGTCGTCCGCCGGCACGTAGATGGCCTGCACGGAGGTCACCGAGCCGCGCTTGGTGGAGGTGATGCGCTCCTGCAGTTCGCCCATCTCGTTGGCCAGCGTGGGCTGGTAGCCCACGGCGCTCGGCATACGGCCGAGGAGCGCCGAGACCTCGGAGCCCGCCTGGACGAAGCGGAAGATGTTGTCGATGAAGAGGAGCACGTCCTGGCCGCCGGCCTCGCGGAAGTACTCCGCCACGGTGAGGCCGGCCAGGCCGACGCGCAGACGGGCGCCCGGCGGCTCGTTCATCTGGCCGAACACAAGAGCCGTCTTGTCGATGACGCCGGAGTCCTGCATCTCGGTCCAGAGGTCGTTGCCCTCGCGCGTGCGCTCGCCCACGCCGCAGAACACGGAGAGTCCGCCGTGCTGCGTGGCGATGTTGTTGATGAGTTCCTGCACGATGACGGTCTTGCCTACGCCGGCGCCGCCGAAGAGGCCGATCTTGCCGCCCTTGACGTACGGGGCGAGAAGGTCGACGACCTTGATGCCGGTCTCGAACAGCTCGTCGGTGGGGTCGAGTTCCTCGAACTTCGGCGCCGGCCGGTGGATGGGCCAGTGCTCGATGTCGGCGAGGGACGGGCCCTTGTCGATGGTGTTGCCGTTGACGTCGATGAGGCGGCCGAGCGTGGCCTCGCCCACCGGCACGGTCATGGGGGCGCCGGTGTCGATGACCTCGGTGCCGCGCGCGAGGCCGTCGGTGGCGTCCATGGCGACGGCGCGGACCTTGTCGTCGCCGAGGTGCTGCTGCACCTCGCAGATCACTTCGTTGCCCTCTTCGCCGATGCGGACCTTGAGGGCGTTGTAGATGGCCGGGATCTCGTCGGGGAACCGGACGTCGATCACTGCCCCGATCACCTGGACCACTTCGCCTTTGTTCATCGCGTCAACTCCGCTCGCTTGAGTGTCTGGTAGGGGGGTCGCACGCAGAGTGGTGCTCCTTCGGCGCCCCACTCAATGCCGTGGCTACGGCGGGCATCAACCGAGCGCCTCGGCGCCGGCGACGACCTCGAGGATCTCCTGGGTGATGGCCGCCTGGCGGGCGCGGTTGAGCGCCAGCGTGAGGCTGTCGATCATCTCCTCGGCGGACTCGCTGGCGTTGCGCATGGCGCTCATGCGGGCGCCCTGCTCGCTCGCGCTCGACTCGAGGAGCGCCCGGTACACGGCGATCTCGACGTAGGCGGGCAGCAGGCCGGCGAGGATGTCCTCGGGCGCGGGCTCGTAGATGTACGAGACCGGAGGACGCTCGTCGTCGCCGTCCGTGACGGCCTCCTTGGGCACCGGCAGGATCACGTCGTCCTGGAGCGTCTGCTCGATGGGCGACGTGAAGTGGTTGTAGACCAGCCGGACGCGATCGACCTGGCCGCTCGTGAACATCTCGATGAGCTCGGCGGCGATCTCCTTGGCGTCCGTGTACTGCGGCCGGTCGCTGAGGCCCTGCCAGGTCTTCTCGAGGCGGCAGCCGCGGAACTTGAGCGACGCGATCCCCTTGCGGCCGACGGCGAGCACCCGCGTGTCGGCGCCCTGCTCACGCAGTTCTCGCTCGATCGCCAGCGCCTTGCGCACCACGTTGGCGTTGAACGCGCCGGCGAGGCCGCGGTCGCCGGTCATGGCCACGACGGCGACCGTGTGGACCTCGCGCTCCTGGAGCAGCGCGTACTGGTGCGCCTCCTCCGAGTACGTCGCGAGGTCCTCCATCATCTCGATCATGTCCCGGGCGTAGGGGCGGAGCGCCTCGATGCGCGCCTGATTGCGACGCAACTTGGCGGCGGCGACCATCTCCATCGCCTTGGTGATCTTGCGCGTGTTCTGGACCGACCCGATGCGCCGGCGGATGTCGCGCAGGGTCGCCACGTCAGGCCTCCGCCTCCGCCGACCCGGCCTTCTGCTCGAGCGCCGCGGCCTCGGCCTCCAACTCGCCCACCTGGGAACCGGCGGGGCCGGCGTCGGCGGCGAAGGAGTTGTGGTAGGCGGCGACGGCGTCCTTGAGCTTCGCCTCGGTCTCTTCGGTGAGCTCCAGCTTCTCGCGGATGTCGGCGAGCACGTCGGCGGCCTGGCTGCGCAGGTAGTCGCGCAAGCCGTCCATGAACGCGCCCACACGGCCGACCTCGAGGTCGTCGAGGAAGCCCGCGTTGCCGGCGAAGATGACTGCCACCTGCTCCTCGACCGGCATGGGGTCGAACCGGCCCTGGTTGAGCAGTTGGACCATGCGCTCGCCGCGCGCGAGGGTGCGCTTGGTGATCTCGTCCAGGTCGGATCCGAACTGGGCGAACGCCTGGAGCTCGCGGTACTGGGCCAGGTCGAGCTTGAGGCGACCTGCGACCTGGCGCATGGCCTTGACCTGCGCCTTGCCACCCACGCGGCTCACGGAGATACCGACGTTGACGGCCGGGCGGATACCCGAGAGGAACAGGTCGCTCGTCAGGAAGATCTGGCCGTCGGTGATGGAGATGACGTTGGTCGGGATGTAGGCGGACACGTCGCCGGCCTGCGTCTCGATGACGGGCAGCGCTGTGAGCGACCCTCCCCCGAGCTCGTCGCTGAGCTTGACGGCGCGCTCGAGCAGGCGCGAGTGCAGGTAGAACACGTCGCCTGGGAACGCTTCGCGGCCCGGCGGACGGCGCAGCAGCAGCGACATCTGGCGGTAGGCGTCGGCCTGCTTGGAGAGGTCGTCGTAGAAGCAGACCGCGTGCCGGCCGCTGTAGAGGAAGTACTCGGCCATGGCGCAGCCGCCGTAGGGCGCGAGGTACTTGAGCGGCGCCGACGCCGAGGCGGTGGCGGCGACGATGATGGTGTACTCCATCGCGCCGTACTCCTCGAGCTTCTGCACGACCTGCATGACCGTCGAGGCCTTCTGGCCGATGGCCACGTAGACGCAGATCTCGCCCTGGCCCTTCTGGTTGATGATGGTGTCGACGATGATCGACGTCTTGCCGGTCTGGCGGTCACCGATGATGAGCTCGCGCTGGCCGCGGCCGATGGGGATCATGGAGTCGATGGCCTTGATGCCGGTCTGCAGCGGCTCCTTGACGCCCTGGCGCTCGACCACGCCCGGGGCCTTGAACTCGACCGGGCGGAACTCGTCGGTCTCGATGGGGCCCTTGTCGTCGAGCGGACGGCCCAGCGGGTCGACCACGCGGCCGATCAGCGCCTCACCCACCGGCACGCGCAGCACGCGCCCGGTGCGCTTGACGAGGTCGCCCTCCTTGATCAGCGTGTCCTCACCGAGGAGGACGGCGCCGACGTTGTCTTCTTCCAGGTTGAGGGCCAGCCCGATGACATCGTGAGGGAGCTCGAGCATCTCCATGGCCACGCAGTTGCGCAGGCCGTAGATGCGAGCGATCCCGTCGCCGACCTCGAGGACGGTGCCGACCTCTTCGACCTCGACCTCCGCCTGGTAGCCCTCGATCTGGGCCTTCAGGACGGAGGCGATCTCTTCGGGTCGCAGCTTCACTAGACGTCACCTCTCACTTCTGCGGTAGCCAGCTTGCGGCGCAGCTGGCGGATCCGTGCTTTGACGCTGCCGTCGACGATGATGTCGCCGATGCGCAGGACGAGGCCGCCGAGGATGGAGGGGTCGACGCGCCGGGCCAGCTCGACCCGGCGCCCGGTGGCCTCCTCGACACGGGCGGCGATCTTCTTCTCGGTCTCGGGCGAGAGCTCCGTTGCCGAGACGACCTCGACCTCGACGACGCCCTCCTCGACGATGGCGAGAGCGTCGTAGGCCTGCCCCAGCTCCTCGATGGCACCGAAGCGGCCCCGGTCGAGCAGGAGCTGGAGCGTGTTGGCGAGCAACTGCTGCCCGCCGCGCGTGACCTCGGCGAGCACGCGGCGCTTGGCGCTCACCTCGAGCTGCGGGTCTGCGAGCACGTGCTGCAGCGCGTCGGACGCCGCGAGGGCGGCGAGGAACTCGCCCAGCTCGCGGCGCACCGGCTCTACGACGTCGGCCTCTCGGGCCGCGTCGAACAGGGCCTGGGCGTAGACCCGAGCGACCTGTTCTTCGCTCAATTCGAGCCCTCCGCGCCGAGCTTCTCGACGTCGAGCTCGGCGAGCGCCTCATCGATGAGGCGCTGCTGGTCGGCGGCGGTCAGGCTGCTGGCCGCGACCTTCTCGGTGGCCATCGCGGTGAGCTCGGCGATCTGGCCCTTGATCTCGCGCAGCGCGGCGCGCGTGTCGCGCTCGATCTGCTCGTGAGCCTTCTCGAGGACGCGCTCGCTCTGCGTCTTGGCCTCGGCCATGATCTCGCTCTTGGCGTGCTCGGCGGTCGTGCGTGAGCGCTCGAGGATCTCCTCGGACTCGCCGCGCACCTTGGCCAGCGTGGCCTTGTACTCCTCGAGCAGGCGCAGCGCCTCGGCGCGCGTCTCCTCGGCCACGTCCATGCTCTCCTGGATGCCGGCGCGCCGCTGGTCGATGATCTTCTGCAGCGGGCCGAACGCGTACTTCCAGAGGATGAACACGGCGATGCCGAACGTGATCAGCGTCCAGATCATCAGGCCTGGGTCGATGTTCAGCATGCTCTTCCTCTCCTGCCTGCCTCGGGGATGACTGTGCGGAGGATCAGGCGACGAAGATGAGGATCAGGGCGACCACGAAGGCGTACAGTGCGACGGCCTCGGTCACGCCGATACCGATGAACATGTTGGTGCGCACGTCGCCGGCGACCTCGGGCTGACGGGCGATCGACTCGAGGGCCTTGCCGATCATGATGCCCAGGCCGACGCCCGGGCCGATGGCGCCGAGGCCCATCGAAAGGCCGGCACCCAGAAGCTTCCCGAGTTCCTTGGCGGCTTCAGCGTCCATGAATAAGTCCTCCTGCAGGGGTTGTCGTCGTGATGGTCAGTGGTCCTGGTCGAGAGCGCCGCCGATGTAGACGGCGGAGAGAATGGCGAAGATGAAGGCCTGGATGAAGGCCACGAACAGCTCGAACATGTAGATGAGCACCGACGCGCCCTGGAGCGCGAGGCCTACGAGATAGCTCTGGAAGATGAGCGCCATCGCGAAGAAGACGGCGAGGATGGCGTGACCGGCCACCATGTTGGCGAAGAGACGGACGGAGAGCGAGATGAGACGGAAGATCTCGCTGATGACGTGGATGAACCAGATCATCTGCTTGAGGACCGGGGGTGCGCCCGCGGGCGCCCAGGCCTTCATGTAGCGGAACGCGCCGTTCTTGCGGATGCCGGCGTAGTGCGTGAAGAGGAACGTGCACAGGGCCAGCATGAGCGTGACGTTGAGGTTGGCCGTGGCGGCGTAGAACGCCGGCTGGTGCCCCTCCGCGAACGGAAGCGGGAACAGGCCGATGAGATTGCTGACGAGGATGAAGAGAAACACGCCGCCGATGAAGGGGAACCACTCCTTCTTGCCGCTCTTCATCACCCCGCCGACGATGCCGTCGCGGGCCAGCTCGTACAGCACTTCCATGGAGTACTGGAAGCGGCCGGGCTGCACCTTGAGCGACCGGGCGATGAGGATGGCCAGGATGATGATGACGGCGACGGCGACCCAGAGGTACGCCACCGTCTTGGTGATGGACATGTCGAACGGGCCGATGGTCGGCAGCTTGACCAGTACCTCGCGCTCGAACTCGCCGGCTACCTCGAACTCCATCTTCTTCCCGCCCGGGATGATCGCGAGCGCGATGAGGAACCCGAGGACGAGAAGACCGATGATCCAGCGCCAGGGATGTTTCACTGCAGCCTCGCTTGCCCCGCCGGCGCGCCCGCCGAGGGGTAGGTGAAGGGGCGGACAAGGATGTAGAGCGTGAAGGCGACGAGGAACGAGAGCGCCGCCGTGGGGAAGGCAGGCTTGTCGAGCACACCGATGGCGACGAGCCCGATGAGGACGACCGCGATGCGCACGCCCATGCCGCCCAGCGCGAGGCCGAGCGCGAGGTCCTGCCGGTCGCGGGCGCGACGCCACGTGAGGGCCTCGAGCGCCCAGTAGACGAGCCCGAGGCCCGCGCCGGCGGCCGCCGCCCACGCGGGCTGACCGACGAACGCCGCCACGGTTGCGCAGGCGAGGATGACGGCGGCGAACAGAAGCGGTGCTACGAACGGCTTACGGATGTGACTCGCCCTCCTGAACCCGTCACTTCGTCTCAAGATAGATCGCGTAGAGCGCCAGGCCGAACCCGACGAACACGCCGATGATCACGAAGAGAGGAAACGTGCTGAAGAGCCAGTCCACACCGGCGCCGAACCCAAGCCCGACGGCCACTCCCGCCAGCAGCAGGAAGGCGACAGACTCGGCCGACGCGGAAGAACGTGGGTGGTTCTTCTTCCCGTCTTCGGGGGTCTCTGGCGTCACACTATACCCGCGGCGTCTGGGGCCTGCAAATGAACTCTCGATACCATTTTCACCATCCGGTGGGCCGGTCGGCCGGGCCGTCGGCGCCGCGCCCGGCCCCTCCGCTCGGGTTGTTCCCCACTCCCGGCGCCAGCGGGTCGGGGAGTCCGCGCCTGCGGGACCGGTACCGGCTGAGCAGGCGCGCCATGTAGATGGTGGACACGGCGGCAGCGACGCCGAGCACGACGATCGCCGGCCAGAACCGCTGCTGCAGGGAGATCGCGAGGCCGCTCAGGCAGGCGCACCAGGAGTACAGCAGCAGCACGCTCTTGCGCTGGGAGAAGCCGTGCACCAGGACCAGGTCGTGGTGCACGTGGTCCTGTCCCGGCGAGTAGAACGGCACGCCACGGCGCCAGCGGCGCCAGACGATGAGGAACAGGTCGACGAACGGCACGCCGAGGACCAGCAGCGGCAGCACGAGAGCGATGGCGGCGGTGCCCTTCATCACGCTCTGCACGCTGATGCAGGCGAGCACGAACCCTAACAGCATGGACCCGGCGTCCCCCATGAAGATCGACGCCGGGTGGAAGTTGAAGCGCAGGAAGGCGAAGGTCGCGCCGGCGAGAACGGCTGCCAGCACGCCCATGGCGCCGAAGTTGGTCGCCAGCGAGATGATGGCGAACGTGAGCGCAGAGATGCCGCAGACCCCCGCCGCCAAGCCGTCGAGGCCGTCGATGAAGTTCACCATGTTGATGATCATCGCCATCCAGAAGCCCGTGACGAAGATCGAGGCCACGAGCGGCAGGTGCCACTGGAGCTCGTCCGTGAACGGCACGCCGATGCGGGTCATGCGCGTGTCGAAGTAGATGGCCACGCCGATGGCCAGCAGCTGACCGATGAACTTGACGATGGGCTCGAGCTCGTAGAGGTCGTCGAACAGGCCCACAGCGACGACGATGGTGGCGCCGCCGATGATGCCCCAGACCGGCCGGTCGACGGGCACGAGGAGCATCACCGGGACCATCCAGCCCAGGTACAGGGCCAGTCCGCCGAGGAGCGGCGTGGCCAGCTCGTGCATGCGGCGGTCGTCGGTGGGAGTGTCCACGGCGCCGGTGCGGTGCGCGAGGCGCCCCATGAGCGGTGTGAGCACGTACACGATGAGCGCCGCGATGAGGAAGCCCAGGATCGCCGTGCGCAGCCAGCTGTCGAGACTCAGCGGCCCGATGGCAGTTCCTCCTTCACGAGCACGACCTCAGCCTCCGCGAGCATCTCCCGGGAGAGCTCGTCGGGGTAGCCTTCGAGGTAGTGGATCTCGCGCACCCCGCAGTTGATGAGGATCTTGGCGCAGAGGACGCAGGGGTGGTGGGTGCAGTAGAGCGTGGCCCCTTCGATGGCCACCCCATGGACGGCCGCCTGGATGACGGCGTTCTGCTCGGCGTGGATGGCGCGGCAGAGCTCGTGGCGCTCGCCCGACGGGATGCCGAGCTGCTCGCGCAGGCAGCCGATGTCGAGACAGTGAGCCACGCCGCGGGGAGAGCCGTTGTACCCCGTCGCGAGGATGCGCCTGTCACCGACCAGCACGGCGCCGACCTGGCGGCGCAGGCAGGTCGAGCGGGTGGCCGCCTGGCGGGCGAGCTGGAGGAAGTACTCGTCCCAGCTCGGCCGGCGCCGGGCACCGGCGTTGTCGGCGCCGCCCGTCACAGGAACTCGTAGAGCGGGAACCGGTCGAGCAGGCCGATGACCTCGTGGCGGATCTCGCGCAGCGCGGCGTCGTCGTCGCGCGCCGCGATGGCGCGCAGCATGAGCTGGCCGGTCTGGCGCATCTCGGGCTCCATGAAGCCGCGCGTGCTCACCGCCGGCGAGCCCACACGCAGGCCGCTGGCGACGTTGAACGAGGCCTCCTCGAACGGCACCACGTTGCGGTTGGCCGTGATGTTGACGCTCTCCAGCAGGTCCTGACACTCCAGCCCGCTGATGCCGGCCGGCCGCAGGTCGACCAGCGCCAGGTGGACGTCGGTGCCTCCGGAGACGAGCCGCAGCCCGCCCTCAGCCAGCGTCTCGGCCAGCACGGCGCAGTTCTTGACGATCTGCTTCTGCAGCTTGTGGAACTGCTCGCTCTGCGCGATGCGCAGGCACACGGCCTTGGCGGCGATGACGTGCATGAGCGGGCCGCCCTGCATGCCGGGGAACACGGCCCGGTCGATGGCCTCGGCGAACTCCGCGCGACACATGATGATGCCGGCGCGCGGGCCGGTGAGCGTCTTGTGCGTGGTGCTCGTGACCACCTCGCAGTACGGCACCGGGTTGGGGTGCACGCCGGCGGCGATGAGGCCGGCGATGTGGGCGATATCTGCCATGAGGAGCGCGCCGCACTCGTCGGCGATCTCGCGGAACGCGGCGAAGTCGACGGTGCGCGGGTACGAGCTGTAGCCGCAGATGATGAGCTTGGGCCGGTGCTCCAGCGCGAGCGTGCGCACCTCGTCGTAGTCGATGATCTCGGTGTCAGAGCGCACGTGGTACGGGACCACCTTGTAGGTGCGCCCAGAGTAGTTGATGCCGAGCCCGTGAGTGAGGTGGCCGCCGTGCGAGAGCTCCATGGCCATCATGGTGTCGCCGGGCTCGAGCAGCGCGAACAGCGCCGCGAGGTTGGCCGACGAGCCGGAGTGCGGCTGCACGTTGGCGTGCTCGGCGCCGAACACGGCCTTGCAGCGGTCGATGGCGAGCTGCTCGACCTGGTCGACCACTTCGCAGCCGCCGTAGTACCGGTGCCCCGGCGTGCCCTCGGCGTACTTGTTGGTGAGCACCGAGCCGGTCGCCTCGAGGACGGCCCGGCTGGCGAAGTTCTCGCTGGCGATGAGCTCCAGCGTCTCCTGCTGGCGGATGAGCTCGCTGCGCAGCAACTCGTTGAGCTCGGGGTCCAGGTGGTAGAGCGGCTCCCGCCGCCACTCCCTGCCGATCGGGCTCAAGCGGAGGCCTCCTCATCGATCAGTTCCACGCGGTGCTCGTGCCGGCCGCCCTCGAACGGCGTCTCGAGCCAGACCTCGGTGATGGCCCAGGCCTCGTCCTCGCTCAGGAGGCGGCCGCCGAGGCACAGCACGTTGCAGTCGTTGTGACGCCGGGTGATCTCCGCGTGGTACGGCGTGAAGCAGTCGGCGGCGCGCACGCCCTTGTGGCGGTTGGCCGACATGCAGATGCCGATGCCCGTGCCGCAGACGAGAAGGCCGCGCTCGGCCTCGCCGGAGGCCACCAGCTCGGCGACCTTGTGGCCGTACACCGGGTAGTCGACCGAGACCTCTTCGGAGTCGGTGCCCACGTCGACGACCTCGTGCCCCAGGGAGCGCAGACGACGGACGACGGCCTGCTTGAGCGCGAACCCTCCGTGGTCCGCACCGGCGGCGATCTTCATGGCGAGCTCCTCCTGGTCACGAGAGCGGTGTGCGGCGCGGGAGCGGCGCGGGCAGCGTCCCCTCCGGACACCCTCCGCGACCGCCGGCCGAGCCTCGGCTACAGGCGGTCGATTGTATCAGCACGTGCGCCGCGGGGCCCTCCGGGCCGGCGCCGCTCAGACTCGGCTCTGCGCGCAGCGGGCATCGTATCGAGCGCACCGGTCTTCGCTCGAGCCGGCCCCGCTTGGGCACCGCGTCATGCCCGCGGATCATCCGTGCGCCGCGGGGCCCTTCGGCCGGCGCCCGCTCAATAGCACGACGGGCACTACGTCACCTGCGAGCATTAGTCCGGCAGGGAGAGCTCGCCCTTCAGGACGGGCTGCACCGATCCGCCGACGCGCACGTCGGTGATGGCGGAGGCGGTGCCGGACACCGCGACCGTGAGGAAGCTCGGCCGCCCGATCTGCGCGCCCTGGAGCACGACGCGCTCCTCCTCGGGCGGCAGCACGCCCTCGCGCGCCATGTAGGCGGCGAGTGGCCCGGCGGCGCTGCCGGTGGCCGGGTCCTCCGGGATGCCGGCGAACGGGAACAGGCCGCGCGCCTCCACCCACGGCTCGTCCTGCCCGGTGAAGGCGCAGGGGTAGATCTCCGCATGCCTGCGCTCGAAGTCCCCGGCCAGCTGCAGGTCGATCGCGACGCGCGCGAGCGCGCGCTGGGAGACGAGCGGGATGATGGTGTAGCAGAGCCCGGTGTCGACAGGGACGGGATCGAACTCCGGGTGCAGGTCGTCGAGGTCCAGGCCGAGGACCGCGGCGACCGAGCCGCGCGGCGCCGGGGCGTGGAACACCGGCGGCCGCTGGTGCACTGTCGCCGCGACGGGCTCGCCGTCCACGACGGCGACATCGACGACGACGGGGCCGACGCCGAGCTCGAGGGTGACGTGCGTGACGGGCTCGTACACGTCGACGAGTCGCAGGCGCACGAGCTCGCAGGCCGTGCCGACGCTGGGGTGGCCGGCGAACGGGAGCTCGAGCGCGGGCGTGAAGATACGCACCCGCGCGTCTCCCTCGCCCTCCGGCGGCAGCACGAACGTGGTCTCCGAGAGGTTCATCTCGCTGGCGATGGCCTGCATCTGCACGGCGGTGAGCCCCTCGGCCTCGGGGAACACGGCCAGCGGGTTGCCGGCGAACGGCCGGTCGGTGAACACGTCCACCTGGATGAACGGCAGCTTTCTCACGACTCCCCCTCCCCGCCGCCGAGCAGCTCGGCGACGCCCTTCTCGTCCACGGCCCCGCGACGCAGGATACGCCAGCCGTCGCCGGATGCGTACACACTGAGGTCGACGATCGTGGATGCCTCGCCGCTGACGGGCCCGGCGTCCAGGACGAGGTCGCAGGCGGCCAGCAGGCCGCCGTCCACCTCGTCCACGGACCGGGGCGCCTCTCCCCCGCTGGGGTTGGCGCTCGAGGCGAGCAGCGGGAACGGGAGCTCGCCGAGGACCCGCGCGGCCGCGGGCCACGCGGGCACGCGCACGCCCAGCGTGGCCACCATGCGCGTCTTGACGCCCCACATGCCCTGCGAGCGGCGCGGCACCTCGCCCGCCGGAGGGAACGCCAGGCCCGGCGGGTACGGCAACAGCAGCGTGAACGGCCCGGGCAGCAGGCGACGCACCGCCTCGCGCAGCACAGGTTCGAGCGCCAGCGATACGTCGAGCAGCTCCCGCGAGGGATAGACGACCTGGAGCGGCTTGCCCGCCTCGCGCCCCTTGGCGGCGATGACGGCCTCACGGACGGCCGGGGTCACGAGGCCACCGACGCCGTACACGGTGTCGGTGGGAAAGCACACCAGCCGGGCGGCGGCGAGCAGCCCGGCGAGCCGCGACGCGTCCGCGCCGTCCGGCCCCGAGAGGTCGATGCGGCGCGGGCCGGTCATGCCACGCCGGTCTCCGGCATGGGCGCTACCGGCCGCACCGGCACGCCCCGCGCGGCCAGGAACTCCTTGGCCTCGGAGATGCTGTAGGTGCCGTAGTGGAAGATGCTCGCGGCCAGCACGGCGTCGGCCTCGCCGAGGGTGAGGCCGTCGGCGAGGTGCTCGAGCGTGCCGACCCCGCCGGAGGCGATGACCGGCACGTCCACGGCGCGCGCCACGGCGCGCGTCAGGTCCAGGTCGTAGCCGTCGAGCGTGCCGTCGCGGTCCATGCTGGTGAGCATGAACTCGCCGGCGCCCAGCTCGGCCGCCCGGACCGCCCACTCGATCGCGTCGATGCCGGTGGGCGTGCGCCCGCCGTGCACGTAGACCTCCCACCGCGGCGGGCGTCCCTCCTCCCCGGTCCCGGGAACGCGTCGCGCGTCGATGGCCACCACGATGCACTGCGCGCCGAACCGCTCCGAGCAGCGGCGCACGAGCTCCGGGTCCTGCACGGCGGCGGTGTTCATCGTGACCTTGTCGGCGCCGGCGGCGAGGATCGCGCGGACGTCGTCCACGCTCGAGAGCCCCCCGCCGATGGTGAACGGGATGAACACCTCTTCGGCGCAGCGCGCCGCGAGCTCGATGATGATGTCGCGGCGTTCGTGCGACGCCGTGATGTCCAGGAAGATGAGCTCGTCGGCACCCTCTGCGTCGTACCGCGCCGCCAGCTCGACCGGGTCGCCGGCGTCCCTGATGGAGACGAAGTTGATGCCCTTGACGACCCGCCCGTCGCGGACGTCCAGGCAGGGGATGATGCGCTTGCGGTGCACGGCGCTAGAGAGCGGTGTGCCTCATGCGGCACCCCTCGTTGATCGGGCTGCGCGGATCATTGAGCGGTGCACCTCGCGGCGCCCCGCTCGATGATTCGGGCTGCGCTGATCATTCGGCGAAGACGGCCAGCGCCTCAGGCAGGGTGAAGGACTTCTCGTACAGGGCGCGGCCGACGATGACTCCCACGACCTTGTCCGCGTCCAGGCGCTTGAGCCGCTTGAGGTCGTCGAGCAGCCCGATGCCGCCGGAGAGGATGATCTCCAGCTGCGAGACGTCGGCGAGATCCTTGAGCCCGGGCAGGTTGGGCCCGCCGAGCATGCCGTCGCGGTCGGTGTCGGTGTAGACCACGCGCGTGACGCCGTGCTCCGCCAGCAGCTTGGCCATGCGGATGGCGCTCATCTGGGAGCGCTGCTGCCAGCCGTGGGTGGCGACCATGCCGTCGGTGCAGTCGAGGCCCACGACGAGGCGGTCCCCGAGCCAGTTGACGGCGTCGTCGAGCAGGTCGAGCGCGGTGACCGCTGCGGTGCCCATGACGACCCAGTGCACGCCGATGCCGGCCATGAACGCGAGTGACTTGGGCGTGCGGATACCGCCGCCGTACTGCACGGGGATGTCGAGGGCCCTGACGATGTCCTCGACGACCTTGAAGTTGGTGAGTTCGCCGGTGCGCGCCCCGTCGAGGTCGATGACGTGCAGCGCTTCCGCCCCCTCGCTCTGCCAGAAGCGAGCCAGCTCCACGGGGTCCTCACTGAAGACGGTGACGTCGTCGAAGTCACCGCGTCGCAGGCGGACGGCCTTGCCGTCCTGGATGTCGACGGCGGGGAACACGATCATGAGGTGCCAGCCTCCTGATTGACGGTGGCGACGAACCCGGCCAGCAGGGCGAGCCCGACGCTCGAACTCTTCTCTGGGTGGAACTGTACTGCCCACACGTTGTCCCGCGCCACTGCCGCGACCACCGGACCGCCGTAGTCCGTGGTGGCGGCGATCACGGACGGGTCCGCCGGGACGGCGGCGAAGGAGTGCACGAAGTAGACGGTGGCCGGGGCCGGCAGCCCGCGGGCCATGCCCGCGCCGGCCGGCCCCCACTCCAGGTCGTTCCAGCCGATGTGCGGTACCTTGAGCCCCGTCTGCAGCCGCTCCACGGTGCCGGGAAGCACGCCCAGCCCCGGCCAGCGGCCGCCCTCGCCGCTGCTCTCGAAGAGCAGTTGGAGGCCGAGGCACACGCCGAGGAACGGCGTGCCGGCCGCGATGCGCTGGAGCACCGCGGCCCCCAGGCCGGTCTGCTCGAGCCGCGCGGCCGCGTCGCGGAACGCGCCGACGCCGGGAAGCACCACCGCGTCGGCGCCGCCCACCTCGGACGTGCTCTGCGTCACGCGTGCTTCGGCGCCGCTGCGGGCCAGCGCCTTGGCGACGCTGGCGAGGTTGCCCATGCCGTAGTCGACGACCGCGACGCGCGGCGGAGCGCCGCTGGGACGAGGCACGCTCACGACGGTGTCAGAGCGTGCCCTTGGTGGACGGCACCTCGTCGTCCCGCCCGTGCAACTCGCACGCCTCGGCGAGCGCGCGGGCGAACGCCTTGAACACAGCCTCCACGATGTGGTGCGCGTCGCTGCCCGCCAGCAGCCGCACGTGCAGGGTCATGCCGCTCTGCGTCGCGAGCGAGCGCAGGAAGTGCGGCGTGAGGTCGCCGTCGAACTCGCCGATGCGCACGCCGGCCAGCTGCAGATCGTGCACGAAGTACGGCCGGCCCGAGAGGTCCAGCGCCACCAGGGCGAGCGCCTCGTCCATGGGCAGCAGGAAAGACCCGTAGCGGCGGATGCCGCGCTTGTCGCCGAGCGCCTCGCCCAGCGCCTGCCCGAGCGCCAGCCCGATGTCCTCCACCGTGTGGTGCCCGTCCACGTGCAGGTCGCCGCCGGCGTGCACCGTGAGGTCGAACCGGCTGTGGTGGGCGAAGAGCTCCAGCATGTGGTCGAGGAACCCGATGCCGGTGGCGACGTCGGCCCGCCCGGTGCCGTCCAGGTCCAGGGTCAGGGAGATGTCGGTCTCGGTGGTGGTGCGCTTGACCTCTGCGCGGCGCGTCATGGGCAGCTCCTCACTCGGCCCGGAGGCGGGCGGACAGCGCGTGGGCGCGCAGGCCCTCCTCGTCGGCGATGGCCGCCACCTGAGGTGCCAGTGAGGCGGCAGCGGGGCCGTCGAGTTCTACCACAGCCACGCGCTTGCGGAAAGCATCCACGGAGAGGCCCTGGCCGAAGCGGGCGGAGCCGCCGGTGGGCAGCACGTGGTTGGTGCCGGCGGCGTAGTCGGCGAACGCGGTGGCGGCGTGCGGGCCGACGAACACGGCGCCGGCGTTGCGCACGCCGGCGAGCAGCGCCCGTGCGTCTTCGCAGTGCAGTTCGAGGTGCTCGGGCGCGAACGCGTTGCTGAGCGCCAGCGCGGCGGTCCGGTCCGGGCACTCGACGATGACGACGTTGCCGGTGTCGATACCGAGCTCGGCCGAGAGGCGCTCGACGGCCTCGACGACCGGGCCGGCGAGCGTGCCTCCCACGTCGGCGAGGCACGCCATGGCGCCCGACCCGTGCTCGGCCTGCGCCAGGAGGTCGGCCGCCAGCCACTCGGGTTCGCCGGAGGCGTCGGCGATGATGAGCACCTCGCTCGGGCCGGCGAGGCTGTCGATGCCCACCTCGCCGACCAGCAGCCGTTTGGCCTCGGTGACGTAGGCGTTGCCCGGGCCGACGATGACGTCCACGCGCGGCACACAGGCGGTGCCCAGCGCCATGGCGGCCACGGCCTGGGCGCCGCCGATCGGGTAGAGGTGCTCCACACCGAGCAGCGCGCAGGCGGCGGCCACCCCGGCGGCCGCGCCGCCGCCCGGCCGCGGCGGCGAGCAGACCACGATGCGCTCCACCCCGGCCACCTGGGCGGGGATGGCCGTCATCAGCACCGAAGACGGGTAGTCGGCGAGGCCGCCGGGCACGTAGAGCCCGGCGGCCGCGAGCGGAACGATCTCCTGACCGACGATCTGGCCCTGGGCGAGCGTCTCGCGCCAGGGCGCGACCGCCTCGCGCTCGTGGTAGGCGCGGATGTTGGCGGCCGCGGTCTCGAGCGCCGCGCGGAGCTCGGGCGACAGAGTCTCGAGACACGCCTGCATCTCCGCGGCGGGCACGCCGTAGTACTCCGGCAGTTCCACCCGGTCCAGCCGGGCGGTGTGGGCGCGCACGGCGTCGTCGCCGCCGGCGCGCACGTCGGCGACGATGGAGCCTGCCGCGGCCCGCACCTCGGCCGGTGGCGGCGCCAGGGCGCGCAGCTCCGCGACCACGGCGGACACGTCGGGGTTCCAGGGCAGGTGTCTCATGCGTCCTCCAAAGCGGCGCGCAGTCGGTCGACGAGCGCGGCGAACTCGGCGCGGAGCAGGACGCGCGCCGCGCGCGAAGCCACGAGGTGCGCGCTGCAGACCGCCACGACCTCGCGAACCTCCAGCACGGGCGCGTCTGGCCGTTCCCCGGCGAGGCGTGCCGAGAGCTCTACGACGCCATCGGCCAGGCCGAGCGCAAGGGCCAGCACGGGCTCGTCCACCACGACGATCTCCGGCTGGGCGCCGGTGGCGGCGAAGTGGCGGCGGGCGGCCTCCGGGTGCCGGGTGGCCACGCGCAGGCGCCGGTCCGGCCGCACGGCGGCCGGCGCGACGGCGAGCACCAGCTCGTCGCGGCAGCGCCGCAGGTCGAGCAGGTCGGCCACGCCGAGCCGGCCCTCGAGCAGCCGGTCGCTGCCGACCACGCCGGCGTGCAGGCCGCCGCGGTCGCAGGCGCGCAGGACGTCGCCGGACGAGCCGAGGAACCAGGTGACGCCGTCCGCGGCGATGAGCGCCGGCGGCGCCTCCTCGCGCAGCGAGGCGGCAGGCAAGCCGGCCGCCTCGAGCAGGACGAGGAGCTCGGCCGGCGGCGCGCCGGCCTCGCAGGCGAGGCCGATCCTCATCAGAGGCCCAGGGCCTCGGCGATGTCGCGGGCGCCGCCGGAGATCTCGCGACCGCCGGCGAGCCTGAGCGTGTACGAGCTGCCGCGCCGAAGGAGCACCGGCGGCTCCGGCGATGCGCTCTCGGGAAGCGCGAGCACGGGCACGCCGGCGCGCCGGAGCTCCGCCGCCCGCGCCGGCGCCTCGAGGCCGCCGACGAACGGGACCGCGGCCGGCGCTCCGGTAAGCTCCACGCCGGCCTCGTCCATCGCGTCGGCGGCCCGGTCCACGGCGACGGCGAACCCCACGCCGGGGATGTCCCAGTCGAACCGTGCGGAGCAGCCCGTCGTACCGGCCGCCGGTGGCCACCGGCAGCCCCACGCCGGGCGCGAACGCCTCGACGATGAGCCCGGTGTAGTAGTCGAGGTCCTGCATGAGGCCGAAGTCGAACGCGAGGTGGTCGGCGAAGCCGGCCTCCTCCACCAAGTCGCGCACGCGGCCCAGTCGCGCCACCGCCGTCTCCATCACGTCGTTGCGCGAGAGCTTGCGAGCCTGGTTGAGGACCTCCTCGCCCCCGCTCAGCTCGAGGACGCGCCAGAGCGCCTTGAGGACCGCGTACTCCACGTCGGCGTTGCCGGCGATGCTCTCGACGAGCGGGTAGTTGCGGTCGCCGAGCGCCTCCTTGAACTTCTCGCGGTCCTCCGCGGGCAGCCCGAGGGAGTCGATGAGCGCACGCTGGAACGACGCCGAGCCGAGCGTGACCGTGTGGTCGCGGAGGCCGAGCCCCGCGAGCGCGTCGCAGAGGAGCGTGACGCACTCGGCGTCGGCCTCGGCCGAGTCCAGCCCCAGCAGCTCCGCCCCGGCCTGCTGGAACTCGCCGTCCTGGCCCCGCTGCGGCGCCCAGGGCCGGATGCTCGGGGCCACGTAACTGAAGCGCAGCGGCAGCGGGTCGTCGTCGCAGCGGTCGGCGGCCATGCGGGCCACCGGCACCGTCATGTCGGTGCGCACCATGAGCTCGTGGCCCTGCTCGTCATGCAGGCGATAGCCGGCCGACAGCGTGTCGTCCTCGGCCGCCTCGAGCGTGTCGGCGAACTCGAGCCAGGGTGTGCGCACCTCGCCGTACCCGTAGGCGGCGAAGCGGGCGCGCAGGAGGTCCTCGACCGCCCGGAGCCGCTGCGTCTCGGGCGGGAGCACGTCGCGCATGCCCTCCGGGATCATCGCGTCCTCCTCGGGATCATCCTGCGTCTCCTCCCGCGGCGGCCGGCCTCAGCCGACCCCGATACAGCTCTCTCCGAGCAGCGCCTTGAGCTCCGCGTACAACCCCGCCACGGGGTCCACGCGGAGCCCGTCCCCCACGCGCATGCGGGCGCGCTGCTCGCCCCGGACCATCTGCAGCACCACCGGCACGTGGCCGGGGAAGTCGCCGAGCACGCGCTTGAGGTCGTCGATGACCTCCGGGCGCACGCAGGCGGCGTCGACGACGACCTCGAGCGGGTGGTACTCGCTCACGCCGTTGAACTTGACCACCTCGATGACTCCGAGCACGCTGTCGCCCTCGGCGCGCTTCTCGATACGGCCCTTGACCTTGACGATGGCGTCCTCCACCAGCAGGTCGCGGTACGTCTCGTACATCTTGGGCCAGGCGCGGCACTCGATGGCCCCGTCCACGTCCTCCAGACGGAAGAGCAGCCACACGCCGCCGTTCTTGCTGACGCGCTTCTGGGCGCCGGAGACGACGCCGCCCGTCCACGTGATGGCGCCGTCGCCGACGTCGTCGAGCGCGCTGACGGGCACCTCGATCTCGTCGCGCAGCTGCTCGCGCAGGCCCTGCAGGGGGTGGGCCGAGACGTACAGGCCCAGGGCCTCCTTCTCGTAGCGCAGCAGCGTCGTCTGGTCCCACTCGGACTGGGGCACCGTGGGCCGCGGGTGGCCGGCATCCTCGCCCCCGGCCATGTCGAACAGGCCGCCCTGGCCGTTGGCCGTGTCCTTGCGCTGGCGCTCCCCGTCGGACATGGCCAGAGGGAGCACCTCGAGCATGCCGCGGCGCGGGTCGCCGGTACTGTCGAACGCGCCGGCGCGGATGAGCGCCTCGAGCACGCGCTTGTTGGCCATCTGGGAGTCGACGCGCGCGCAGAAGTCGAAGACGGACTCGAACGGCCCGCCGTCCTCGCGGGCGGCGATGATCGCCTCGATGGCGCCGACGCCCACACCCTTCACGGCGTTCATGCCGAAGCGGATCTTGCCCTCCACCACGGTGAACTCGACGTCGCTCGTGTTGACGTCAGGCGGCAGCACCTCGATGCCCATCTCGTGGCACTGGTTGACGTAGAACGGCACCTTGTCCTTGGTGTTCATGACACTGCTGACGAGGGCCGCCATGTACTCGACGGGGTAGTTGGCCTTGAGCCACGCGGTGCGGTAACTGATCATGGCGTAGCAGGCGGCGTGGCTCTTGTTGAACGAGTAGTCGCCGGTGGCCTCGAAGCTGGACCACATCTTGTTGGCCACTGCCTGCGGCACACCCTTCTCCGAGAGACCCTCCATGAGAGGGTCCTTGAGCGAGGCCATCAGCACCTTGTTCTTCTTGCTGATGGCCTTGCGCAGGTCGTCCGCCTGAGCCGGGCTGAACCCGCCGACCCGGCGGGCGATGGCCATGTACTGCTCCTGGTAGATGGTCACGCCGTGGGTCGGCTCCAGGATGGGGCGCAGGGCCTCGTGGTCGTAGACGACCGAGGCCGGGTCCTTCTTGTTGCGTGCGTAGGTCGGGATGAACTGCATGGGGCCCGGCCGGTAGAGGGCCACGATGGCGATGAGGTCCTCGAACTCGGTAGGGCCGATCTCGCGCAGCGCCTCCTTCATGCCGGCGCTCTCGAACTGGAACACGCCGGTGGAGTCGCCGCGGGCGAGCATCTTGTAGGTCTTCTGGTCGTCCAGCGGCAGCTTGTCGATCTCGATGCACACGCCGCGGGTCTTCTCGATGATGTCGAGCGCGGCCTCGATGACGTCCAGGTTGCGCAGGCCGAGGAAGTCCATCTTGAGCAGGCCGAGCTTGGAGACGTCGTTCATGTCGAACTGGGTGACGAGCTCGGCCTCGCCCTTCTGCTGCAGCGGCAGGTACTCGGTGAGCGGCTTGTCGCTGATCACCACCGCGGCGGCGTGGATGGAGTCGTTGCGGATGAGGCCCTCGAGGCTGCGCGCCAGGTCGACGACCTCCCTGACCTCCTCGTCGGAGTCGTAGGCCTGCTTGAGCTCGCCGTTCTGCTTCATGGCGTCGTCGAAGGTCGCCGGCGGCGCCTGCTCGGGGATCATCTTGGCGATCTTGTCGCCGACGGCGTACGGCTTGCCCATGACGCGCGCGGCGTCGCGCACTGCCGCGCGCGCGGCCATGGTGCCGAAGGTGATGATCTGCGCCACCCTGTCACGCCCGTACTTCTGCGCCACGTAGTCGATGACTTCTCCGCGGTGCTCCACGCTGAAGTCCATGTCGATGTCGGGCATGCTCTTGCGCCCCGGGTTGAGGAAGCGCTCGAACAGCAGGTCGTACTTGAGCGGGTCGATGTCGGTGATGCTCAGCGCGTAGCTCACGATGGACCCGGCGGCGGAACCTCGGCCGGGTCCCACGGCGATGCCGTTGTCCTTGGCGAACTTGACGTAGTCCCAGACGATGAGGAAGTAGGCGTCGAACCCCATCTCGCCGATGACGCCGAGCTCGAAGTCGAGGCGCTCGAGCACCTCCTGGCCCGGCTCGGCGCCGTACCGCCGGGCGATCCCCTGCTCGCACAGCTCGCGCAGGTACGACGCCTCGGTGTACCCGTCCGGCACCGGGTAGGTGGGCAGCTTGTAGTCGCCGAAGTCGAGGTCGAGGTTGCAGCGCTCGGCGATCTCGATGGTGCTGGCGGTGGCGCCCGGGTAGTCGCGGAACCGCTCCTCCATCTCCTCGGCCGACTTGAGGTAGAACTCGTCGCTGCCGTACTTCATGCGCTTCTCGTCGGTGAGGCAGCTCTGGGTCTGGATGCAGAGCAGCGCGTCGTGCGCGTAGGCGTCCTCGTGGCGCAGGTAGTGGACGTCGTTCGTGGCCACGGTCTTGAGGCCGGCCTTCTCGGCGAGCCGCGCCAACTTGGGTAGCAGTTCGCGCTGCTCGGGCAGGCCGGCGTCCTGCAGCTCGACGTACACGTTCTCCGGACCGAGGAGCTCGGCCAGGCGGGTGACCTCGGCCAGGGCGGCTGTGTCGTCGCCGTCCCGCAGCAGCATGGCCGCCTTGCCGCTCATGCACCCGGTGAGCGCGATGAGGCCCTCGTGGTGGCTGCTCAGCAGTTCCCAGTCGGCGCGCGGCTTGTAGTAGTAGCCCTCGATGTAGGCCGTGGTGGAGAGCTCGACCAGGTTCTTGTAGCCGGCCTCGTTGCGCGCCAGCAGGGTGAGGTGCGCGTTGCGCTCCTTGACGCCGGCGCGGCTGTGGCGGTCGGTGGCCACGTAGAGCTCGAGACCGACGATGGGCTTGATGCCCTCCTTCTTGGCGGCGTCGTAGAACTTGACCGTGCCGCCGAGCGTGCCGTGGTCGGTGAGCGCCACAGCGGGCATACCCAGCTCTTTGGCGCGCTTGACCAGCTCCTTGACACGGCAGGCGCCGTCAAGGAGCGAGTACTCGCTGTGCACGTGGAGGTGGACGAATTCGGGGCCCATGGATGGGCCGGATTCTAGCATGCCGGGACCTCGGTCCGGTGACGTTCGAGCGGCCCCGTCATACCCCCTTGGGGTACCTCCGCATCGTCGTCGTACCGCCGCCGGCGGTCGGCTCCGGCGCCCGCTCCCGCCGCCACGTCTACCTGCAGGCGTCGCCGCTGGGTAGTATCACCGCGATCGACGCGCGCATGCGGACGGGGCGGCGGTCATGCTCGCCACGGCGGTCCTCACCTGGACGCTGATGCGCGAGCGGCCGGCGGCCACGCAGACGAGCGAGGCGCCCGCCGACGTGCGAGTCTAGGAGCTGGGCGTCCAGTAGCAGCGCTTGGGCGACTCGATGCGACCGTCCTTCTTGAGTTCGGCCATCGCCTTGTCCACGGCCTTGCGGTCCAGGCCCGACCGCTCGGCGACCGCACCGGCGTTGAGAGGCTCGCCCGCCTCCGCCATGACTTCCAGCACTTTCTCGACGTCGCTCATCCCGCTTCTCCTTGTCGTAGCGGTCTTCAGTCCTCGGGCCCGCGCAGCAGGCCGAACTCGATGGAATCCACCAGGGCCTCCCAGCTGGCCTCGATGATGTTCTCGGAGACGCCGATGCTGCCCCAGCTGTCCTCGCCGTCGCTGGCGTCGAGGAGCACGCGCGTGACGGCTCCGGTGCCCTTGGTCTCGTCGAGGATGCGCACCTTGTAGTTGACGAGCTCGATGTCGGCCAGGTGCGGGTACTTGCTCACGATCGCCTGGCGCAGCGCCGAGTCGAGCGCGTTGACGGGGCCGTTGCCCTCGGCGGTGCTGATGATGCGCTCGTCGCCGACGTGGACCTTGATGGTGGCCTCCACGACGGTGTGGCCGTCCTCGCGCTTCTCCACGATGACGCGGAAGCTCTCGAGGCGGAAGAACGGGTCGTGCGGCGCGAGCTCCTTGCGCAGCAGCAGGTCGAACGACGCGTCGGCGGCCTCGTAGTGGTAGCCCTCGTGTTCGCGCGTCTTGAGCCGCTTGAGCACGCTGGCGACCCGCTGGTCGTCGCCCTCCAGCTGCAGACCGAGCTCCTGCGCCTTGCGCACCACCGTGCCCTTGCCGGACAGCTCGCTGACCACGATGCGCTGCTCGTTGCCGACCCGTTCCGGGTCGACGTGCTCGAACGTCTGCGGCGTCTTCTCGACGGCGGCGACGTGCAGGCCTCCCTTGTGCGCGAACGCCGAGCGGCCGACGTAGGGCGCATGGCTCCACACGGCTGCGTTGACCACGTCGGCCACGAAGTGCGCCGTCTCCGTGAGGCGCCGGAGCTGCTCGTCGCTCACCACGTCGATGCCCATCTTGAGCTTGAGCGCCGGGATGATGCTGCACAGGTTGGCGTTGCCGCAGCGCTCGCCGTAGCCGTTGATGGTGCCCTGCACCTGGCCGGCGCCGGCCTCCACAGCCACGAGGCTGTCGGCGACGGCGCACTCGGAGTCGTTGTGCACGTGCACCCCGACGACCGCGTGCGGCAGGGCCGCCGTGACCTCGCGGACCACGTCCGCGACGAACGGCGGCAGGCTGGCCCCATTGGTGTCGCACAGGCAGACGACCGCGGCTCCCGCCTCGGCGGCCGCGGTCACGCACCGCAGCGCGTACTCGCGGTCGTCGCGCCAGGCGTCGAAGAAGTGCTCGGCGTCGTACACCACGCGCTTGCCCTGCTCCGTGAGGAACCGCACCGAATCGTCGACCATGCGCAGGTTCTCGTCGCGGCTCACGTGCAGCACCTTGCTCAGGTGCAGGCCCCACGTCTTGCCGACGATGGCCACGTCGGGCGTGAAGACGTCCGCCAGCACGCGCAGGTTGTCGTCGGCCTCCGGCGCCACGCCCTTGCGCCGCGTCATGCCGAACGCGACCAGCTCCGCGCTGCGCAGCCGCTCGCCTTCCATGCGCCGGAAGAACTCGGCCTCCTTGGGGTTGGACGCCGGGAACCCGCCCTCGATGAAGCCGATGCCGAGCTCGTCGAGCTTGTGCGCGATGCGCACCTTCTCGTCGACCGAGACCGACATGCCCTCTTGCTGCATGCCGTCCCTCAGGGTGGTGTCGTAGAGCTGTACCTGCCGCTCGGCCATCCGGGGCCTACTTTCTCGCGTACTCCATGTAGTGACCGAACTCCTCGTCCTTGCCGGACGTGATGGCGGCGAACCGCTCCTGCATGCGACGCGTGATGGGTCCGGGCTCGCCGATGAGGTGATCGTCGACCTCGCGGATCGGCACGACCTCGGCCGCGGTGCCGGTGTAGAACAGCTCGTCGGCGATGACGAGGTCGCTGCGCGACAGGCTTCGCTCCTGGACCTCGATGCCCTCACTCTCGGCCACGTTTATGATGATGTCGCGCGTGATGCCCTCGAGCACACCGTCACTCGGCGGCGGCGTCATCATGACGCCGTTGCGGACGCAGAAGATGTTCTCGCCCGAGCCCTCCGCCACGTGGCCGTGCTCCGTGAGCATCACGGCCTCGTCGTAGCCGGCGTTGAGCACCTCGATCTTGGCGAGGATGCTGTTGAGGTACTGGCCCGTGGCCTTGGCGGCGCGGGCCAGCGCCGTGTGGTCGAGCGACTGGATGCTGCTGGTCTTGGCGCGCACGCCGTGCTTGACGCCCTCGTCGCCGAGGTAGGTGCCCCACGGCCACGCGGCGATGATGACGTTGACCGGCGCGTCCATGGGGAACAGGCCCATCTCGCCGTACCCGCGGAAGACCAGCGGGCGGATGTAGCAGGCCTCGAGCTTGTTGCTCTCGAGCACCTCGAACGTGGCGTCGTAGAGTTCCTCGACCGAGTACGGCACGGGCATGTAGTAGAGCTTCGCCGACCGCTCGATCCGCTTGAGGTGCTCGGTGAGACGGAGCACGGCCACGCCGCGCTCCGTCTTGTAGGCGCGGATGCCCTCGAAGACCCCGGAGCCATAGTGCAGCGCGTGCGTGAGCACGTGGACCTTGGCATCGGCCCAGGGGACCAGGGTGCCGTCCATCCAGATCGTGTCCATCTCGGGGATCGGGGCCATCGTCTTCCTCCTCGGTGCTTGTCACCCGGCCGCGCGGGCGGCCCGGATTGTGTCTGTCAGCTCATCGGTCGTCGTGGTCTTCGTGCCGGGGCGCGGGCTCAGACCCGCTCGGCTACGAGGTCCCCGACCTCGCTCGTCGAGTAGCCCATCTGGCCGGAGGCCATGCTCTTCATCTTCGTGCCGGTGACCTCTTTCGCCGCGCGCTCGACGTCCTCGGCCGCCTGCTCCTCGCCCAGCGTCTCGAGCATCATCGCGCCGGCCGCGATCGCCGCGATGGGGTTGATGACACCCATGCCGGTGTACTTGGGGGCGGACCCGCCGATGGGCTCGAACATGCTGACGCCCTGCGGGTTGATGTTGCCGCCGGCCGCGACGCCCATGCCGCCCTGGGTGATCGCGCCCAGGTCGGTGATGATGTCGCCGAACATGTTGCCGGTGACGAGCACGTCGAACCACTCGGGGCTCTTGACCATCCACATGCAGGTGGCGTCCACGTGGTAGTACTCGCGCTTGACGTCCGGGTACTCCGCCTCGCCGATCTCGTTGAAGGCGCGGAACCAGAGGTCGTACACGTAGGTGAGCACGTTGGTCTTGCCGACCAGGCCGAGGGTGTTGTCCTCGCCGACGCCGCGCGCCTTCTTGCCGTGCTGGCGCGTGTAGTCGAACGCCCAGCGCAGGCAGCGGTCCACCTGCGCGCGGCTGTAGACCATGATCTGCGTGGCGACCTCGTGCGGCGAGCCCGGCATCATGGTGCCGCCGCCGCCGGCGTACACGTCGCCGGAGTTCTCGCGGATGACCACGTAGTCGATGTCCGCGGGACCCTTGTCCCTGAGCGGGGTCTCGACGCCGGGGTAGAGACGCACAGGGCGCAGGTTGATGTACTGGTCCAGCTCGAAGCGCAACTGGAGCAGCAGACCCTTCTCCAGGATGCCCGGCGCAACGTCCGGGTGCCCGATGGCGCCCAGGTAGATCGAGTCGAAGGTCTTGAGCTCCTCGAGCGCGGAGTCCGGCAGGACCTCGCCGGTGGCGAGGTAACGCTCGCCGCCGAGGTCGTAGTGCGTCAGGTCGAGCTTGAAGTCGTGCTTGGCGGCAGCGACGTCGAGGACCTTGAGCCCCTCGGCGACCACCTCGGGTCCGGTGCCGTCGCCGGGCAGTACTGCGATCTTGTAGGTCTTCCCCATGTGACTTTCTCTCCGATGCTGGATGGTCAGGCGTGACGGTGGCGCTTAGGCGCCTTCTCCGCCCACGCGGGACTTGACGTACTCGAGCAGGCCGCCGCGGTCGATGAGCTCCTGCATGAACGGCGGGAACGCCTCGGCCTCGTAGGACTTGCCCTGGGTGAGGTTCTCGACGGTGCCGGCGGCGAGGTCGACCTTGAGCCGGTCGCCCATCTGCGCGTCGGCGGCTGCCGCCGGGCACACCACGATCGGCAGGCCGGTGTTGATGGCGTTGCGGTAGAAGATGCGCGCGAACGACGACGCGACGACGCAGCTCACGCCGGAGTAGCGGATGGCCACCGGCGCGTGCTCGCGCGAGCTGCCGCAGCCGAAGTTCTCGGTGCCGACGATGATGTCGCCCGGCTGCACCCGGTTCACGAAGTCGGCGTCGATGTCCTCCATCGCGTGGCTTGCGAGCTCTTCGGGGTCGTTGGTGTTGAGGTAGCGGGCCGGGATGATGACGTCGGTGTCGACGTCCCGGCCGTACTTGTGGACGGTGCCCTCGAAGATCATCGGGAGCCTCCCTTCACGGCGCCGACTTCTTCGGGGGTGGCGATGTGGCCGGCCAGCGCGGAGGCGGCGGCCACGTACGGGCTCGCCAGGTAGACCTCGGCGCCGGTGTGACCCATGCGGCCGACGAAGTTGCGGTTGGTGGTCGCGACGGCGCGCTCGCCGTCCGCGAGGACGCCCATGTGGCCGCCGAGGCAGGCGCCGCAGGTGGGCGTGCTGAAGGCGCAGCCGGCCTCGATGAAGGTCTGCATGGTGCCGTCGGCGATGGCCTCGAGGCAGACGTCCTGGGTGCCCGGCAGGACGATGCAGCGCACGTCCGGGTGGACCTTCTTGCCCTTGAGGATGCTGGCCGCCTGGTGCAGGTCGTGCAGGCGGCCGTTGGTGCAGCTGCCGATGATGACCTGGTCGATGGTGATGTCGGCGCAGTCGGCGGCCAGCGCGGTGTTGCTGGGCAGGTGCGGCTTGCTCACCGTGGGCTGCACGGCGGAGGCGTCGATCTCGAGCACGTGCGCGTACTCGGCGTCACGGTCGCTGGCGAACACCTTGCCGATGGTGCGCGCGCGGCTGCCGTCCGGCCGGCTCTGCAGGTACTGCGTGGTCTTCTCGTCGAAGCCCACGATGCCGCTCTTGCCGCCGGCCTCGATGGCCATGTTGCACATGGAGAAGCGCTCGTCCATGGACAGCGTCTCGATGGCCGGGCCGGTGAACTCCATGGCCTCGTACAGGGCGCCGTCGACGCCGATCAGGCCGATGGTGTGCAGCATGAGGTCCTTGCCGGTGACCCAGGGGCTCGGGGCGCCCGAGTAGACGAACTTGTAGGTCTCGGGCACGCGCAGCCACACGTGGCCCCAGGCCATGGCGGCGGCGAAGTCGGTGCTGCCGACGCCGGTGCTGAAGGCGGCCACGGCGCCGTAGGTGCAGGTGTGGCTGTCGGCGCCGATGACGACGTCGCCCGGCGCCACCATGCCGGTGTCGGGCAGCAGCACGTGCTCGATGCCGACGCGCCCGACCTCGAAGTAGTTGACGATCTCGTGCTTGCGGGCGAACTCGCGCATCTTCTTGGCCTGGCCCGCCGCCTTGATGTCCTTGTTGGGCGTGAAGTGGTCCGGCACCAGGGCGATCCTGGCCGGGTCGAAGACCTTGGTGAACCCGGCCTTCTCGAACTCGGCGATGCCCAGCGGCGCCGTGATGTCGTTGGCCAGCACGAGGTCGACCTTGGCCTCGATGATGTCGCCGGCCTTGACCTCGTCGCGCCCCGCGGCGCGAGCGAGGATCTTCTCGGTGATCGTTGAACCCATCAGACCTCCCCTGCTGCCGCGGCGTTGTTGACGGCCCTCACGTAGGCCTTCGCCGAGGCTTCCATCACGTCGTAACTGACTGCCTGCCCGTTGAACGAGCGGCTGTTGATCTCCACCGCTACCCGCACCTCTGCGAGCGAATCCTTGCCTGAAGAGATGGCGCGCACCTGGTAGTCGGCCAGGCTGCCGCTGATGCCCACCGCGTCGTCGATGGCGGCGAACACGCTCTCCACGGAGCCGTTGCTGAAGCTGCGGCCCTTCTTGACCTCTCCGCGCACCAGCACCTCGACCTGGCTCGTCGGGATGATCGACGAGCCCGACTGGTTGACGAAGCTCTTGAGCGTGAAGTGGTCCTCGCGCTCGCGGATCTCCTCGCCGACCAGCGCCTCGAGGTCGAGCACGGTGACGCGCTTCTTCTTGTCCGCGACGTCCTTGAACTTCTTGAACGCCTCGCCCAGCTCGGCGTCCGACAGCGTGTAGCCGAGCTCGGCCAGCTTGGCGCGCAGCGCGTGGCGCCCGCTGTGCTTGCCGAGCACGATGTCGTTGTCGGTGAGGCCGACGTCGGCGGGCGTCATGATCTCGAAGGTGGACGCCTCGCTGAGCACGCCGGCCTGGTGGATGCCGCTCTCGTGGGCGAACGCGTTACGCCCCACGATCGCCTTGTTGCGCTGGATGGTGTAGCCGGTCAGCGAGCTCACCAGCCGGCTGGTGCGCGCGATCTCGGTGGTCTCGACGCCGGTGTGGCAGTCGAAGTACTCGCCGCGCGTGCGGATGGCCATGACGACCTCTTCGAGCGACGCGTTGCCGGCGCGCTCGCCGATGCCGTTGACGGCGCACTCGACCTGCGTGGCGCCGGCGCGCACCGCGGCCAGCGAGTTGGCCGTGGCCAGCCCGAGGTCGTTGTGGCAGTGCACGCTCACGTGCACGTCCTTGAGCGACGGCGCCAGCCGGTACAGCTCGCGGAGGAAGTCGCCGAACTCGAGCGGCAGCGCGTAGCCCACCGTGTCGGGCACGTTGATGGTGGTGGCGCCGCACTGCACGGCGAGGTCGAGCACCTGCGCCAGGAACTCCGGGTCGGAGCGGCTGGCGTCCATGGCGCTGAACTCCAGGTCGGCCTCGGGGTGCTGCCGCACCAGCTCGGCCGAGAGCGTCACCATCGCCCGCGTGTCCGCCAGGACCTCGTCGGGCGTCTTCTTGATCTGGTACTTCATGTGCACCGCGCTGGTGCTGATGAACGTGTGGATGCGCGGCACCTCGGCGACCTTGACCGCGTCCCAGCACGTGCGGATGTCCTGCTCGATGGCGCGCGCCAGGCCGGCGATGCGCGGACCCTTGACCTCGGTGGCGATGGCCTGCACGGCGTCGAAGTCGTCGGGAGAGGCGATCGGGAACCCGGCCTCGATGATGTCGACCTTGAGCCGCGCGAGCTGGTGCGCCACCTCGAGCTTCTCGGCCTTGTTCAAGGTAGCGCCCGGCGCCTGTTCGCCGTCGCGCAGCGTGGTGTCGAAGATCCTGATGTACCTGTCACTGCTCACGAGTCACCTTCACCCCCCTTGGGGCATGCGTCGTCCAACGTGGAAAAGCGGATCCGGGTGTGATCCAAGGAGTGGCCGATGCCGGCCGGCAGGTGTCTACACATCCCCCCGGGGGGGAGGAGCAGGAGGCAGCCGAGGAGGGAGAGGTCGCGGGTGCGTACCCCAATGTGGGCCTCCCGGCTTGTCTCGCTTGTCGCACGGCGACGCATAGTCCGAAGAGTCTATGCCACGCGTGCGTGCGCACGCAAGCAATCCGGGAGTTCACCCGACGGTGACCGCAGCGCACCTTCTGGTACCATCGCAGGATCCGCGCGGGGCAGCAGAGGGGGCATCATGATCCGTCGTACGTGCGTCATCTCAGTCTTCGTCTTCGTCGCGTCCGCACTGTTGGCGGCGCCGGCGCTCGCCTACGTCCCCATCGTCGCATCCACCGTGCCCGATCATGCCAAGCTCGCGCTCGGCGCGGACCCTGCTGTTGTCGTGTGGGTGGACGGCACCTCGCTCCTGGCCCAGCGCTACAGCAACGCTACGGGTGCTGGGACCGTCCGCACCGTCGCCACGGGCGTCACGGCGATCTCGGACTGGTACGCGACGGGCCACGGCACCCAGGTCACCGTGGTCTGGAAGGACGGCGCGACCGTCTGGGCAACGTGCATCGACGTCGCCTCGGGCTCCACGGTGTTCGCGGCGGTCCAGGTGTGCACCGACGCCGCCGTGGACGGCCTGGACGGCGGCGCGACCTCCGCCCGGCTGAGCGGCGCCGCCCCGGACGGCGGCGGCGGCGCCTACGTGTGGCTCACCGCCTCCGGCCGCGGCGTCACCGGCTACGGCGACAGCCTGCTCAACCACATCTCCGCGACGGGAAGCCTCGCCGCAGCCTCGCCGGGACTCCCGGTGGCCAAGGGCACCATCTTCGGACTCTCAGCCGACGACGAGGGACACGCGTTCGCCGTGCTGCAATCACCCGGACGCAGCAGCCTGGCCACCCAGCGCTTCTCCGCGACCCTCCAGCCCGACCCCGGCTGGAGCAACCCCATCCCGCCCTACTCGCCGCTCGTGCCCACACCCACCGCATCCAAGACGCCGCTCGCCGTCGCGGCCGGTTCTGGTGCGACCGTCGCCTGGCGTGAGGGGACCAAGGTCAAGGTGCAGCGGTACCCGGCGGTGGGCGGCGTCGTCTGGATCTCCCCGCCGGCGGTCACCGTCGCCGGCGACGTCGTGCTCGCCAACGACGGCCTCGGCGGCGCGTACGTGGCCGGACCCTCCGGTACGAGCGTCCTCGTCGGGCACGCACTGGCCTCCGGCGCCGTGACCACGCGGACCCTCGGCGCCCTGGCCCTGGTCCAGCCGTCGGTGGGCGCGCTGGTCACCAATCGCGCCGGCGACCTCTTCATCGGGTACGGCGATCGCGCGACGAGCGGGGCGGCGGGCATAGGCCTCCTCACGTGGGCCGGCGAGTCCAGCACCATGGATCTGCTCACGCTGCGACCAGACCTGTTCACCTCCGGGGTCGCCGACGGCGCCGGAGGCGCGTACCTGCTGGGCGACGGCTCTCCCACCGGACTCCTGTGGCGAGTGGGCGCCGGCGGCGGCGGCTACGCCACCCTGCGGCCCAAGGCGCTGGCCGTCCTCTGGGGCAAGCGAGTGGCGATCGAGGGCTACGTCACGCAGGACGCCCTGCCGGTCGCCGGCGCGGCGGTCACGCTGGCGACGGCGACATCAGCAGCGGGTTCTCCGCCTGCCCCCGTCCAGACCCAGACCGACGGCTACTACAAGACCACCCTGGCGCCGAAGGCGAGCGCCACGTGGACGGCGACCGCCGGCGCGGCCACGTCGGCGGGGGTGCGCATCGAGGTCCAGCCCGTCGTCACGATGACGCTGTCGCACACGCCGAGCGCACGGCTCAGCGAGACCTTCACCGGCTCGGTGAGCCCGAACCACAAGGGCCAGAAGGTGCTCGTCCAGAAGCAGGTGACCAAGACGACCTGGAAGACGGTCGCCACCGGCCGGCTCGACAGCCGCTCGCGCTACCGCATCACCTGGTACCTGCCCTTCCGCTCCGCAACGTACAAGCTGCGCACGATCATCCCGGCGCACGCCGACCACGCGCAGGGGACGTCCCGCACCGGCACGTTCAAGGTGGTCATCACGAAGGGCTGAGGGCCAGCCCGCCCGCATCGGACAGCACGGACGCAAGAGGGGGCGGCAGGCATGAAGCCTGCCGCCCCCGGTGACAGCTCAGTCCGGGTCTTGCGTCAGTGACTCAGAGCTCGACCCGCTTGCCGTCGTAGAGGCCGCAGCTGTCCACGAGCTCGGCGAGCTGCGCGGAGCTGATGCGCTCGTCGAGCGTCAGCCCCATGACCGCCTTGGCTTCCTTGACCTCGCGGCCCACGCCCATCTGGCCGATGTTGATGCCGAACTCGCCGACCTTGGTGCCGATCTTGCCGATCATGCCCGGCACGTCGGCGTAGCGCAGGAACGCCATGTGCTGAGCGGGCTCGATGTCCACGTCCTGCCGGTACACCTTGACCAGCCGCGGCCGGTGCTTGGGGCCGAGCGTGGTGCCCGACACGGAGAGCTCGCCCTGCGCGTCGTGCGCGGTCACCGTGACGAGGTTGAGGAAGTCCACGGCCGCCGGCTGCTTGGTCTCCTTGGCGGAGATGCCACGCTCCTCGGCGATGTTCTGCACGTTGACGAAGTTGACCGGGCCGTCGACCTTGTCGGCCAGCACGCCCTGGAGCACGCCCAGCGTGAGGATGCGCGTGTCGTAGCGGGCGATGCCGCCGCCGTAGGCGATGTCGAAGCTGTCGACAGGGCCGTCGGCGATCTGGACGACGAGCTTGCCGAGCATCTCGGCGAGACTGAGGAACGGCATGACCTCGTCGGCGTCCTCGCCGGGCGCCAGCGGGATGTTGACGGCGTTGCTGGCGAACTGGCCCAGCAGCACCGCCGCGACCTGCTCCGCGATGATGGTGCCGGCGCGGAGCTGAGCCTCGACCGTGCTCGCGCCGAGGTGCGGCGTGGCGACCACGCTGTCGTACTTGAACAGCGGGCTCTCGGTGGTCGGCTCCTTGGGGTACACGTCCACGGCGGACGCCGCGACCTTGCCGCTCTCGATGGCGCGCGCCCAGGCGTCCTCGTCGATGATGCCGCCGCGGGCGACGTTGATCACGCGCACGCCGTCCTTCATCTTGGCGAACTCTTCGTCGCTGATGAAGCCGAGGGTCTCGGCGTTCTTGGGCAGGTGGATGGTGATGAAGTCGGCCTCGCGGTAGATCTTGTCCGGGCTGTCGGCACGTTCGAGACCCAGCTCGTGGAACTTCTCGGCCGGCACGAACGGGTCGTAGGCGAGCACGTTCATGCCGAGGCCGCGCGCGTCCTCGGCGACGAGGAACCCGATGCGGCCCAGACCGATGATGCCCAGCGTCTTGCCACGCACCTCGACGCCGTTCTTGCCCCAGGTCTTCTTGTTCCAGTTGCCGACCTTGAGGTCGGCGTGCGCCTGCGCGAGGTTGCGCGCGCAGGCCATGAGCAGGGCGATGGTCTGCTCGGCGGCGCTGAGCACGTTGCTCTGCGGCGCGTTGACGACGATGACGCCGCGCTTGGTCGCCTCTTTGACGTCGACGTTGTCGACGCCGACGCCGGCGCGGCCCACCACCTGCAGGTTCTCGCCGGCCTGGATGACCTCGGCGGTCACCTTGGTGGCCGAGCGGATGATCAGGCCGTGGTACTCGGGGATGCGCTTGAGCAGCTCGTCGGCGTCCCACTCGGTGCCGATGTCGACCTGGAAGCCGAGGTCCTCGAGGTACTTGACGCCCTCGGGGGCGAGCTTCTCCTTGACCAGTACTTTCTTCTGTTCGGTCATTTCGACTCGCCCTCTCAGAGCATGACGGTGCTCGTCATGAACACCTGCTCGGCGGCGCCGACGCCGGCGCCCCATTTGACGTCATAACCAAGCTCGGCGAGCACCATCTCGACGGTGCTGAGGCCGACGACGATGTCGCTGTGGCCGAAGTAGCCGCAGTGGCCGAAGCGGAAGATCTTGCCCTTGACGGCGCCCTGGCCACCGGCCAGCCACACGCCGTACTTGTCGCGGGCGATCTTGCCGATCTTGCCGCCGTCGACGCCCTCGGGCACCTTGACGGCGGTCACGGAGTTGGCCTCGGGATCCTCGACGGCGAACAGTTCGAGGCCGAGCGCCTTGACGCCCTCGCGCGCGGCCTTGCCGAGCACGCGATGCCGCTCGAACACGTTCTGCAGGCCCTCTTCCTTGATCAGGTCGATGGCGGCGTTCTGAGCGACCATGAGGTTCACGGCCGGGGTGTACGGCGTCTGCGCGGAGTCGCCGGTCATCTTCTTGCGCATGGCGACGAAGTCGAAGTAGAAGCGCGGCGTGGTGCACTGCTCGATGACGGCCCAGGCCTTGTCGCTGACGGCCGCGTAGGCCAGGCCCGGCGGCACCATGAGCGCCTTCTGGGAGCCGGCGACCGCGATGTCGACCTTCCAGGCGTCGGTCTGCAGGTCGCTGGCGCCGAGGCCGCTGATCGCGTCCACGACCAGGATGGCGTCGGTCTTGGCCACGATCTCGCCGATGGCCTGGATGTCGTTGACCACGCCGGTCGACGTCTCGCTGTGCTGCACGTACACGGCCTTGATGGTCGGGTCGGCGGCGAGCGCCTTCTCGATGTCGGCCGGGTCGGCCTTGGTGCCCCACGCGTAGTCGAGGGGGGTGACTTCGGCGCCCCACGTGGCGTTCAGCTTCTTCCAGCGCTCGCCGAAGTTGCCGATGGACGCGACCAGGACGTGGTCCCCGGCGTTGACGACGTTGGTGACGGCGGCCTCCATGGCGCCGGTGCCGCTGGCGGCGTACACCATGATGTCGTTCTGCGTCTGGTAGATGTACTTCATCCCCTCGACGACCTGCTTGAGGATCTCGGTGAAGCGAGGCGCGCGGTGGTGGATGACCGGCTCGGCGAGGGCGGAGAGCACCTCCGGCGGCACGGGGGTCGGGCCGGGGGTGATGAGGAACCGCTTCTGCATCGTCTTGTCCTTTCCGGGGGGAATGTTCGGTGCCGGCTTGGGCCGGCTGACCTTTGAGTGAGGGTGCAAGGCAGCGATTCTATGGAACACGTGCGCCTTGTCACAAACACTGAACGCTCAGTCAGGAGCGGCGCATCGGGCTGCATACCCGGGCCGTGCGCAGGAGGTCACTCCCGCGGGCGACGGCGCCGCGCCCGCATGGGCGCGGCGGCCGACGATCGCGCGATCGTGAGTCGCGGCTGCAGCCGGACGAACCGCAGGCGCCTCGGACACGGGCGGCGGCGGCCGTGACGCCTCGGATGGACGCCAGGGGCCCCGGTCGCGATGTCCGCCGGCACGCACGCAGTCACGTGGCGCACGCAAGCGACGACACACAGGGTGGGATCAGGAGAGAGCGGAGCCGGCTGGTGCGGCGCGGTCCGGGTGGACCGCGCCGCACCAGCCGTCACGACGGGCGATGTGAAGAGCTCCGCATGGCGCAGACTCTACCCGACCGGAATGGTCGGTGTCTACTCCCGCCCTCCCACGCTCAACGGTTTCCGCACCACGAACAGGACGGGAACACTCCTCTATTCCTTCAGGAATCCCATCAGGAAAGGGAGTAACGAGATGGGCCTTCAGAACGCTTCGATCATGCCGACGCTCGGCGTCACGGACCTCGACCGGTCGATCACCTTCTACAGGGACACGCTCGGGTTCAACGTGCGCAGGCTCTCGGGAACCACAGGCAGCCAGGAGAGTGCGCTGGTTGAGATCGGGGACGGGGGCCGACTGCTGCTGTACCCCAGCACGTTTCGGCCCGGCGAGACCACGGTAGCCGCCATCATGGTGGACGACCTCGACGGGTGCGTCAGCGACCTTCGTGGGCGCGGCCTGAGGTTCGAGGAGTACGACCTGCCGGGGCTTAAGACCGTGAACGGGATCGCCGAAGATGGCGAACTGCGGACCGCCTGGTTCAAGGACCCGGACGGCAACACGCTCGCCATCTCGAACGAGTCGGCAGAGATCATGCGCAAGGCGGCCTGAGCCACCGACGCTACCAGCGAAGAGGGGCGGGCGGCCGCAGGGCCACCCGCCCCTCTTCGCGCGTCCGGCGCCGGGTCCGCGTGCGGCGCTGGGTCCAGGCGGCTCGTCCGCGCCGGCGGCGGCTAGAGCTCGACGGCGCGAGCGAACTCCAGCCCGCACTCCGCGACCAGCCTCTCCGTCTGCTCTGTCGTCAGCGATTCGTCCAGCGTGAGAGCCATCACGGCCTCGTCGCCGAGCTTGCCGCGCCCGACCGACATGTGGCCGATGTTGACGCCCCACTCCCCAAGCAGCGTGCCGACCTTGCCGCCGATGCCGGGCGCGTCCACATAGCGCAAGAACGCCATGTGCGGCGCCGGCTCGATGTCCACGTCCTCGCCGAACACGCGTACCAAGCGCTGCTTGTGCTCGGAGCCGAGCGAGGTGCCGGAGACCGACATCCGCCCGTCGGTACCGGCCACGGCGACGGTGATGAGACGCGGGAAGTCCGGCACCGCCGGTTCCCGCGTCTCGACGGTGGACACGCCGAGCTCCTCGGCGACCAGCTCGGCGTTGACGAAGTTGACCGGAGCGGCGGCGCGGCGCTGCAGGGCGCCGCCGAGCACCCCCAGCGTGAGCAGGCGGGTGTCGAAGTACGCCACGCTGCCGCCGTAGGTGATCTCCAGCGCGTCCACAGGCTCGCCGGCCAGTTCGACCACCAGCCGTCCCAGCCGCGCGCAGAGGTCCATGTACGGCATGAGCTCGTCGGCGTCGTCGACGGCGACGGCGACGTTGACCGCGCCGCGCAGCAGGCGGCCGCGAAGTGTGGCCGCCACCTGCTCGGCCGCCGACACGGCCGCCCGGCGTCGGGCGTCGGCCGTGGCGGACTCCGCCGCGCTCGTGAGCACCAGCCGCGGCGCGGCGAGCACGGCCGCCGGGAGCGCCGCGCCCGGCTCGACGGCCAGCGCGGCGCCGGCCAGGCGGCCGGCGTTGAGCGCGGCCGCGAGCGCCTCGACGTCCACGACGCCCGGCGCACACGGGCTCACCAGCCGGGCGCCGGGCTTGAGCTGCGCCAGCTCGGCGGCGCCGAAGAACTGCACGCCCGGCGGCGTCTGCGCGACCAGGACGTCCGCCTGCGCGAGCACCTGCTCAGGCGCGACACACTCGACCAGGCCGGCCGCGGCCTCTCCGGGCGCCTGCGCCTCGCAGGCGAGCACCTCCATGCCCAGGGCGCGGGCGCGCTCGACGAGGAGCGCGGAGCTCGCGCGCACGCCCACGAGGCCGAGGATCTTGCGCCGGACCTCCACGCCGTCGCCGGGCCTGCGACCGGCCTCGCCGCCGCGGAGCGCGGCGTCGGCGCCGGTCAGGTCGCGGGCGACGGCCAGCATGAGCGCGAGCGCGTGTTCGGCCTCGGAGATGAGCGCGCTGTCGGGCGCGTGGACCACGAGGATGCCGCGACGCGTCGCTTCGGCCACGTCGATGGCGCCGGCGTCCTCGCCGGCGCACCCCACCACGCTCAGCTCGTCCGCACCCTCGAGCATGCCGGCCGTGACCGGCGTCCCCGGCGCGACGAGCAGCGCGTTGTACCCGCGCAGGGAGGCCTCGCCGGGCGCGCCGGCCTCCGGGCGCTCCTCGACCTGCAGACCCTCGTCCCGGAGCCGCGCGACACCCTCAGGCGCGAGGCTGCCGAGCACCAGCACGTTGCGAGTCGCGGTCATCTGTCGCCCTCCGGGGTCGTGGCTTGCGTCGCGGGCGAGTCGCCCTCACGCAAGGCTAGTGCACCGGCGCTCGGAGAGTCCACCTCCGGCGTTGCGCCCGGCGCCGCTGCCGCCGGCCGGGCGGCCGCTCCGGGCCACCCGTGTTCCAGAACGCCGACGGGCGCGGCCCGCCGTGAGGCAGGCCGCGCCCGTCAGGAAGCCGAACGCCGGTGAAGGGCTCAGACGTCGATGTCGAGGCCACCCTCGTCGATCCAGCTCATCATGCCGCGCAGTTCCTTGCCCACGGTCTCGATGAGATGCTCCTTGCCCTGGCGCTTGAGGGCGCTGTACATGGGGCGGTTGGCCTGGTTCTCGAGGATCCACTCGCGCGCGAACTCGCCGCTCTGGATCTCGAGCAGGATCTCGGCCATGGTCTCGCGCACGTTCTCGTCGATGACGCGCGGGCCCCGCGTGAGGTCACCGTACTCGGCGGTGTCGCTGATGCTGTAGCGCATGCCGGCGATGCCCTTCTCCCACATGAGGTCGACGATGAGCTTGAGCTCGTGCAAGCACTCGAAGTAGGCGATCTCCGGCTGGTAACCGGCCTCGACGAGCGTCTCGAAGCCGGCGGTGACGAGCTCGGTGCAGCCGCCGCACAGCACGGCCTGCTCGCCGAAGAGGTCGGTCTCGGTCTCTTCCTCGAACGTGGTCTCGAGGCCGCCTGCGCGAAGGCCGCCGACGGCGCTGGCGTAGGCCATCGCCTGCTCGCGCGCCTTGCCGCTGGCGTCCTGGTACACGGCGATGAGCACCGGCACACCCTTGCCCTCCTCGTACTGACGGCGCACGAGGTGGCCGGGACCCTTGGGGGCGACCATGCTGACGTCGACCGAGGCCGGCGGCACGATCTGGCCGTAGTGGATGTTGAAGCCGTGGGCGAACATGAGGGTCGCGCCGTCCTTGAGGTTGGGCGCGACGTCGTTCTTGTACACCACAGCCTGCGTCTGGTCCGGCACCAGCATCATGATGACGTCGGCCTGCTTCGTCGCCTCGGCGGCGGAGAGGACCTCGAAGCCCGCCTTCTCGGCGCGCTCGCCGTTGGGCGTGCCCTTGAGCTCGCTGACCACGACCTTGACGCCACTGTCGCGCAGGTTCTGGGCGTGAGCGTGACCCTGGCTGCCGAACCCGATGATCGCGACGGTCTTGCTCTGGATCAGGGAAAGGTCGGCGTCCTTGTCGTAGTACATGTGGTGTCTCCTCCTCTGGACGGCCCGGGGGGACCGGGCCGGGGTGTACCCGGAAGGTAGAACTTTACTGTCTGGCGCGAGCGGCGGCAACGTGAGGCGCCGTGAGGCGGGTGCCGGAAGCGCCCGCGGCGTGTGTCGGACGCGGCGGCGGTGGGAAACAAGACTGCCGTACTCCGCTTTCGGGCCTCGTGCCGGGAGCGGCCCGCAGATGAAAGGCAGCGCATGAGGAAGCTCCTCGCAACGTCCGCGGCGGTGCTCACCCTGGCCCTGGTGGCCGTGGCTCCGGCGGTGGCAGGCACGCCGGACACCACCGGCGCCGGCGGCGCCGGCCAGAACTTCGGCGACCACCACGCGACGATGGCCCAGGACATGACCGGATTCACCGGAGACATGAACCCCGGCGTGCATCACCAGGGGTTCTCCAACTGGGACCCGAGCATGCCGACGCCGTGAGCCGGGCGGCGGGCGGGGCCGGCAGCCGTACCTGAGCCGGCCCCGCCCGCCCGCAGCTCAGTCCGGCGAGTCAGGTGACGGTCAGCTCGGCCGGGAGGCCGAGGAACGCAGCGAACCGCGCCACCTCCGCGCGCAGCGCCGCGCGCGCTGCGCGACTCCACGCGTCGATCAACTCCGCCTCCACCAGGACGCGCCGGCTCTTCGGCGTGCGACGCCAGAAGCCGCCCACACGTCCGTCCAGCAGGATCACGAGGCGGCCGACAGGAGGAGTCGCGGCGACCCACGACGAGCCGGGCCGGGCGAGCAGCCACCTGGTGTCCGCGTAGCCCATGACGATCTCGTCGTAGCCCTGCACCAGGTGGACGACGGGGACGCCGCTGGTGTGGACGACGCCGGGGCCCTCTTCCGGGCCGGCGGCGGACCAGAGCTCAAGGCCGCCGGCCTCCTCGCGCAGCAGGCGGTCGCCGGCGCGCGCGATGCCAGCGCGCGCCTCCGCCTGCGTGAGGCTGGCCCACCAGGCGAGGTCCTTGACCGTCGCCGGCCCGTGGCCGGCGAAGAAGCGCGCCGCGAGCTCGCCGAGCGCCTCGTCGCGCGGCAGGTCTTCCGCTTCCGGAACCCGATCGCGGAGCAGCATGTACGTGTGCTGCTTGCCGCGCCGCGGGCCGCTGCAGACGAGCCCGTCGAGCTCGGCGCTCATCAGCAGGTACGGGAGGCGCTGGCCCTCGGGAGAGACTCCGGACTCGCCGAGCTCGTCGGCCAGCTCGGCGCGCGTCAGGGCGCGACCGCCGCGCAGCGCCGCGGTGAGGACCTCGTGCGCGCGCCGCAGGACGGGCTCGTCCAGCCCCAGCTCGGCGTAGCGCCGCGCGTCACGCGCACGGATGCGCGGCGCCGTCACCGTGAGCAGCCAGCGGAGGTCGGCCGGGAGCACGAAGTGCCACGTCGGCCGCAGCACGTGCGTGCGCAGGACGCGCCCGGCGTCGAACGCCTCTTCGACCGACGCCTCCGTGGCGCCGGCCACCCGGGCGCCGACGGCCCAGGTGGCCGGTCCGTAGTCTTGCGCCTGCACCCCGAGCAGCCTGCCGACGGCCTCCTCGGGGGTGGCGCAGGGTGCGCCGGTCAGGCGCTGCGCGCGCAGCCGGTGCGCCACGATCCGCTCGTTCAACTCAGGGTCCACCCGCGCTCACCTCCGGCGCGGAGCGCCGCCGTCAGTCCGCGCCGGTGCCCCAGTGCTCGAGCACGTAGTCCATGTCCTTGTCTCCGCGCCCGCTGAGGTTGACCAGCACGGTGCCCGTCTTCATCTCCCGGGCCTTGACGAGCGCGTGCGACACCGCGTGCGCGCTCTCGAGCGCCGGGATGATGCCCTCCTTGCGGCTGAGCGTGAAGAACGCGTCCCGGCAGCCCTCGTCCGAGCAGGTGACGTACTGCACGCGGCCGGTGTCTTTGAGGTAGCTGTGCTCCGGCCCGACGCCCGGGTAGTCCAGCCCGCTGGCGCACGAGTACACCGGGGCCGGCTGGCCCTGCTCGTCCTGCAGCAGGTAGCAGCGGAAGCCGTGGATCACGCCCTCCCTGCCGTAGCTCATGGTCGCGGCGTTGTCGCCGACGGCCTCGCCACGCCCCAGCGGCTCGACGCCGATCAGCTCCACCGGGTCGTCGAGGAAGCCGGCGAAGATGCCCATGGCGTTGGAGCCGCCGCCCACGCATGCTTCGACCACGTCCGGCAGGTTGCCCGTCATCTCCACGAACTGCTCGCGCGCCTCCATGCCCACGACCTTCTGGAAGTCGCGCACCATGAGCGGGAACGGGTGCGGCCCCACCACGGAGCCGATGCAGTAGATGGAGTCCTCGGGATCGGCCAGGTACGCCTCGAACGCCGAGTCCACGGCCTCCTTGAGGGTCTGCAGGCCGTGCGTGACCGGCACGACGGTCGCGCCCAGGAGCTGCATGCGGCTCACGTTGGGCGCCTGCTTCTCGATGTCCACCACGCCCATGTGGATCTCGCACTCGAGGCCGAAGTGCGCCGCCGCAGTGGCCAGCGCCACGCCGTGCTGGCCGGCGCCGGTCTCGGCGATGAGCTTCTTCTTGCCCATGTACTTGGCCAGCAGGCCCTCGCCCATGCAGTGGTTGAGCTTGTGCGCGCCGGTGTGGTTGAGGTCCTCGCGCTTCAGGTAGATCTGCGCGCCGCCGTTGGCCAGCGAGAGCGTGCGCGCGTGATAGACGGGCGTGGGCCGTCCCTGGAAGTGCTTGCGCAGGTAGCGCAGTTCGGCGATGAACGACGCGTCGTTCTCGATCTCGTGGTACGCGCGGGTGATCTCCGCGAAGGGCCCCTCCAGCTGCGGCGGCAGGTACTGCCCGCCGTACTTGCCGAAGAACCCGTTCTCGTCCGGCACCGTCTGCCGCCGCGCCGCGTGCTCCGCCGCCGCCTCGTGGACCGTCGCCTGTTCCGCCATGCCGCTCACCCCTCGTGCTCGCGCATCTCTGCGTTGACTGCTGCGCCGAGTCTACGCGAGCAGGCTCTTCCGTGCGTGAGCGGCGAGACGGACGACCGCCTCCGGGTCAGGCGGCCTCGGCGTCCGCGGCGTCCAGCGGCACCGGCATGAAGTACTCGACGAAGTCGCTGGCCCGCTCGCCGTCGAGCGTCACCAGCCAGAGGTTGTGGAACACCTCCGGGGTCTCGGCGTCGCGCGTGCCGCCCGGGTAGGTCGTCACGGCGCGCACGACGAAGAGGTCGCCCTCCTGGGCCAGCACCTGGTACTCGAACGACCAGGGGATCTCCGACTCTCGCTCGCCCAGCCAGTAGTCGGCTACCGCGTCCGGACCTTCGAGCGGCGGCCGGTAGGGCGCCGTGAAGTAGCGCACGTCGCCGGTGAACAGGCGGGCGATCTCGGCGCGGTCGTCGGTGGTCCAGGCGTGGTGGTAGGCCTTGAGCCAGTCGCGGATGCGGATCTCGTCGATCATCGGAGCCTCCTCGCCGGGCCGGCGCCGCACGGCGCCGGCGTCGATCTCCTGCTGATGAAGTGCCCGCGACCCGGCGCCGCCGAACCGTCGCCGGCGCCGGAGTCACTGCACTGTGCGACCGTCGAGGCGCAGCCAGCCGGGGGCGTGCTCGCCCGAGGGGTCGCGGTGCGTCCAGTGCACCACCCCTCCCTGAGCGTTCCACTCGTAGACGCCGCGGAAGGCGACCTCGTCGCCCGCCTCGAGCCCGTCGAGGCGCGAGGCGACGTCGATGTTGTGGGCGACGAGGACGGTCTGCCCGGAGGGAAGCTCGAGGATGAACCGCTGGTGCCGGCCGCCTTCGACATCGTCGGGGAGCAAGCGGATGACGGTGCCGGCGCCCTCGACCTCGACCCCGGAGGCGTGATCGCGGAACGCGCGCGCGAGCGCCTCGTCACCCGCGCCGACGGCCGGTGACGTCGCCTCCGGGCCGCCCGTGGAGCCGCAGGCCGCCACGGATGAGAGGGCGAGGATCGTCGCGACAAAGACGAGAAGCGCCCGCGCGGTGCGAGCCGTCACGAACGGCTCGCAGGCACGCGGGCGCTCCCCTGCCATCTCAGCCGCGCCGCGGAGACGTCGATCAGCCGCCGCGCCCGCGCCCCATCGCGATCGTCCCTGTGCGCACCACCTCGAGCACGCCGAGCGGCTGCAGCAGTTCGAGCAGCGCCTCGACCTTGTCGTTGGTGCCGACCACGCGCAGCGTGAGCTGGCGGCGGTCGACGTCCACGATCTTGGCGTTGAAGATCTCGGCGATCTGTAGCGCCTCGGTGCGCTTCTCGCCCTCGCCGGCGACCCGCACGAGCAGCAGTTCGGCCGACACCTGGCCGTCGGGGTCGAGGTCGCGGATCTTGATGACGTTGATGAGCTTGTGCAGCTGCTTGGTCACCTGGTCCACGGGGTGTTCGTCGCCGTCGATGACGATGGTGATGCGACTCAGGCGCGGGTCTTCACTCAGTCCGACGGCGAGGCTCTCGATGTTGAAGCCGCGGCGGGCGAAGAGCCCGGCGACCCGCGTCAGCACGCCGGGCTTGTTCTCGACCAGGATGGAGAGCGTGTGCTTCACGACTTCCTCCTCCTCTTGGGCGAGCCGCCGATCATCTCGGTGATCTCCTGGCCGGCGGGGACCATGGGGTACACGTTCTCCTCGGGCGAGGTGCGGAAGTCGATGACCGCCGGCCTGCCGCAGGCGATGGCCTCGCGCAGCGCCGGCTCGATCTCGTCCTTCTCGGTCACGCGCAGGCCCACGGCGCCGAACGCCTCGGCGAGCAGCTTGAAGTCCGGCTGCGCCTGCCGCCCCCGGCGCACGCACTGAGGCGCCTGCGGGCACGCCGCGCAGTCGCTCGCGTCGATGCAGGTGAACGAGTAGCGCTTGTCCCAGAACAGGTCCTGCCACTGGCGGACCATGCCCAGGTAGCCGTTGTTGAGGATGGCGACCACCACCGGCACGTCGTCGCTGACGGCCGTGGCGAGCTCCTGCATGGTCATCTGGAATCCGCCGTCGCCGCTGATGTCGATGACCGTCTGGTCCGGCCGGCCGATCTTGGCGCCGATGGCGGCCGGCAGGCCGAAGCCCATGGTGCCGAGGCCGCCGGAGCTGACGAACTGGCGCGGGTACTTGAAGGTGTAGTACTGCGTCGCCCACATCTGATGCTGCCCGACGTCGGTGCAGATGATGGCATCGTGCCCGGTGACGCGGTCGATCTCCTGGACCACCAGCTGCGGCGCCAGCTTGCCGTCCTTGGGGTCCTCGTAGTGCAGCGGGAACTCTTCCTTGCGGGCGGCGATGCGCGCGAGCCACTCAGCGGTCTGCTCGGGTGACCACTCCATGCCCTGGAGCTCGTGGACCAGCCCCGCGGCCACGTGCCTGGCGTCGCCGACGATGGGGATGAGCGGCGCCACGTTCTTGCCGATCTCCGCCGGGTCCACGTCCGCGTGGATGACCTTGGCGTGCGGAGCGAACGCCTTGAGCTTGCCGGTCACCCGGTCGTCGAAGCGGGCGCCGAGGTTGATGAGCAGGTCGCACTCGTGCACGGCGTAGTTGGCCGTGACCGTGCCGTGCATGCCCAGCATGCCCATCGAGAGCTCGTGCGTCTCCGGGAACGCGCCCAGCGCCATCAGCGTGGTCGCCACCGGCAGCCGGCGCAGCTCAGCGAGCTTGAGGATCTCGGGGGCGGCGTCGGAGGTGATGGCGCCGCCGCCCAGGTACAGCACCGGCCGCTGGGCCTCGTTGATGGCTTTGGCGGCGGCGCGGATCTGCTTGATGTGCCCCTTGAAGGTCGGCTTGTAGCCGGGCAGGTCGATCGAGTCGGCGTCGCGGTAGGCGGCCTCGCCCAGGGCGACGTCGACGGGGATGTCGATGACCACCGGGCCTGGCCGGCCGGTAGAAGCGATGTGGAACGCCTCGTGCACCGTCTGCGCAAGGTCGGCGGTGTCCTTCAGGAGGTACGAGTGTTTGACGATCGGCAGCGTGATGCCGGTGATGTCCGCCTCCTGGAACGCGTCCGTGCCGATGAGGTCGCTGCGCACCTGCCAGGTGATGGCGACCAGCGGGGACGAGTCCAGGTACGCCGTGGCGATGCCGGTGACGAGGTTGGTGGCTCCGGGTCCGCTGGTGGCCGTGCAGACGCCCACCTTGCCGGTCGCGCGGGCATAGCCGTCCGCCGCGTGCGCGGCGCCCTGCTCGTGGCGCACCAGCACGTGGCGGAGCTTCTTGGCGTCGTACAGCGCGTCGTAGAACGGGATGGCGACGCCCCCGGGATACCCGAACAGGACGTCGCACCCCTCGTGTTCGAGGGCGGCGACGAGGGCCCGCGAGCCCTTCATCCGCTTGTCTGGTGTCATTGCAGCACAGCTCCCTTCTCCGCGCCGGAGACGAGTTTGACGTAACGGGCGAGATAGCCGGTTACGCCCTCGCGCGGCGCTGGCTGCCAATCGGCGAGCCGCCGCGCGACCTCCTCCTCGGAGAGCTCGAGCGTGAGCGTGCGAGCGGGGATGTCGATGCTGATGACGTCGCCGTCGCGCACGGCGGCGATGGGGCCGCCGGCGTTGGCCTCGGGCGAGACGTGGCCGATCGCGGCGCCACGCGTGGCGCCGCTGAAGCGGCCGTCGGTGATGAGGGCGACGTCCTTGTCCCGGCCCTGGCCGGCGAGCATGGATGTCGCGCTGAGCATCTCGGGCATGCCGGGCGCGCCCTTGGGGCCCTCGCCGCGGATGACGACCACGGAGCCGTCGGCGATGTCGCGCGCGGCGATGGCGGCCACGGCGTCGGCCTCGCTCTCGAACACGCGGGCCGGGCCGCGGTGCTGCAGCATCTCGTCGGCCACCGCGCCCTCCTTGACCACCGCGCCATTGGGCGCGAGGTTGCCGAAGAGCACGGCCAGACCGCCGGTGGCGTGCCACGGGTCGTCCAGCGGCCGGATGACGCTGTCGTCGAGCACGCGCGCGTCCGCGACGGCCTCGCCCACGGTGCCGCCGGCGACGCTGAGCGCGGAGCCGTCCATGAGGCCGGCGCCGATGAGGCGGTTCATGACCGCCTGGATGCCGCCGGCCTGGTACAGGTCTTCCATGTGGTGCGTGCCGGCCGGGGCGATCTTGCAGATGTGCGGCACCTTGGCCGCCACCTCGTTGATCTGGTTGAGGTCGAAGTGCAGGCCGGCCTCGGTGGCGATGGCGGCGAGGTGCAGCACGGTGTTGGTGCTGCAGCCCAGGCTGGCGTCGGCCGCGAGGGCGTTGCCCACGGCCACGTCGGTGAAGACGTCGCGCGGCTTGAGGTCCCGGGCCAGCACCTCCATCACCTGGGCGCCGGCCTCCTTGGCGAGCCGGATGCGCTCGCTGTACACGGCCGGGATGGTGCCGTTGCCGGGCAGGGCCATGCCGGTGATCTCGGCGAGACAGTTCATGGAGTTGGCGGTGAACATGCCGGAGCAGCTGCCGCAGGTGGGGCAGGCGCCGCACTCGACGGCCTTGAGCCCCTCGTCGTCGATGACGCCGGCCTGGTGCTGGCCCACGGCTTCGAACACGCTGTTGAGGTCGAGCGTGCGCTCGCCGAGCTTGCCGGCGAGCATGGGGCCGCCGCCGATCATGATGGCCGGCACGTTGAGGCGCATGGCGGCCATGAGCATGCCGGGCACGATCTTGTCGCACGTCGGCACCAGCACGAGGGCGTCGAACGCGTGCGCGATGGTCATGGACTCGACGGTGTCGGCGATGAGCTCGCGGCTGGGCAGCGAGTACAGCATGCCGCGGTGGTTCATGGCGATGCCGTCGCAGATGCCCATCACGCCGAACTCGAACGGCACGCCGCCGTTGGAGCGCACGCCCGCCTTGACGGCGTCGACGATGGTACGCAGGTGCATGTGGCCGGGGACGACCTCGCTGAACGAGTTGACGACGCCGATGAACGGACGCTCCATCTCGGCGTCGGTCACAGCCAGGGCGCGCAGCAGGGAACGGTGCGGTGCGCGCGCCACGCCGCGCTTGATCTCGTCGCTTCTCACGGCAGTTCTCTCTCCTCGTCGCCGGCGTACCTGCCGCCCCCGCTTCGGCGGGCGGCCACGAACTTCAAATGATATCGGAAACGGCGCGCCGGAGGCGAGAACGCAGGCTCGAGCGTCCCACGCGGAACCGGTCGGGTGAGAGGCCACGGCGATTGGCCCGTCAGGCGCGCGGGCAGATACGTCGTGAGCACTGCACGGCGACACAAGGTGTAGCCATATACCCCCATGGGTATACGGCACGCGGTTCCTGACCCTGCTGAGGAGGTTCTACCATGGAGAGCGTGCAGTACGGCGTAGGCCGCTACCTCGATGAGCCCTACGAGACTGCGTTGCCCCGCGTCGTCGAGGCTCTCAAAGCCGAAGGATTCGGCGTCATCACCGAGATCGACGTCAAGAAGACGATGAAGGAGAAGCTCGACGTCGATGTGCCGCAGCACGTGATCCTCGGCGCCTGCAACCCCAAACTCGCCCACGCGGCCCTCGAGGTCGAGCCGGACCTCGGCGTGCTGCTCCCCTGCAACGTCGTGGTCTACGCGACCGACCAGGGCACGCGCGTCACCGTCGTCAATGCCGGGGCGATGCTGGGCATGGTGGGCAACGAGGGCCTCGCCCCCATCGCCGACCAGGTACAGGAGAGACTCGATCGCGTACTCGCGAGCCTGTGAGACAATCACGCCAAACCGGGCAGGGCCAGTCCTGCCGCGCCAAGGAGGAGACCTCGTGGCTGAAGTGAAGACCCTGACCGATGCAACGTTCGACGGCGAGATCGCGAGCGGTTCCGTCATCGTGGATTTCTGGGCGCCGTGGTGCGGCCCGTGCCGCATGGTGGGCCCCGTCATCGACGAGATCGCGCATGAGCACGACGACAAGGTGACGGTCGGCAAGGTGAACGTCGACGAGAACCCTGCGATCGCGCAGAAGTTCGGGATCATGAGCATCCCGACGATCATCCTCTTCAAGGACGGCGAGCCCGCCAAGAAGGTGATCGGCGCCCGTTCCAAGGCCGACTTCCTCAAGGAGTTCGAGCTCGCCTGACCGAGCTTGACGACACGGCCGCGCCGCACGCTGCGGCGTGCGCGGCCGAGAGGCACTGACTGAAGGGGCGGCCGCGAGGCCGCCCCTTCCGCGTACGGACTGCCGTACGCACGAGGGGCCCGGCGACTGCCGGGCCCCTCGTGGTCTCACTTGCTGCGCGGCCTCACGGCCGCGCGCGGCTCACATGATGGCGTCGCGGCCGCGTGCGCCGGTGCGCGTGCGCACGGCGTCGTCGATCGGGAGCACGAAGATCTTGCCCTCGCCGATCTGGTTGCTCTTGAGGGAGGTCGTGATCGCGTTGATGATGCGCTCCACGTCCTTCTCGAGCACGACCATCTCGACCTTCATCTTGGGGTGGAAGCGATACTCGCCGGGCTTGACGTCCTCGCCGCGCGTGAACCCCTTCTGGACGCCGAAGCCCTTGACCTCGGCGACCGACATACCGACCACGCCCTCGACCGCCAGGGCCTCGGCCACAGCGTCGAGGTTGTACGGCTGGATGTAGCACTCGATCTTCTTCATCTTGCGCCGCTCCTTTCAGCCCGCCGCGGCGTGCGGCGGGAGGTGCTCAATGTCGTCAGCGTTGCACTCGCGTCGTAGCTACCCGTGCCGGGCTCAGACGACGCCCATGTCGAGCATGGAGTCGGCGACCTTGACGAAGCCGGCGATGTTGGCGCCCGCCACGTAGTTGCCCTTCATGCCGTACGCCGCGGAGGCGTCGACGCACTGCCGGTGGATGGCCTTCATGATGCCGTGCAGGCGGGCGTCGACTTCCTCGCGCGTCCACGAGAGACGCAGGCTGTTCTGCGACATCTCGAGGCCGGAGGTGGCCACGCCGCCGGCGTTGGCGGCCTTGCCGGGACCGTAGAGGATGCCCTTCTCGACGAAGAGGTTGACGCCCTCGGGGACGGTGGGCATGTTGGCGCCCTCGGAGACCAGGTACACGCCGTTCTTGAGCAGGTTGGCGGCGTCCTTGGCGTTGATCTCGTTCTGGGTCGCGCTCGGGAACGCGCACTCGGCCTTGTGGTCCCACAGCGGGTTGTAGTCCCGCGCCTTGTCGACCGGGGTGTAGACGGCGCTCTTGAACTTGTCGGCGTACTCGCTGATGCGGCCGCGCTTGACGTTCTTGAGCTCGAGCAGGAAGGCGAGCTTCTCGCGATCGATGCCGGCCTCGTCGAAGATGTAGCCGCCCGAGTCGGAGCAGGTGACGGGCTTGCCGCCGAGGTCGAGGATCTTCTCGATCGCGTACTGCGCCACGTTGCCGGAGCCGCTGACGAGGCAGGTCTTGCCCTCGAGCGTCTCGCCGCGGGTGGTGAGCATCTCGGCGGCGAAGTACACGGCGCCGTAGCCGGTGGCCTCGGGACGGATGAGCGAGCCGCCCCAGTTGAGGCCCTTGCCGGTGAGCACGCCGACGAACTCGTTGCGGATGCGCTTGTACTGGCCGAACATGAAGCCGATCTCACGGCCGCCCACGCCGATGTCGCCGGCGGGCACGTCGGTGAACTGGCCGATGTGGCGGCACAGCTCGGTCATGAACGACTGGCAGAACTTCATGACCTCGAGGTCGCTCTTGCCCTTGGGATCGAAGTCCGAGCCGCCCTTGCCGCCGCCCATGGGCAGCGTGGTGAGCGAGTTCTTGAAGACCTGCTCGAAGGCGAGGAACTTGAGGAGGCCGAGGTACACGGTGGGATGGAAGCGCAGGCCGCCCTTGTAGGGGCCGATGGCGCTGTTCATCTCGATGCGGAACCCGCGGTTGATCTGGACCTCGCCCTTGTCGTCCACCCACGGGACGCGGAACATGATGACCCGCTCGGGCTCGGAGATGCGCTCGAGGATCTTCGCGTCGCGGTACTTGGGGTTCTTCTCGAGGACGACCTCGAGGGACTCGGCAACTTCCTGGGCTGCCTGATGGTACTCGGCCTCGCCCGGGTTCCTGGCCTTGAGCCAGGCCATGTATTCGTCGACGAATGCGCTCATGTACTGCTGCCCTCCACGTAGGCATTGAGTGCTGGTGTGGTGCGTCGGCTCCCATGACGCACGCCCTGCGCGTGGACGAAAGCAGCGGCCACGGGCGCAGGGCGTTCGGAGCATACGCCCTGGCGAGGGTGCCGTCAGTCGCCATACGGGCCAAAACCGGGTCCCCGAGGTGGGCCAGTTGGTACACCGTGGCGTATCAATCGTCCGATTGGTCGAACTCACAGCCTGCCGCGTCCGCCGGGGGCGGCGGGCGAATGCTTCCGAACCCGCCACTCCCGCCCCCCGTCACTTGTACATCTGGTACAAGAAATCGCCCCCCGTTGGGCGTTCCGTTCGACTTCTTTGACTTCGAGTTGTGCCTGTCCTACAGTCAGTCGGGAGAGGCGGCCAGGACCCCCCGCCCGGCCCTTCCGCCCCGCCGCACCGACTCACCGCGTGAGCGCTCCCGCGATCAGCGCGCGCCCACGCTCGGTCAGCAGCGCAACGCCCGCGCCCGAGGGCGTCAGGAAGGAGTTCACCGCATGGCTCTCAGAACGCCCGAGGAATTCGTCCAGAGCCTCGCCGACCTGCACCTGCAGATCTACCTGTTCGGCGAGAAGATCGACGACTACGTCAACCACCCGCTCATCCGTCCGAGCATCAACTGCATCGCGATGACGTACGAGCTCGCGGCCATGCCGGAGTACGAAGACCTGATGCTGGCCACCAGCCACCTCACCGGCAAGAAGGTCAACCGCTTCACGAACATCCACCAGTCCACCGAGGACCTCTCCAAGAAGGTCAAGATGCAGCGCCTGCTGGGCCAGAAGACCGGCTCGTGCTTCCAGCGCTGCGTGGGCATGGACGCCATCAACGCGCTCTACTCGGTCACCTGGGAGCTCGACCAGGCCAGGGGCACGGACTACCACGAGCGCTTCAAGAAGTACGTCCAGTACCTGCAGGACGAGGACCTTGTCGCCGACGGCGCCATGACCGACCCCAAGGGCGACCGCTCCCTGGCGCCGCACCAGCAGCCCGACCCGGACGTGTACGTGCACGTGGTGGAGAAGCGCGACGACGGCATCGTCGTGCGCGGCGCCAAGGCGCACCAGACCGGCGCCTGCAACTCCCACGAGATCATCGTCATGCCCACCCTCGCCATGCGCGAGGGCGACGAGGACTTCGCCGTCAGCTTCAGCTGCCCGGCCAACGCCGAGGGCGTCTACTACATCTACGGCCGCCAGAGCTGCGACACGCGCAAGTTCGAGGACAGCGACCTGGACGTCGGCAACATGCGCTACGGCGGCCAAGAGGCCCTCATGGTGTTCGACGACGTGTTCGTCCCGTGGGACCGCGTCTACATGTGCGGCGAGATCGAGTTCTCCGGCGCGCTCGTCGAGCGGTTCGCCGGCTTCCACCGCCAGAGCTACGGCGGCTGCAAGGTGGGCGTGGGAGACGTGCTCATCGGCGCGGCCGCGCTGGCCGCCGAGTACAACGGCGCCGCCAAGGCCAGCCACATCAAGGACAAGCTCATCGAGATGACGCACCTCAACGAGACGCTGTTCTCGTGCGGGCTCGCCTGCTCCTACGAGGGCGTCAAGATGCCGGCCGGCAACTACCAGATCGACATGCTGCTGGCCAACGTCTGCAAGCAGAACGTCACCCGGTTCCCCTACGAGATCGCCCGCCTGGCCGAGGACATCGCCGGCGGCATCATGGTCACCATGCCGTCGGCTCAGGACCTCGCCGACGAGAAGATCGGCCCCATCGTCGAGAAGTTCCTCGTCGGCCAGTGCGACGCGCCGGTCATCGACCGCATGCGCATCATGCGCCTCATCGAGAACCTCACCATCGGGGCCGGCGCCGTCGGCTACCGGACGGAGTCCATGCACGGCGCCGGCTCGCCGCAGGCGCAGCGCATCATGATCGCCAGGCAGTCCAACCTGAACCACAAGAAGGAGCTCGCCAAGGCCATCGCCGAGGTCGGCAAGCCTTGGGACAGGAGCAAGGTCAAGGTTCCGACGGCCGTCGAGCAGCACTGAGCATGACCGACGGGGGACCGGCGGAGGCGCGCGTCAAGGTCGTGTACTGCGGAGGCTGCAACCCGCACATCGACCGCGAAGCCGTCGCCGCCGGCCTGCCCGTCGACGACCCGGACGTACCCCCGGGGACGACCGTGCACCTCAGCGGGTGTCCGCGGGCGTGCGCCTCGGGTCACGAGCTCGTCGCGCAGAGCGGCGGGCAGGCCGGAGCGGGCGCGGAGGGCGCCCCCGCCGGCCCTGACGGACCACCCGTCGTCGTGGTGGCGGGCGAGCTGGTGGACGGCGTCCCGACGCCGCCGGAGCAGCTCGCCTCCACCGTGACGCGCAAGCTCAAGGAGTAAGGGGATGGACTGGAAGACCGACTACGCCGCCAAACGCACCACGGCGGCGGAGGCCATGAAGTGCGTCAAGATCCGGCGACCGCGTGGTGTTCGCGCACGCCTGCGGCGAGCCGCTCGATCTGGTCGACGCGCTCGTGGCGCGAGCGGACGAGCTCGAGCGCGTCGAGATCAACCACATGGTCGCCATGGGCAAGGGCGAGTACTGCAAGCCGGAGTACGCCGACGCGTTCTACCACAAGTCCCTGTTCGTCGGCGCGTCTTCGCGCCAGGCGGTCAAGGACGGCCGCGGCGACTACATCCCCGTCTTCTTCAGCGAGATCCCCAAGCTGTTCTGCGAGGGCTATCTGCCGCCGGACGTGGTGCTCGTCCACGTCTCGCCGCCCGACAAGCACGGCTTCTGCTCGTTCGGCATCTCCGTCGACTACACCAAGCCGGCGGCCCAGGTCGCGAAGACTGTGATCGCCCAGGTGAACCCCAAGATGCCGCGCACCCTCGGCGACGCGTTCATCCACGTCTCCGAGATCGACCTCATCGTCGAGAGCGACATGGACATCATCGAGCTGCAGCCGCCGAAGATCGGCCCCGTGGAGGAGGCCATCGGCCGGCACATCGCCGGCCTCGTGGAGGACGGCTCGTGCCTGCAGCTCGGCATCGGCGGCATCCCCGACGCGGTGCTGCTGTTCCTGCACGAGAAGAACGACCTCGGCATCCACAGCGAGATGTTCAGCGAGGGCGTGGTCGACCTCTACAACGAGGGTGTGATCACCAACCGCCGCAAGACGTACCACCCGGGCAAGATGGTGGCCACGTTCCTCATGGGCACACGCCGCCTGTACGACTTCGTCGACGACAATCCCGTCGTCAACATGCTGCCGGTGAACATCACCAACGACCCTTATGTCATCGGCCGCAACGACCGCGTCGTCGCCATCAACTCGGCCCTCCAGGTGGACCTCATGGGCCAGGTCGTGGCCGACTCCATGGGCGCCGCGCAGTTCACCGGCATCGGCGGCCAGGTCGACTTCGTCCGCGGCGCCGCGCGCAGCCGCGACGGCAAGGCCATCATCGCGCTGCCGTCCACGGCCAAGAAGGGCACCGTGAGCCGCATCGTGGCCGCCCTCGCGCCCGGCACGGCCGTCACCACCATGCGCGCCGACGTGGACTACATCGTCACCGAGCACGGGGTCGCGCACCTGCGCGGCCTCGGACTGCGCGACCGCGCAGAGGCGCTCGTCGAGATCGCCGATCCGGCGTTCCGAGATCAGATCAAGGAGGAGGCGGCCGAGGTGTACGGGGTCGGCCGCCTGCCCCGCCAACCCCTCAGCAAGGAGAGCTGAAAGCCATGGAGCACGTCCACAACGAACCCGAACCGCGCGTCATCTCGTCGGCGTCGGGCGCGGTGCCCGAGATGCGCCTCGTCCAGCGCAAGATGCGCATCCACCGCCAGCCCAAGACGCTCATCACCGGCGTCGGCGCCGTCGACCAGCTCGGCATCGAGGCCAAGAAGCTCAACGGCTCCAAGGTGCTCGTCATCACCGACCAGGGCGTCAGCGACTGCGGCATGTGCGTCGACGTCGAGCGCCCGCTGGTCGAGGCCGGCCTCGAGGTCGACTTCTACGACAAGGCCGTGCCCGAGCCTCCGATGAGCACGATCGAAGAGATCGTCCGGATCGTGGAGAAGGGCGGCTACGACATCATCGTCGGCTTCGGCGGCGGCTCGCCGATCGACGTCGCCAAGGCCGCGGCCGTGCTGCCGCACACCGGCGACACCGTGTACGACTACGTCGGCATCGACCAGGTCAAGAAGAAGGGCCTGCCGATCATCGCCATCCCCACCACCGCCGGCACCGGCAGCGAGTGCACCGCGATCGCCATCTTCGCCAACGAGAAGCTCAACGTGAAGCAGGGCCTCGTCAGCCCGTTCCTCATGCCGAACGTCGCGCTCATCGACCCCGAGCTCACCGTCAGCTGCCCGCCCAACGTCACCGCCGCGTCGGGCATGGACGCCCTCATCCACAACATCGAGGCGTACATCTCGGTCAACGCGACCATGCACACCGACTCGCTGGCCTATGAAGGCATCAAGCTGATCAGCCAGAGCATCCGCACCGCCGTGTTCGACGGCAGCAACATGTGGGCCCGCGACAACATGGCGATGGGCTCCATGATGGGCGGCATCGCCTTCGGTAACGCCGGCGTCGGCGCCGTGCACGCGCTCTCGTATCCCATCGGCGGCATGTTCCACGTGCCGCACGGCGTGGCCAACACGATGGTCCTGCCGTGGGCCATGGACTTCAACAAGCTGGCCTGCCTGCGCTGGATGCGCCAGGTCGGCGAGGCCATGGGCGAGAACATGGAAGGCCTGAGCGACCGCGAGGCCGCCGACGTGACCGTCGACGCCCTGCGCCTGCTGGCCGACGACCTGGGCGTGCCGCAGTACCTGAGCGACGTCGACATCCCCGAGTCCGCCATCCCGGACCTCGTGGAGGGCGCCAAGACGCAGGCCCGCCTGTGGAACAACAACCCCCGCAAGTTCACGCCGGAGGACATGGAGCAGGTCTACCGCAACATGGCCGTCCGTCCGGAGGTGAGGGTCGCCGCGACCGTCTGACCGGAGGGCCGGGCTGCGCCGCCGTCGTCGGGGGGCGACGGCCGGCGCACTCAGGGCGGGCGGGGCGCGTGCGCCCCGCCCGCCCTTCTCGTACCGATGAGGGCGACGCAGCCGCTCCACCCACCCACGGAGGACCCCATGTACGACTGGCGCGACGACTGGCAGACCCGGTTCGGGCGCACCGAGCCCAAGATCGTCTGCGTGGGGCTCAACTACACCGACCACGCCGCCGAGCAGGGCGCCAAGCTGCCGGCGAACCCCATGCTGTTCGCCAAGTTCGCCAACGCGCTCATCGGCGACGGCGAGGACATCCAGGTCTCGGCCGGCATCGGTCACGTGGACGCCGAGGCCGAGCTCTGCGTGGTCATCGGCAGGGAGGCGCACGACGTCCCGGCCGACGACGCCCTGGACGTGGTGCACGGCTACCTCTGCGGCAACGACGTGAGCGCGCGCGACCTGCAGTTCAGCGACCGGCAGTGGTTCCGGGGCAAGAGCCAGGACACCTTCTGCCCCGTCGGCCCCGGCATCGTGCCGGTCGGCGAGCTCGGCGACGCCGCCGACCTGCGCGTGGTGCAGCGCCTCAACGGCGAGACGCTGCAGGACTCGCGCACGAGCAACCTCATCTTCGACGTGCGCACGCTGGTGGCGTTCATCTCGCACGCGCTCACGCTGCTGCCCGGCGACCTCATCATGACCGGCACGCCCGAGGGCGTCGGCGTGTTCCGCGACCCCAAGCTCGAGCATGGTGCACGGCGACGTGGTGGAGGTCGAGGTCGAGGGCATCGGCGTCATCCGCAACCGGGTCGTGGACCTGGGAGCCGCCTGACCGGGCCTCACCCTCGGCGCCCGGTCCGGGGATGCTCCTGCCCTCCTCTGTCACCGGATAGCCGGCGGCTATCCGGATCGCGACCGTCGGGCAACATGAGCGCGGGATGGATAGCCGGCGGCTATCCACTCGCAGAGGGCGCCTGAAGGCCACTGCCCGTGGCCCGGGCAGTCGTGCGGAGCCGGCGACGAGAGGCGCGGGGCGACTTCACGGCCACCCCGCGCCCATCATCCGGCCGGCACCCGGGCGCGAGGGGGGCGCACCCGGGACGGAGGTCAGGAACCGGCCGTCACACGGCTTCCGTGGGGCACGACGAGGCAGCTCGCGCCGTCGCCGGCCCGCTCGAGCGCCGACGCGACCGCCGCGTCGACGGTCGCGAACGGGGTCATGCACATGCTGCGCACCACTTCGTCGGGGAAGTCCGAGACGAGGTAGACGTCCGCCCGCGCGAGCAGGCCGGCGACGGCGGCCGCCTTGTGGCCGCCGAGCACGAACTCGCGCTGGATGCGGTCGATGAGCACCTGCGGGCTCCCCATGCCGGTCATCCACTCCTCGAAGACCTTCTGGCCGAAGCCTTCGCCGCAGCGCGCCACCAGGACGATGACGCCGCCGTCCCTGACCGCGCCGCCGACGTTGTCGAGCGTCTTCTGCGCCTGGTACAGGTTGATGTCCTTGGGGCGCCCGCCCGGCGAGGCGATGACGACGTCCGCGGCGGTGGGCACGCGCAGGTCGCAGCGCCGGTCGTAGGCCTCGCAACCGGCGCGGTGCGCCTCCAGGTAGTGCCCGGCGACGGCGTGGAAGATGCGCTTCTGCTCGTCGAGCAGCACGTTGAAGATGAAGTCGACGCCGATCAGCCCGCCGGCCTCGTCGATGTCCTCGCGCACCGGGTTGCCGTCGATGATGCCGGCCCGGGCGGTCGGCGCGAGCATCATGCTGTGGTTGTCGCGGATCGCCGCGTACGAGCACAGGCCGGGCACGACCGCCTTGGCCCCTCCGCTGAACCCGGCGAAGTAGTGGTACTCGATGTTGCCGGTGCAGATGCGCAGGTCGGCGTCGAGGTACTCCTCGAACACCTCGAGGCGCGTGCCCCGGGTGGTCGTCCCCACGGGGACGCAGCGCGACGCGTCGAGGTCGACGAGGCGCACGCCGCGCGCCACCACCTCCTCGCCCGACCAGCCGCACCTGCTCCTCGGGCGTGTGGCCGCGGTGGCCGCCGAGCGCGAACAGGATGCTGACGTCCTCCGGCGCCAGCGCGCCGAGCTCGTCGAGCAGGGCGGGCAGGAACCGGTACGTCGGGCAGGGCCGCGTGATGTCGCTGACGACGATGGCGGCCTTGCTCGCCCGAGCGGCGAGCTCGGAGAGGCGCGGCGTGCCGATGGGCTCCGCCAGGGCACGCCGGATCTCGGCCTGCTCGTCCTCGGCGGAGGGCGCCGCCGGAGGCGGCGCCTCCTCGCCGAGCCCGCAGCCCGGGCCGACCACGGTGACGTCGAGGCCGTCCGGCAGGACGGCCTCGAGCACTCCTTCGCCGTAGGGGATGGAGACGTTCACGTCGCCGTCCGCACCCCGCCAGCCGAACCGCGCCGCGGACGCCTTGAGCGCCTCGATGACCGGCATCGGCTTGCCGGAGAGGAACTGGACCATGGCGCCGCCGGCCGTGCACACGTAGTCGAACCGGTCGGCGAGTCCGAAGCGGTTCATGGCGGTCACGCTGTCGCCGCCGCCCAGGGCGCTGAACCCGCCGGTCGCGGCCATCGCCTCCCACAGCGCGCGCGTGCCGTACTCGGTCTCGGGCTGCTCGAACACGCCGGCCGGGCCGTTGACGAACACCGTGCCGGCGCCGGCGATCGCCGTGCGGTACGCGTCGACGGCGCGCGTGCCCGAGGTCGACGATCTGCTCGCCGACCGGCAGGTCGGCCGTCGCCACCTCGACCCGCTCCCCGCCGCGCACGACCGCCACGTCCGGCGGCAGCACGATCTTGTCGCCGTGCTTCGGCGAGGATGGCCCTGGACTCCTCGATGTAGCTCTCGAGCTGGCTCGCCCTGATGAACTCCAGCGAGGGCTCGCCGATGTCCACGCCGCTCGCCGCCAGCATGACGTTGGCGACCAGACCGGCGGTGAGCACGGTGTCCACGACGCCGTCGGCCAGAGCGGCGGCCATCATCGGGAACGCCTCCTGGATCTTGGTGCCGCCGAGGATGAACACGCACGGGCGCGCCGGCTCCTCGCGCAGGCGCGCCAGGTTGGCGTACTCGCGCTCGAACAGCCGGCCCATTGCCGACGGCAGCAGTTGCTCGAACCCGACCAGCGTGGGCTGCGAGCGGTGCGCGGCGGCGAACGCGTCGCACACGTAGAGGTCGGCGAGCGGCGCCAGCTTGCGCACCACGAGGGTCTTGGCCTGGTCCTCGGGCGAGAGGTCCAGCTTGCGCTCGAACAGCGTGAGCTCCTCGCCGCAGAAGCGCACGTTGTCGAGCAGCAGCACGTCGCCGTCCGCGAGCCGGCCGACCGCGTCGCGCGCGGCCGGCCCGCAGACGTCGTCGATGAAGCTCACGGGCCGGCCGGTCAGCTCGCTCATCACGGCCGCGTGCGGCTCCGTCGACGCGTAGTTGTGGTACTCGAGGTCGCCGCCCTGGTGGGCGAGCAGCACGACTCTGCGCGCCCGCCTCCGCGAGCTCGCGGACGGTCGGCGCGCACCCCTTGAGCCGCGTGATGTCGCGCAGCCCGCCGGTCTCCTTGTCGAGCGGCGCGTTGATGTCCACGCGGCACAGGACCGTCTTGCCGCCCCACTCGAAGTCGTCGAGCGTGTTGATGCCGTACTTCATCGCGCGACCCCCTCCCCGCCGCCGCGCGTCAGGCGTTGGCGGCGACCGGCGCGCTCAGGCCGAGGTACTGGTTGGTCAGCCCGACGGCCTCGAGGCGGTCGGTCTGCATGCTGAGCGCCGCGCGGACGGCGTCCATGGTCTCGGGGATCACCACCGACTCCTGCGGGATGTTGATCGCGAACATGAACTCGCGGCCGCTCTTGGCGATGGTCTCGTCGAACACGGCGATGTCGTACATGTCGGCGCGCTTGTTGCCGAGGTCGCGCGCGTAGCGGAACAGCGCCGAGTTGCTGTTGAAGCCGTCGGCGATCTTGACGTTGCGGATGCGCGGGTGCGCCTCGAAGAGCTCGAGCGCCCGCTCCTTGCTGATGTCGCCCTTGGTGGTGGCGATGACGTTGATGATGTGGCCGTGCGTGGTGGGCACGTGCACGAGCAGGCCGGTGGCCTCGATGTGCGGCATGATCGTCATGAGGTCGACGGCCTGGTGGTTCGGGACGGGCTCGACCTGGGCCACGTCCACGAGCCCGCGGTGCGTGTCGCCGGGGTCGGCGACGCGGCGCACGATGGTGACGATGACGCGCTCCACGCCGACCTCGCGGTCGAGGCAGTCCACGGCGCGGATGAGGCCGGTGGTGTTGCAGCTCGTCAGCTTGAGGTAGTCCTTGCCGACGCCCTTCTCGTAGTTGGCGTAGCCGTGGAAGAACACGTCGACGATGTCGTTCTTCTCGCCGCCCTGGAACACGGCCTTGACGCCCTTGGCCTGGTAGAGCTCCTTGTTCTTGCGGCCGACGCCGCCGGGCGACGAGTCGAGCACGATGTCGACCTTGCCGAGCAGTTCGTCCATGGTGCCGGTGACCGGGATGCCGACGGCGTCGAACGCGGCCTTCTGGCCGGCCTCGACGACGTACAGGTCGTACGGCATGCCGGACTCGCACAGCGCGCGCGTCGAGAGCGTCGGCGCGACGTCGACGACGCCCACCAGCTCCATGTCCCCCTGCAGCGCCACGCCGTCGGCGAGTCGCTGGCCGATGACGCCGTACCCCACGACTCCCACTCTTGGCTTGCTCATGTTCAGCTCCTGATTGTCAGTAGCCCAGTTCCTTCTCGACGACTCCGATCGACTCGTCCAGGACGCGCGACGACCGTGTCGATCTGCTCCTTGCTGATGATGAACGGCGGCGCGACCGCGTGCACGTGGCCGCCGCCGAGCAGCCGCACGAACACGCCGCGCTTGAACGCCTCGTCGCGGATCTTGGCCGCGACGCCCTGCGCCGGCGCGAACCACTCGTGCGTCTCCTTGTCCTTGACGTACTCGATGCCGGAGACCAGCCCCACGCCGCGCACGTCGCCGACGATCGGGTGCTTGAGCAGCGTCTGCAGGCCGTCCTGCAGGTACGGGCCCAGCTCGGCGCAGCGCTCGACCAGCTTCTCGCGCTCGACGATCTCGAGGTTGGCGAGGCCGGCCGCGCAGCACAGCGGGTGGCCCATGTAGGTGGCCCCGCTCATGAACGCCTCGCCGGGGCCGCCGAGGAACGCCTCGAACACGTGCTTCTTGGCGATCACGGCGCCGAGCGGCAGGTAGCCGGACGAGAGGCCCTTGGCGCAGGTGACGAGGTCGGGGTCCGAGCCGAACTGCTCGAAGCCGAACCAGGTGCCGCTGCGCCCGAAGCCGGTGATGACCTCGTCGTTGATGACGAGCACGTCCTTGGCCTTGCAGATCTCGTTGACCATCGGCCAGTACTCGGGCGGCGGCGGGATCACGCCGCCGGTGCCGATCATCGTCTCGCCGAGCAGGGTGCCGACGTTCTCGGCGCCGTAGAAGTCGATCTCGTGCTCGACCTGCGTGGCGCACTCCATCCTGCAGTCTTCGCCGTAGGTCTTGTTCCAGGCGCACTGGTAGCAGTAGGGCGCGCCGAGCTTGATGAACCCGGGCAGCAGCGGCTCGAACTTGGCGCGGTTGACGGTGAGACCCTGGGCGCTGGTGCTGGTCATGGTCGTGCCGTGGTACGAGCGCTCGCGGAACATGACCATGTACTTGGTGCCCTTGCCCTTGTTGCGCCAGTACTGGCGCGCCATCTTGACGGCGGTCTCGACCGACTCTCCCCCGCCGAGCGTGAGGAACACGTGGTCCAGGTCGCCCGGCGCCAGCGCCGCGACCTTGTTCGCCAGCTTGACCGCCGGCTCGTTGGCGATCTGGAAGATGTGGTAGATGGAGAGCTTCTCCATCTGCGCGTTGATCGCGTCGTGGATCTCCTTGCGCCCGTGGCCGACGTTGACGGTCCACAGGCTGGCGAAGGCGTCGATGTACTCGTTGCCGTCGCTGTCCCACACGAGCGCGCCCTCGGCGCGCTCCATGACGACGGGCTTGAGGCCCTGCATCTGCGTGAACGGCGGCCAGAGGTGTTGCTCGAGGAACTCCTCCTTGACCCCGTCGGCCGGCGCCTGTCCCTGATCTGCCATGGTCCTTCCTCTCCTCCGGTATCCACCCAGGTGGAAACTTAAGTGCTGCCCGCCCGGGTGTCAACAGCGCTCGCGTTCATGCCGGGGCGCCGCCGCCCGGACCGCCGCAGCGGCGCCGGCGGCGCCTCGTGGTCAGTCGCCGAGGGCGCGCGCCATCTCCGGCGTGACGCCGCAGACGCGCGCGAGCTCCGCCCGCTGCTCGTCGCCGAGCGGGCGGCCCCGCTCCGCCCGCGCCGCGAAGAGCGCATCCATGCGCTCCCGGGCGCGGGCCACCTCGTCGCGCCCGTCCGCGACCCACTGGTCGTAGGCCTGGCGCGACGAGATCGCCGGCGAGAAGTGCTCGCCCGCGCGCAGCCGCCTGGCGGTCTCCTTCTCTTTGAGGAAGTCGCCGCCGATGCCGACCCGCGCGATCATGTCCGCCAGCATCGCCTCGGGGCTCGTGTCCACGTCGCCCAGGATGCGGCGGATCATGCCCACCACCTCCGCGTCCAGCACGATCTGCGGCAGGAACAGCGTGTTCACCGAGTCGATCATGCCGACGCCGCCGCTGAGCACGTCGGCGCCCACGCCGGCCGTCGCGAGACCCTTGAGCGCCTTCTCGTAGCCCGCCTGCAGGCCGGCGTACTTGGCGTCGGTGGCGAGGCCGGGCACCGCCGCCGGCACGCCGAGGTGGTGCGCGAGCTCCACGCAGGCGACGTTCATCAGCGTGCACTCCGGCGAAGCGTACGAGACGCCGGCGGAGCGCATGTCCATGGTCGAGCCGGACACGCCCATGACGACGCGCGCCTCCGGGGCGAGCGCGCGCAGCGCGGTGGCGACGCCGAGGAACTCCGCGAGCCCCTGGACGATGGTGCCCGCGAGCGTCACCGGCGAGGTGGCGCCGGCCATGGGTACCGTGTAGACCTCCACCGGCGCCCCGCGACCGGCCGTGACCGCGTGGAAGTCGAGCAGCGGGCCGTCGATGCGCAGCGGGGACGCCGCGGTGAGCAGCGTGCTGAACCGCGGCCGCGCGCGGAAGGCCTCCGCGTCGCCGGAGACGATGTCCATGATGCGCAGCAGCGGCTCGGCCTGCGACGGGCTGTCGACCAGGGTCACGTGCTTGCGCGCCTCGGTGAGCACCACGTAGCAGACGACCAGCTCGCGGACCTCCACGGGCACGTCGCCGGCCGTGATGGTGGTCCACATGACGTCGACCTCGGGCACCTCGTCCAGCAGGATCGTGGCCGACTGAAGGTCGGTGAGCGTGGAGGGACGCCGGACGCCGGTCTCGTGGTCGAGCACGAACGCGGCGCAGCCGGAGGAGCAGAAGTGTGCCGGCTCCCCGTCGTCCAGTACCACGTCGTACTCGGGCGACGCGCCGGCGAAGAGCACCCGGCGCGGGCAGGCCTCGACGGTGTCCCGTACAAGCTCGGCCGGCAGGCGGACGACCCCGGTGGAGAAGTCGACGTCCGCCCCGAGGTCGGCGAGGACGGGCAGCGCCGCCGACCCCTTGAGCTCGACGCCCACGCGCTCGAGGATCCCCAGCGCCTCGTCGACGAACGACCGCTTCTCGGCCTCGTCCAGCCAGGTCATGTGGGCACGCATCGGCCTCCTCCGATCTTGTTGCTCAGGTCGATTCGATGGGTCTGGCGGGGCAAGGCGTCCGGCGGCGGGCGGAGCTGCGTCCGCCCGCCGCCGGAGCCCTCTACACCGTCGGCGTGTCCGACAGCAGTTTCTTCGTGTAGTCGGCCTGCGGGTCTTCGAGCACCGCGTCGACGAGCCCGTACTCCACGATGCGGCCGTCGTTCATCACCGCCACCTCCTGGGAGATGCTGCGCACCAGGGCCAGGTTGTGGGTGACGAACAGCATCGAGAGATCCATGTCGCGCTGCAGGGCCGCCAGCAGTTCGATGATCGCCGCCTGTACCGAGACGTCCAGCCACGAGGTCACCTCGTCGCAGATCAGCACCGTCGGCTCGGCGGCGAGGCTGCGCGCGATGGCCAGACGCTGACGCTCGCCGCCGGACAGCTGGTCCGGGTAGCGGCTCAGCAGGGACGAGTCGAGCGCCACCTGCTCGAGCGCCTTCACCATCCGGTCCTCCATCTCGTCGCGCGAGAGGTCGAAGAAGACCTTCAGCGGCTGCGAGATGATCTGGGCGATCGTCTTGCGTGGGTTGAGCGAGCTGTAGGGGCTCTGGAAGATGTACTGGATCGACTGGCGGGTCGAGCGCGGCCGGCCACGCGCGTCGCGCGCGAGCGGCTTGCCCATGAAGTCGATGTCGCCGACGATCTTGTGCCGATGCAGGCCGGCGATGCAGCGCGCCAGGGTCGTCTTGCCGGACCCCGACTCCCCGACGAGCGCCAGGCAGCGGCGCTCGCTGAGGCTCGCGTTGATGCCGTGAAGTATCTCCTTGTGCTGGTAGTAGGCCGTCACGTCGCGCACGCTGATGACCTGCTTCTCCTGTGCCTGAGGAGCCGAGAGCGACTTGTCGCGCAGCAGGATGTCGAGCCCGGCCGCCTGCGCGCCGACCTCCTTGTAGCGCCAGCAGCGCACGTGGTGGCCGGGGCTCACATCCTCGACCGGCGGGAACGCCTCGCTGCACTTGTCGACCGCCCAGTCGCAGCGCGGCGTGAAGGCGCAGCCGCTCGGTCGCTGGCCCGGGCGCGGCGCCCAGCCGGAGATGCCGCGCAGCGCGCGCTCCCCGGTGATGTCGGGGATGGAGGCGAGCAGCTTGCGCGTGTACGGGTGATGCCCTTGGTCGAACAGCTCGTCGCGCGTGCCGACCTCGACGACCCTCCCGGCGTACATGACAGCGATGCGGTCGGCGAGGTTGGAGACGACGGCGAGGTCGTGGGTGATGTAGAGCGCCGCGACCCCGTAGGACTTGGTGAGGTCGCGGACCGTGTCCAGCACGTGCGCCTGCGTCGTGACGTCCAAGGCGGTGGTCGGCTCGTCGAGGACGATGACCTTAGGCCGGTTGGCGAACGCCATGGCGATGGCGACGCGCTGCTGCTGGCCACCGGAGAGCTGATGCGGGTAGCGCTTCAGGAACGCCTTGTCGGACGGCAGCAGCACCTCTTCCATCATCTGGGTCAGGCGGGCCTCGCGGTCAGCCTGCGAGGAGCCGAAGCCGTGCACCTCGAGGATCTCCATGAGTTGGGTGCCGATGCGCAGCGCCGGGTTGAGCGCCGCCGAGGAGTCCTGGGGGACGTAGCTGATGGCCCCGCCGCGGATGCCGCGCAGGGCGGCGGGGTCCATCGCCAGGATGTCCTGTCCGTCGATCTCGACGCGTCCGCCGGCGATCTTGGCGCCGCGACGCTGGTAGTCGAGCAGGCTGGTGCCGACGGTCGTCTTGCCGGAGGCGGACTCGCCTACCAACCCGAGCACCTCGCCGCGATGGATGACCATCGAGACATCGTCGTCGATGTCCACTCCCGAAGGATCGAGGACGATGCGCAGGCCCTCGACCTCGAGGACGGTCACGAGCTCCGGCGTCGCAGCGGTCCCGTCAGTGATCGTCGTCGCCATCACCCCACCCCCGTGTCGCGTTCGATCCCGATCAAGGCGCGGCCGAGGCCGTCCGCGATCAGGTTGGTCCCGATGGTCAGGATACCGATGAGCAGCACGGGCACGAGCACCGGCCACGGCTGGATGATGATGCCGATGCGGTTCTCGTTGATCATGAGGCCCCAGTCGGCCGCCGGCGGCTGCATGCCGAACCCGAGGAACGACAAGGCGGCGATGACGCCGATGGAGTAGGTCAGCCGAAGACCGAACTCGACCAGCAGCGGGCTGGTGATGCTCGGCAGGATCTCGTTGAAGAGGATCTTCCACCGGGCGATGCCGAAGGCCTCGGCCGCGCGAACGAAGTCGCGCTGTGAGACCTCGAGCGTGGCGGCACGCGCGACACGCGCGATGCGCGGTGCGTGCGAGATGCCGACGATGACCACGATGAGCCACAGCCTTGGCCCGAGGATGGAGACGAAGAGCAGCGCGAGCACGATCTGCGGGAAGGCGAGGACGACGTCCAGGATGCGCATGATGGACTCGTCGATCCAGCGCCGCGCGTAGCCGGTGATGAGTCCCAGGGTCACGCCCAGGACGAGGCCGATGACGGTGGCCGCGAGGGCGAGCAGGATGACTGTGCGGCCGCCGTAGAGCACGCGCGTGAGCACGTCGTGCCCGATGTAGTCGCTACCCAGCCACATCTTGGGGATGGCCGGCGGCGAGAACGGCGGGGCGACGAACTCGGTGGGCGAGTACGGCGCCACCCAGGGCCCGACGACGGCGATGAGGACGATGACGCCGAAGATGGCGACGCCGATCTTGGTGCGGCGCATGCTCCACGCCTCGCGCAGCATCATGATCCACTCGGAGGGCCGGCGGTCGGCGTGCACGACGGGCGGCTCGACGAGTTCTGAGTCGTTGACTCTCATCTCTGGGGTGCTCATCGCAGGCCCGTCCTGAGTCGTGGGCTGACGAGGATCGTGAGGATGTCGGCCGTCAGGTTGGCGACCACGTACACCGCGGCGATGATCAGGGTGATCGCCTGCACCATGGGCATGTCGCGGTTGGCGACGGAGTCGACGAGCAGCGAGCCGATGCCGGGGAAGGCGAACAGGTACTCGACCACGACGACGCCGCCGGCCAGCCAGGCCAGGTTGAGCGCCGTGACCTGGAGCGCCGGGGCCAGCGCGTTGGGGAGCGCGTGCCGGTTGAGCACCAGCCGCTCGGGCAAGCCCTTGAGGCGCGCCATCATCACGTACTCGCTCTCCAGCACCTCGATGGTGCTGGCGCGCAGGATACGGGTGATGTACGGCGCTACCGCCAGCGTGAGTGTGAGCGCAGGCAGGATGAACAGGTCGAGCTGCTCCACGATCGGCACGCTCGAGTCCACCCGGGACGTCGCCGGCAGGATCTTGAACACCTGGGTGGCGAACAGCAGGATGAGGATGATGCCGATCACGAACTCCGGCAGCGCCGCCATCGCCAAGCTGCCGACGGTGACGCTCGCGTCGAACTTGCTGTCTCTTCGTAACGCGGTGAGGGAGCCCAGGAGGAGCGAGACGGGCACGCTCACGAGAGCCGCGACGAACACCAGGATGAAGGAGTTGAGGACGCGATGGCCGATGAGGCTGGTGACCGGCGAGCCCTGCACGAGCGAGTCGCCGAAGTCGCCGGTGACCACACCGCCGAGCCAGTCGAGGTACTGCGAGGCGACCGGCTTGTTGAGCCCGAGTTGCTCCTTGAGCGCCTCGTACCGCTCCTTGTTGACCGCCTCCCTGCCGAGGATCGCCTTGGCGGTGTCGCCAGGGAGAGCCTGTGTCGCGACGAAGACGACGATGGACACCAGGAACAGCGTGAGCACCCCCAGGCCGATCCGGATGAGGATCAGCTTCAGAAGCGGGGGCATGAACGGCCTCTCCCTCTTTCGGTTCTACTGATCATGATGACTGCCTCTCGGGGGGAACTACAGGGAAGCGGGGTCACAGGCCGCCGCGGATGACGTCACGATCGAGCGAGCACCGCGGCAGTGCTCGTCACCGGAGTGGACCGCGGGCGCGGGGAGGATCACCCCGCGCCCGCGGTCGATGTCTACTCGCGATCAGGCCGTGAAGTACACGTCCTTGAAGTACATGCGGCCGATGGGACCGCCGAGCTTGTCCAGCTTGTAGCCGGTGGTCGTCTTGGAATAGGCGTCGACCTGGTTACGCCACGCCCACACGATGTAGCCGCCGGTCTCCTGCTCGATCTGCTGGGCCTGGCTGATCAGGTCGTTGCGCTGGCCGTCGTCGACGGTCTTGAACGCCTTCTGCACCAGGGACAGCCACTCGGGGTTCTGCCAATGCGTCTCGTTGTACGGCGCGTCCGGCATGGTGCCCTGGCTGGCCTGCGCGAGGAAGCCACGCGTGGCCCAGAAGTCCTGCGCGAACGGCCAGGAGAGGTAGTCGTCGCCGTAGAAGACGCTGGCGTCGGTCTTCTTGATCTTCACCGTGACGCCGGCGGCCTTGGCCTGCTCGGCGAACACCTGCGCCGCTGCGACCTCGTCGCCGCCCAGCGCGCCCTCGGAGGTGACGAGCTCGACGGTGAGGTTGTTGTCGTAGCCGGCCTGCTTGAGCAGGGACTTGGCCTGCTCGATGTCCTGCACGCGCTGTTCGAGCTGCGGCGTACCGGCGTCGTACCGGGCGTACATGTCGTTGGCCACGGCGCCCAGGCCGCTGTACGCCTGGTCGATCATCTGCTGGCGGTCGACGATGAGCCGGAACGCCTGCCGCACGCGCACGTCGCTGTACGGCTTGGCGTCGATGCGCATGGTGAACGGACGCCACGCACCGGTCTCGGCGTTGAGGAGCGCCAGGCCGTCCGTGGCCTCGATGACCTTGGCCTGGCTCTTCGGAAGCTGCGACATGGCCTGGATCTGGCCGCTCTGCAGAGCGTTGATGCGCGCCGTGTCGTCGGCGTACTCGATCATGGTGAGCGTGTCGACATACGCGGGCGTGTTCCAGTACTCGGTGAAGTTGGCCCACTTGAACGACTCACCGGGCTTCATCTCGAGCATCTTGAACGGGCCGCTGCCGATCGGGGCCTTCGGGTCGAAGCCCACGGGCACGATCTTGCAGCTGCGTTCCGCCAGGTTCTCGTCCAGCAGCACGTTGGCCGTCGAGAGCGTGATCTCCACGGTCTTCGTCGTCGACCTTCTTGTTGCCGCCCTTGGTGACGCCGGTGAGAGCGGCGGCGCCGACCTTCGGGTCCTTCGGGTCGACGATGCGGTCCAGCGAGTACACCACGTCGTCGGCGGTGAGGGGCTTGCCGTCGTGCCACGTCACGCCGTCGCGCAGCTTGACCTGCCAGACGGTACCCTCGGCGTTGGGCTCGATGGTCTCGGCCAGGAGGTTGGTGAGGTTCATGTCGAAGTCCCACGCGGTGAGGCCCTCGTACATGATGTACTGGATGGCGATGTCGGGCTCGTACGAGCCGGTGTGCGGGTCGGCCGTGTCCTTGGCCGAGCCGCCGACGATGCCGACCATGAGGTCGCCGCCCTTGGTGGCGCTGGCGCCCGCCGCCGGGCTGGCCGACGAGCCGGTGTCGCTGCTGCTGCTGCCGCACGCCGCGGCGATCGGTCCCAGAGCCGCGACCGCGCCCATCGCGGCGGCGCCCTTGATCAGGCTGCGGCGCGAGATGCGCTTGCCGTTGACGAGCTCGCCGATCTCCTCGAACCCTGATGGACTGCGCTGATCCTTGTCAGTCACGTTCCCGTCCCCCTGTCTTGGTCGTTACCTGAAGGTCCAGTCTCACACTTGCTCTCACACGCGCCCAGGAGGCAGGGAATGCGGAACGATGGTAGGTCACACCGCCCGCAGCGAGCCCCCCGGCTCTGCACACCCCTGTGACGCTCTCCGGATGGGTGGCCCAGTGACCATCCACCCGGGTGGGTACACGAACGACACTATGGTCATCGAGTCACCCGTCTGTCAAGCGTCCTTGAGAGGAGAGGTTACCACCGCGAGCGCAGGGCTGACAAGACGGAACCTGCGGATTCATAGGTGAAGTGACGGATTCCGAACAGTTCCTTGAACAGATTCGTGGCGAATCGCTATACTTCGCTCTTATGAACGGCGAAAGCGATAGCCAAAGCGAAAGCCAACCAATCGTCCGTCAGGGCTCCCTGCCCCACGGTACCATAGAGCTTGACGACGTGGACCGTCAGATCATGAAGCTGCTGCGCCACGACGCGCGCCTGAGCTACGCCCACATCGCCCGCACCGGTCGGACTCTCCGAGCCCACCGTGCGCAAGCGCATCGACCGGCTGGTGCACGCCGGGGCCATCATCAACGCGGCGCGCATCAACCCGGCGCCCATCGGCTTCCCCATCGACGCCATGGTCGGCATCAACGTGCAGCGCGGCAAGGTCCGCGAGGTCGGGCGCAGGCTCGCGGAGATGGAGAACGTGGCCTACGTCGCCTACGTGGCCGGCAACTTCGACATCATCATCCAGGCCTACCTGCCGCACATGGAGGGCCTGTTCAAGTTCCTCAACGAGGACCTCGAGAAGATCGACGGCATCGCCGGCACCCAGACGTGGAACGTGCTGCGCACCGAGAAGTTCTTCTACAACTGGGAGGGCGAGGACGTCGGCCTCGGGCCGGCTCCGAGCGGGGACGGAGTGACCCTCGACGGAGACGAACTCTCCTCCTGACCCCGCCCGGTCCGTGACGGCCGCCCTCCTCGCCCTGCTGGCGAGCTTCTCGTGGGGCACGTCGGACTTCCTCGCCGGCCTCGAATCGCGACGCTCGACCGCCTGGACCGTCGCGCTGGGCGGGCAGGTCGTCGCCGCCCTCTCGCTGGTCGTCCTGCTCGTGGCGCTCACGCCCGACCGTCCCACGCCGGGCGCCCTGGTCGCGCCGGCGGTGGGCGGCCTGGTCGGCGGCGTCGGGGTCGTCCTCGGCTACCGGGCGTTCGCCCTCGCCGACCTGAGCCTCGTGTCGCCGATCATCGCCGGCGCCGCTCTCGTGCCGGTACTGTGGGGCGTCGCGACCGGTGAGCGGCCCGGCGCCGTCCAGGTCCTCGGCATCGCCTGTGCGCTGCTCGGGATGATCCTGATCTCGAGCACGGGACGGAGGGATGCCGGCGAGGCGCGCTCGCGCGCCCGGACCGGCATCCTCATGGCGATCCTCTGCGCAGTCGCCATGGGCCTCTTCCTCGTCGCCCTGAGCTACGGCGACAAGGCCGCGCCCCTGTACACGGTGACGGTGGCGCGCACCACGGCGGCGCTGACCCTGCTCGTCGCCGCCGCCGCCACCCGCCCGACGATCCGGCTGCGCAGGCGAGCGCTCCCCACGCTCGTGGTCGTCGGCGTGCTGATCGCGGCCGCCAACATCCTGTTCACCTCCGCGACCGCCCACGGCTACCTGAGCGTGGTGGGAGTCCTCGGCTGGCTCAACCCGGCGGTCACGATGGCGTGGGCGGCCGCCGTACTGCACGAACGGCTCAGGCCCCTGCAGTGGGTCGCCGCCGGCCTCGTGTTCGCCGGCATCGTGTGCATCACGGTGGGTTGAGCGCTCCGGGATCCGGATGGCGCTCTGGGGGGCGCGGAGGGTACGCTCCTGCCGAACCGCTCAGCGAGAAGGGGTGCTCCATGGACGAACCCAGGTGTGCGACCTGCCCCATGTGGTCGCGGCTGCCCGACCGGATCGAGTACCGCTGGTCGGAGGCAGCGTCCGAGCAGGTGGAGATCCGCACCGCCAACGACAAGGGTGAGTGCCGCCGGTACCCGCCGAGCCCCCCGCGCGATTTCCCGCTCACCGAGCCGGACGACTGGTGCGGCGAGCACCCGGAACGCGGGCTCCAGGGCGGCGACTGACACGTCGGTAGCGCGGGTCGGCCGATCACGCAGGCGCCGACCCGAGTGCCGGTCCCGGCGGCCGCGCCGGTCAGACGGTGCGAGGGCCTCCCGGCAGACCGTCGGTGCGGGCCGCAAGCCAGTCGCGTCCCCGCGCCTGCGCCAGGGCGCAGGCGCCGTACAACTCGTCCGTGGCCGTGACCACGGCGTCGGGGCCCAGCAGGTCCAGCACTCCCGTGCGCCTGAGCTGCTCCTCCATCTCGCTGCCGACGCCGGCGAGGTACAGCCGGCCGCCCCCGGCCGCGCACTCGGCCGCGTACTCGCGCAGCACCACGATGGTCGCGCTGTGCAGCGTGCCGCGGCCGCGGAGGCGCAGCACCACCACGGGGCAGTGCGCGCTCGCCCACCGCCGGCAGGGACGAGCGGATCTTGGGGGCGGCCGCGAAGAACAGGCTGCCGTAGATGTCCAGCACGGTGACGTCGTCGCCGGAGAGCTCCGCAGGAGCGTCCAGCTCCCTCGGCAGCCCGTCGCCGTCCAGCACGACCTGTTTGACGTGCACGTCGACCGACGAGAGGTAGAGGTACTTGAGCACCGAGATCCCCGCCCCGGCGAGCACGGCGTACTGCAGAGGCACGATCAGGACCAGGGCGAACGTGACGAGCATGATGAGGGCGGACACCCTGTCGGCCCTCCACACGTCCAGCGCGGCGCGCGGCTGCAGCGCGCTGGTCGCGGCCACGATGAGGATGCCGGCGGTGACGGCGAGCGGCACCTGCTGCACGAGCGGGGCGGCCGCGAGCAGCACCACCACGACGAAGGCCGCGGTGATGACCGATGACCACCGCGTGCGCGCGCCCGCGCCCACGTTGAGCGCCGTCGCCTGCACGGAGCCGCCCACCACGCCGCCGCTGAACATCCCCGAGAACACGTTGGCCACCCCCTGCCCCACGAAGTCCCGGCTGGTGTCGCCGAACGAGCCGTCCGCGTTGGCGACGGTGCGGCTGATGCCCGCCCCCTGGACGAGGCCGATGATCACGAGGGACAGCGCCGGCACCACCAGCGACCGGCACCAGCGCCAGATCGGGAAGCCGGGGCAGGGGCAACGAGCGCGGGATGGGTGCGATGTCACCCACGACCGCGATCGAGTCCACCTGGAGCAGCGCCACGACCACCGTCATGACCAGCAGCGGCAGCGCCATGGCGAAGAGCTTGAGCCGCGTATGCCTGAGCGCCACGACCAGCGCGACCGTGACGAGTCCGATGACGGTGGTCTCCACGTCCGACGCGCCCGGGTGCATGAACAGATCGGCGGCCTTGAGCACCTTGTTGTCGTAGCGGCTGGAGAAGCCGGTGAGCGCACCGAGTTGCGACAGCAGGATCGTGACGCCGATCCCGCCCATGAGGCCGATCATCACCGCGTTGGAGACGAAGCGCACAAGGCCGCCGGCGCGCAGGAGGCCGAGGACGAGCATGAGGGCGCCGGTGAGCGCGGCCAGCGTGAAGAGGCCGACGACGCGCTTGTCCGCCGGGAGCGTGGCGAGCGCGCCGCCGGCCGCCAGGCAGAGCGCCGCCGTAGGCACCATCGGCATGCGCTGCGACCCGCCGGTGAGCGCCCCCGCCGGCGTACCCGCCGCGACGGCGTAGAGGCCGTGGACCGGCGGCACCCCGGCGAGCATGGTGTAGGCCATCGCATTGCCGACCTGCGAGGCCCCGACGGTGAGCCCCGCGACCAGGTCGTGCAGCAGGTCGCGGCGCGTGGGGAGGCTCAGCCGGGTGCGGCCGTCAGGCGCCGGGCGCCGCATCGCCGGCCTGCGCGTACGCCCGCTGCAGGACCTCCGCGACTTCGGGACGGGTGAACCACTCGGGCAGCTTCTTGCCCTTGGCCAGGTACTCCTCGCGCACCTGCGTGCCCGAGATGGAAGAGACGCGCGCGCCGTACGGGACCTCGTTGAGCTCCACGTAGCGGTCTTCGTCGGTGAGGTAGGCGAGCTCCCGCGCCAAAATGGTCTTCACCCCGATCTCGTGCGAGTAGTGCTCGGCCATGGCCTGCGCGTCGTAGGGCCCGTAGAACGGCACCCCGTGCGAGTCGGGACCAGGCCCGGCGTGGTCCCGCCCCACGATGATGTGGGTGGCGCCGTAGTTGCGCCGGATGATCGCGTGCCACACGGCCTCCCGCGGCCCGGCGAAGCGCATGGCCAGAGGCATGAGGGAGAGCAGCGTGTTCGACGAGTCGTAGTAGTTGTGCACGAGGACCTCGTAGGCCTCCACACGGAGCGCCGCGCCGACGTCCTGGGGCCGCGTGACGCCCACGGCCGGATGGATGAGGAGCGTGCCGCCGACCGTCCTGAGCGCGCGCTTGGTGAGCTCCTCATGGATGCGGTGCATGGGGTTGCGCGTCTGGAACGCCACCACGGTCGAGTTGCCCATGGTGGCGAGGCGCGCGCGCAACTCCGCCGGCGTGAGGCACATGGGTCCGTGCAGCCGGTGGCGCGGCAGGTCGAGCACGCGCGGGCGTCCGGCGAGATAGTGACTCGGCCAGCCCTTGGCCTCGATGACGAGCGGGTGCGCGCTGTCCCGGCCGCCCAGCACCGCGCGCATCTCGCGCAGGATGTCGGCCGGGTAGACCTCGTCCACCTCGAGCAGGGCCAGGATGACGCCCTCCTCGTCCGACAGCGCGATCTCGCGCGGGTGCCCGCGGAGGACCTCCTCGCGGCAGGGCACGGCGAGCGGGATGGGGAACAGCTCGCCGCCCTCGAGGCGCATCTCGTAGAGGACCGACTCGTACTCGTCGTGCGGCATGAACCTGTCCAGCGGCGAGAACGCGCCCACCGCGAGCATCTCGAGGTCGTACTGGGCGCGCAACGAGAGCGGCACCACAGGCAGGTTCTGGGCCCGCTCGAGCAGCGCGGCGCGCTCGTCGGGGTCGTGGACCACCAGGTCGACCAGAGGCCCGCCGCCGAAGGGCGAGATGAGCTCGCAGTTCTCGGGACGCTGGTTCACGGCAGGACTCCCGGCAGGGTCACGGACGCGGTCGCGGAGGTGGAGGATCCCAGCGGGAGGGCCCCCAGCTCGGAGGCCCTCCCGGGGATACGAACGAGGCTCGTTACGGCTTGAGCCGCTCCGCGTACATCTTCTCGTACAGAGGCTGGCACTTGTCGTACATCTCCCTGAGCTCGGGCACGTCGTCGACCGTGTAGCCGAAGTCCTCCATGTCCTTCTGGAAGCCGGTGCTGTCGCCGGCGTCCAGGTGCCACATCTCCCAGTCCTTCCACTCCTGCTTGAACTCGGGCTTCCAGGTGAGGGACTCGGGCAGGAACGGGATGCCGACCTTCTCGCAGTACTGCTTGACCACCGACCCGGCGTCGATGAGCAGGTCCTCGGCGTCGACGACCGCCGGCACCTCGCCGGTGATCTTCTTGGCGAGCTCGAACAGCTTGAACTGCGACTCGAAGCCGATCTCGCGCAGGGTCACCGTGGGGTCGAGCTTGTGGTACGAGACGAGCGTGAGGGCGGGGTCGCGGATGATGAACGTGTTGGTGAACTTCTTCATGAAGTCCTCGTCCGCCACGTCGCTGACGTAGTACGCCATGTCTTTGAAGAAGACCGGCTTGTCGGCGGTCGCGGCGGCCTCGATCATCTCGGTCGTGCCCTCGAAGGTCTGCGGATGACCCTCCTGCGGCTGCATGCCCACGGGCTCCTTGTGCGCGGCCTCGAGGTAGAAGAAGTAGCCGTAGGGCTCGTGGATGACCTTGAAGTCGCCGCGCTCGAACATCATGCGCTCGAAGCCGGTGGAGATAGACCGCGGTACGGACCAGAGCGGGACGATCTTGTTGTTCATGGAGCGGCTCCTCGATTGCTCGTGATTTGGTCGTTCCGAGAGTAGCACCGAGACTGACGGCTGACAACCGCTCAGCGATGGATTCTGAACCGATAGTGGCACTTTTCGTCGGTTCGTGACGAGATTACCGCCAACTGGAGCACTTAGTGCCTGATGAAGTGAGAATCGGTAAGGAATCCAAAAAGCGAGACTGCACTGGAACCTCGCAGCCTGCGGCCGGCTCCGCGGCGTGGGGCAGTGGCGGGAGACAGTGGCGGGGCGCTCTGTTCCCGGATAGCCGATGGATATCCATCTCGGCGCCCTTGCGCCCGGGCTACTCGATACGGAGAGCCGACGGATATCCGTTCTCAGAGGAGGCCGACGGCGCTCTCCTCCCCTCGCGAGGCGGCGAGTGCTGCGAGGGCGGACGCCTGCGGCGCAGTGGTCCTGCAGCCGCGGAAGCGCGGACGCACGTACGCGGACGCCCGCGGCCGGCGTCTGCCGGCCGCGGGCGTCCGCGGGCTGCTGGTGCTCGCCCTCGAGCCGTTACGGGCGGCGGGCGTTCACCCGACGCCGAGCTCGCGCTCGGCCGCGCGGATGATCTCCTTGAGCTCGTCGGCCACGCCGTCCGGCAGCGGGTCCGGCTGGTGGGTCTCGAGGATCTTGCGCGCCTTGGCGAGGGCGCGGTCCTGGATGGTGAGCGAGCCGTTGGTCGTCCAGTCCTCCCGGACGCGACGGTCGATCACCGCAGGCTGCGACTGCTCGCGCATGTGCGCCATGGTGTGGTCGTGGCTGAGGAAGTCGCCGAACGGACCGATGTCGTCGATCACGTCGATGGCGAGCGCCTCGTCGTCCACGCGGATGCCGCGGACGCACTGCTTGATCATGCCGGCGAACTCGTCGTCCATGACGAGCTGGCCGAAGTCGAAGGTCATGCCCGACTCGATCATCCCCAGACCGTAGATCAGGTTGGCGCCTGCCAACGCCGGCATCAGGCCGGTCAGGGTCTTCTCGTGGCCGCTTTGGGCATCGACCGTCTTGGCGTCGCCCTACGCACCCGCTACCCAGCTGGGCAGCAGGTAGAAGCGGGCGATCTGGGCGACGGCGGCGTTGATGAGGCCGCACTCGGGCGAGCCGACGCTCGCGGAGGCGAGCCGCAGGTCCATGGCCGTCGTGGAGCTGCCGTACACGACCTTGGCGCCCGGCTGGGTGAGCTGGCTCAGCGTGATGCCGGCGAGCACCTCGGCGTTGTGCGTGACCAGCGTGCCCGCCAGCGTCACCGGCGACGAGCCGCCGGCCATCGCCATCGAGAGGATGTTCACGGCGATGTGCTCGCGGGCGCCGGTCATGATGATCTCGCACGTGTCCTGCACCAGCTTGAGCGGGCTCACGGGGCAGGTGATGAAGCTGATGATCGGGCGCTCCTTGAGCTTCTCGCGCCCGCCGGCGATGACGGACGCCATCTCGACCAGCTTGCGGGAGAGCCAGCCGTTGCCGGAGCCCATGAATCCGTGCTTGGACGTGTTGGTCGCCCAGGCCTCGTACTGGTGCAGGTGGACGACGCGCTGGTCGACGTCCTCGGCCACCACGGCGCGCTCGTAGACGTCCACGTTGGGCAGCGCGTCGACGACCTTGGCGGTGTCGGCGACGTCCTGCTTGGTCGGTACCTTGAGCTCGCCGGTGTACGGGTCGATGATCGCGACGCCCTCACCGAAGTTGGTGAAGCCGACGCGCCCGGCCTCGAGCACGATGTCGTTCCTGGGGTTGCGGCCGGCGAGCCGGAGCTTGCTGGGCGCCGTGCGCACGGCCTGCTCGACGACGTGGCCGGGGATGCGGACGACGCCTTTGGCGTCGACCGTGGCGCCGGCCCCGGCGAAGACCTCGCGGGCCTCCTCGTCCTCGACGTACACGCCCGTCCGCTCCAGGACCTCCAGGGTCCCGAGGTGGATGTCGGCGAGGTCGTCGTCGGTCAGGACCCGGAACTCGCAGCCCTCCCGGCGCGTGCGGCCGGCCTGGTGGTTCCGCTTCATGGGCGCACCTCCCTTCTCATCTCTGATTGCTCGGAATGGTCACGTCACGTAGTGGTCGTGGTCACGTCGCAGACCGCGGCGAGCGCGCGCCGCTGGTCCTCCGACAGCCGCGGGCCGCGCTCTTCGCGCGCGGCCAGCGCGGCTCGCACCGCGTCGTCGGCGGCGTCCGTCTCGGTGCGGCCCTCGGCGAGCCACTGTTCGAACGGCAGCCGCGAGCCGATGCGCGGTACGAAGTGCTCGCCGGCGCGGATGCGGCGGCGTGTCTCCTTCTCGCGCAGGAAGTCCCCGCCGATACCCACACGCCCGATGGAGTCCGCAAGAAGGGTGTCGGGCGTCACCTCGATGCCCCGCGCCATGCGCGTCGCCATGGCGGCGATCTCGGCGTCCACGGGGATCATGCGCAGGCTGAACGTGCTCGAGGAGTCGAGGAACCCGAAGCCGCCGCTGCAGATGTCGGCGCCGGTGGCGACCGCCGCCATCACCTTGAGGCCCTTCTCGTAGCCGGCCTGCACGCCGAGGTGCTTGGCGTCGGTGGAGAGGCCGGAGTTGTGCACCGGGATCCCGAGGTGGTGGCCGATCTCGACCGCCGCCGCGCCCATGAGCGTGCTCTCGAGGTTGCCGAGCGACATGGTGGTGGCGCGCATGTCGAGGATCCCGGGCCCGCAACAGGCGAGGATGGGGGCCCCGGGCGCCGCCGTCTGGATGGCGGTCAGGGTGCCCAGTACTTCGGCCCAGAGCAGCGCCAGGGTACCGGCCGGGGTGACGGGAGCCGTGGCCCCGGAGATGGGCATGGAGTAGACCCAGATGGGAGCGCCGAGCGACGCGAACTCGCAGGCCACGTCGAGCAGCTGGCCGTTGACCTCGAGCGGCGAGCGGGCCGCGCACAGCAGCGACATGCGCGGCCGCTGCCGGAACTTCTCGAGGTCCCCGGACACGATCTCGATGATGTGGCGCACGTGGTCGGTCTTCTCGGGGCAGTCGACGAACACCAGCGGCTTGGTGGTCTCCGTGAGGTACGTGTAGTACTCGACGAGCTCCCGCCGCTCGAGCGGCACGTCGGTGGCGGTGAGGAACGTCCAGACGACGTCGAGCTCGGGCGTGGCGTCCAGCACGATGGTGCCGTCGCGCAGGTCGTCCAGCGTGGAGGGCCGGACGGCGCCGGTCTGCTGGTCCAGGGTCTTGGCCGCGCAGCCGCTGACGTTGAAGAACGTCCGGGAGCCGTCGAGCAGCACGTCGTCGTCCGGCGTCTCGCCGGCCATGAGCAGGTCGCGCGGGCACGCGGCGACGGCGCGCTCGACGAGCCCTGCCGGCAGGCGCGCCGTCCCGGAGTCGTCCACCTCCGCGCCGGCCTCGCGCAGCAGGTCGAGCACCGCGGCGCCCTTCATGCGCATGCCGACGCGCTCGAGGATGTCGAGCGCCTGGGTGTAGATCGCCTCGCGCTCGTCTGCCGTGAGCCACTCGACCCGCACGGTCATCAGTCCACCCCGTTCCCCATCAGGATCCGCCGCCCCCTGGCGGAGGCTCTGGTCTCTCGCCGTCCGCACGCGGCGCGGGCGGCCTCCACGGCCTCCAGCCTACCCCACCAGCTCCTTCGCCCGCTCCACGGCCATGCCGGCGTTGGCGCCGTAGCCGTCGGCGCCGATCTCCTCGGCGTAGGCGGCCGTCACGGGGGCGCCGCCGACCATCACCTTGACCGCGTCCCGGAGGCCCTCGGCCTTGAGCTGCGCGATCGTCTCGCTCATGTGCGGCAGCGTGGTCGTGAGCAGGGCGCTCATGCCGATGATGGCGGGTGAGTGCTCCCTGACCGCGGCGACGAAGTCGGCGGCCGTCACCCCGGTGCCGAGGTTCACGACCGTGAAGCCGGCGCCCTGGAGGAGCATGCCGACGAGGTTCTTGCCGATGTCGTGCAGGTCGCCCTCGACGGTGCCGATCACGACCGTGCCCATGCCGGCCTCCTCGCCGGCCGCCATGTGCGGGCGCAGCAGGTCGAGGCAGGCCTGCATGACCCGGGCGGAGAGCAGCACCTCGGGGATGAAGCACTCGCCCTCGCGCATGCGCGTGCCCACGACCTCCATGCCCGGGAGCAGGCCCTCGTCTAAGATCTCACGGGCCGAGGCCCCGGTGGCGAGCAGCGCCTGGGTCATCGCCAGGGCGACGCCCTCGTTGCCGTCGATGATGGCTTGCTTGAGCTGGTCTTTCATCGATTCTCCTTCAGACGGCTCCGGCCGGCGCGCCCAGTCCCGTCTTGGCCTTGAGGCGCTCGACGGAGTTGATGCGGATGTCGAGCAGGTCGGCGATACGCGACTTGGCCTCGAGGCCCTTGGCGAGCCCGGGGACGGCGGTGACGACGCCGATGTCGAACTCCTCGCGCACGGTGCGCATCACGGTCGAGTCGGACAGGTCGAAGACGCTCACGCCGAGCTTGTCGGCCACGTACTGCTTGGCCTCCGGAAGCCTCATCTTCCTGCTGAGCTGCATCCTGGCCACGAGATCTCCCGCGGTCTTGATGCCACCCATCGACGAGGCCAGCGCGTGCGCCATACCCATGCCGTTCGGGTCGCCGGTACCCACCTACAACCCGTCGGCCTTGCCGATCTCGATCATCGCGGCGCTCGCCCGGCTGACCATGTCCATCGGCGAGACCTCGAACATCGGCACGCCGCCCACACCGTTGCCCACGTTGGGGTGGATGGGGATGGTCGCGTCCTTGGTGCAGGCCTTGACGAACGTGACCGCCCGGGCGACGTTCCAGGCGCACGACTTCTTGCTGTTGTTGTTGACCACGGGGCCGAAGATCGCGGCGCCGGCCTGCTCGACCACCTTCATCTGCTGGTGCGGCCACAGCCCGGCGAGCCGGGTGCCCTTGTACTCGAGCTCGCCGTGGAACCCCAGCACCATCTCGGCCGCCATGCTCACCTCGACCGGCATGTGGGTCTCGGACGAGATGGTCTCGGTGGCGCGGAGAGTGGCGAGGAACTCGGCGTCGCCGGTGGACGCCACGGTGTCGTAGTTGATGCCGTCGGCGCCGGTCTCGGCGAACATCTTGCTCTGCCAGACGACGTCGTCGTGGCAGGCCTCCAGGGCCTCCTCCTGCGTGCGCCGCGCCTCGGCGATCTTGCCCAGCGGCAAGAGGTCGGACGGGTTCTCGAACTGCCCGTCGGGCCGGTAGTAGAGGCCCAGGTTCGGCATGAACCCGTAGAAGAGCGGAAACACGGTGGTGTGCTGGAGCAGTTCCATGTGCTCCTGCTCCACGCTGACGATGAACTTGCTCGGCTTCACGGAGTAGTCGATGTGGCCGACTTCCATGGAGTCGAACGCGAACGCCCGCTCGAACAGCCTGACGGCCGTCTCGCGGCCGATCGGCGCGGCGATGCCGCTCGAGAGCCGCGACGAGATGAGCGTGTTGGTGCCGCCGTCCTTGGTCATGACGGCCTCGTGGCCGCGCTCCACGCCCCACACGCGGCTGGGGCAACAGAACATGTCGACGAGGTAGTCGACCTCGTTCTCCTCGAGTACGGGGACCTTGGCCTTCACCGCCGCGGCCTCAGACCCCTCGACGATCTCCCTGCGGATCTCGTCGCGGGTCATCTGGACGGTGCTGCCGTCACCCATGCGCGTGACGATCGAAGCCACCCGCTCACCCCCTCCACGGTAGCGCTTGGTGTGGGAAGAACTACCCACCTGGGTGGAAAAGAATAGGTGCAAATGGGGGGTTGTCAAGCGTATGGGTCGTCGACGAGGCCAGCTCTTGACGCCGAGCACGAGGGCGGATACCGTGAGTCAATCCACCTAGGTGGATACGCGACCTGCCGACCAACACTTCGCCGACCGTGAGGCGTGCCGGCCAGGGCCGCGGAAGCGTCAGGACGTCGCCGCGGCCGCCTCTGCATCGCCTGCGCTCGCGGCCATCTCCAGCAGCTGGACCATCGAGTTGCGCAGCAGGAACTCGAGCGTGGCGAGCGGCCGGCTGAGCTCGAAGCCGTCCGGGTTGAGGCCGGCCTGCACCGAGAGGCCGTCGGGGATGGCCGCGATGAGCTCGGCCAGTCCCATGAGCATCTCGTTGCTCTCCGCGCCCGGCCCGGCGAGGCCGAGCCACGTGAGGTTCTGGTGGTACCACCACTCGTACAGCGCGAACATGCGCTCGCGCAGCTCGGGGTCGCGGAACGCGTGCGGCAGGATGTCGAAGAACCCGCGGAACGAGTCGGCGTCCACGATCATGCGGCGGATGCCGACCATGGCCGCGTGCAGCCGCTCCTCCTCCGGCACGCTCTCCGTGTCGGCGGCCAGGCGCAGGCACTCGTTGTGGATGAGCGCGTCGGCGACGGCCATGATGAGGCCCGCCTTGTTGCCGAAGTTGTAGCGGATGGAGGCCTTGTTCACGCCCGCCTCGGTGGCGACGTTCTCGAGCGTGACGGCCTCGTAGCCCCTCTCCGCCAGCAGCGTGGTCGCGGCCTTGAGGATCTTCTGCGCCGTAGCGGGCAGGGTCTCGACGGGATCCTCGAACGGGAACTGCAGCTTGCCCCGCGCACTCTTCTTGGATGTGGTCACGGTCGCCCTCTTCCTATCCACCCGGGTGGCATAAGCCGCCGTAGACTACCTCGGAAGGCCGCGCCCGCCAAGAGTAGGGCCTCAGGATCTTCGGGAGGCAGCCTCAGGTCGCGGCGAGGACCTCGCGCACCACGGCGATCGCCTGCTCCACGCCCTCGTCGTCCACGTCCAGGTGCGTGACGAAGCGCACGCTCCAAGGCGCCTCGTCGAGGCACAGCACGCCCCGCGCGGCCAGGCGCTCGACGAGCTCGGCGGCCGGCACCCCCGTCCCCCGGGTGCCGGCGAACACCATGTTGGTCTGCACCGTGCCCAGGTCGACGTCCAGGCCGGGCACGGCGGCCAGCTCCTGGGCCAGGCGCCTCGCCCGCCGGTGGTCGTCGGCGAGGCGCGCCACGTTGTTGCGCAGCGCGTAGAGGCCGCCGGCGGCGATGATGCCGGCCTGCCGCATGCCGCCTCCGAGCACCTTGCGGGCGCGCGCCGCCGCCGGCAGCGTCTCGGCGTCCATGACCAGCACCGACCCGACGGGGGCGCCGAGGCCCTTGGAGAGGCACACGCTGACGGTGTCGAACGGCGCCGCGTACTCGGCGGCGCTCACACCGGTGGCCGCGACGGCGTTGAACAGCCGGGCGCCGTCGAGGTGCATCTTGAGGCCGTGCCGGTCGCAGAACTCGCGCACGGCCAGGATGTGCTCCAGAGGCACGACGACGCCGCCGCAGTGGTTGTGCGTCTGCTCCAGGCACACCAGCCGCGTCGGCGCCCAGTGCACGTCCGCGTCCGTGTGGCGGTACTCCTCCATCTTCTCGAGATCCAGCGTGCCGTCCGGCGAGTCGAACACCCGCAACTGCACCTGGCTGAGGGCGGATGCGGCGCCTTGCTCGTAGAAGATGATGTGCGCCTGCGCGTGCAGGAACACCTCGTCGCCGCGCCGCGTGAGCGCGCGCACCGCCGCCTGGTTGCACTGGGTGCCCGACGGGAAGTAGAGCGCCTCGTCCTTGCCCAGCAGCTCGGCGGCGTACCGCTGCAACTCGAGTACGGTGGGGTCATCGCCCAGCACGTCGTCGCCGACCTCGGCCCCCGCCATCGCCGCCCGCATCTCGGGAGAAGGCCGCGTGACGGTGTCGCTGCGCAGGTCGACGGTCTTCATGAGGCCTCCTTGGCGGGACGGGCAGGTGCCGGACGAGGGTATCGCAGGCGGGTACGGGAGCGGAACCGGGTGATGGCGCGGAAGGCCCCGCCGCTCAGGCGCGCTGCGGGTGAGGGAGCCCGGACCGGCGGTGCGCCGGCGTCGGCGCCGGACGGCGGCGGAACCAGCGCCGGCTCCGGGGCCGCTCCACGGGCAGCAGCCCGTCGGCGGCCAGCCGGCCGGCGCCCAGCCGCCGCGCCAGCGTGTTCCAGAGGGCGATGAGCGAGAGCCCTGCCAGCAGGAGGATCACGCGCACCAGCGGCGCCGGCGTGACGTACTGGCCCACCTGCGTGTCCCACTCCTGGCCGAGGTTGAAGAACCGCGGCAGGTGGAAGTACCACTCCCCGTTCTTGCGGCCGGCGATCTGCACGGCGGGATTCTCGAGCGCGTTGGTCTGCTTGCCCGGGTAGGCGACCCAGATGTGGTCGAGCGACATGTAGAGGTGGTTGGGGATGCCCTTGGCGGTGAGGATGGCGGCCAGCACGACGGCCCTGCTCTCGCAGTCCCCGGCGCCGGCCTTGACGGCCTCGGCCGTGGTCGGGAAGTACCAGGGCACGCCGGCGGTCTGCCAGTCGTAGGCGTAGGGCACCTGCCTGTCGAGGACGTAGGCCTCGATCGCCTTGGGGTCGTTGGGGAGCCGGGCGGCGATGGCCGCCACCGCCTGCGGCTGGATCTGCGGCTGCAGCGTGTTGCGCACGCTGCGCACGAGCATCCCGGGGTCGGGATAGAGCATCACGAGCGTCCAGGCGACGAACAGGAAGATCAAGGCACGGCGCGGCAACATCACTGACTTCATGATACCCGGGACGCGGGACGACGCTGCCCGGTTCGCCACCGGTCAGCTCGCCAGGGGCACATCCTTCGGGACATCCCGCCGGCCGGCGCGCGCGGCGACGCGGCTCGCGACCACGGCCGCGTCCTCTCCCACCCCCAGCAGCAGCGCCGACTTGCGCCTGCGCAGGAAGTGGACGCCGACGAAGAACAGGCCGGGGACCACGACGCTCTCCCCTTCGTCGTGCAGCGGGAAGCCGAGGTCGTCGAACGCCATGTGCCAGGGGAGCCAGGCGCGGTAGTCGGGACGGTAGCCGCCGGTGAAGAGGACGGAGCCGATCCGGGAGAGGTCCAGGCGCTCGGGAGCGTCCGGGGCGAGCGGCTCGGGCTCGGGCGGAGGGTCCGCCGCGACGCCGCGGGCGGCGGCAGTCTTGCCGAAGAGGTCCATCAGTTCCTTGTAGCGGGCGTCACCCCACGCGACACTCTCCGCGAGGTCGGGAGCGAAGCGGGCCTCGCGCCCGTCGGCGCCCAGAAAGCGCCCGGTGAGCCGCACGCCTTGAGCGTGCAGCGTGCGGAGGTTGAGGTCGCGCCCGCCGTCGTGCCCGGTGACGAGCGGATTGGAGATCAGCCGGGCGGCCGGCGTGGGCAGCGCGCTCGCCGGAGCGTCCATGAAGCCCGACTCGGCCAGCCACCAGACGACGTCGTGGCCGGCCCACCGGCGGGGCGCCCAGGGAGCGCGCCCGCAGGACAGCGTGACCTCCCTCCCCGCCCTGCGGAGCTCCTCGGCGATCTGCGCACCCGACTGGCCGCTGCCGATGACCAGGACCTCACCGTCGGGCAGGGAGCCGGGGTCGCGGTAGTCGGCGAGCCCGAACCGGGGCACGTCGGGCGGCAGGCCGAGCGCGCCGGGGATACGGTGCTCGCGCTGGTACGCGCCGCTCGCGAGCACCAGCGCGCCCGCGTGGAGCGCCCCGCTGCTCGTGAACAGGACGAACCCGGCGGCGCCGTTGTCGCGCACCGCCTCCACGCGCACTCCGGCGCGCACGGGGGCGCCAAATGAGGCGGCGTAGCGCTCGAGATAGCCGACCACCTCGTCGCGCGACATGAAGCCGTCCGGCTGGTCACCGTCGTAGGCGAACCCGGGCAGCCGAACGCTCCAGTTGGGGGTGACGAGGCAGAAGCTCTCCCAGCGCCGGCGCCACGTCTCGCCGATCCGGCCGTGCTCGAGCACCAGGTGGTCGATGCCGGCCTCGGTCAGCTCGTGACTGACCGCGAGGCCGGCTTGTCCGGCGCCCACGATCGCCACGTCGATGTGCTCCACGGGATCCTCCGTCGTGTTGCCGCAGTACCTCAGCACGTTCCCGCATGCGGGGTCGTGTAACGACGGGAGGGTCGACGGAACAGGAGAGGGGGCTCGACCCTGGTGGTGAGACCCGACGATGACCACCCTACGGCGGCCGCTAGCGCGGCGCGCCTACGAGTATCACTCCCACTCGATGGTGCTGGGCGGCTTGCTCGAGACGTCGTAGACGACGCGGTTGACCTCGGGCACCTCGTTGATGATGCGCGAGGCCAGCGTCTCCAGCAGGTCGTAGGGGAGCCGCGCCCAGTCGGCCGTCATGGCGTCGTCGCTGGTGACGGCCCTGATGGCGATGGGATACCCGTAGGTGCGCTCGTCCCCCTGCACGCCGACGCTGCGGATCACGGGCAGGATGGCGAAGCACTGCCACAGCTCGCGGTAGAGCCCGGCCTTACGGATCTCCTCCTGCACGATCGCGTCGGCGCGCTGCAGCACGTCCACGCGCTCGCGGGTGATCTCGCCGATGATGCGGATGGCCAGGCCGGGACCCGGGAACGGCTGCCGCCACACGATGTGCTCCGGCAGCCCCAGCTCCTCGCCCACGGCGCGGACCTCGTCCTTGAACAGCCAGCGCAGCGGCTCGACCAGCTCGAAGTCCATCTTCTCAGGCAGGCCGCCGACGTTGTGATGGCTCTTGATCTTGGCGGCCTGCCGCGTGCCGCTCTCGATCACGTCGCTGTACAGGGTGCCCTGCACGAGGAACTTGGCGTCGGTGAGCTTGCGCGCCTCCTCCTCGAAGCAACGGATGAACTCCTCGCCGATGATCTTGCGCTTGCGCTCCGGCTCGGTGACGCCGGCCAGCTTGTCCAGGAACCGGTCGCTGGCGTCGACCGAGACCAGCGGGATGCCGAAGGTGCCCGAGAACGTCTCGACCACACGGTCGGCCTCGCGCATGCGCATCATGCCCTGGTCGACGAAGACGCAGGTGAGACGGTCGCCGATGGCCCGGTGCATGAGCAGCGCGGCCACGGACGAGTCGACGCCGCCGGAGAGGCCGAGGATCGCCTTGGAATCGCCGACCTGCTCGCGGATCTTGCGGATGGACTCCTCGACGACGGCCTCGGGCGTGAACGAGGGCTCGCAACCGCAGGCCTTGTAGAGGAAGCTGCGGAGCACGTCCATGCCCTTGGGCGTGTGCACCACCTCGGGGTGGAACTGCACGGCGTAGAAGCCGCGCTCCCGGTCTTCCATGGCGGCCACGGGAGCGCCGGGGGTGGAGGCGAGCACATCGAAGCCGGGCGGCGCCGCCGTGATGCTGTCGCGGTGGCTCATCCAGCACTGCTCCTCAGGCCGCATGCTCTCGAGCACGAGACCCTTCTTGTGCACGCTGAGCGTGGTCTTGCCGAACTCGCTGAGGTCGGTGCGTGAGACGGTGCCGCCGAGCTCCAGGGCGATGCCCTGGGCGCCGTAGCAGATGCCGAGCACGGGCACGCCGAGCTCGAACAGCTCGGGATTGACCTTGGGCGCGTCGTCGACGTAGACGCTGGCGGGGCCGCCGGACAGGATGATGCCCTTGGGGTCGTAGCTCTTGATGCGCTCGATGGACGCGTCGTGCGGGATCAGTTCGCTATAGACCCTGCACTCGCGCACGCGGCGCGCGATGAGCTGCCCGTACTGGGCCCCGTAGTCGAGGACCAGGACGGTGTCGAACCCTTTGACCTGTGCCGGACCCTGTGCCACTGCGCCTCCTTATCCCATGCCTACGTCTTGTTCCTTCTGCAGCTTCTTGCCCTCCGTCATGAGCGCCGGGGCGACCATGACCTCGGCCTTCTGGAACGAGCTCAACGTCTCGTAACCGCACGTGGCCATGCTCGTGCGCAGGGCGCCGAACAGGTTGCGCGTGCCGTCGTTCTCGTGCGCGGGGCCAAGAAGGATCTCCTCGAGGGTGCCCTTGGTGCCGGCCTTGACGCGCGTGCCGCGCGGCAGCTCCGGATGGAACGTCGCCATGCCCCAGTGGTAGCCGCGGCCGGGCGCCTCGCTGGCGGTCGCCAGCGGCGAGCCGATCATGACGGCGTCGGCGCCGAGGGCGATGGCCTTGCTCACGTCGCCGCCGGTGCGCATGCCGCCGTCGGCGATGACGTTGCAGTACTGGCCCGTCTCGAGCACGTGCTGCACGCGCGCCGCCGCGGCGTCGGCGATGGCCGTCGCCTGCGGGACGCCGATGCCGAGCACGCCGCGCGTGGTGCAGGCGTGACCCGGGCCGACGCCGACGAGCACGCCGACGGCGCCGGTGCGCATGAGGTGCAGCGTGGTGGCGTAGCTGGCCACGCCGCCCACGATCACCGGCACCTCGCAGCCCGAGATGAACTTCTTGAGGTCGAGCGGCTCGACCCTGGTGCTCACGTGCTCGGCCGACACGACGGTGCCCTGGATGATGAGCACGTCGAGGCCGGCGTCGAGGGCGATCTGGTAGTAGTCCTCCACGCGCTGCGGCGTGAGGGAGGCTGCCGCCAGCACGCCGCCGTCCTTGATCTCCTTGATGCGCCTGGCGACCAGCTCGGGCTTGATGGGCTCCTTGTAGATCTCCTGCATGGTGCGCGTCGCCGTGTCGTTGGGCAGCGACGCGATGCGGTCGAGCTGCTCGTCGGCGTTCTCGTAGCGCGTCTGCACGCCCTCGAGGTTGAGCACGGCGAGGCCGCCGAGCTTGCCCATGGTGACGGCGAAGCCGGGGTCGACCACGCCGTCCATGGCGGAGGCGAGGCACGGCAGCTCGAGCGTGTGCGAGCCGAGCTTCCAGGTGATGTCCACGTCTTCGGCGTCGCGGGTCCGCCGGCTGGGCACGATCGCGATGTCGTCGAAGCCATACGCCCGGCGGCCCTTCTTGCCGCGGCCGATCTCTACTTCCATGCCGTCCTCCTCACAGGGGCGCGATGCGAGATAAACAAAAGACCCGGGCACGGACGTCCCTGGGTCTCTGAGCTCTGTGTGGTGTCTCTTGCTGTCTGCGGTGGCAACGTGGACCGACTCTACCAGCGGCCTCGCGGAGAATCAACGCGCCCGCGTACCCGCGAGGCAGGAGACCGGCGGGCGGCGCCGACGCGGCGTCACGCCGCTCGCTTCTCCTCGGTCGCCGGCGGCCGGCTGGGGGCCGCAGCGTCCCGCTCCGCCGAGCGGCTCGCGGCCCTTCCGTCCCGCTCCGGCAGACGGCTCGCGGCATCCACGGCCGGCTCCGTCAGCCGCAACGCAACGCCGGCGGTCTGCTCGTAGAGGCGCACCGGCGTCATCTCGCCCGCGTCGTCACCGAACAGCGCGCGGGCGCGCGTGAACACCTGCTCGACGACGGCGCTGAGCTCGGCCGGCACGCCGGCCGAGCGCGCGAGGTCCACGGCCAGCCGCAGGTCCTTGGTGGCCAGCGCCAGCGAGAAGTTCTCCTCGTAGTCGCCGCGCGTGAGCAACGGCAGCAGGTCCCGCGCCAGCAGACGGCTCCGCGTCGGCCCCTCCGCCAGCGCCGTGTGCAGCACGCCGAGGTCCACGCCGGCGCGCGTGCCGATGGTGAGCACCTCGGCGATCGCCACCAGTTGGTCGAACCAGAGCAGGTTGAGCATGAGCTTGACCACGTAACCGGCGCCGCGTCCGCCGACGTGGAAGATGCGCTCCGGGTCGCCCAGACGGGCGAGGAGAGGACGCGCGCGCTCCACGTCGGCGCCGTCACCGCCGGCGAAGATCTCGAGCGTGCCGGCTTCCGCGCCGGCGGCCATGCCGGCCACCGGCGCGTCCACCACTCTGATGCCGCGCCCGGCTCCTCGGGCGTGCACGCGCTCGGCGACCTCGGGCGAAGACGTGGACATGTCGATCCAGAGCGCGCCGTCGGGGAGCGCCCGCAGCACGTCCCCGGCGCCGAGCATGACCTCCTGGACGGCCGCCGGCGTGGGCAGCATGGTGACCAGCACGTCCGCTCCGGACGCCGCCTCAGCGGCGGACGTGGCGAGACGCGCGCCGTGCGCGAGCGCGGGCGCGGCGCGCGCCGGATCCAGGTCGAACACGGTCAGATCGAGGCCCGACTCGGCCAGGCGCCGGCTCATCGGGCCGCCCATATGGCCCAGCCCGACGAACGCCACTCGCAAGGGGGTCGCCTCGTCCATCACGTCACCGCTGCCTGCGCCCGTCGCGCTCCGTCGCCACGGTCAGCGCGCCCTGAAGAAGGGGTTCCACGGGTCGTCGCGCGCCGCCAGCACGTCCTCCACGGGCGGCGCGCTCTCCCGTCCGTTGCGCAGGGCGGTCAGAGCCGCCTCGCGGTTGTTGGCGAACACGGCGTCCTCGTCCTGCGCCGCCGGGTTCACCCACACCGCGGCGATCAGCGCCAACTCCGCGACCTCACCCTGCGGGACGACGCCCTCCGCCACCGCATCCGCCACTCCAGCGGCGACGCCGGCCTGGGCCGCGCCCCACGTGAGGTCCCCGTGCCTGCCGGGCTCGATGGCCGCCTTGTTGACGAACAGGGTCATGGGCTGGACGGCGAGCCCTGGCCGCACCACCGCCACGAACGGGACGTGGCCGGCGCGGGGCGTCGCCAGCGCCGTGGCCCACGCCGTCCCTACGGGTCCGTCGCGCCGTCCCAGCACCGTATTGACGTGCGCCGCGTCGGCGCCGTCGCCGATGAACGCCTCACCGATCTGCACCTCGTCCATGGTTCTGGTGGTGCCCGTTCAGCGGGCGGACAGTCCGGTGACTGCGCCCCAGAGGCCCCCGGGTCCTCGCACCGCAGCGTCGCCCGGTGTCCACACGCTCCGCTCCCCGTACGTGGCCGGGGCGGACGGAGGTCCTGGCAGACTCTCCGCCCGCCCCTTGGAGGCCAGGCAAGGCAATGAGCGTGTGGGACGTGACCGGAAGCGCCTCCCTGTCGGAGATTGGGGAGATCTCGCCGGACCTGGTCGGGAGCTCTACGCGCTCCCCGATGCATCTTCGCGCGATCCGGCGGGATCTCTTCCTTCCCTGACAGCATCGTCGTACGTCTTCCCCACCGCGATAGGTACTGGCTCCCGAATCGCGAGGGACCGCAGCTGCGGCGCCTTCGGCGGCGCCGCGCCGAACAAGCTCAGGCCCGGCGCCGGCGCAGCAATGCGAAGCCCATGCGATGAGCACGACCACGACGAGGCCGTGCATGAATGCGTGCGCGGAGCAGGCGGAAGGTGTGAGCAGGCGGCTGCGCGGCGGGCCCCCGAAGCGGGGCCCGCGCGTCCGGCGCTAGCCCTTGTTGTCGATGAGGTGCAGCTCCATGCCCTTGACGATGGCCTCCGAGCGGCTGCGCACGTCGAGCTTGCGATAGATCGCGGAGATGTGGTTCTGCACCGTCTTCTTGCTCAGGAACAACTGCGAGGCCATCTGCGCCGGTGTCTTGGGCGTGGCGAGCAGGCGCAGGATCTCGAGCTCCCTGTCGGTGAGCGCGAGACGGCGCTGCTCGTACGCGCCGGGGGCGTAGTCGAGCTGGCGGATGCCCTCGCCGAGGTTCCGGGCCACACCGGTGCTGAGCACGGTACCTCCGCGCACGACGAGGTCGATGGCGGCGAAGAGCTGGTCGGGCTCGGCGTCCTTGGCCACGTAGCCGCGCGCGCCGGCGGAGATGGCGCTGAACAGCGCGTCGCGGTCCTCGCGCGCGCTGAGCATGACCACCTTGACGTCATCGCCGCGCTCGTTGAGGCGCCGCGCCACCTCGAGACCGTTCATGCCGGGCATGGCGATGTCGAGCAGCAGCACGCAGCCCTGGTGCTCGGCGACGGCCGTCAGTGCCTCGTCGCCGCTGGTCGCCTCCGCTTCCACGACGTAGCCCTCATGCTCGAGGAGCTGCCGCAGCCCCTGGCGGAACAGTCCGTGGTCATCGGCGATGATCACTCTTCCCTTATCTCTCATGTCGCCCCCAACAGGAGTGAGACGAGGTCGAGGTACAGCTCGGCCTCTACAGGTTTGGGCCGGTACCACGCGCGCCTGTCGCGCACCTCGGCCAGAGCCGCTCCAGCGGCCGGATCGCTGCTCACGAGGAGCACGGGCGTGCCGGGTGCCAAACGCGTCGCGATCTCCACCCCGGTCATGCCCGGCAGGTGGTAGTCGAGCACGGCGCAGTCCCAACGCTCCGAGGCCAGTTGCACGTCATTCCCCGAAGCGGCCGCCGTCACGCGCGCGCCGCCACCCTCCAGCACCTCGGCCGTGAAGTCCCGCAGCGGCGCTTCGTCCTCGACGACGAGGATCCGCGCGCCGCGCACGCGCTCGCGGCGCGGGAGCGGCAGGCGCACGGTGAACACGGCGCCGCCTCCCTTGCGGGCGCCGGAGCTGATGCTGCCGCCGGCGTCCTCCACCAGGCGGCGCACGAGCCAGAGACCGAGCCCGGTGCCGCTGGACTTGGTCGTGTAGAACGCCTCGAACACGTCGCCCTCGGGCAGCCCGGGACCTCGGTCGGCGATGGTGATGGTGAGCGTGTCCTCGTCGCCGCTGACGGTCACGGTCACGCGTGCCCCTCTGCCGCTCGCCTGGATAGCGTTGACGATGAGGTTGCTCACGACCGAGCGCAGGTCGTTCTCCGCCAGAGCCACGCGCGCGCCGCCGCCGGCGCCGCGCAGCGAGATCTCGGCGTCCTCGTGCCGCTGGCGCAGGTCGCCGACCACGTCGCGCAGCAGCGGACCCACCGGCGTGAGCGTCATGCCGCCGGCCTTGGCGATGTCGGGGTTGATGGAGTGCATGATCGCGCCGATGCGGTCGAGGCAGAGGCGCGTCTGGTCCTTGATCACGTCGAGCCGCTCGAGGGAGGCGGTGTCCTCAAGGAGCGTCCGGCGGAGCAGGTTGGCGTAGAGCTCCACGGTGGCCAGCGGCGACTTCAGCTCGTGGGCCATGGCGCTGGCGATGCGGCCGACCTCGGCGAACCGCTGCGCCTCGGCAGCCCGCTGCTCTTCTGCCAGGGCGTCCGTGAGGTCGGCGAAGAACACGGCCGTCGCACCCTCGCCGATCAGCGAGGCGCTGTAGCCGAGCACCTGCTCGCCGTCGCGGCCGTTGACGGTCATCTGGCGGCGGGCGACCGCCAGGCCGGTCCGCCGCGTCTCGCTCAGCACCTCGGCCAGCGCGGCCACGGCGTCGTCGCCGCGCGTGAGCTCCTCGAGTTCGCGGCCGAGGACTTCGTCCACCTCCACGCTCAGGACGCGCGCGGCGGCAGGATTGAACACACCGACGCGGCCGTCGCCGTCCGCGGCGATGGCCGCCGTCTGCACGTACAGCAATACGGTGCCCGCGAGCTGGTCGATACCCGTGCCTCCGCTCCCCATGGCTCACCCTTCGAGATGCAGTATGTCCCGAGAAAACGGGTTACGAACGCCGGGCAAGCACACGCGGCCTCGCGGAGGGCCGGATGAGTCGGCCCGGCGGCGAGTCAGGACTTTGCGGAGAGCTCCTCCACCTCGGTGGAGTCGAGGAGCCGCGCGGCGAGTGCGGCGTCGAGCACACCGGCGCCGTACAGCTGCGTGTTGGCGGCGCCGGCGGCCAGGCCGTGGCGCAGGCACTCGGGCAGGTCGAGCCTGCGGAACCTGGCGCTGACGAACCCGGCGAGGAACGCGTCGCCGGACCCGACGGTGCTGATGACGGTCTCGAGCGGGGCGACGGAGGCGCGGAACACGCGCTGCTTGCGCCCCACCTGGAACCGCGCGACGCAGCCGTGCTGCGTCTTGATCACGGTGTTGCGGGCGCCCATCTCGCAGACGATCCCTGTGGCGTCGACCAGGTCCTGGTCGTCGTGGAACTCGTGCCCCACCAGGTCCTCGGCCTCGCGCAGGTTGGGAGCCACGAGGTTGGGCCGGCCGCGTACGCCGCGGCGCAGCGGCTCGCCGGCGCTGTCGAGCACGACGAAGCAGCGGTACTTGCGCAAGCGCTGCAGCAGAATGCTGTAGAAGTCCTCGCTCATCTTGCGCGGCAGCGAGCCGGCGAGGATGACGAAGCGGGCGCCCTTGGCGAGATACTCTGTCTTGTCCAGCAGGGCGGAGGTCTCGGCCTCACTGACCACGGGGCCGTACTCGACCACCTCGGTCTGCGTCATGGTGGTGGGGTCGACGACGGCGGTGGAGGTACGGGACTCGCCGCCGATGTGCACGAAGTCGTTGAGGATGTTCTCGCGCTGCAGGCCCTCGACGATCTGCTGCCCCGCGCGGCCGCCCACGAGACCCGTGACGACCACCGGCTCGCCGACCGCCTTGAGCGCCCGGGCGATGTTGACTCCCTTGCCGCCCGGGAGCGTGAGGCTCTCGCTGGCGCGGTGACGGAACCCGGTCTGGAAGTTGGGGACGGTGAGCGTCTTGTCGACCGCGGCGTTGGGCGTGACGGTGATGATCACGCGGGGCCTCCCATCGGCCTTCGCACAGAAGCCGGCGCCCGTGTCGGCGCCGGCCCTCGGCGGCGCCAAGTATACCACCGGGGTCCGCCTTGACACTGCCGGAGTGCAGGGGTACGTTGACCGAGCGTCAACCAGGCGCAGTTCCTCGTTAGGTGAGGCTCCGGCACACATAGAGGCCGTTGCGCGGAAACGTCCAGAGACGCCAACGCGTAGGACAGGCACTACCGGCACAAGGTTTTGCCCGAAACGGCTGAGGCCCTGACCTCTACGGTGTGTTGTGCTAAAGCTGGGACGAGAGAGGATCGCCCCTTCGCTCTGCGCGTCCGGAGCCTCCCTGCAGGGAGGCTTTTGTATGTCCGGTGACCGTTGGTCACGCGAAGGAGGTGAGGCCTGTGTTCTACCTGAGCAAGCTGCTGGGCAGCCCGGTCAAGGACGTCGAGAACAAATCCGCCGGTACGCTCGACGACCTGGTGGTCAGCACGCGACAGGCCTACCCGCGCGTGACCGCGGTGGGCGTCAAGCGGCGCGGCAAGGTGCTCTACGCGCCGTGGGACGCAGTCAGCAGCTTCGAGGAGTCGGGCCTGATGCTGCGCGTGCCCGGCTCCGAGCTCGTCGAGCGTGAGCTCGAGGCCGACGAGCTCAACCTCTCGGCCACGTTCCTGGACAAGCAGCTCGTCGACACCGAGGGCCGCAAGGTCATCCGCGTCAACGACATCCAGTTGCTGCGCAACGGCCCGTTCGTGCACGTCGCGGCAGTGGACGTCTCCAGCAACGCCATCCTCCGCCGAGTGGGCCTCGCCGTGGTCGGCGACCGCCTCGCGAAGTCGCGCCAGCACCCCAAGCCGCACCTGATCGACTGGAAGGACGTCGACATCGAGCAGACGGACGACGCGGCCGTGCGCCTCGCCGTCCCCCAGACCAAGCTGGAACTGCTCCACCCCGCCGACATCGCCGAGCTCGTCCACGAGCTCTCGCCGGAGGAGCGGGCCGCGGTGTTCGACGCGCTCGAGGACGACCTGGCCGCCGACACGTTCGAGGAGCTGCACCCCTCGTACCAGGCGTCGCTGCTGCTCGACCTGCCCGACGAGAAGGCGAGCGAGATCCTCAACGAGATGTCGCCGGACGACGCCGCCGACCTGCTGGCGGACCTGCCCGACGACCGGCGCCAGCACTTCATCGCGATGATGGAGAAGGACGACGCCGAGGACATGCGCGAGCTGCTCAGCTACCCGGAGCACTCCGCCGGCGGCATCATGACCCCGAACTACGCGTGGGCGCGCCTCGACGACACCGCCTACAAGGCGATCGAGCGGCTGCGCACGCAGGAAGAAGAGGCCGAGACGGTCTACTACATCTACGTGGTGGACCGCTCAGAGCACCTCCGCGGCGTCTTCTCTCTGCGCGAGCTGGTCATGAGCGCGCCGGACCGCAAGGTGCGCGAGTTCATGACGGAGAACCCCGTCTCCGTGCGCCCCGAGGCCAGCGAAGAAGAGATCACCGAGGTGATCGCCAAGTACAACCTGCTCGCCCTCCCCGTCGTGGACGCGGACGGCGAACTGCACGGCATCATCACCATCGACGACGCCATCGACCTGGTGCTTCCGCTCGCGTGGAAGAAGCGCCTGCCGAGGATCTTCCATTGAGGAGGCCTCGACGATGGCGCAGACTCCCCGCCGTGTAGGCGGCCTCCGGCTGGCCGGCCGCGTCGGCCGCACCCGGCTGCTCGTCATCCTCGCGATGGTGGGGCCGGGGTTCATCGCCGCCAACGCCGGCAACGACGCCGGCGGCATCACCACGTGGTCGGTGATCGGCTCGCGCTACGGCTACAGCATGATCTGGCTGCTGGTGCTGATCACACCCATCCTCGCGATCGTGCAGGAGATGAACGCCCGCGTCGGCGTGGTCACGGGACGCGGGCTGGCCGGGCTCATCCGCGAGAACTTCAGCCTCAAGATCACCGCCCTCGCGATCCTCGCCACGGTACTCGCGAACTTCGGCACCACCGTGGCGGAGTTCTCGGGCGTCGCCGCCGCCAGCAGCCTCTTCCACGTGCCGCCCTACATCGCGGTGCCCGTGGTGGCCCTGGGCATCTGGCTGCTCGTCACGCGCGGCTCGTACCGCAAGGTGGAGCGCGTCCTCCTCGTACTCGGGTTCGTGCTGCTCACTTACGTGGCCAGCGGCATCCTGGCCGGCCCCGACTGGAGCGCCGCGCTCCACGGGGCCACGCACCCGTACGTCCAGTGGGACAGCCTGTGGATCTTCACCGTGATCGCCGCCATCGGCACCACGCTCACGCCCTGGGGTCAGTTCTTCATCCAGGCGGCCGTGGTGGACAAGAAGGTGCCGTGGGCGCAGTTCAAGTACACCAAGTACGAGATCTACGCCGGGTCAGTGTTCATGACGACGATCGACTTCTTCATCGTGCTCGCCTGCGCCGCCACGCTCTACGACGACGGCATCGTGGTGCAGTCGGCAGAGGAGGCGGCGATGGCCCTCGTGCCGTTTCTCGGCGCCGCCGCCCAGTACCTCTTCGCCATCGGACTGCTCAGCGTCTCGATCCTCGCCGCCGGCGTGCTGCCGCTGGCCACCGCCTACGTGGTCTGCGAGGCCTTCGGCTTCGAGAGCGGCCTGGACAACTCGTTCCGCGACGCCCCGGTGTTCAACGGCATCATCACGTTCCTGATGTTCGTGCCGGCGGCTGTCGCCATCATCCCCGGCCTGCCGCTGGTGAACGTGATCCTCGTCGCCCAGTCGCTCAACGGCGTCCTGCTGCCGGTGATCCTCATCTTCACGCTGCTCATGATCAACGACTCCCGGGTGATGGGCGAGCACACGAACGGGAAGGTCCGGAATGTGATCGCCTGGACATTCACCGTCGCACTCATCGGCATGAGCGCCATCCTGCTCCTCTCGCCACTGTTCACGTGATGCGCGGGAGGCGGCACAGATGGCCCGCGGAGGCCGTCGGCGCCTAGGAACACGGCTCGCCGGCCGCGTCGGCCGCACGCGGCTGATGGTGGTGCTCGCCGTGGTCGGCCCCGGGCTCATCGCCGCCGCGTCCGACAACGACGCCGGCGGCATCACCACCTGGTCGGTCATCGGCTCGCGCTGGGGCTACAGCCTGCTGTGGCTGCTGGTGCTCATCACGCCCATCCTCGCGGTCACCCAGGAGATGGGCGCGCGCATGGGCGCCGTGACCGGCAAAGGCCTGGCGGCGCTCATCCGCGAGAAGTTCAGCCTGAGGGTGACGGCGTTCGCCATGCTCGCCCTCCTGGTCGCCAACTTCGGCACCACGGTGGCCGAGTTCAGCGGCGTGGCGGCGGCGTTCAGCCTTGCCGGCGTGCCGGCCTGGCTGAGCGTGCCGCCGGTGGCCGCGGGGGTGTGGCTCCTGGTGACACGCGCGAGCTTCCGCAAGGTCGAGCGTGTGTTCCTGCTCCTGACGGCCGTCTACGCCGCCTACATCGTGGCGGGCTTTCTCGCCCGCCCCGACTGGGGGGCGGCGCTCCACGGCTCGGTGCGCCCGCAGGTCCATGCCGGAAGCCTCTGGCTGCTCACCGTCGTGGCCGCCATCGGCACCACCATCACGCCCTGGGGTCAGTTCTTCATCCAGGCGTACATCGTGGACAAGCGCATCTCGATCCGGCAGTACGTGACCACGCGGATCGAGGTCGTGGTGGGCGCGATCTTCACCGACGCCATCGACTTCTTCATCGTGGTGGCCTGCGCCGCCACGCTCTGGAAGTCGGGCATCGTGGTCCAGACCGCGCAGGAGGCGGCCCGCGCCCTCGAGCCCGTCGCCGGGCGGGCCGCCGAATGGATCTTCGGGTTCGGCCTGCTCAACGTCTCGATCCTCGGCGCGGCGATCCTGCCGCTGACCACCGCCTACGCGATCTGCGAGGCGTTCGGCCTCGAGAGCGGCCTGGACAAGAAGTTCGACGAGGCGCCTGCGTTCAACGGCATCCTGACGGCGTTCATCGTCGTGCCGGCGCTCGTCGCCATCATCCCCGGCCTGCCACTGGTCAAGGTGATGCTCCTGAGCCAGGACGTGAACGGCATCCTGCTGCCGATCATCCTCATCTACGTGCTCAAGATCATCAACGACCCGCGGGTGATGGGCGAGCACGTGAACGGCCGCGTCTACAACACCGTCGCCTGGGCGTTCTCGATCGCGCTGATCGGGCTCTCGGTGACGCTGGTCGCGTCACCGTTCATCTTCTAGCCGGCCGCCTCGCCGGCGTCGCCGGGCGGGGCGGGCTCACTCTCGTCGCGGCGCGGCGTGGCGCCCGCTTCGCCCTCCGCCTTGTGCGTGCGAGGCTCGACGTGGACGAGCACGTCCGTGTTGGGGATGCAGGCGCGGATGTCGTCCTCGATGTGCTCGGCGATGTCGTGCGCCTGCGTGATCGTCAGGTTCTCGTCCACGAGCACGTGCAGGTCGACGTGCCGCCGGCTGCCGGCCCGGCGCGCGCGCAACTTGTGGTAGCCGCTGATGATGTCGCCGCGGTGCTCGCGCACGCAGCGGCGGATCTCCTCGAGCTCGTCGTCGGGCAGCGTCTCGTCGAGCAGCACGCGCGTGGACTGCATCACCAGCTCGTAGCCGGTCTTGATGATGAGCACGGCCACGGCGATGGCGGCGATGGGGTCCAAGTAAGGCCAGCCGGTGATCTTGACCAGCAGCAGGCCGAAGGCCACGCCGAACGACGTGTACACGTCGGTGAGCAGGTGGGCGGCGTCCGCCTCCAGGGCCGCCGACTCCGTCCGCCTGGCGACCGGGTACAGCACCTTCTTGGAGACGATGAGGTTGGCCACGCCCGACACCATCATGACCCCGATGCCCAGCCAGATGTGGTCGAGCTCGGGGCCGTCGATGATCTTGGTGACGCCCTCGAAGATGATCACGCCGGCGGCGGCGATGATGAGCAGCGCCTCGATGACGCCGCTCAGGTTCTCGACCTTCTCGTGGCCGTAGTGGTGGCGCTCGTCCGGCGGCTGCGCCGCCTGGCGCACCGACCAGAACGCGATGAGCGCCGCCACCAGGTCCGACCCGGAGTGCAGCGCCTCGGAGATGATGGCGATGGACCCGGAGAGGATGCCGACCGTGAGCTTGAACACGATCAGGATCGCGTTGGACGCGATCGAGGTCGCGGCGGCGCGCGACTTTGCCCGGTGGTCGTTGTGGGGGTCGACCGGAGCGGCCGGACTACCCTTGTGTGCCTTCGTTGCCATGCAGCAGACCCTCCCGTCGCAGTACATCGACGAGGGCCCTGCCGGCCAGCGCGCGGTGGCTGGCCTGGTCCTTGGCATCCTGCGGCCACTCGGCCACAGTCAGGTCTGACCCTTGCGGGACGAAGACGGGGTCGTAGCCGAACCCACCTTCACCGCGCGGTGCGTCCGCAATGGAGCCCCACCAGTGTCCCGTTGCGGCGTAGTGTTCCATAGCGGGGCCGACGGCGACAACCGAGCAGACGAAGCGGGCGCGACGGGCGAGCGGCCCGGCAAGGCCGCCGAGCTCGCCCAGCAGGCGCTCGTAGTTGGCCCTGTCGGCGCCGGGTCCGTCCACGCCCGCGTAGCGGGCGCTGGTCACGCCCGGCGCCCAGTCCAGCGCCTCGACCTCGAGGCCGGAGTCGTCGGCGAGGTAGAGCACCTGCTCGTCCGCCTCGAGGCCGAGCTGCTCCAGCAGCGCGGGGTCGGCCTCGACCGCCCGCGCCAGCCCCTCGGCCTTGCCGAGGGCGTTCTCGGCGAACGACTCGACGCCCTCGGGCGGCAGCTCCACGCCGTCCGGCATGACGTCCACGCGGCACGGCGCCAGGATGGCGCCGAACTCCACGGCCTTGTGCCGGTTACCGGTGGCGAGGACGAATCGGATCATGACGCCGGCCGCTCCAGCTCCGCGCAGGCGGCCGTCTGCACGGCGGCGAGCGAGTGGGCGCCTGCGGCCACGAGGTCGAGCATGCCGTCGAGGGAGGCGCGCGAGTAGGGCTCGCCCTCGGCGGTGGCCTGGACCTCCACGAGGCGGCCGTCGCCGGTGATCACCGCGTTGAGGTCGACCTCCGCCGAGGAGTCCTCCTCGTAGTCGAGGTCAAGACGCAGCTCGCCGTCCACCACGCCGGCGCTGACCGCGGCGATGGAGTCGAACAGGGGCACCTCGTGCAGGCCGAGGAGGTCCTTGATCTTGAGCGCGACCTGGTAGACGGCGACGTAGGCCCCGGTGACGCTCGCCGTGCGGGTGCCGCCGTCGGCCTGCAGCACGTCGCAGTCCACGGCGATGGTGCGCTCGCCGATGATGCCCAGGTCGACCACGCCGCGGAGGCTGCGGCCGATCAGGCGCTGGATCTCCATGGTCCGGCCGCTCTGCTTGCCGCGCACCGCTTCGCGCTGGGTGCGCGACGGCGTCGCACCCGGCAGCATGCTGTACTCGGCCGTGAGCCAGCCGCGGCCGGAACCGCGCAGCCAGCCGGGCACGCCGTCGCTGAGCGACGCGGTGCAGAAGACGTGCGTGTCGCCCAGTTCGATGCGCGCCGAGCCGGCCGCGAACTTGGCCACCGCCGGCGTGATGCTCACCGGCCGGAGCTCGTCGGGCTTGCGTCCTTTTCTCACGTCTTCCTCCTCGCCGCCGTCGGCGGCAACAGCCGCGCGAGCGGCCGATCGTGTCGATGTCCCGGCCTCAGGCGGCCGGTCGTGTCAGTCCGAACAGCTCGCGGTGGCGTCGCACCGCGAAGAACAGGGCGAGGCCCAGCGTGAACAGCACCGCCGCCTCCCCGATACCTACCCACAGGGCGCTCGCCCAGTACGGCAGCTCCAGGATGAGCGCGAGCATGGCCGCCACGCCGAACGCGTTGACCACCACCGGCGCGGCGAGCGCGACCACGCGCGGGCCGATCCGGTACATGATGAGCCCGGCGACCAGGGTCAGCAGCGCCCCGACGATGCTGTCCACCGGCATCATCGGGCTGCCGAGGTTGGCGATCGCGCACCCCACGGTGAGCCCCACCACCGCGACCGGGTCGAAGCAGGCGAAGACCATGAGCGTCTCGGAGACCCGGAACTGCACCGGCCCGTAGGCGAGCGCGCTGAGCCCGGGGGCGAGCGTGAGCACGGCGTAGAGGGCGGCGTACACGGCCGCCCGGACGAGCGTGCGACTGCTCATGGGACTACGAGTTCGCCGAGGCGCTCGAGCGGCAGTGCGCGGACGCGCGTGAGAGGCATCTGGAGGAACCGGGCGCCGGTGTCGCGGAACCGCTCGACGTCGCCGGTGGTGTAGAAGCGGTACGAGCCCATCTCGTCGCCCGGGCGCTCGATGCCCTGCCGCAGGAGCATGGCCTCGACCTCCCGGGCGATCTCGGCCGCCGGGTTGACCAGCGTGACGTCGCGCCCCAGGAACCGCTGCAGCATGGGCTGGATGAGCGGGTAGTGCGTGCAGCCCATGATCACCACGTCCGGGCGCTGCGCCTTGAGCGGCTCGGTGAAGCCCTGCACCGCGTCGGCCAGCTCCTGGCTGGTGACGTCCCCGGCCTCGATGAAGTCGACCAGGCCGGGGCACGCCTGCTGGATGACCTCGGCGCCGCTGTCGAGGCTGTGGATGGCGCGCGGGTAGGCGCCGCTCGCCACCGTGGCCTCCGTGGCGAGCACGCCGATCTTGCGGTAGCGCGAGGTCTCCACCGCGGCTCGCGCGCCCGGCATGACCACGCCGATGATGGGTGTCTCGAACTGCTCCTGCAGAGCCGGCAACGCCGCCGACGTGGCCGAGTAGCAGGCCACGACGATGAGCTTGCAGGGCACCGTCTCGAGGAACGCCGTGATCTGCCGCGAGAACAGCTCCAGCTGCTCACGGCTCTTCTCGCCGTAGGGGAACCGCGCGGTGTCGCCGACGTAGGCGAAGTGCTCCCCGGGCAGCTGCACGAGGCACTCGTGGAGCACCGTGAGGCCGCCCATACCGCTGTCGAACATGCCGATAGGCAGCGCGGCGGGTCCGGTCAGGTTGTCGGAGGGAGCAACGGTCATGTCGGGGCGCGGTGAGGCGCTCCGGTAGTATTCCCCACTGCGCGCAGGACTGTCCAGACGGGGCCTCGGCCGGCCGCCCTGATGGCGATGACGGAGATACTCAAGCGGCGCCGGTGACCGTCCGATAGGTGGAGTGAGAGAGGGGACTACGGCGACGCGGAGGCGGGTCGTGAGAACTGAGAAGTACAAGATCGAACTCTTCATCTTCCCGGACGGCACGTCCGTCGAGTTGATGGTGTTCGATCGCGAGCGGTGCGCTCGAGCCGCGGCGCCGGCCGCGTCCGCCGGCGCCGCCCCGGCCAAGCCCGCTCCCTCCTCCTGCTGCGTGCCGCCGCCTCCGCAAGAGGACCCGGAGGCGCACACCTGCCCCGTGTGCGGAAGCACGTTCGTGTATCCCGTCGACTGGGACCGCTCGAGCCAGGTCAGCTGGACGCTCATCCTGCGCTGCCCGGAGTGCGAGACGCGGCGCGAGGTGACGCTGGGTCGCGCCTCGGTCGAGCAGTTCAACCGTGAGCTCTACTTCGGCGCCCAGGCGCTGGCCAAAGAGGCCGACCGGATGATGCGCCGCAACTTCGAGGACGAGGTGGACAGGATCGTCGTCGCGCTCGAGCGCGACCTCATCCTCCCGATGGACTTCTGAGCTTCCTGCTCCGCCGCGCCCCCACTGTTCGTCACCCACACCCCAGCTACGACCACGACCGCCGCCGCGCCCTGCGCGAGCGTGAGCCTCTCCCCCAGCAGCACGTAGGCGCTGGCCACCGCCACGACCGGCGTGAGGTTGATGAACACGCTCACGCGGCTGGCCGGCAGGAACCGGAACGCGTAGTTGAGCAGCAGGTAGGCGAGGATCGAGCAGACCAGCGTGAGGAACAGGACGCCGCCGGCGGCGGGAGCCGTGGGCCGGCGGACCCCCACCAGCAGCGCCTCACCCAGCGCCAGCGGCGCCATGAAGAGCGCGCCGAACAGGTTCTGCCAGGCGGTGACGAACAGCGCGGAGCGGCTCACGAGCAGCCTCCGCGCCAGGATGCCGTAGGCGGCGCCGGAGACGGAGGCGGCGAGCACCAGCAGGTTGCCGCCGAGCGAGCCGCCGCCGGTACCGCCGGCGGCGAGCACCAGCGCGACGATGCCGGCGAACGAGAGCAGGATGCCGGCCCACTGGCGGCCCGAGGGCCGCTCGGCCGGCACGAACGCCCCGATCACGGCGACGAAGATCGGGATGGTGGCGATGAGGATCGCGGCCTCCGAGGCGCTGGTCCGCGCGATCCCCAGGTTCTCGAAGCTGAAGTACACCGTGAGGGAGACGAAGCCGATGAGCGCGAGCCGGCCGAGTTCCTTGCGCGTCAGCGGCTCGCGCACCGGCCGCAGGCGCCAGGCCACCCACAGGATCGCGCCGGCCAGCGCGAACCGCAGCAGCGCGATGAGCAGCGGCTCGAACCCCTTGAGCGCCGTCTTGGTGGCGACGAACGACAGCGCGAACGCCAGCGTCATGCCGACGGCGGCGGCGTAGGCGGAGGCGGGCGGGCGGTCCTGCATGCGCCAAGCGTACCCCAGCGAGAGCGCGACCTCCGGGACGCCGTGCTCGCTGCGCGACCCGTCTACGAGCCGGTGCGACCCGCGTCCGGCCGGCGAGCGCGGCGGACCAGAGTCCCAGCGCCGCGCCGAACGTCGTGTGCCCGAGGAGCATGAGCCGAGCCAGACGGAGGGTCTCGTCGCTGCGCAGCGCGAACGGGCCGAGACCCCAGCACGGGTACATGACCAGTTCCGGCAGCAGCGCGGTGGCGGCGCCGAACACCGCGCCGTTCAGCACTCCCGGACCGCGCCCGCGGCCGCGCGTCAGCCGCAGGTACGCGGCCGCGAGCGCGACGCCGGTGAAGTAGTGCACGGCGAGCCCGATGAGCGCCTCGCCCCGGAGCGCCGGCTCCTGCGTGATGTCGTCGTAGCGGATCCGGCCCCGGGCCATGCCTCCCGCCCACCTGCCCACCGGTTCGAGTCCTGCCTTGTCGGACGCGAAACGGTCACCGCCCGCCAGGGCGGCGAGCACGAAGACCGCGTCCATGGAAAGCGTGGCGAGCACGCCCACGGGGACGCTGGTCGGAACGGCGACGATCTTCGGCATCGGCTCACCTCCCTCCGCGCCGATTCTATGCACGGCCCAACGGCAACGTTGACAACCGTCGTCCTGCCGTTATACTTCGATAGTCATCTAAGTATCGAAGTGCAGTGGAGGCTCGTGTGACGGAGCTGACCAGGATCTTCAAGGCCTTGAGCGACCCCAAGCGGCTCGCCATCTTCCAGCTCGTGCGCGACTGCGGCAAGCCCGAGGGGTGCTCCGATGCGGAGGTCAGCGACAACCTCTCGCAGATCGCCGAGCGGTTCGGCCTCTCGCTCTCGACCGTCTCGCACCACGTCAAGGAGCTCAGGAACTCGGGGCTCATCACGTGTGAGAAGCGCGGCCAGCAACTGCACTGCTGGGTGGACCAGGACGCGCTCAAACAGCTCGCGGACTTCGCGAAGGGCAACGGGGCGGGCGGCTGAGCGCCACCCCCCTTTTTTTCGCACCGTAGTTCGATAGTTATCGAAGAATCGAAGGGAGCTCACATGAAACTCACGACACTCTGGATCGCCTTCGTGCTGCTGGCGCTCGGCGTCTTCGGCCTGCTCGACGCCGCCGGCGCCGTCGACTCGGCGCAGACCATCGGCCAGTGGTGGCCGCTGGCCATCGCGGGCTGGGCGATCGCGGCCGATGCTCGACGAGCGCCGCGTGACCCTGGGCGGCGTGGTGTGCCTCGCGATCGGCCTCGCCCTGCTCGCCGACGCCCTGGAACTTGGGAGCGGCGTGGTCATCTGGTCGGCGCTCGCCATCACCGTCGGCTCGGCGATCCTCGTCACCGGGCTGCACCGGCGTGGCCGCAACGGCGACACGCCGACCGCCATCGGGGGAGGCGCCCGATGAAGCTCAGACTCCCGGACCTGGGACGCCGCGGCGAGGGCTGGGTGCTCCTGCAGGTCGTGCTGCTCGCCGCGATCATCACGTGTGGCGTGCTCGGCGCCGGCTGGCCCTCGGCGGCCGGCGCCGCGAGGCTCACGGCCGCCGCCCTGGCCGCCGCCGGCGGCCTGTACCTCTTCGTCAGTGCGCTGGCGGGTCTCGGGCGGCAGCTCACCCCGTTCCCGAAGCCCGTGGATGCACGGCGCGATCAAGCGGAGTGGCGCCTACGGCCTCGTGCGACACCCCATGTACGGCGGCGTCCTGCTGCTGGCCCTCGCCTGGGCGCTTGTGTCGTCGCCCCTGGTGCTCTTGCCTTGGGCGCTCGCCGCGGTCTTCCTGGACGCGAAGCGGCGCCGCGAGGAGGCCTGGCTCCTGGAGGCGAACCCGGACTACGCGGCGTACCGGACGAGCGTCCACGGCAGGTTCGTGCCGTTCGTGTGGTGAACGCGGAGGGAGCGCGCAGTGAGGGAGGATCGCGGTGAAGGAGGGTGGTGCCCCCGGAAGGATTCGAACCTTCGACCTCGCGCTCCGGAGGCGCGCGCTCTAATCCCCTGAGCTACGAGGGCACGGATGCGCATCATAGCACGGCGGGCGCGCGGCACCTCTCGGTGCGCGCCCGCCTTTGCTCTGCCCGGGCCTACACGAGCTGCTGGATGGCCTGGGCCAGGTCCACGTCGCGTTTCGTCACTCCGCCGGCGTCGTGGCTGCTCAGGCGCAGCGTGACCTTGTTGTAGCGGATGTCGATGTCCGGGTGGTGCTTGCGCTCCTCAGCGAGGTCGGCGAGGTGCTCGACGAAGCCGATGGCGTGGACGAAGTCGGCGAAGCGGAACGTGCGTACCAGCGCCTCGTCCTGGAACCCCCAGCCGTCCAGGTCCGCGAGCGCGGCCTCGATCTGCTCGTGATTGAGCGTGTCCATGCGCCCTCCCTCACTCGCCGGGCCGGCGCACGGCGTGGCCGACCCTTACCGCCTGTCTTCCCCGCGTCCGCGCAAGGCACGCTGCATGTCCCGCTTGGCGTCCTTGTCGGCCATGTCGTGGCGCTTGTCGTAGAGCTTCTTGCCGCGCCCGAGCCCGACCTCGATCTTGGCCCGCCCGTCCTTGAAGTACACCTTGGTCGGCACGATCGTGTAGCCCTTCTCGCGCACCTTGCCGGCGAGACGCTCGATCTCGTGCCGGTGCATGAGCAGCTTGCGCGCCCGCAGCGGGTCGTGGTTCCAGATGTTGCCCTGGTCGTAGGGGCTGATGTGGGCGCCGATGAGGAAGAGCTCCGGCGCGTGCGCGCTCCCGCGCACCTCCACGTAGCTGTCGCGCAGGTTGATGCGGCCCTCGCGCAGCGACTTGACCTCCGTACCGACGAGCACGATGCCCGCCTCGAAGGTGTCGTCGATGAAGTAGTCGTGGCGCGCCTTGCGGTTCTCGGCCACGCGCTTGATCCCGGTCTCTCGCGGCATGCCGCCTAGGGTACCCCATCGGGGACGGCGGGCGCGTCCGGCGCCTGACGCGCCGGGCGCGGCCGCGTCAGCGGCGCTTGCGGTGGTTCTGGCGCCCGGGGCCGCGGTGGTGGGACGGGCGGGAGCCCGTGGTCCGGCGCGCCGGGCGCCGGTCGGTACCGGAGCCGGGACGATCGGCGTCCGGTGGCGGCGACAGGTCGACCTTGCCGGTCAGGCGGTCCACGCGCTCGACCCTGACCTCGATCGCGTCACCCAGCCGGTAGCGCGTGCCGGTCACCTCACCGACGAGCGCCGTCTCGTGCTCGCTGACCTCGAACCGCTCGCCGCCCAGCCGGCGCGACGAGAGGAACCCCTCGAAGACCTCGCCGAAGCGGATGAACAGGCCGCCCCCGACCAGGCCGACGATCTCGCCGCCGAACACCTGCTCCCAGCCCTCGACCTCCAGGCGGCCGTGGAGCAGGAAGCAGAGGGCGATGTCGTCGCCGGTGAGCTCGACCTTGCTGAACTCGCGCTCGCGCGTGGAGCAGTCGTCGGCGGCGGTGGCCAGCTCGGCGTCGCCGAGCTCGGAGCCGCCGTCACCGAGGTGGTAGATGAGCGCGCGATGGACCACGAGGTCCGGGTAGCGGCGGATGGGCGACGTGAAGTGCAGGTACGCCGGGCTGGCGAGGCCGAAGTGACCGAGGTTCACGGGCGCGTAGCGCGCCTGCTTGAGCGAGCGCAGGATGAGGGTGGACCACGCGAGGCGGCCGCGGCGCTCGCGGGCGCCGGTCTGCGCGACGAGGCTGCTCAGGCGGCCGTACAGCTCCTGGAGCTGCGCCGCCGGCACGGCCTCGCCGGCCGGGAACGGCGGCGTCGGGATGCCGAGCTCCTCCAGCTGGTCGAAGAGCTCGCGCGTGCTCATCGGCTCGGGGGGCTCGTGCACGCGGTAGAGCGCGTGCGCCTTCTTGCGCAGCAGGTACTCGGCGACGGCCTCGTTGGCGGCGAGCATGAACTCCTCGACGAGCGCGTGGGAGGGCGTCTCCGGGCGCGCGGCCGCGCCGCTGAGCGCGCCCGCGTGGTCGAACGCGTACTCGGGCTCGAACGAGCCGATGGTGAGCGCGCCGCGGGCCATCCGGCGGCGGCGCAGGATCCCGGCCAGCTCGGCGGCGAGCAGCAGCTGGTCGCGGAGCGCGTCGTCGGCCTCCATGGTGGCGTCCGGAACGTCGCGCGGCGGCTCGCGGTCCGCCACGAGGTGCGCGCCGGGCAGCGCCGCCACGGCGGCCTTGGGGTCGGCGAGCGGCGGAGCCGCGGTGTCGTCGCCGGCCGCGTCTCGGTCGGCCGACTCGGCGGCCGCGGCCACGCCGGCCGGTCCGATCACCGTGTCGGCGAAGCCGTAGGTCAGGCGGTGATCGCTGCTGATGAGCGAGCGGTAGTACTGCGTGCTCGTCCGCCGGCCCTCGGCGTCGAACGTGAACTCCACGGTGAGGCACTTGCGCGGCTGCCGCGGGACGAGGCTGCAGAGGTCGCTGCTGAGCGCCGCCGGGAGCATGGGCTCGGCGAACAGCGGCAGATAGAGGCTGGACGTGCGGCGACGCGCCTCGCGCTCGATCTCGCCGTCGTCGTCGACGAAGTACGAGACGTCGGCGATGTGCACGTGGGCGCGGTAGCCGGAGCCCTCGCGCGCGACCGAGATGGCGTCGTCGAAGTCGCGCGCCGTGTCCGGGTCGATGGTGAACGTGGGCACGGCCGTGACGTCACGGCGGCCGGGGTCGGGGCGCGCGCCGCGCCCCTTGACGGCCGCCGCCTCGTCCAGCACGGCGTCCGAGAATCCCTGGCGCACGCCCTTGGCGTGGAGCAGCGCGCGGAGCACGGCCTGGACGTCGTCCGCGCGACCGAGGACCTCGACGATCCTGCGCCGGTCGCCGTGCGAGGGCACGGCGAGCACCAGATCGTCGGTCTTCGGCGGCATGCCGCCCTTGGCGACCAGGTACGAGCGCACGTCGGCGAACAGGGGCTCGAGCGACCAGAACTTGCCCCAGCGGGTGACGCGGTACGGAAGCGGGCGGCCCTGGTCCGGAGTCTCCTGCGGCTGCCGGGAGCCGTCCGCCCTCCGGCGTCCGCCGCCTCGGGACGGGCGCTGCCCTCCGTGTCTCGCACTGTCACCCGGTCCGCCCGGGTGCCGCGAGGGGCTCATGCCGCTACTTCGCTTGCGCGGCGATGTACTGCAGCGCGCGCTGCAGCGCGTCGTCTGGCTTGGTCTTGGGCTTGTCCGGGGCGACGATGTCCGGAGTGATGCCCTTCTTGTTGATGTTGGTGCCGTTCGGCGTGAGGTAGACGGCCGTGGTGAGCTTGAGCGCCGCCCCGTTGCCGAGGTCGACGATGCTCTGGACGAGGCCCTTGCCGAAGGTCTTGGTGCCGATGATGGTGGCGCGCTTGTGGTCCTTGAGCGCGCCGGTGACGATCTCGGAGGCGCTGGCCGAGTAGCCGTTGACCAGCACGACCATGGGCTTCCTGGTGGCGACCGGTCCGGTGGCCGTGAGCTCCTCCTTGGGGGAGTTCAGGCCGGCCGTGGAGGTGACGAGGCCGGTCTGGAACACGCCGGTGACGTCCACGGCCTGGGTGAGCAGGCCGCCGCCGTTGTAGCGCAGGTCGAGGATGAACCACTGCGCGCCCTTCTTGCTCAGCTCGTCCACGTCCTTGCGCACGTCGCGCCCGGCGAGGCCGCCGAACTCGTAGAGCTGCACGTACCCGACCTTGGTCCCCTTGTCGTTGATGATCTTGCTGCTCGTCTCGGGGATCTCGATGGTCTTGCGCTGGATCTTGTAGGTCTTGACCGGCTGCTTCTTGTCCTTGGGCTGCACGCCGAGGGTGACGGTGCTGCCCTCCGCGCCCTTGATGCGGCTGATGCTCGTCTCGATGGCCACGCCCTTGGTGTCCTTGCCGTCCACGGTGACGATGGCGTCGCCGGGGGCCAGGCCCGCGGCCTTGGCCGGCGACCCGTCGAACACGGCGGTGATGATGAGGCCGTCCTTGGTCTTCTGCAGGCTGGCGCCGATGCCCGAGTACGAGCCGCGCTCCTTCTCCTCGAAGTCCTGCACCTCTTTGGGCGTGAGGTAGACCGTGTACGGGTCCTTGAGCGACTTGAGCATGCCGTTGACGCCGGCGGTGGAGAGCTTGTCGACGTTGACCGGCCGGTAGTAGCGCGTCTGCAGTTCCTCGATGATCTTCTGCTGCAGCTTGCCGGCCTCCTTGGCCGACGTCTGCTGGGTCGGCGATGAGGCGCACGGTGTTCTCCCCGTGCAGGTACCAGCCGGCGAAGTAGCCGCCGAGGAACCCGATGGAGACCAGGAGGACGACGATGACGGTGCGAAGGATGCGCATCAGTCGTAGATGGTAGTCGGTCGGTGATGGAGCGGCAAACGACGGGCGTCGACGCGGCGAACGAGGGCCCGGCCCTGCGGAGCTGCGGCCGGGCTCAGAGGTAGCCCATCGGGTCCACGGGGTTGCCGTTGACCCGCACCTCGTAGTGCAGGTGCGGGCCCGTGCTGAACCCCGTGGAGCCCACGTAGCCGACGGTCTGGCCGCGCGCCACGTGTGCGCCGTTGCCGACGGCGAGGCTCGACTGGTGCGCGTAGAGCGTCGAGAGGCCGTCGCCGTGGTCGACGATGATCACGTTGCCGTAGCCGCCCATCCAGCTGGCGTAGATGACGGTGCCGGCGGCCGAGGAGCGGACGGGCACGCCGTAGCCGACGCCGATGTCGATGCCGGTGTGGAACTTCTTGTAGCCGAGGATCGGGTGGATGCGCCAGCCGAACGGCGACGTGACCGGGCCGTTCACCGGCCAGCTGAGGCTGCCGCTGCCCGAGCCGCTGCTGCCGCTGCCGCCCACCACGCCGGTGAGCGCCTGGCTCTCGGAGAGCAGCTGGCTCTCCTGGCGCTCGAGTTCGGCCAGGTCCTTGTTGACGCCCTTGAGCGCCGTGTGCTTCTGCTGACGCACGGCCAGGGCGGCCGCCTGGCTCGCCGCCTGCTGGGCCTTGAGGGCGGCGAGCTCATCGCTCTTCTCCTGCAGGACGCGGGCCGCGTCCGCCACCGCGTCCTCGCGCCTGGCGATGGCGTCCTTCTCGGAGTCGACCTTGTCGCGAGTGGTCTCCAGGCCTCCGACCAGCGTGTTGTTGCCGCCGAGCAGGTCGTGGATGGTGTCGACCCTGCTGATGAGGTCCTCGAAGTCGGAGGAGGCGAGGATGACGTCCACGTAGTCGAGGTCGTCGCTCTTGTAGCTGAGCACGGCGCGCCGGGCGAAGTTCTTCTGCTCGAGCACGAGCTCGGCCTGCGCCTCCTGGAGCTCGAGCTTCTTGAGGCGCAGCTCCTCGCGCAGCACCCCGAGCTTCTCCTTGGTCACGTCGAGCTTGGTCTCGACGGCCGCGATCTGGCCGCCCAGGCCGTCGAGCTTCTTCTGGATGGCCGCGAGCCGCCCGTCGAGGTCGCTGATCTGCTCGGAGAGTGAGTCCTTCTTGTCCTCGGCGGCGGCGATCTTGTCGCGCGCGCTCTGCAGCTTCTGCTGGATCTCGTCGGCCGTGGCGGCCCGCGCCGAGCCCGCTGCTGCCGCGCCGAACGCCAGCGCCGCGACGGCGAGGAGGACGATGGTGATGAGCCTGCGAGTGGAGACCATGGCAACAATCAGAGTTCGGCGACCGGCGGCGGCGTCCCTGCGTCAGAGCGCCGCCGCCGGTCGCGACCCCCGCGCACGGCGTGCGCGCGTGACGAGCGTCAGGTCTTGAGGTAGCGCCTCAGCGCCACCATGCTGCCCAGGGCGCCCAGCACCGCGCCGAGGATGGCGAGCGTAGGCAGCAGGCCGGCGGGCCAGGACCCGCTCTGCCACCACATGCTGAACACGCGGATGTCGAGGAAGTTGATCTGGCTGCTCTCGAGCCAGTTCGCCAGCGCCCAGTTGCACAGCCACACGAAGCCGGCGGCGATCACTGCGCCGATGAGCCCGGTGATGAAGCCCTCGAGCACGAACGGCCAGCGGATGAACCAGTTGGTGGCGCCCACCAGGCGCATGATCTCGACCTCGCGGCGCCGGGCGAAGATGCTGAGCCGCACCGTGGTGCTGATGAGCAGCACCGCGGCGAGCGCGAAGATGCCGGTGGCGATCCACATGCCGATGCCGATCAGGTTGATGGTGCCGAGCATCTTGCGCACCGTCTCGGCGGCGTACTTGACCCCGTTGTGCGTGCCGGGGTCGTTGTCCACGGCCGGGTCGTCGAAGAACTTCTTGGCCACCGCGTCGACCTGGTTGGCGTCCTTGACCTGGATCTCGTAGCTGGCCGGCAGCGGGTTGATGGGCAGGTTCTGCACGATGCGCGGGCCGAACCTGTCCTCGAAGCGCTTGAGCGCCTCTTCCTTGCTGATGTACTTGAACGACTTGACCTCGGGGATGGCCTGGATCCTCTGCTCCAGAGCGGCCTTCTGCTCCTCCGTGGCTTCGTCCTTGATGAAGACTTCGATGAGCACCCGGTTCTTGAGGCTGGTGGCGCCCTGGTTGAGGTTGTCGCGCGTGACCAGCACGGCGCCGAGGATGGCGGTGCTGATGAAGACCGTGATGACGGCCGCCATGGCCATCACCCAGTTGCGACGCATCGAGCCGAACGCCTCGGCGAGGAAGAAGCCCAGCCTCACGTGAGCACCTCCTGCTCCTCGACGTCGGTGACCTGGTCGTAGCCGCCGCGGCGCTCGTCGCGCACCAGGCGCCCGTTGTCGAGCTGCAGCACGCGCCGGCGCATGCGGTTGACCATGTCGCGGTCGTGCGTGGCGACGACCACGGTGGTGCCCGTGCGGTTGATGCGCACGAGGAGTTGCATGATGCCGACCGCGGTCTCGGGGTCGATGTTGCCGGTCGGCTCGTCCGCGAGCAGCAGCGGCGGATGGTTGACGAACGCTCGCGCGACGCTCACGCGCTGCTGCTCGCCGCCGCTGATCTCGTGTGGGTAGCTGTTCGCCTTGTCGGTGAGGCCGACGAGGCTGAGGATCTCCGGCACCTTGCGGCGGATGCTGCGTCGCGGCTCGCCGACCACCTCGAGGGCGTAGGCGACGTTGTCGTGCACCGTCTTGTTCGGCAGGAGCTTGAAGTCCTGGAACACGCAGCCGATGTTGCGACGCAGCAGCGGCACCTTGCTGTGTCGCAGGGTGCCGAGGTTACGGCCGGCCACGAGGATGCGACCCGATTCGGGCACGAGCTCCTTGAGCACCAGCTTGATGAGTGTGGACTTGCCGGACCCCGATGCTCCTACGAGGAACACGAACTCACCCTTACCGATGTGGCAGGTGAAGTCCTGGAGGCCGACCACGTCCGGGTCGTAGGTCTTGGTGACGTCTTCGAAGACGATCATGGGATAGACACTCCCTTGTCAGCCGGCAGCGGCCAAGCCACGAGTATGAGGGTTCGTTCTGGCCTGCTCAACCCGCACCCCCTCGTCGTCATCCTGCACACACCCGTGGCCGCCCAATGAACAGGGGTCGCCGTTTGAGCTGAGAAGGACCAGCGGAGCGAGCCAAGGAGCACTGGTATGGCCGGCGACCCCAGGAGAGGGGTTCGGCGGACGGGAGTCCATTCCTGCCGTAGTACGCGCACCGGGAAGTGAACGCGCCGGCTGCCGGGTCGGGGCAAAGAAAATGGGACCAACCGGGGGGTAAGCAAAGCCTGGCGAGTCGATGCTAAGAGGGGAGGTTGGTCCCACCGGAGACTGTACGCCCATCTCCGCGCCTTGTCACCGTGAAGTTCGTCCAGACCGCGAGGGGACCCCGCGACTAGACGCGCGGAGCTTCCGCGAGCGCCTTGAACTCCTTCAGGTCGCCGCGCACGCGCGCCTGCAGGCAGCCGCGCAGCGCCTCCTCCTCCACTCCCCAGCGCTCGGGCTCGTACTCGAGCTGGTAGTGGACGAGCGTGGCACCGGCATCCAGCTTCTGGAAGTCCACGTCGCCGGTCTCGCGGCCGTCCCGCGCCCGCCAGCGCAGGCGCGTGTCCTCGATGCGGTCGACAACGTCCACGTCCCAGGTGAGCACCTCGCCGCACACGCGACCGCTCCAGCGCAGCTCGCAGTAGCCGACCACCTCGACCCGCTCGACCCCGCGCATGAAGGAGGGGTAGTGCTCGTAGTCGAGCCAGAGCGAGTAGGCGTCGGCGGCGTCGAGGGAGACCACGATGGACTCGTCCACGAACCCCACGACCGCCTCCCCTCGCTGGACCTGCGCTGCCTGCGACTCCACGCCGTACCGCGGTACCGACAGCTCCTACCTACCCGGAAGAGGCGAGGGGCAGGCGTCCCATGGGGTGTTTGCGACGTCCGACGTCGGGACGCAGAACGAAGAGAAGGCCGGCCCCGGAATCGGTGACGAGGAAGCGGCGTCCGTCGTACTGCCGCGCGAGGGTCCCTCGGCGCTCACCAGCGCTCGTGGCGCACGAGCTCCTCGAGTGGGCGGCGCGTCGTGCCGGCGGACACCTTGTCCGGGTAGCCGAGAGGCGTGAGGGCGACCAGCTCGACGTCTGCGGGGAGCCCGAACACCTCGCGCGCCGCGGCCGGGTCGAACGCGGCGATCCAGCACGTGCCGAGCCCGAGCGCCGTCGCGGCCAGCACGAAGTGGTCCATGGCGATGGTGGCGTCCACCTCGTCGTAGGGCTTGTCGTCCATGCGCCGCCAGGCCTCGCCGGGCACGGCGACGAACGCGACGATGAGCGGCGCCTGGACGAGCCACTTGCGGCCGTACACGCGACCCAGTTCCTCTTCCCTGCCCTCCGTGTGGACGACGAGCATGCGGAACGGCTGCCTGTTGGCGGCGGTCGGAGCCCTCCGCGCCGCCTCGAGCACCTGCTGCAGCTTCTCGTCCTCGACGGGGTCGGGCTTGTATCCACGCACGCTGTACCGCTTCTCGATGGCCTCGAACACGTCCATGCCGGTCTCCTCCTCGTCAAGACGGACCCGGAGCCTACCATGCACGTGCGCGGTAGGATGGCGGCCCACGCACGACGGAAGGACCGACCCGGTGTCCCGCAAAGGCTGGCTGCTGTTCATCGCGCTCTGCGTGATCTGGGGCATCCCCTACCTGTTCATCCGCGTCGCGGTGCGCGAGCTGCCGCCGCCGGCGCTGGTCTTCTTGCGCACGGCGCCGGCGGCGCTCCTGCTGCTGCCGTTCGCGCTGCGCAGCGGCGAGCTGCGGCGCGTGCTGCGCAGCTGGCCGTGGGTGCTCCTGTACACGGCGCTCGAGCTCTGCGTGCCGTGGCTGCTGCTGGCGCACGCCGAGGAGCGCATCTCGAGCTCGCTCGCCGGCCTGCTGATCGCCACGGTGCCGCTCATCGGCGCCGTTGCGTACCGCGCGTTCGGAGTGGCCGACCACTTCGGCGCGCGCCGGCTCACCGGGCTCTTCGTGGGGTTCGCGGGCGTCGCCGCCCTGGTCGGCCTGGACATCTCGCACAGCGACGCGCTCGGCATCGCCGAGACGGTGGTCGTCGCGTTCTGCTACGCGATGGGGCCGCTCGTCATCAGCCGGCGGCTCTCCCACCTGCCGGCGATCGGCGTCATCACGGCCTCCCTGGTGGTGACGGCCGTGCTGTACGCGCCGGCCGGCGTGCTCACCATGCCGGCGTCGCTCTCAACCGACACGATCATCTCGGTGGCGGTGCTCTCCGTGGTCTGCACCGTGCTCGCGTTCCTGCTGTTCTTCGCGCTGATCCGCGAGGTCGGGCCGTCGCGCACCACGGTCATCACCTACGTGAACCCCCTGGTGGCGGTGCTGCTGGGCGTGGCCCTGCTGGGCGAGTCGTTCACTCTGGGCATCGCGATCGGCATGCCGCTGATCCTGGCGGGCTCGGTGCTCGCCACCTCACGCACGCGCCCCGGCGGTCAAGGGGGCGCGCCGGAGGGCGAGGCCGGAGCCGGTACGCCGGAGGACGAACTGGAGGACGCGCCTCCAGCGCCCTGAGCGTGGCCGCCTCGGGCGCGGGCGCCTGCTCGGCACGAAGAGCATCGCGAGGATGCGACGGACCTCAGGAGTGCTCGGCGACCCAGTCCCGCGTGGGCTCCACCTGATTGAAGGTGAAGAGATGCACGCCGCGGAGGCCGAGTGACGCGTCCGCGGCGTACTCCGCGACCTCGCCCGCCAGCTGGGTCGGGTCGTAGCGCTTCGAGCGCGCCAGCGTGACGATCTGGCGGCCGTGCTTGCGCAGGTACCGCAGCGACGCCCCGACGCCCGACTTGAGTGAGATCTCCGCGAGCCGCTTGCGCTCCACGACCCCCGGCAGGCCGACGACCACGGGGAGCGTGATGCCGGCGGCGCGGATGTCCGCCGCCCACGCGGCGAGCGCACCGGCGTCGAAGCACAACTGAGTGACGATGTGGCTGGCGGCGGGCTGCTTGCGAAGCAGCGCCTCGAGCAACTGGTCGTCGGAGACCACGGGGTGGCCCTCGGGGTACCCGCCGATGCCGACGCGCGTGAAGGGGTGCGCGAGGCTGGCCAGTTCTTCCAGGAGGTCGCCGGCGTCGGCGTAGGCGCCCGCCGGCGGGGTCGCGTCGCCGCCGATCACGAACACCTCGCGGATGGTCGAGCCCTCGAGCCGCTGGACCAGCCGCTCGAGGTGGCCGCGGCCGGAGATCATGCGCGCGGCCAGGTGCGGCACCACCGAGAAGCCGCGCGCGGCCAGCGCCCTGCTCACGTCGAGCGTCCGGTCGATGCCGAGCGCGGGAGAGGCGGTGACGGTCACGGTCGAGCCGTAGGGCAGCGCGGCCACCTTCTGCTCGATGCCCCGGACGGGGATCACTTCGTAGCGCGGCTCCCGGAGCAGTACGGACAGGGCCGTCTGGTCCGCGATCGCGGGGGCGCCGCCTCTGCTCATGGGTCACCTCGCAGGGATAATCAGGACAGAATCAGTCCCCTTATACCCAGGAACAGCCTGCGGACACGGAATCAGGGGCCCGAGGCGAGGAATGACGCGTGACGCGGGCGGGCGGCCCTGCTTGCCCGGCCGCCCGCCCGCGATCGATCCGTCAGTGGCGGCAGAGCTGCTCGTCGCAGCGGCGCAGCACGAAGTCTCGGTACTTGTCCAGGTCGCGGTCCAGTTCCCGCTGGGCGCGCGCGACGTCACTCTCGGGGTCGGCGCCTCCGTGCGGCGTGTACTGCAGTTCCACACTCACGCGCGACCGGTTGGGGCCGAGGTCGGCGAAGATGACCTTGCCCGCGTCGGCGTCGAAGTCGGCGAACGAGGACCGGACGTCTTCGTACCCCTCCGGGAAGCGGTCGTACACGGCGCGGCCGACGTACTCCCGCCACTCGCGGTCGGCGAACGAGACCGGGACGGCGGCCTCGATGGATCCTGTCAACAGTGGCATGCTCTCTCTCCTTGTGTCCGGGCCCTCGTTGGGCGGGCCCGGCTTACCCCGGGTGTTCCCGGGATACAGGACTCCATCACTCCGAGTTCTGATGGCTGCGCCCGCCGAGGCTGCGCTAGGATGGCGGGCGCCCGAGCCCCGGACCGAGGAACCACCCATGGACGACCAGACCCTTCACCCTCTCCCCGGCGTGAGCGTGGACATCGGGCCGCGGCTGGTGCACGTGCGCAGTGCGGTGCCGCTGACCGTGCTCAGCTCGGCCGTGGTGGGCGGCGGCTCGTGCGTCGCGCGCGAGATCCTGAACATGCACGTGGACGACCAGTACGACGGGCGGCCGGACGCGGACCTTGCCGCCCTGGCGCAGGACGTCGGGGCCGGCGCACCGTTCGTGGGCCTGATGACGGCCGCCTACACCGAGTACGCGCGCTGCGCCGTGGAGAAGCGCGATGCGCTCACGGTGGCCGCCGTGGTGTCGGTGGGCCTCAGCAACACGTCGTCGGCCGGGGTGACTCCGCCGTACACGGACGCGGGCGACGGCGAGTCCGGCGCCGAGGAGGCCCGGGCGGGCATGACGCGCCCCGGCACCATCAACGTGATCCTGCTCGTGGACGGCGCGCTCACGCCGGCGGCCCAGGTGAACGCGGTGATCACGGTCACGGAGGCCAAGACGATGACACTGCGGCAGTGGGACGTGAAGACGCCGGAGGGCGACGACGCCAGCGGCACGTCCACCGACACCGTGGTCGTGGCGTGCACCGGCCGCGGTGAGGAGTCGAGCTACGCCGGTCCGGCCACACCCGTGGGCTGGCTCGCGGCGCGCGCGGTGCGCGCCGCGATGACGCGGATCTGCGAGGAGAAGATCGCCCGCGACGGCGGCCGCGTCGGGTGGTGACGGCGCGGCCGCCGCGAGGCGCGCCGCGACGTCAGGCCCCGAGCACCTCGTCGATCCAGCCGAGGCCGGCGATGGCCGTCGGGAAGCCGCAGGTCGTGATCGCCAGGATGCCGACCTGCCGCACCTCGTCCGCCGTCGCGCCGGCCGCCAGCGCCTTGCGCGCGTTGGACTTGACGGCGCCCTCGGCGAGCGCGCCGACGGCGAGCCCGAGCTTGACGAGCCGCAAGCCGCGCTCGTCCAGCGGTCCCGCGCCGTCCACGGCCTCGCCGAGGCCGTCGAGCGCGGCTGCTACGTCCGGGTAGTCCTGACGGAAGCCCACGTACACGTCGGGCAGGTAGTCATCGGCCATGATGCGTCTCCTTCGTCTTCCGCGGCGCAGGCCGCGCCGCCCGTGCTCCCGTCATTTCACGACCACGACACGGCGAAACGAAGACGCCGAGTGAAGCAATCCAGTCGGGCGCGGTCAGCCCGCCCCGGGGCGCCGCCCTCAGTACGCCGAGGTGTGGATCTCCTCGTAGACCAGCACACGCGTGGTCGGCGCCTTGGCCGTCGACCAGTGCAGCGCCTGCTCGAGCTCGAACGAGCCGGCGAAGGCGCGTGCGTGCTCGGTGGTGTCGAACTGCAGCTCAACGGTCACCTCGGCGCGATTGTCCACTTCGCGCAGCAGCTTGCCGCCGATGCAGCCCATCCGCCTCCGCCGCTCGGCGTCGTCGGCGTAGACCTGCTTGAGCCGCTCGAGGTCGGAGATCTCGTGTCTGATGACCACGTAAGCCATGTCGTCCTCCTCTGCCTCGCCCGAAGGTGTGTCGGACACAGAGTATCGTGGGGTGAGCCGCTCGCAAAGGACGAGTGAGGACGGACGCCAAGCAGCCCCGGCGCGGCGGACGCAAGGGCCGCGAGGTCGCGCCTCAGCGCGGCGACTCGAGGGCGACGTCCAGCACGGTCACGCGCGGCGTGGCGATGTCGCTGCTGGCCCACTCCACGGCCTCTTCGAACTCCAGCGACCCCGCGAAGTCCCGCGCCGCGTCCAGCGAGTCCCACTCGAGCACGACGATGAGGTTGCCGGGGTCGTCGGCCACCCGGTAGACGACCCCTCCTCTGCAGCCCAGCCCCTCCCGGCGCTCGGCGTCGTCGTTGAAGACCTGCTCGAACCTCGCGAAGTCGCCGACCCGGTGCTCGATGAGGACGTACGCCATGCCTGCCGCCTTTCGGTCCCCTGCAGTCTGCGTCAACCGAGGTCGCGGCGCCAGTCCCACTCCGGCGCGATCACGTCCGTGCCCTCCTGGTCCTCGATGCTGCGCCGCCAGGCGACGCGCCGGCCGACGCGAGCCCGCAGGCGCCAGCCCACGGGCTTCTCCTCGGCCTCGATGGCCTCGCCGACGGCGAGCAGTCGCTCGGAGACCCGCGCAGCCTCCTCCTCGTCCAGCTCGAACTCGTCGAGCAGCGCGAGGACCTTGCCGATGTTGGCCAGCACGTCCTCGTGCAGGCCCCAGTCGGCGGCACAGGCGGCGGCGATGTACGGGACGCACAGGGAGTGCTCGTCGTCCGTCCGGCGCAGCGGCACGTCCTTGACCAGGGCGATCACGTCGTGAGCGTCCTTGGCGTTGAGGCGGCCGATCTGCAGCTTGCCGATGAACGCGTCGGCCGGCGAGATGGCGTAGTCGTCGATGAGCAGGCGGTCGCGGACGTCCAGGTCGTGGTCCATGCGCATGACGTCGAGGAAGACGTCGACGTGGTCGACGAGGAGGCCCGCGCCGGCGCCCTCCAGCACCTGGGTCTTGACGTACTGGAGCTGGCCGGCGCCGGTCGCCTCCGTCACCAGCCGGTTCTCCGCGTAGCCCAGCCGCGTGAACACCTCGTGCAGGCCGGGGTTCTGCAACGAGAGACCGACGAGGTCGATGTCCGAGTACTCGCGGTCCATGAACACGAGGTCGGTGCAGTACCGGCGCACGGCGAGGCCGCCCATGAGCCGGACCTGGATGCCGAACCGTCGTGCCTCGTCGATCAGCGCCATGGCCTCGGCCATGTGCCGCTCGGCCGGCCGCTCCGGGGGCTCCTCCACATCTGTGGCCGACTTGAGCAGCGCCCCCTTCGAGCACGGCCTGGGAGGTCAGGCGCAGGTCCTCCAGGGGCTCCTGGATGGCGTCGAGGATGGGCCGCGCGATGTAGGCGCGCGGCCAGCGGCGCGCGGCCAGCTCCTCGAGCATGCCCCACTCCTGCAGCTCGCGGACCGCCTTGCGCGCCGTGGCGTTGCTCACGCCGAGCGTCACCTGCGCCTCCGGCACGGTGACGAACGGCGTGCGGAACAGGTCGTCCACCAGCTGGCGGGCGTGGCCCGAGACCTTCCAGCGGTACTGCTCGCGCAGGGCCATGAGCGTGCGCGCCTGGCCGGAGGCGCGCTCGGCGCTCTCGCGCACGGCGTCGACGAAGAACCCCAGCCACGGCTCCCAGGCGCCGTCGGTGCGCACCGCCTGCAGCAGGTCGTAGTACTCGTCCCGGTGCGCCTCGATGTACGCGGAGGGATACAGGAGCGGGTGCGAGAGGCGGCCGCGCTCGATGAGGAACAGAGTGATGAGCAGCCGGCCGAGACGGCCGTTGCCCTCGAGGAACGGGTGGATGGCCTCGAAGCGCTCGTGCATGAGCGCGCACTGCACGAGCGGCGGCAAGCCGGTGCGCGCGCCGAGGAACGTGTCCCACTCGGCGAGCGCGGCGTGCATCTGCGGCACCGGCGGAGGCACGTAGACCGCCGTCTCGATGGTCGACCCCGGCGGTCCCACCCAGTTCTGGCCGGTGCGGAGCTCGCCCGGCGTCCAGGCGACGTCGGGCACGCCGCGCAGCAGGCGCTCGTGCAGCTCCAGCACCAGCTTGGTGCCGAGCGGCGCCTCCGCCAGGCGCTCGACGCCGTACTGCAGGGCCGCCACGTAGTTGCGCACCTCGCGGAGGTTCTCGCGCAGCTCCAGGTCGGGTGACGCGGCGACTTCGTCGAACAGCAGGTCGACCAGCGTGGCCGGCGTGCCCTCGATGCGCGAGGAGAGCACGGCCTCCTGGCGCAGGAACGGCGCGACGAGGATCTGCGGGTCGCGCCGTGCGCCGGCCAGGCCGCTGAGCTCGCCGAGCGCCGCGTCGGCGGCGGACAGTCGCTCGACCAGGTCTGGTGAGAACGCCAGTACCGGCGGGAGCGGAGCCGGCACGAACGCCGCATGGCCATCCTCGGTGCTGACCAGGTGACCGCTCGCACCCGGTCTGAAGGTCGCCGCGTCCACGCCTCTCCTCTCTACGGTGTGAGCCGGCGCCCGCCGGCGAACTCGCCTGCGTAGGGCTGCGAGCTCAGCGAGACGACGCTGACCGCGCTGCCGGTGGACGGCGCGTGGATCATCTTGCCGTCGCCCACGTACATGCCCACATGGTGGATGGAACCCGACGCGTTGCGGAAGAACACGAGGTCTCCCGGCCGGAGCGCGCTGCGCCCGGCCACGCGGCGCCCGACCGTCATCTGGTCGGCGGCGTCGCGCGGGATCGTGGTGCCGAGCGCCCTGAAGACGCTGTGCGTGAACCCGGAGCAGTCGTAGCCGAAGCCGGAGGTGCCGGCCCACAGGTACGGGAGGCCGAGGAAGCGGCGCGCCTCGCGTGACGAGCCGCGCGCCGCTCAGCGCCGGCCACGCGGCGCCGTCGTCGTGCAGCGCCACGCCGGCGCGGCGCAGCCAGCCGCTGCCGCCGCCGGGGCGCGCCACCTCGACGGCGGTGGTGGTGACCGAGACCACCGGGAGGCGCGTGCCGTAGGAGAGCTCGAGCACGCGCCCGTCCAGCGCGGCCGAGTCGTGGAGCCAGGCGCTCGGCCGCCGGATCACGGCGGTCTGCTTGCCCACGGCGGGCGCCTCGGCCGTCAGCTGCCGGGTCGGTACCCATCCGGGGTATCCCCAGGCGTTGCGCGGTGTGGGCTGCCCGGCCACGGCCACGCGGGTCCAGGCGCCGGACTGCACGGAGCACGTAGACCTTGGCGCCGTACAGCGCCTGCGTCTCGAGCCGGCCGACGAGCCAGCGCTTCTGCGTGGTGGTCATGGCGGCGAGCCACGCGCGCACGTCGGCAGGGTACGCGCACGCCGGCGCGTCCACGCTGCGCGCCTCGCCTGGGCGCACCCAGAGCGTGGCCACCGGGACGCGCACCCAGCGCGCCGGCGGCCGCGCGCCGGCGGGACCCGCGGCGAGCAGCAGCGCGAGCGCCGCCAGCGCCAGGACCGCCGCGGCCAGCGCCGGCGCCGCCGGCGCGAGCCTCCTCAGCCCTTGAGGTAGCGGTCGAACCACTCGACGACCAGCTCGAACCTCAGCACGCGGTGCAGCGGGCTGCCGGAGCGCGTGAGCTCGTGCGACTCCGCGGGGAAGCGCACGAGCTCGACCGGCCGCTTGAGCAGCCGCAGGGTGACGAAGAGGTGCTCGGCCTGCTCGATGGGGCAGCGCAGGTCGTCTTCGCTGTGCAGGATCAGCAGCGGCGTGTGGATGTCCTCCGCGTACGTGACGGGCGAGACGCTCCGGTACAGGTCCAGGTCTTCGTAGAGGAACTTGCCGGTGTAGCCCTTGAAGTCCCAGCCGAAGTCGCTGGAGCCCCACTGCGAGTCGAAGTTGTTGACGGCGCGCTCGGAGACGGCCGCCTTGAAGCGATCGGTGTGGCCGACGATCCAGGAGGTCATGTAGCCGCCGTAGGAGCCGCCGATGACGCCGAGGCGGTCCGCGTCGACGAAGTCGAAGCGGCGGACCGCCTCGTCGACCACGGCCATGCAGTCGTCGTAGTCCACGGAGCCCCAGCCGCCGCCGTCCTCGCCGGGCCCGCGGATGGCGCGCGCCCACTCCTCGGTGGAGCCGGACGAGCCGCGCGGGTTGCTGAAGATCACGGCATACCCGGCGCCGCAGTACACCTGGAACTCGTCGAAGAACGTCTCGCCGTACTGGCCGTAGGGCCCGCCGTGGATGTTGAGGAGGGTGGGGTACTTCTTGCCCTCCTCGTAGCCGGCGGGCCGCATGATCCAGGCGTCGACGCCGCTGCCGTCGGCCGAGACGGCCGTGAAGCGCTCGGGCCTGACCAGCTCGCGCCCCTCGGCGAAGCCCTCGCCGTTGTGCGTGAGCTGCGTGCCGGCGGCGGCGGGCGCGTCCGTACCGGCCGCCGGTCCGCCGTCGAAGAGCTCGCTCAGCCGGGCCGGGTCCGACGCGGTGAAGACGAGTCGGCCGCCCGCCACGTCCAGGCCGGTGACCTCGCGCTCGCCGCCGACCAGGATGCGCGGCTCGCCCGAACCGTCGGCCGCGACCGCGTAGATGTGCACGCGGCCGTGGTCCTCGACGATGAAGACAAGCTCGCCGTCGTTCCAGAGCGGCTCGCGCATGCCGGGGTACGTGCTGCAGTTGCGGTCGATCGACGCGGCGAGCAGCGTGATCTCCCCGCTCGCCGCGTCGATGGTCGCGATCTTGGTGTGCTTGGGGTCGTCGTACACGCCGGGGTAGCGGTCCACGGCCAGCCGGCCGTCCGGCAGCCAGGCGACGCTGCCGATGCTGCCGCCGCCCTGCGTGAGCCGCCGAGGCTCTCCCCCGGCGGCGTCGACGAGGTAGACGTCGGTGACCATCTCGAGGTCCCAGTCCTCGTGGCGGGCGGAGACGAACGCGAGCGTCCGCCCGTCCGGCGACCAGGCCGGCGAGCTGTCTTCGTAGTCGCCGTCGGTGAGCTGCGTGGGCTCCGCGGACCCGTCGGCCGGCACCACGAACAGGTGCTGCGGCCGGTCACCGGTCCACCCCACGCTGTCGAGCTTGTACTGCAGGCGCGTGAACCGCCGTGGCTTGCGCTTCTTGTCGTCCTCTTCTTCGTAGGCCGCGTCCCGCACGCGCGCCACGAACGCGATCGTGTCGCCGCTCGGGCGACCACACCGCCTGCGTCACGTCCTCCTTGAGGCTCGTGAGCTTGCGCGGCTCGCCCCCGGCGACGGGCATCACGTACAGCTGCGACGCCTTGTCGGCGCGGTTGGACGTGAACGCCAGCCGCGTGCCGTCCGGCGACCAGCGCGGGTCGCCGTCCGACTTGTCGCCGCTGGTGAACCGGCGCGGCGGCTCCGAGCCGTCGGCCGCCGCCAGCCAGATCGCCGACCGGTACTCGTTGGCGTCCTTGTCGATGCGCCCCACCACGTACGCCACGGTCGAGCCGTCCGGCGAGAGCCGCGGGTCGGCGACCCCCGTGAGCTCGTAGACGTCCTGCGGGACCATGCCCGTCATGCTGCCCCCTTCGTCTCCTCCCGGGCCTCTCTCAACCCAGGTCGCGCCGGTAGTCCCACTCCGGCGCGATGATCTGCGTCCCCTCCGAGTCCTCCACCTCGCGCCGCCACGCGACGCGCTCGCCCACTGTAGCGCGCAGGCGCCAGCGCAGGCTCTTGCCGGCGCCCTCGACGCTCTCCTTGATGGCCGCCAGACGAGCGTACACCCTGTCCTGCTGGGACTCGGAGAGGCCGTAGTCGTCCACCATCGCGAGAGCGATGTCGAGGTTGGTCGTGATGTCGCGGTACAGGCCCCAGTCCTGGGCGCACTCCTGCGCGATGTAGAGCAGGTCGAGCGACGTGTCGTCGTCCACGTCGCGCAACGGGACGTCCTTGACCAGCGCGATCACGTCGTGGACGTCCTTCTGGTTGATCTTGCCGATCTGCATCTTGGCGATGAACGCGTCCGCCGGCGAGATGGCGTAGTCGTCGATCTCGAGCCGGCCGGAGACGTCGATGTCGTGATCCATGCGCATGATGTCGAGGAAGATGTCGATGTGGTCGACGAGCGGCGGCTCGTAGGCGCTGTGCGCGCCCTGCGCCGCCGCCACGGCCTCTGCCTTCATGCCCTCCAGCGCCTCGTTCTTGATGTACTGGAGCTGGCTGGAGTCCGTGGACTGCGTGACGTACCGGTTCTCCGTGTAGTCGAGGCTCTCGAAGACGGCATGGATCTCCTTCTTCTCGTCGCCGAGGCCGACGAAGTCGATGTCGGAGTACTCGCGGTCCATGAAGTCCAGGTCGGTGCAGTAACGCCGGATGGCGAGGCCGCCGGTGAGGCGCAGGGTGACGCCGGCGGCGCGCGCCGCGTCGATGGTGTCCATGGCCTCGGCCATGAGGCGGTCGGCGCGTCGAGGCGGCTTCTGCGCCTGCGTGGCCTCGCTCTTCACGGTGGTGTCGGGCTGCGCCGTGCCCGGCCCGCTGCGCAGGTCCTCCAGCGGGTGCAGCACGGCGTCCAGCACGTGGCGCGCCAGGTACACGCGCGGCCAGCGCTTCTCGGCCCACTCCACGAGCAGGCCGCGCGCCTCCAGCTGGCGCACCGCGCTCCTCGCCGTCGGGTTGGCCACGTCCAGGATGCGCTGCGCCTCGGGCACCGTCATCGCCGGCGTCCGGAAGAGTTCGTCGGCGAGCCGCAGCGCGTGGCCCTTGACCTTGTCGCGGTCACGCTCGTAGTGGCGGATGAGCGCGCGCGCCTGGCGGGTCGCGCGCGTGGCGGTGAGGTCGACGCCCTCACAGAAGAACGTGAGCCAGGGCGTCCACTCGTTGTGCGTGCGCACCCGCTGCAGCAGCCCGTAGTACTCGTCGCGGTGCCCCTCGAGGAACGCGGAGAAGTAGAGCAGCGGCCGGGTGAGGCGGCGGCGCTCCATGAGGAACAGGATGATGAGCAGCCGGCCCAGCCGGCCGTTGCCGCCCACGAACGGGTGGATGCTCTCGAACTGCGCGTGGAGCATGGCGCACTTCAGCAGGTCGGGGAACTCGCCCCGCTCCTGCAGAGACTGCTCGAAATCGGCGAGCAGGTCGGGAAGCGTGTCGACCGGCGGCGGCACGTAGGTCGCGGTGGCCTGCGTGGCGCCGACCGGCCCCAGCCAGTTCTGCGAGGTGCGGAACTCGCCCGGTGTGCGCTGCCCGCCCTCCCCGCGCAGCAGGTTCTCGTGCAGCGCCTTGACGAACTCCAGCGAGAGCTCCTCCTCGCGCAGGCGGTTCACGCCGAAGCGCAGGGTCGCGATGCAGGCGCGCACCTCGCGCAGGTGGTCGCGCGGCACGCTCGGGCGCGCGGCGCCGACCTGGTCGAGGTAGAGGTCCGAGAGGCTCACCTGGGCGCCCTCGATGCGCGAGGAGCAGAGCGCCTCCTGGCGCTTGAACGAGGCGTCGAGCAGGTCTGGGTCCGGCAGCTCGCCGCCGACGCCGGAGAGCTCGCCGAGGGCGGCGTCGGCGCGCGAGAGCGCCAGCACGAGCTGCTTGGTGTACGAGATCTTCGGAGGCAGCGGCGCCGGCACGAACGCCGCGTAGCCCTCCGGGGAACTCACGACCTTGCCGGCCGCGCTGGCGTGGAACTCGCTGGGATCCATGACTCCCGCCTCGTTTCGCTCGGTACTTTCTCAGTCTTCGCAGACTTTGAAAGCATACCTCGCAATCGTTAAGAATTGGCGAGGATCCTGAGAGATCTCAGGTGATGACCGTAGAGCCCGGGCCCGCCCGCCCCGGGGCCGCTCTGCCCCGCGTGCGGGGTCAGTCCGCCTCGGCCGCGAGGATCTCGTCGAGGCGCGCGCCGAACTCGGCCATCGACTCGCCGCCGTAGGCGTAGGTGCGCGCCAGCGAGAACAGGTCGCGCGGGGTGGCGGCGCCGTACCGCGTGCCGGTCGCGGCAAGGTACCCTGCGCGGCGCACCGCGCGCTTGACCCTCTTGTTGTAGATGCCGCCGGGATAGCAGAAGAAGTCGATCTGCACGCCGAACAGCTCCTCGAGGTCGGCCCGCGAAGCCACAAGCTCGCGCTCGAGTTCCTCTCCCCAAAGACTGGTGAGGTCGAGGTGACCGACGGAGTGCGACTCCAGCCCCCAGCCGTCGTCCAGCAGGCTCTGCACCATCTCGGGGGTGAGGCTGGTGGCCGGCGGGTCGTCGCCCAGGTAGAGCGCCGTGGACACCAGGTCGAGCTCCGCCGGCCAGCCGTACTCCCGCAGCACCGGCGCGGCGTTGCGCACCTGGTCGGCGTAGCCGTCGTCGAACGAGAGGACCACCGGCCTGGGCGGCAACACGCCGTCGCCGGTCCAGGAGTCGTACGCGCGACGCAAGGTGACCGGCTGATACCCGTTGGCGGCCAGCCACTTCATCTGTTTGCGGAACAGCCGCGTGCTCATCACCACCAGCGGCGGCCCCTTGGGCTTCTCCATGATGTGGTGGTAGACGAGGATCGGAACCGGCCGCGGGTCTGCGACGATGTGCGGCCGCGGCGGGAGTGCTCCCGGGCGCTCTGATGGAGACGCCGAGGGCTCGGGCGACCCGCCAGACTGGGACGACCCGTCGGACGCGGACGGGGACGAAGTGGCGGTGGACGGTGATGCCGACGCCACCGCCGCGGGTGCGCCGGACTGGCGCGAGCGCAGTACCGCGACGCCGGCGACCGCGAGGGCCGCGAGGGCGAACAGCACGACGAGGATCAGGAGCGCCGGCCCGCGCCGACGTCGCCGGCGGCGAGGCCGCGGCGCGGGGTCCCGCTGCATGAGAGGCGGCACCGTCACGATCCCACGTTAGCGCACACCCAGCGATACGGCACCCCGTTCGCCCGCCACCTCCTGCGGCCCCAGGGGCCAGTGTTCCGGCGCTCTGTCGTGTGGCCACATTCCGGCTGCACGGTGTGGTCACATTCGGCGTCTCCCGGGCCGGAATGTGGTCAGTGACCACATTCCGGCCGTCACGCTGCGGGTCGTGACCACACTGAAGGCCCAGATTGTGACCACAGGTAGAGGCCGCTCAGCGCATGACGGAGTCACGCAGCTTCCCCGCAGGGAGATGACTCGGGACGAGGATCGTGACCGGGGTCAGGCGGCGAGCACGCGCTCGGCCTCGAGCGCGCCGCCGGCGTCCTCCTCGTGCTTGAAGACGAGGTACACGTCCCGGCCACCGGCGAGCAGGGCGTCGGAACGGCGGCGCAGGCGGCGGAGGGCGAGCTCGTCGTAGGGAGGCTTGCGCAGCCGGTAGTAGGCGAAGCTCGCCGTCGGCACGTCGGGCACGGTGAGATTCTCGGCCTCGGCCACGCAGAGGGCCGCGTCGTGCGCGCGGAGCAGGTCGTAGACCTCCTCCGTGAACCACGACGCGTCGCGGAACTCGAAGGCGAACCGCGTGTCGCCCGGCAGCCACTCGAGGAACCGGGCGAGCCGGGCGAGGTCGAGCCGCAGGTTGGGCGGGAGCTGGAGAAGCACCGGTCCGAGCCGTCCGGCCTCACGCAACGGCGCCAGGGCGCCGAGGAAGAACTCCATCGGCTCGCGCGCTCCCTCCTTGAGCCGGTGCGTGTGCGTCACGCGCTGGTGCGCCTTCATCGCGAACACGAACCCCGGCGGCGTGGCCGCCACCCACGCGTCGAGGGTCTTCTTCGCCGGCGTGTGTCGAAACGTGTAGTTGATCTCCACGCAGGTCAGGCGGCTCGCGTAGTGCTCGAGGAAGCGCGAAGCCGGAAGGCCCTCGGGGTAGAAGACCGGCTTCCAGGCCGGGTAGGCGTAGCCCGACGTCCCTGCGTACAGCCTCGCCATGTCGGTCCGTCCCGCTCCCTCGTCCGCCTGGTCGGTGGCTCGCGCGCTCGTGCGTCGGGCGCGCATCAGACGGGCGGCGTGCAGAGGAGGGTCCTGCCTCGCCGCCCGTCTGCCTTTGACCTGCCCCCCGGGCAGCAGGGCAAACGCGGCGCCGTCGTCACCCGTTGGACACAACGGGAAAGCACAAAGCAGGCGCCGCGAGCCCGCACGGCCGCGCGCACGTGACGAGAGCGAGGAGATCGACGATGAGCGCCCTACCCAACGAAGCCGCCCCTCGGCCGGCCCTCGAGGCCGCCGCCGGGCTGGCCCGGCAGCTGCGCGTGGACAGCATCCGCAGCGTGGCGAGTGCAGGCTCGGGCCACCCCACTTCAAGCCTCTCCGCCGCCGACCTCATGGCGGTCCTGTTCAGCCGGCACCTGCACTACGACTGGAGCCGCCCCGGCCGGCCCGACAACGACCACCTGGTCTTCTCCAAGGGGCACGCCTCGCCGCTGCTCTACAGCCTCTTCAAGGCGGTCGGCGTGATCGGCGACCGCGAGCTCGTGGAGACGTACCGCAGGATCGGCTCGCCGCTGCAGGGACACCCCACCCCGGTGCTGCCGTGGGTGGACGTGGCCACCGGGTCGCTGGGGCAGGGTCTGCCCGACGGCGTGGGCATCGCCCTGGCCGGCAAGCGGCTCGACGCGGAGGACTACCGCGTGTGGGTGCTGTGCGGGGACAGCGAGATGGCCGAGGGATCCATGTGGGAGGCGCTCGACAAGGCGTCCCTCTACGGCCTCGACAACCTCACGGCCATCGTGGACGTGAACCGGCTGGGGCAGTCCGGACCCACGGAGCTGCAGTGGGACCTGGACGCCTACCGGCGACGCGTGGAGTCGTTCGGCTGCCGCGCGTCGGTGATCGACGGGCACGACCTGCAGCAGATCGACGAGGCCATGACGCTGGCGGAACGCTCGCAGCTGCCGACCGTGATCCTGGCCAGGACGGTCAAGGGCAAAGGCGTACCTGAGGTCGAGAACACGAACGGCTGGCACGGGAAGCCGTTGGAGACAGAGGCCGCGGACGCCGCCATCCGGAGGCTGGGCGGCGTGACCGACGTCAGGGTGGCCACGCCGCCGCGCCCGTTGCGCCCGGCGGCGGCGCCCGCGCGCGAGCGGCACGACGTCACCCTCCCCAAGTACGAGATGGGCATGAAGGTCGCGACGAGGGCCGCCTTCGGCGACGCGCTCGTCGCACTCGGCGCCCGCCCCGAGGTGGTGGCGATCGACGGGGAGGTCGGGAACTCCACCTTCACGGACAAGTTCAAGGAGGCCTACCCCGACCGCTTCTTCCAGATGTACATCAGCGAGCAGCAGATGGTGGGGACGGCGGTGGGCCTGAGCGTGCGCGGCTACGTGCCCTTCGCGGCCACCTTCGCCGCCTTCTTCACGCGCGCCTACGACTTCATCCGCATGGCCGCCGTCTCGCAGGCCGACATCCGTCTGTGCGGCTCGCACGCCGGCACCGAGATCGGCCAGGACGGCCCATCGCAGATGGGCCTCGAAGACATCGCGGCGCTCCGCGCGGTGCACGGGTCGACGGTGCTGTACCCGAGCGACGCCACCTCCGCCGCCGCGCTCACGGCGGCCATGGCCGACCTGCGCGGCGTGAGTTACCTGCGCACCACCCGCGGCGCGTACCCGGTGCTCTACGGACCCGACGAGACGTTCCCGATCGGCGGTTCCAAGGTGCTGATGGAGTCGCACGACGACCAGGTGCTGCTCGCCGGCGCCGGAGTGACGCTGCACACGTGCCTGGAGGCGGCGCAACGGCTGGTCGACCGCGGGCTCCCCGCGCGGGTCATCGACCTGTACTCGGTCAAGCCGCTGGACGAGAAGGGTCTGGTGGCCGCCGCGCGCGCAGCCGGCCGGCGGGTGGTGGTGGTCGAGGACCACTACCCGGAGGGCGGTCTGGGCGAAGCCGTGCTGACCGCCCTCTCCCACGCCTACGAACTGTTCCGCGTGGAGCACCTGGCCGTGCGTGCGCTGCCGGGGTCCGGCACGCCGCAGGAACTGATGGCCGCGGCCGGCATCTCCGCCGACGACGTCGAGGCGGCGGCCCTGCGGCTCCTCGGCGAGCAGGGCGACGAGCGTCTGCGCCAGCCCTGAACCGCGAGGGAGCACGGACGCAGTCGGGCCCGGGGCGGACGCAGCGTCCACCCCGGGCCCGGGCGTCTCCGGCTCAGACCGTGGTCCGGCCGAGGTGGCAGGCCTCTACGTCACCCAGCCGGCACAGCAGCTCGTCTCGTGACGAGAACGTGCGGCTGGGCGACGATTCCAGCTGTGAGACCACGCTGAAGGGGCAGTCGTTCGCCTCTGACTGCTCGACGATGGTGTGGACGTCCGCGGGGAAGTCCAGCCCCGTGATGCAGTCCAGGAGGAGTTCCTTGTCGATCATGGTGCGACCTCTCCTCGACTCTGGAGGTTACCTACCCTTGGGTCTTTCCCGCGCGGGCTGAACTCGGCGCGCCTCGGGTATGCCCCCTGCATCCGGACCGGGAGGCGCGATGCAGGCACCGGCTGTAGGCTGACGAACCAGAGATGCTGATGAGGACTAGACGACTCGATCAGGAGACAAGCGGCGGCCGGCACGGCGTGTGGGCCGCCGCCCGGCGCTGGCGCTGCGTCGTCGCGAGCGTCGTGGTCCTCGCCGTGCTCGCGATCGTAGCCAACGGCTGCTCCACCTCTTCCGGCTCGGGCGGCCAGGCCGGCGACCCCAGCCCCACTCCCAGCCCGAGCCCGACGAAGTCGGCGGCCAAGGTGACCATCACGCCCAAGAACGGCAACCGCCAGGCCAAGCCCAAGGGCATCACGGTGAAGGTGCGTGAGGGGACCCTCGTGTCGGTGAAGGTGCGCGGCGGCACCGACCCGGTACCCGGCAAGTTCGACGAGACCAAGACCGAGTGGCAGAGCAAGTGGACGCTCGTCGCCCGGCAAGGAGTACTTCGTCAAGGTCATCGCCGTGGACGCCGACGGGCGCGAGGCCGGCAGGTCCAGCCGCTTCCGCACCCTGGAGCCCAACACCGTCGCGAGCTGCACGATCTTCGAGGGCAAAGGTCAGACCTACGGGGTCGGCATGCCGGTGATGCTCACGTTCAGCAACGCTGTCGAGGACAAGAAGGCCGTGGAAGAGGCCCTCTCACTGAAGTGCAGCAAGAAGGTCGTCGGCGCCTGGTACTGGGACGGCGACCAGGCGCTCTGGTTCCGCCCGCGCAATTACTGGCCCCAGCACGTCAAGGTGAGCTTCACCGGTCACCTCGACGGCGTGCAGATCTCACCGGGCGTGTACCTCACGCACACGCTGCGGCAGAGCTGGAAGATCGGCCGCTCGCTGGTCGTCGTGGCCAGCGCCAGCGAGCATCAGATGAAGGTCTACAAGGACGGCAAGCACTACGCCACGTGGCCCATCAGCACCGGCAGGCCGGGCAAGGACACGCCCAACGGCACCTACCTCTCCATCGAGAAGGCGAACCCCCAGCACATGGTCGGGCCGGACTACGACCTGCAGGTGCCGTATTCGGTGCGGTTCACCTGGAGCGGGGACTTCGTCCACGCCGCGCCGTGGTCGGTGGGGTCACAGGGCTACGCCAACGTGAGCCACGGCTGCGTCAACGTCGCCCCCGACCACGCCGCGACGTACTACTGGTGGTCGATCCCTGGTGACCCGGTGACGGTCACCGGCAGCCCCAAGTCGGGCTCCTGGGACGACGGCTACACGTGCTGGTTCCTGAGCTGGAAGGAGCTGTGGAAGGGCAGCGCGCTGCACAAGGCGGTGCGGGTGGGGCCGGACGGCAGCACGCTGGTCAAGCCGTCCAAGATCAGGCCGTCTCACGCCAAGGCGCCGGTCGCCAAGCCCAAGCCGGACAACTCCTCCGGCTCCTGACCCTCAGACCAGCCGGTTCTCCACGAGCTTCTCGGCGATCTCCTCGATGGTGCCCTTGCCCTCGTGATCGCGACGGCGACGGGCGTGCGGATTACCAGAAGGCTCCGCGTGGGAGGTCATCGGTGGGAGAGCGAATGGCGACGATCAGACGACGCGAGGACGAAGAATCGGTGCGGGCGGGTCGCGCCGCCTTCTCGGCCGTGCTCGGGCCGGCCGCCCTCGTTCCGGGCCGGCCCTTCACCGATCCTCGGAACACGGGTGACGACGTCCTGACCATGACGCGCATCCTCGCGCTGGAGCGCGAAGTGGCGCGCGCGTGGGGGCCCGACGTCGACGGCCCCGGCATCACGGAGCAGGTGCACGGCGAGACCCGCCAGTTGCTCGCCGTGCCCGACGGCCGGGCTCTGCTCAGGGCCCGCGACGTGACGGTCGTCGGGTTCTTCGGACAGCTGCGCGCAGGCGTGGACCACGCGCCGCTCTTCGAGCACGAGCACGCCATCGCGCAGACGTTCCCGGAGTTCGCGCCGCTCGGGTTCCTCAGCTACTTCGACTTCGGGCCGGAGCACGGCCGCTACGGCAACCTGATCCTGTTCTGGACCCCGGAGGTGCCGGACGCCTGGCGCCGGGGCCCGGCCCACCGCGAAGCCGTGGCCGTCGCGCCCCGGCACTACGCGCACATCCGGCTGCACAAGGGACGCATCCCTGGGCCGTTCATGGGCGACGGGCAGATCGAGGTGCAGCGGACGCAGTACCTGGACTTCGGCGGGCCGCGGATGTGGCGCGGCCTGCGCTCCTACCGGACGCCGGAGGACTGACGCCCGGCGATGCCTCGGCGGCATCCGCGGGACTTCCCGCGCGCACGATCCCGGAGGCCGGTCGGTCTCACCGCGCCGGCGCGCTATCATTGGTGGACAACGATCTCCGGAGATGCCCGGCGCGCCCACGGGGCCACGCCCATCCTCCGCTTCCCACATCACATCGAGAGGGGCGACGTGAATCCCACACCTGTCATGCGAGGAATCCTCAGGACCGCGACCGTGGCTGCGGTCGTTGTCGTTGTCCTGGCCCTGGCCGTGCCTGCGCTGGCCGCGAGCGGCTGGAAGAACGCGGCGAGCGGCGTCACCGGCGACCTGGCCGGCGTCGTGGCGCGAGCCGCCGGGGCGCGCTGGGCGGTCGGCGCCGGCGGCGCGATCGTCGCCTCCAGCGACGGCGGCGCCACCTGGACGCCGCAGACGTCGGGCACGAGCAGCGACCTCGCCGGCGTGGCCTTCGCCGACGCGACGCACGGCTGGGCCGTGGGCGCCGGCGGCACGATCCTCGCGACCAGCGACGGCGGCGCCATGTGGACGCCGCAGACGTCGGGCACGAGCAGCGACCTCGCCGGCGTGGCCTTCGCCGACGCGACGCACGGCTGGGCCGTGGGCGCCGGCGGCACGATCCTCGCGACCGTCGACGGCGGCGCCACGTGGACGCCGCAGACGTCGGGCACGAGCAGCGACCTCGCCGGCGTGGCCTTCGCCGACGCGACGCACGGCTGGGCCGTGGGCGCCGGCGGCACGATCCTCGCGACCATCGACGGCGGCGCCATGTGGACGCCGCAGACGTCGGGCACAACAGAGGCGCTCAACGCCGTCGCCGCGGCCGGCGCCACGGACGCGTTCGCCGTCGGGGCCGCGGGAACCATCGTCGCCACCACCGACGGCTCTGCCTGGCTCGTCGCGCAGCTCGGGCACGACGAACGCCCTGCTGGGCGCCGCCTACGGCGACGCCAAGTACGCGTGGGCGTGCGGCGCCGCCGGGACGGTCCTCCGCTCCGTGAACCGGGGCGTCACGTGGTCGGCCGAGACGACCGGTTCCACCGCAGTCCTCGCCGGCGTCGCGTTCGCCGACCCGGGCCGTGGCGCCGTGGCCGGTGCGGCCGGCACGATCCTCACCACCACCAGCGGCGGTGTCGTGGACACCACCGCCCCCGTGACGAAGGCCACCGGCCTGCAGACCGGCGCGACCAAGGGCTGGCGCAACACCGGACAGACGGTCACGCTCAAGGCCACCGACGCCGGCTCCGGCGTGGAGGCCATCTACTACGCCGTCGACGGCGGCGCGCGGCAGACCTACACCGGTCCCTTCGACATCACCAAGCCGGGGTCGCACCGCGTCGCGTACTGGTCGGCCGACTGGGCCCGCAACACCGGGGCCAAACACGTCGGGTACGTCAACATCGACGTCAGCAAGCCGGCCTGCCAGGCGATCGGCAATCCCACCGCCTACACCGGGACCTCAGTGAAGTTCACGTTCAAGGTGACCGACGCCAAGCCGACGTGCGGCGCCGGCTCGGTGAGCATCGCGATCCAGAAGAACGGCAAGACCAAGAAGCGGATCACCATCGCCCGGACCAGCTTCAACGCGACGCGCTCCCGCTCGGCAGTCGTCTCGCTCCCGGCCGGTCAGTACACCTGGGTGGTCACCGCCAAGGACCTGGCCGGCAACGTCCAGTCGGTCAAGGGACACGCACGGCTGACGCTCAAGAAGATGCCGCTGCCGACGATCGCCGACGTCCAGCGGCGCCTGGTCCAGCTCAAGTACCTGCCGTCCGGTGCGGTCACCGGCAAGGCCGACTACCGCACCTCGCAGGCGCTGATGGCCTTCCAGGCCTGGAACGGGCTCAGCCGGGACGGCGTCGCCGGCGTCGCGACGCGCAAGAAGCTCACCTCGGCCTCGGTGCCCACGCCGCGCTCCACCGGCGCGAGCGGTCACTCCGTCCAGGTGTTCCGCAGCCTCGGCGTCGCCCTCTGCGTGGACAACGGCGCCGTGGTGCGGGCCGTCCACTGCTCCACCGGCCGGCCCGGCATGGAGACCACGGCCGGCACGTGGAGCGTGTACCTCAAGTCGACGCGCTTCTGGTCGGTGACGTACAGCTCGTGGATGCCCTACGCGAGCTTCTTCCACAACGGCGAGGGGCTGCACGGGTACGAGGACGTGCCCGCGTATCCGGCGTCGCACGGCTGCGTGCGCCTGCCGATGCCCGAGGCGCCGTGGGTGTACGACTTCGCCTACATGGGAGCGACCGTCAACGTCTACTGAGACCGGCGAGGGGCGCGGCGGCCATCTCGCCGCCGCGCCCCTTTCGACCGTCCTCAACTCGCCCGTACATCATCTCTTAGCCAACGCCCAGCTTCCCGCTCTCGTCTGCAGACTGGTCTGCTCGACCGGTAGCGGCGCGATCGGCGGGAGGACGAGGAACTGCGGCGGCGTGGTCGGGTCCGCGGCCACGGCAGGCACCACGCGGAACTGCATGATCTGACCGCGTCGGTGTCTCGGGTCTCGCCTCTGGACGAAGGCCGGGTCGTCCGGGTTCACCGCCGCCGAACGGCTCGTCCGGGCCGACGTTGCCGAGCACGTAGCTGCCCGACCGGGACGTTGGTGAAGTCCACGATGACGTCGGCGCGCTCCGCAAGGCCCATCAGGAAGCCTGTTGCCCTAGTCGCCGTGAGGTTCGACCGGCGCGGCGAGGAAGCCGCCCTCGTTGCCGATCTGCCACACCTCGCACCCCCGGGATGTTGCGCGAAGTCCAGGATGAGGAAGCGCGACTGGCAGCCGTTGAGGAAGCGGAACCGGTAGCGCCGCTTCTCGACGGTGTGGAACGGCCAGGTGTTGCCGTTGACCATGATCATGTTGCCGAAGAACTCGGGGTTCCAGATCGGCGAGCAGGTCGCGTGCTCGGGATGAAGCCCGGGTCGTCGGCCGTCGCTCCGTCGAAGAACTCCCGCGTGTCCGGGTAGAAGAGCTGGCCATCGTCTTCCGGAAGGCGCGGTCCTGGATGGCGATGGGGATCTCGTAGTAGGTCTTGTTGGGCGGGAACTTGTCGCCCTCCTTGGGCGCCGGACCGGGCAGCACGGCCCGCGTTCCGAAGCGGGAGTCGAGCACGGCGCCGTCGCCGGCGGGGCCGCCGCGCACGATGTAGAACCCGGCCGGGCCGGCGTAGACGTTGAGCCGGGTCATGCCAGAGCGCGTGGTCGTGGTACCAGATCGTGGAGGCGCGGTTGTCGTTGGGGTACTGGAACAACGCTGTAGCCCGCGCCCCACTGCCGCCCGTACGTGTTGGCCGCGCCTTGCCGGCGAAGAAGTCGTACCACGTGCCCGTGGTCGCGTAGCCGTCCGGGATGTCGTGACGCGTCCGGCAGGAACCACGCCTCCGCGTAGCCGTCGCTCTCGTCCCCCACGCCCGACGGCGCCGTGCACGTGCGTGACGAGCGGCACGGGGCCGGTGTAGGGGCCGGGCGTGTCCGTCGAACGTCGGCCGCATGTCGCGGCCCATGCGTCGCCACCGGGCGGGTTGGCCCAGTGGAGGGTCGGGTCGACCGGCAGCAGGTGGGGCAGGTAGTTGCCGATCGTGTCCTTCAGTTCGTTGATCCACTTCACGCGGACGGGTCGACCCACCTGGGCTTCGATGGTGAGCGACGGCGCGTTGTGGATGTAGCAGCGGGCTTCTTGCCCATGCCCTTCACGGCGCCGTACCCCCACACCGTCGTCTTCGGCATCCCGGCAGGCAGGATCTGCTGCTGGAACTGCCGCACGGAGATCTCGTAGTAGTCCGCGTTCTTGCCGCCCTTGCAGCTTGATGCGTCGATGCCCTGGGCATCACCAGCGGGACCAGCAGCGGCGTCAGGAACTTGGGCACCGCAGCGGGTCGAGCGGGCCGCGCGGTGAGCGGCTTCTCAGGTTCCGTACCAGTCGCTCTTGAAGCCGGCCACGTAGGCGCGGAAGATGTCGCGGTGCCGGCTGCGCAGCAGCTCGCGCTCCGGGTCCTCGTAGGCCTTGTCGTACTCGGCCATGCCGTGCGCGAGCGCCCAGCCGGCGTGCAGGACGGCGAAGATGTCGTCCTCGTCGCGCAGCTTGAGCGCGCCGCTCTCCCGCGCGGCCTCGCCGAGGCCGGAACATGCGGCCGACGAGCTCGGCCGGCAGCGCCGCCGAGCGGAAGTCCGGGGCGATGCACGAGGCCGTGACCAGCAGCAGCCCGCGCTCGCCCGGATGCTCGCAGGCGTACTCGAGGTACGCGAGGCAGATCTCGACGATCTGCTCCTCGATCGGCAGGTCCTCGGGCACGCGCCGCAGGTGCTCGCCGAGGCGCGCGAGGCCGCGCGCGGCGAGCGCGCCCACGATCTCCTGCTTGCTGCCGAAGTAGCGGTACAGCGAGGCGGCGTTGCCGAACCCCGCCCGCGCCGCCAGCTCCGCCAGGTTCAGGCCGTCGACGCCGTGCTCGGTGACCAGTCGGTGGCGGCGTCGAGGATCTCGTCGCGCGTGCGGGCGTGCTGGAGCGCGCGGCGCCCGCCCGGGGCTTCGTCCCGGGCGCCCCCGCCGGTCCCCGGCGCTCATATGCCGCCCCCCAGCTCGTAGCCCGGCACGGCCGGGCCGTGCGCGGGCCCGGCGGTCCGCCGGTCGCCGTCGCCGGTCGCGCCGTCCGCGCGTGCCCTCGCCCGCGCGCCGACCTCCGCCGCCGGCGCCCTGCCCTCGATGTCGATGCGCGGCAGCCACTCCAGCCAGCGCGGCAGCCACCAGTAGCGGTCGCCGATCAGCGAGATCATCGCCGGCGCCACGATCACCCGCACCACGAACGCGTCCAGCAGCACCGCGATCGCCAGGCCGAACCCGAGCTCCTGCAGCACCACCATCTGCCCGCTCCCCATGCCGAGGAACACGGCCACCATGATCAGCGCCGCGCCGGTGATGATGCCGGCCGTGGACTGCACGCCGAACACCACCGACTCCTTGCTCTCGCGCGTCTCGTACCAGCGCTCGCGGATGCGGCTGAGCAGGAACACCTGGTAGTCCATGCTCAGCCCGAACAGCACGCAGAACATGAGCAGCGGCACCCAGCTCTCGATCGATTCCACGGTGATCAGCCCCGGCACGACGGTGCCCCAGCCGTGCTGGAACACCAGCGTCAGCGCGCCGTAGGCGGCGCCCACCGAGAGCAGGTTCATCACGATCGCCGTGGCCGCCACGAGCACGGAGCGGAAGGCGAGCAGCAGCAGGATGAAGCTCAGGAAGAGGACCACGCCGATGACGATGGGCATGTAGCCGTCGGTCAGGTCGATGGAGTCGATCTGGGCGGCGGTGTTGCCGCCCACGTACACCGCGGCGCCGCTCCCGGCGAACGACGCCGGCACCAGCGTCTCGCGCAGGTCGCGCACCGCCGCCTTGGCCTTCTCGGTCTGCGTGCCCGCGTCCTGGATCATCTGGAGGACGGCGAGCGAGCCGTCGGCGCTGGTGGAGAGGCCGGTGAGCGTGAACCGGCCGTCCTGGTCGAGCCGGTCGACGAAGTCCTTGAGCGCGCTCTGCACCTTGGCGTCGCCCACGTCGCCCTGCACGACCACCAGGGCGGGCTCGCTCAGGCCGGCGGCGAAGTCGCGCTTGAGCATGTCGAGCCCCTGCTTGGAGGTGTACGTGCTGGGGAACGTGTCGGCGCTCAGCCCGCCGCTCCTCATGGTGAGCAGCGGAGAGGCGATGGCGAGCAGCAGGATGACGCCGAGGGTGAGGCTCAGGGCCGGCCGCCGCATGACGCGCCGGGCCATCCTGCCCCACCAGCCGTGCTCGCCGTGGCTGCGCGCGAAGCGGTCCAGCCACGGCACCTTGAGGGCGTCGATCCTGTCGCCGAGCAGCGCGAGCAGCGCCGGCAGCAGCGTGAGCGCGGCCGTCACGGCGGCGAACACGGCGCTCATCGCGCCGATGCCCAAGCTCGTGAAGATGGACAGCGGCACGATCAGCATGCCCACGAGCGCGAGCACCACCGTCATGCCGCTGAAGAACACGGCGTTGGAGGCGGTCGCCGACGCCGCCGAGATGGCCGCCATCTTGTCGAGGCCGCCGCGGCGCTCCTCCCGGTACCGGGAGACGATGAACAGCGAGTAGTCGATCCCGACGGCCAGACCCGTGGCGGTGAGGATGTTGAGCGCGAACACGGAGAGCTCGAAGACCTGGCCGATCAGCACTGTGATGGCCAGACCGACGATGATGGAGAAGATGCTGAGCACCAGCGGCAGGCCGGCCGCGACCAGCGCGCCGAACACCAGCACGAGGATGACGAGCGCCACCGGGATGCCGATCATCTCGCCCCGTCGGAGGTCCTTGTTGCTGAGGTCCTGGGCGTCGGTGTAGGCCGCCGCGGCGCCGGTGACGGCCACGTCGAACTGCGGCAGCGCGTTCGCCTCCTCCACGATCGCGTACACCCCGTCCATGTGGTTCATCGCCTGGTCGGTGGGGGTCGAGAGCTCGACCCTGAGGAGCGTGGTGTGGCGGTCGTCCGAGGTGAGGCCGTCGACGACCTCGGTGTCGATGCCCCCGTCGTAGCGGCTGAGCACGCTCACCACGTCGGTCTCGGGCAGCGCGTCGAGTTGCTCCCGGATGTGCAGCACCTCGGCCTTGAACGCCGGGTCGTCGACCGTGAGGGTGGGGCTGTGGACGACGACGATCTCGTTGTCGTGGGCGTTGAGGGTGCCGACCGTGGAGAGCGCGGTGTTCGAGCTTGCCGGCGCCGCTGGAGGCGTCGGCCAGGCCGTTCTTCAGTCTGGCGGCGCCCTTGCTGAGGCGCTGGGTGCCGCCGGCCACCTTGCCGGCGCCGGAGGCCGCGCCGCTCACGCCGCCGGCGATCCTGCTCGGAGCCGGCGGCGAGCTGCTGCTGGCCGGCGGCGAGTTGCTGAGAGCCGGCAGCGGCGGAGCCGACCCCGCTCGCCAGCGCCGCGCCGCCGGAGGCGAGCTTGCCCATGCTCTGGTCGAGCGTGCGCGCGCCGGAGGCGCTGCGGTCGATGCCGGAGCTGAGCCTGCGCGCGCCGGAGGCCACGCCGGACGCGCCGGAGGCGAGCGAGTCCGCGCCGGACGCCACCTGCGAGACGCCGGCGCTTGCCGTCTGCAGGCCGGAGGCCAGCCCGGACGTGCCTGTCTTGAGCTGGCCGGAGAGGCCCATGATCTGCTGGAACGTCGGATCCTTGGCGGCGTCCGGGTTCGTCTGCAGGTAGGCGGCGACCAGCTGGTCGAGCGTCGCCGCCCCGCCGGCGATCTGCTGCGCGCTGGCCGCGGCGTCCTCGACGCCCTGCGCCGCGCTGCCGGCCCCGCCGGCGAGGCTCCTGGCGCCGCTCGCGACCTTGCTCGCCGCCGGACGAGAGCTGGTCGCCGCCGCCCGAGAGCTGCGAGAGGCCGCCGCTGAAGCTGTCGGTCGCGCCGCTGACCTTCTGCAGGCCGGAGCTCAGGCTGTCCGCGCCCTGCGCGGCGCTGCTGAGCCCGCTGCTCAGCCTCGCGGTCCCGTCGCTGGCGGAGCGCGTGCCGCTGCTCACCTGGTCGGCGCCCTTGGCGAGCTTGCGCAGGCCGCGCTGCAGCTTGCCGGCGCCGGACGAGAGCGACTGCGACCCCTTGGCCAGCCTCTTCGCGCCGGTACTCCGCGCTGTCCAGGCCCACGGCGAGGCTCTGCACGGCCGCGCCGGCCTGCGCCACGCGAGCTGCCGGCGCTGCCGCCGTGCTCCTGGATCAGGTCGGCGGCTCTCTTGGAGTCGGGGTCGTTGAGGAACTTGGACGACGACGTGAAGATGTCGCCCATGGTGACGTAGACGGCGCCGCACGCCACGAGCACGGCGACCCACACGCCGATGGTCCACCACGGGTGACGCGCGCAGGCGAGCGAGATGCGCTGCGTGAACGCCGGCTTCTGCCCGTTGCCGGCCGCCATCAGCCGACGGCCGGTCGGGGAGCGCAAATCGCCATCGTAAGTGCAAACATGATTTGCAGTATGCCTCGGGCTCATGGGTGGGGCAACCGTCCGCGGCGTCTCTCCTCTGTCGCCAGCTCGGACAACACTTGCGGTGGAGGGCCTCAGCCCATCGCCGCTGCTGTAGTAGGTTGATGGCACACGGTCGCAGCTGCGGCGGGCGTCGCGCTCGCGACCGACCTGGCTGCGAGCGCACGGGTGCTCGCGACGCGTGCGGCACAAAGGGGGAACCGTGAAGCGTCTCGTCCTTCCCATCCTGCTCGTCTGCCTGCTGGCGTTCGTCCTGCCGGCGGCAGCGAGCGCCCTGACCTACGAGCAGGCGGTCGACCAGCTCGTCGCGTCGGGCTATACCACCGATGCCGAGGACTACCTCACCAGCCTCGGCACGGACCCGACCCTCGGGTTCCGCCTGGCCGGGACCTCGGCTGAGCACGCGGCCTCGTACTACGTCCGCGACCAGCTCACCGGCATGGGACTCTCGGACGTGCACCTCGAGGCGGTGCCGGTCGACGCCTGGGACTTCAAGGGCGCCTCGGTGAGCGTCGGCGGCAAGACCTTGACCGCATCCTCGTTCGCCGGAGTGCCGGGCACGGCCGGCCCGCTCGAAGCCGAGATCGTCTACGTCGACGATGGGACGGCGGCCGACTTCGACGCCGCCGGCGACGTCACGGGCAAGATCGTGCTGTACGACGGCGACCTGGAGAACTGGTGGATCAGCATGGTCGGCTGCCGAGGCGACCCTGCGCGGAGCGGTCGGCGCCGATCATGACCCACGGCACGAACTCGTACCCCTGGTACGACTACCCAGACGCCCTTGGCGCCAATGACGGAGAGTACGACCTCGACTGGGTGCCGATGGTCTACGTAACGTGGCAGGACGGCGACTGGGTCAAAGCCCGGCTCAAGAAGGCCAAGGAGCCGCGTGCAGGCGATCCTGCAGAGCGACGTGACGTTCACGATGGCCGAGAACGAGGGTAAGGGCTACAACGTGGTCGGCGTCCTCGAGGGCAGCGATCCTTCGCTCGCGCCGGTCCTCCTCGCGTCGCACGTCGACGCCCACTTCCGCGCCGGTTTGGACGATACGGGCGCGGTCGTGAACGAACTGCTCACCGCCAAAGCGATGACGATGAGCGGCGTGCAGCCCAGGCGCACGGTCATCTTCTTCTTCACCTGCGCCGAAGAGTACGGCTACACCAACTGCTGGTACGACTGGGCGATCGGCTCCTGGTACGCGATCACGCAGGAGCACCCGGACTGGGCCGGCAAGATCGCGCTCATGCTCAACATCGAACTGATTGCAGAGAAGGGCGCGCCGCCTCAACGCTCGCGGCGCCTGCCGACGTGCTGCCGTTCCTCGAGTCGCTCGGCGACGGAGTCCGAGGACGTCCTGCCGTGGGGCTTCACCAGCCAGGACTGCCAACACCTGGACCGACCAGTGGAGCTGGAGCGCAGCGGGCGTGCCGACGGTTTCGCATCTCGACGCCGGCGGCCCGGAGTACGACCGCTACTATCACACCGACTTCGAGAACAAGGACCGCTGGTCGACCACGACTACCTCGGCGGGATCGCCAAGTGGAACTACCGGGTGATCGCAGGGCTACGACGCGGCCTCCTGCCCTACGACCTGATCGCCCGCGGCGACCAGTTGCTCGCGAACGTCAGCCCGGGCAAGCTCGTCCGAGCCGGCGTGAACCAGCGGATGGCCGCCGACTTCAAGATCGCGGCGACGAAGTTCCGCGCGGCCGCGCGGAAGTGGGAGGCGCGCAAGGCGGACACGGCGGACGAGGATGTCGCCGCCGTCAACGACGCGCTCCTCGCGCTGGAGAAGACGATCAACGCGACGTTCACCAGCCGCGATGCCTACGACTTCTCGGCGTACCCGCACGTCCAGGGGCAGATCGACGGCTTTTACCTCGCCAAGGCGATCACGGCGGCAAAGGCCGGTAACTCAGCCCAGGCGAAGAAGTGGATCACCTACGTCGGGATCAACTGGTATCTGCGATATCTTCAGCGTGGCGGAGTTCCGGGCGGACCTCTCCCGGCACTACCCCAGCACAGAGCACATCACGTGGGGGATGATGGGGACGCCCCCGTACGTGGTCGACGCGAGCGACGCCTGGCTCATGCTCGGGCAGGGCGACTTCGACGGGGCGGTCGCCGATCTCAAGGCCGAGCGCGCTGCGGTGCGCGCCGACCTGCAGGACAGGGTGGAGAACATGACGTCCGTCCTCAAGGGGTTGACCGCCGACGTGAGAGCTCTCTGAGGTCCGGCGGCGGCGTCTCGAAGGGGCACGCCGGCCGACAGAGCGACGAGGGGCGGGGTGCCAGACCAAGGCGCCCCGCCCCTTCGCGTCAGCCCAGTGGAGTGACGAGGTCGGCGAACTCGGCGTCCTCGCCGCGGAGTACGGCGGTGTAGCGCTCCCGCAGCCGCGCCGTGAGGGGGCCCGGGCTCCCGCCGTTGACCACCCGCGCGTCCACCTCGATCACGGGAGCGATGTAGGTGGACGTGCCGCAAGCGAACACCTCGTCGGCGATGTAGAGCTCGGTGAGGTCCACCTCGCGCTCGTGCGTGGGGATGCCGAGACTCCCGGCGACGGCGAGCACGGTGCTGCGGTTGATGCCCTCGAGCAGGTCGCTCGCGGTGCTCGGCGTGATGAGCACGCCGCCGCGGACGATGAAGATGTTGGCGGCGCTCAGCTCGCACACGTGGCCGGCGGCGTCGAGGAAGATGCAGTCGTCGTAGCCGCTGTCGATGGCGTCCTGCTTGGCCAGCACGGAGTTGACGTAGGCGCCGTTGACCTTGGCCCGCGAGGGGATGGAGTAGTCCGGGATGCGGCGCCAGACGCTGGTCTTGAGCCTGGCGCCGTCCAGCGGCAGGATCGGCTCCGCCCCGTAGACGAACATGCTCAGGCAGGTGCGGATGCCGCGCGAGCGCGTGCCCGGCAGCTCCGCGTCCACGTGCACGCTCACGCGCACGAACACGTCCTCGGTGACGTCGTTCATGCGGATGAGGTCGGCGAGCGCGACCTCGAAGCGCGGCTCCGGCCAGTCCGGCTCCCAGGTGTCGATGCCGATGATGCGCGCCGAGTTGACGAGCCGCCGGTAGTGGTCGGCGAGGCGGAAGCCGAGCAGCCTGCCGTCGCCAGTGACGGTCACCGGCAGCACGGTGTACACGCTGAGGCCGTAGAGCACGGCCGCGCTCGTGATGCTGAGCGAGGCGTCGCCCGCCGGGATGATGCCGTCGCCGAACCAAGCCTTGGGATACACGCGAGCCATGACGGAAGTCTCCCAGACCTCGGACTCCCGCGGCAAGTCCCCTGCAGTCGCAGACCTACCTGCGCACACCGCCGCTGGTCGTCCTGAGCAGGATGCCGTCGTCACCGCACGCCCACCCGTGGCGCGCGTCGACGAAGCTGACGGCCGAGAGAGAATGGCTTGCGTAGTCCACTCCCGTCCTCTGCGGCGTCCAGTGTGCGCCGCCGTCCGTGGTGCGGAAGATCACGTCCCTGCCGGCGGCCCATCCGCGGACCTCGTCGACGAAGGTAACGTCACAGAGCGCGCCCCCCCGGCGAAGGACCTTGGAACGCCAGTGAACCCCCCCGTCGACGGTCCGCACCACGAGAGGGCTGCCCTCCACATCGCCGACCGCGACGACGTGGGTGGCGTCGATCGCGTACACCGCGTTCACCACGGCGTTCCTGTAGGCGCCTCGGCGCAGGTCCTCGCCGGCAGCCCGGAGATCCAACTCCGTCGGCTCCAGATTCGCCTGCACCTTCCACGTGCGGCCGCCGTCGCGAGTCCCGAGGACGAGGGCGTTGGTCCCGGTTCCGAACTCGTTCCAGGTGGAGCCCACGAGCCATCCGCGGCGGGCGGTCGCGAACGAGATCGCCCAGACGGACGAGCCTCCGCCGGCCAGCGTGCTCCAGTGAGCTCCCCCATCGCTGGTGCCGCACACCACCGTCTGCCGGTCGTGCGATCCGTCCACGAGGTCGCTCCCGACCAGCCACCCCCGCGAGTCGTCCAGGAAGAACACGTCCGAGAGGTCCAGCGACGTGCCCGAGTCTTGTGGCTCCCACTTCGCCCCTCCGTCGTCCGTGCTGACGACTGCTCCGCCTGTGCCGACGGCCCAACCATGGCGGCGGTCGACGAACTGGAGGGCGTGCAGACCCGACACGCCGGCAGCGTCCTGCCTCTCCCAGGTCGCACCGCCGTCAGCCGTGGCCAGGATTCCTCCGTCGACGACGAAGCCGTGTCGAAGGTCGGTGAAGTCGACATCGTCCAGGTCCGCGGATCCGAGGACCTCGGTGGGCTGCCTGCGCCAGGTCTGGCCGCCGTCGACGGTCACACCTACGGTCCCTCGCTGCCCCACGACGGCCGCGGCATCCGGACCGAGAGGCTGGACCCGGGTCAGGCCGAACTTGGCGGCGCTCTCCACGGGCACCCAGGTCGTGCCCCCGTCGACGGTGGTCCACACGCTTCCCTCGCTGCCGGTGAGCCACCCCGACAGCGCGTCGCTGAACGCGATGTCGCTCGGGTACTCCGACGCGCCGAGCGAGACAGTCTGTTCGGTCCAGGTCTCGCCTGCGTTGTCCGTGCGCAGCACCTGACCGGTCCATGTGGCGACCCAGCCCGTCTGGGGAGTCAGGAAGAAGAGCGTCGCGACCGAGGAGGGAGACGATCCGAGAGGCTGCCAGTTGTCCCCGCCGTCCGTGGTGGCCCAGAGACGAGCGCCCGTTTCCCCCTGGCCCACCGCGAAGCCGCTCTTCGCGTCCACCATGCAGAGGTCGACCCAGTCGTACACGCCGTCGACGATCTTCGTCTTCCACGTCCTTCCTCCGTCCGACGTCCGGAAGATGCAGTAGCCGATGCGGCCGTCCGGGGCGACGCGCCAGCCGGCCGCCCAGCCGGCCTTCGCGCTGACGAAGTCGACGCGCAAGAGCCCGCCTCTCAGACCGAGGGGGATCCTCGCCCACGTCGCGCCGCCGTCGGTCGTGGAGTAGAGGACGGCCCGGCCCGCCTCTCCGAGCGGATACCCGACGACCCACCCACGACGTCCGACGAAAGAGACGTCCCGAAGGTAGGCCGAAGTCCGCAGGCGCACCTTCGCGGTGGCTCCGCCGTCCGCGGTGCTCAGGATGCAACCGTCGGTGACGAGTGTCGCGTGCCTCGGGTCGGCGAACCAGGCGCCGAGATAGTCGGCGCCGTGCGGCAGGGGCGTCTGCCAGAGCCAGCCCCCGTTGCCGGTCGAGATGAGGGCGCCTGCGGGCGACGCCGCGCCGAACGCCAGGAGGCCCAGGACGGAGACAAGAAGTACCAGCATGACGGACAGACGTCTCACGGCACACCCCCAGACTCCGGCCGGGCCGCGGCCCGGCGCTCGATCCCTCTCTCAGGATACGCCCGCGAGGAAAGCCCACCTCACCCGATAGGGGTGAACCGCCGGCAGTCGCGACGCGGCGGGGGCGGCGAGCCCAGACTCGAGCTCGCCGCCTCCGCCGTCTCAGGCCGTCGCGGCCGTCAGCAGTACGGGCTGTTCCCGAGGCTGCAGAGGACCTGCTCCTCGGACGTGAACGTGCCGGTGGACGAGTCCCTGATCTGCGAGATCACGTCGCTCGGACACGCGTTGACCTGCGCGCAGTCGGCGATCGTCTGCGCCGCTACCGGGAACCGGATGCCCTCGAGGCACCGGTCGAGCGTCTCCTTGTCTACCATGTCGGCCTCCCGCTGGTGCTTGGGTGACGTCTTGGTGATTCCCCAGCCGGTGACGACACGGGCAGGCGAGGCGTCGTCTCGCGCGCAGCCCGGAGTCCAGCTGCGCGCGCCGGAGCTCGACGGTGACGATCGGGGATGTCGTAGCGCTCCGGCACGTAGCGCCCGAGCGATCCGGTGATGTACGGGGTCGTACCAGAGCCTGCCAAGGGGCAGGCCGCAGAGCGCGGACATCCGCCGGCCGAGCGCGCGAGCGCCGGGTCCGCTGCAGTCGAGGATCCCGGCGTGCGAGTGCAGGCTGACGACCACGTCGACAGCGCGATTCGAGCAGCTTGAGTACGGCTTTCGTCTCGGGCTCCGAGCCGGGCGACCTGCCGCCCCTTAGACCGAGCAGGCTCGAGGCGTCCTGCGAGCGCAGCCGGCTGCGCCAGTTGCGCGTCGGCAGGTTGCGGTTGAGGTCCACGCGGCGCGCGTTGCCACGCGAGCGCGCCGCGAACCCGTCCGGGTTCGCGCAGGCGAGCACGTCCACGCGGGCGCCGGCGGGCAGCGCGCGCGGGTGCGCGAGCAGGTAGCGCTCGAGCGCGCGCGCCACGGCCGTCCCGTACTCGTCGCCGTGCACGCCGCCGAGGACGAGCACGCGACGGGCGCCGGCTCCGAACCGCGTGACACCCAGGGAGCGGCCGCGGACGGAGCGCCCGGCGACGAAGCGACTCAGGGCGGTCACGTCGATCGTGGTGACGGCAGGGGCGGCGGCGTTGCCGGCGAGGTCCGCCGCCGACACGTGCCACGTGTACGCGCCCGGCGGTTCGAGGGCGCCACGTCGAGACCTGCCAGTCGCCGGTCGTGACGGTGCTCTGCGTGGTCGTAGCCACCGGGGCGCCGGCCGCATCCACGGATCGTCAGGACGACCTCGGTCGGTCGGGCTGCGCGCGTCCCGCACGCGGTAGAGCAGTCGCATGCTGCGACCCTGCCAGCCGGCCGCCGCCCTCACGGACACGGCCGGCTTCGTCGCGTCGATCCTCACCTCGGCCGTGTTCCGGGGCTCCATGCAGCCGGCCACGTCTGTGGCGTAGTAGGTCGAGCGTGTGGACGCCGTCCGACGTGCCGTCGGCCGGTACCTCCACCACCAGTTCCCCGCCGCTCGCGCCGCCGACCTGCTGCGGCTCCCCGCCGTCGAGCGCTGCCCAGATCGCGGCCACGCCCGAGCCGGCGTCCGAGGCGCTGAAGTGCACGGTGAACGATGCGCGCTGCCAGCCCGCCGGCGCGTCGCACGTGGTGACCGGCGGAGTCACGTCGGCGGCCGCCTGCGCAGCCGCCACCCCCGGCGCCGGCGACGCAGGGCGGTCGAGATGACGACCGCGCAGACCAGTCGCTGCCAGCGCGGTCGCGAGCGTGATCCTCTTACATCGACCGCCCTCTCAGCCCCGGGCCTGGACGGCGTCCTGCGCCCACAGCGTCAGCGCGGGCGCGAGCCGGCGCAGCGTCCGCCAGGCGGCGACCGCGCCGGAGATCGTGGCCAGCGGCCGGGAGAGCTCACGCGCAGGCGTGTCGAGCACGACCCGCACGACGGCGAACGGCCGTCCGGCGGCCGCCGGCGCCAGCCACGCCGACTCCATGTCGGCGGCCAGGGCGCCCTCGGCCGCGAGAATGGCGCGTTCGGCGCCGCGCACCACGTGGTCGGCGCTGGCCAGGGGGCCGACCTGGACGCGCGCGACCCCCACGGCGCCGAGCGCGGCGACCATCGGGGCGGCCTCGCAGCCGTGGACGCCGTCCGGGCCGCGGACCTCACTCGCGACGACGACGTCGCCGGGGAGCAGGCCTTCGGCGGTCGCGCCGCAGAACCCGACCACGGCGAGCGCCTCGAACGGGATGCTCGCGATGGTGCGGGCGGCGGCCGCCGCGCGCGCGGCGCCCATCCCGGAGCGCAGGACGAGCGCTCCGGGGAGCCGGCCGCGCACGGCCGCGCGCTCGAGGCGCAGCGGCGTGACGACCAGCAGGCGGGCCGTCACCGGTAGAAGCGTGCGAGCACGCCGAAGCCGCTCAGCCAGAGAGCGAGGAAGACGACCAGGAACACGGGCACCGCGATGCCGCGCGTGAACGCGAACGCCACCAGCGCACTCGCGATCAGCCAGCCGACGTGCACCTCACGGCGCGTCGGCTTTCTGAGGCGGAAGCCGCGCAGGCCGCGCCGCGCGCGGCGGCCGTGCGCGGCCGCCGTCTCCTGCGCGTCTCCGCGCGTCAGCCGCCCCAGCACGAAGAACGCCGCGATCGCGGCGAGGAGCAGAAGCGCGTGCGTGGGCGTCACGAAACCGGCCATGCCGCCATCATAGACCGTCGACCGGCCCGTCCGGGTCGAACCGCACGCTCGCAAGGAGCTATCATCGGTGATCGCCCCCTCCGGCGGGCGACTCCCCCGCAGTCGCCCCCGCGCATCACACCGACCGAGGACGCACCAGTGAAGGGAACCATCCACATCGCCGGAGAGCGCTGCAAAGGCTGCGCCCTCTGCGTCGAGTTCTGCCCCAAGGACTGCCTCGACCTCTCCGAGGAGCTGAACGCTCAAGGGCTACTTCATCGCCGCCTTCGACGACGAGAAGGACTGCAACGCCTGCCGCAACTGCGCCCTCATGTGCCCGGACGCGTGCATCGAGGTGAGCAGGTCATGAAGCAGCTGATGAGCGGCAACGTGGCCCTCGCCGAGGCGGCCGTCCTCTCCGGGTGCACCCACTACTTCGGGTACCCCATCACCCCGCAGAACGAGATCACCGAGTACATGGCCCGGCGCATGCCGGGCGCCGGCGGCGTGTTCATCCAGTCGGAGAGCGAGATCGCCGCCATCAACATGGTGCTCGGCGCCTCGGCGGCCGGCGCGCGGGCCATGACGTCCTCGAGCGGGCCCGGCATGAGCCTCAAGCAGGAGGGCATCAGCTACCTCGTCGCCGACGAGCTGCCCGCCGTCATCGTCAACATCGTGCGCGGCGGCCCCGGCATGGGGAGCATCGCCGGGGCCCAGTCGGACTACTTCCAGGCCACGCGCGGCGGCGGCCACGGCGACTACCGGACCATCGTCCTCGCGCCCGCCTCCGTCCAGGAGCTCACCGAGATCGTGCCGCTGGCCTTCGACCTCGCCGACAAGTACCGCAACCCCGTCGTCATCCTCGGCGACGGCATCCTGGGGCAGATGATGGAGCCGGTGGACTTCGACGGCCTCGAGCGCCCTCCCGAGTACGACAAGCCCTGGGCGCTCACCGGCGCCGCGGGCAGGCCCGCCCAGTCCATCTACTCGCTGATCTTCGACACCAAGCTGCAGGAAGAGAAGAACTGGAAGCTCCAGCGCAAGTTCCGCCTCATGGAGCAGAGCGAGATCCGCTACGAGACCCACCTCTGCGAGGACGCCGAGATGGTCGTGGTCGCCTACGGCATCGGCGCGCGCATCGCCAAGGGCGCGATCAAGCGGCTGCGCGACGAGGGCAAGAAGGTCGGCCTCGTCCGGCCGATCACGCTCTGGCCGTTCCCCGCGCCGGCCCTGCAGGAGCTGGCCAAGACGGTGAGCGACTTCTTCGTGTTCGAGATGAGCGCCGGCCAGATGGTGGAGGACGTGCGGCTCGCCCTGGAGGGCAAGGGGCACATCCACTTCTACGGCCGGCCGGGCGGCGTCGCCCCCATGCCGGTGGAGCTCTACCGCATCATCTCGCGCCACTACGCGCAGGCGCAGGCGGCCGGCGGAAGGGGCAGGCGATGAAGACGGTCTTCGAGCGTCCCGCGCTCCTCAAGGACGCGGACTTCCACTACTGCCCCGGCTGCGGCCACGGCATCATCAACCGCCTCCTCATGGAGGTGATCGAGGAGATGGACCTGCAGCAGGACGCCATCTGCGTGGCGCCGGCCGGGTGCGGCATGCTCCTCTACAACTACTTCGAGATCGACGTGATCGAGTCGGCGCACGGCCGCGGCGCCGCGGTGGCCACCGGCATCAAGCGCGTGCGGCCGCAGAACACTGGTGTTCTCGTACCAGGGCGACGGCGACCTGGCCGCCATCGGCACCGCCGAAGGGCTCCACGCCGCCAACCGCGGCGAGAACATCACCGTCATCTTCGTCAACAACGGCGTGTACGGCATGACCGGCGGCCAGATGGCGCCCACCACCATCGCGGGACCAGGTGACGACCACCACGCCGACGGGCCGCGACGCCGCCCTCGCCGGCCACCCCATACGCGTCTGCGAGGTCTTCGCGCAGCTCGACGGCGCCGCCTACCTGGAGCGCGTGGCCGTCAACAAGCCGGCCGCGGTGGTCAAGGCCAAGAAGGCCATCGCCAAGGCGTTCCAGCTGCCAGCTCGAGGGCCGCGGCTTCTCGCTGGTCGAGATCCTCTCCCCCTGCCCGGTCAACTGGAAGATGGGCACCGTCGAGGCCTGCACCTGGATCGACGACGTCATGCTCGCGCACTTCCCACTGGGCGTGTTCAAGGAGGTGAAGGCCTGATGCTGGTCAAGACCATCATCTCCGGGTCCGGCGGGCAGGGCGTGCTCTCGCTCGGCGCCACCCTGGCCACAGCCGCCATGCTCGAGGGCAAGCACGTCACCTACCTGCCCAGCTACGGCGTGGAGGTGCGCGGCGGCACGGCCAACTGCGCCGTCGCCGTCTCCGACGAGGAGATCGCCTCCCCCGTCGCCTCCACGCCCGAGGTCGTGGTCGCCATGAACCAGCCCTCGTTCGTCAGGTTCCAGGGCGCCCTCCAGTCGGGCGGCCTCCTGTGCGCCAACTCCACGCTCGTGCACACCGAGTCGGCGCGCGGCGACATCGAGATCCTCGCCGTCCCCATGAGCGAGCTGGCCGGCGAGCTCGGCTCCATGAAGGTCGCCAACATGATCATGCTCGGCGCCCTCGTCAGGGCCAGCGACATGATCTCCTACGACGCCATGCTGGAGAACCTCGCCGAGATCCTGGGCAAGGGCAGGGCCAGGCTCCTCGACCTCAACAAGCAGGCCCTCGCCATGGGCTACGAGTACGCAAAGGACCAGAGCTGATGTCCATCAAGCAACTCTCCGTGAGCCTCTCCAACGTCCCCGGCGCCTTCGCCACCGTCAGCGAGCTCCTCGGCCGCGAGGGCGTCAACATCCGCGCCATCTCGGTGGCCGACACGTCCGACATCAGCACGGTGCGGTTCGTGGTCGACGACCACGAGAAGGCCAGGAACATCCTCACCGGCGGCGGCTACGACCCCAAGGAGATCGACGTGCTCGCCGTCGAGATCCCCGACCACCCGGGCAGCGTGAGCGCCGTGCTCAAGCCGCTCAAGGCCGCCGGCATCAACGTGCACTACCTCTACCCCCACCTGGGCCACATCGACGGCAACGCGATCGTCATCCTGGGCGTGGACAGGACCGAGGAGGCGCAGCAGGTGCTGGCCGACAACTGGGTGACCATGCTGGGGCCCGAGGTCTACAACCACTGACCTGCGTCCGCGGCGCTCGACCGGAGCAACCGGCCCGTCAGACGGCGAGGAGGAAGATGAGGACGCGACCCAGCAGCAGGGCCGCTGCCTCCGGATCGTACGAGGGCAGGCTGCTGTCGGCGAAGTAGTGCTGGTCGCCGGGGTAGAGGAAGAGCTCCGCGCGCGGCGCCGAGGCGACGATCTCGCGCGCGGCCTCCACGTCGCCCTCGCCCACGAAGTACGGGTCGGCGTCCATGCCGTGGATCTGCACCGGCACGTCCGCCGGCCACTCCGCCCCGAACTCGGACGCCGGCACGCACGAGTACATGAGCAGGGCTCCTCGCGCGCCCGGCCGCGTCTGCGCGAGCATCTGCGCCGGCACGACCCCGAGCGAGAAGCCGGCGTACACGAGGCCATCCGGCAACTCCTCGGCGGCCCGCCTGCCGCGCGCCATGATCTCCTCGAACCCGAGCTCGTGGACAAACGCCATGCCGTCGTCGATCGAGCCGAAGGTGCGTCCCTCGAACAGGTCCGGCGTGTGCACCGTGTGGCCGGCCTTCCGGAGTTCCTCGGCGAAGGCGTGGAAGCCTTCCGTCTGACCCTGTGCGTGATGGAACAGCAGGACCTGCGCCATGCGCCCTCCTCTGCCCTCACCCGCTACCGGTCGTTCTTCGACCGGCTGCTCGCCGCCTGACGGCGCGCAGCCGGTCTTTGCACGGGCCGCCCACCCCGCAGGGCGGGCGGCCCTTCCCCCGCCCTCCGCCTCAGGGGACCCGGATCAGCGTCGCCATCCCGTCGCACTGCCACCGGTGACGCTCGCCGCTGGGGCCAACGTCCTCGCCGTACTTGGCGTTGTCCAACGCCACAGAGTTGAGGAGGACGCTGCTCGCGCCCCAAGCCTTGATCGCCGTCTGGACCGCGGCCGTCGCCGCGTCCTCGCTCATCCCGAACCACTGTGTGGGGGGCTTCGAAAGCTCCGCGTTGTCGTAGTGCGTGGTCGCGATGACGTAGTAGCCCCAGGTGCTGTTGTACATCCGCCCGCCGGGCGCATAGAGGCGCAGGTGCGGCGACTTGCTGGCGAAGGTCTTGACGCCGGCGTCCGAGGCGAAGAGGAACCCGGAGCCGTCGTTCGCGTAGCCGTACATGGTGCTGGCGAAGGGGTTGCTCCATCCCCGGGTGCGGTACGCGCTCTTGATCTTGGAGACCGAGGCGTTGCCGGTGAAGATGAGGGTGACCGGCCAGTCGACGCCCGCCGTCGAAACGCTCTTGCTGATGAAGTCGTAGTTGTAGAACTGGTCTCCCGAACTGGAGACGGCCTTCAGTCCGGTCGCCGTCCACGCACTCGCCGAGCTCGAGACGGCCAGCACGAACAGGATCGTCAACAGCAGCGAGACGCCTGTCCTGGTCCAGAAGTGCTTCCTCATGGGTCCTCCTCGCGCACGGCGACGCAGGCGAGCATCCGACGCTTGCAGCATATGCGGGACACAACGCTTCCGCCTCACCCGATTGGGGGGAGAGGGCTTCCGGCGCAGCGGGACGCCCGCAGCCTCCCTTTGCGGTCGGCATCTCTCGCAGGAAGCCGGGAACAGTGGGGAGTGTGCTCAACAGCGGAGGAAGGAGCGCCATGCTCATCGAGTTCAGCGACGCCGGCGGGACGCCGGTCTACATCGACCCGCGGTACGTCATCGCGGTGCGCGAACAGAAGCACTTCGGCCGCCCCGGCGTCGGGACCGACACGGAGTACAGCGACACCCTCATCCTGACGACCAAGTTCGAGTTCAACGTGCAGGAGCCGCCGGACGCGGTGGTCCGGGAGCTGAACCGCGCGTCACGTGAGGCGGGCGGGCCCGGCCCGGCGGGGTCCGACGGCGAGGACGCAGCGGCGGCCGGCTAGCGGCGCGCGTAGACGGCGCGCACGTCGCCGTCCTCGTCACGTGCGACTTCGAGGTCCCGGAAGCCCAGGCCGGCGAGCACCGGCCGCAGGCGCTCGGCCTGGTCGCCGCCGAGCTCGAGCAGCAGCGAGCCGCCGCGGCGCAGGAGCGGCGCCGCGGCCTGCGCCGCCCGGACGAGGAGCAGCGTGCCGTCCGGGCCGCCGTCGAGCGCGCGACGAGGCTCGTAGGCCAGCACGTCGCGCGCGAGCAGCCGGAGCTCGGCCGTCGGCACGTAGGGGACGACGGCCGTGACCACGGATGCCCGCCCGGCGATGCCGGGCGGCAGGCCCGCGGCCATGTCTCCCTCGTAGGCCTCCACGCCGTTCGCCTCAGCGGCGGCGACGGCGCGCGGATCCACGTCCGTCGCCAGCACGCGAGCGGTCGGGCGCCGGCGAGCAATGACTGCGGCCACGGCGCCTGATCCCGTGCACAGATCCACGGCCAGACCGCGCTCGGGCAGCCTGCGCGCCGCCTCGCGCGCGAGCTCCTCCGTCTGCGCGCGCGGCACGAACACGCCGGCCGGCACGGCGATGGTCTCGCCGCAGAACGTGACGTGGCCGGTGAGCCACGCGAGCGGCTCGCCGGCCGTCCGCCGCGCGACGAGTTGCCGCAGCCGCGCCGCGTCGCCGCGCGCGGCCGCGATGAGCTCGCGCGCCTCCTCGTCGGCCGCCACGCAGCCCGCCTCGCGCAGCGCGGACGCCGTGGCGTCCCGATCGGCGGTCGTCGCCATGCCGTTCTCGTTCCTCTACCCGATGGTCCGCCCGAGCAGAGCGGCCAGCTCACCATAGTGACGTTCCGCGGCGGCCTCGTCGTAGGCCGCCGCGTCCGGGACCGCGTAGCCGTGGTGCGCGCCCGCATAGACCTCCGCGACGTACCGCACGCCGGCGGCGTCCAGCGCCTGCTCCAGTGTCTCGAGCTGCTCGGGCGTCATCCCGGGGTCCTCATCGGCGAAGCCGAAGTACGCTTCTACCGGCCCAAGCCTGCCGGCCGACCGGAAGGGGCTGTCGGCGTCGTCGCCCACGAGACCGGCCGTGTGGAAGGCGGCCAGCGCCGCGACACGCTCCGGCCGGGTGGCGGCGATGCGCCAGGCAAGCCGCCCACCCATGCAGTAGCCGGTGACTGCGACCTTCCCCGGCGCCGCGACGCGGCCGAGGTACTCGAGGTACGCGGCGCCGTCGGCGGCCGTCCGCGCGGGCGTGAGTTGCCGGATCAGCGGCAGGACGGTGCGGAACGCATCGGCCGGGCGCTCCCGGTCGAGTGGACCGAGCAGGTCCTCGACCGGTGTCCGGCCGGCGCGGTAGAACACGTTCGGCGCCAGCACGACGTACCCGGCGGCCGCGATGCGGTCGACCATCTGCTCGATCGCCGGCCGGAGCCCGTAGGCATCCGGAATGAAGAGCACCCCGGGGTGAGGCTCGGCGTCCGGCCGCGCCAGATAGGAGTTCGCGACGCCTTCCGGCGTCTCGACCTCGACGGTCTCGTCCAGCATGCGGTCCTCCTCGCGAAGTCACCAGTCGGTCCGCCGTGACTCTCCCCGCAACGAGCCGGGCGGCAACCAGACGGCGTCGACGCAGCCCGCGGCCGGGGCCAAGAAGCAGAAAGACCGGGCGGCTCACCGAGCCGCCCGGTCTCAAGATCACGCAGTATGCCGTCGGGTTACGACAGCACCTTCACGTTCGTCGCCTGGGGCTTGTTGTTCTTGCCGGTGCCCACGTCGAACGAGACGGACTGGCCGTCCTCGAGGGACTTGAAGCCCTCGCTCTGGATCTCGGAGAAGTGGACGAAGAGGTCCTCGCCGTCAGCCTGCTCGATGAATCCGAAGCCCTTGCCTGCGTTGAACCACTTCACTTTACCTGTAGCCATTTCTGATCAAATCCCTTCGCCCCAATAGGGCAAAAAAAGACGTGACAACCGCATTGAAGTGCGGTGTGTCACGTCGCAATTCCGCGGGCCGGATCGACCCGTCTGCGGCAGTATAGCACACTTGCGCCCCTGACGCCCGGATGCCACGCCTGCTACACTGACGTCCTCGCTCCGCACGTCGCCCGACGTCGACCTCCGTGTCTGACCCCGGCGCCCGCGTCGCCCGCCGCGAGCCGCGGTTGCCGGCGCCCCGGCTGCTCAGGTACGTGCCGTCCCCATCGCCCGGGCGCGGGTCGAAGGCAGGAGTGCACGTGGCCACTACGGTTCCCGCGGACGAGACCGACGCCTCCCAGGCACGCCTCATCCGCCGCCCCGAGGTCGTCGCTCTCCTCGAAGAGGGTCGCGAGCTGGGCTGCCTGAGCAGCAGCGCCGTGGTCATTGCGCTGGCCGACGTCGAGGTGAGCGCGGTGCAGCTCGAGGAACTGCTCCACTACCTCGCCGACATGGGCGTCGAGATCGTCGAGGACGACGCGCCGGTGGCCGAGGCCGCCGACGCCGGCGAGGAGCCCTCCCCGCGCCGGCGCGACCCGATGCTCGGGGGCATCTCGTCCGATCCGGTGCGCGTCTACTTCCAGCAACTCGGCAAGACGCCCCTCCTCACGGACGTGCAGGAGGTCGCCCTGGCGCGACGCGCCGAGCGCGGCGACGAGGCCGCCCGGAGCAAGCTCATCGAGTCCAACCTGCGCCTCGTCATCAGCATCGCCCGCCGCCACGTCGGCCGGGGCATGCCGCTGCTCGACCTCATCCAGGAGGGGAACCTGGGCCTCATGCGCGCCGTAGACAAGTTCGACTACCGGCGCGGCTTCAGGTTCAGCACCTACGCCACCTGGTGGATCCGCCAGGCGGTGACGCGGTCCCTGGCCGACCAGTCCCGCACCATCCGCGTGCCCGTGCACATGGCCGACAAGCTGCAGACCTACATCCGCGTGCAGCGGATGCTGGTGCAGGAGAAGGGGCGCGAGCCCAACCTCGAGGAGATCGCCGCGGAGATGGGGATCAGCGTCGCGAAGGCGCGCGACATCCAGGGGATGGGCAAGGAGCCGGCGAGCCTGCAGCAGGCGATCGGCGAGGAGGGCGACTCGCAGCTCGGCGACTTCGTCGAGGACAGACACGCGGCGGCGCCGGTGGAAGAGGTCGCCGACGTGGTGAGGCGCGAGGAGATCCTCACGGTGCTCCACGGGCTCTCACACCGCGAACGGCGCGTGCTGTGCCTGCGGTTCGGGCTCGACGACGGCCGGCCGCGGACGCTCGAGGAGGTCGGCCAGGTGTTCGGCGTCACCCGCGAGCGCATCCGCCAGATCGAGTCGCGCACCCTTGCGCGACTGCGCATCAACAACGACGCGCAGTGCCTGCGCGACTACCTCGACTGAGCAGCCGCGGCTCGACTGAGCGGCTGCGGCGCGGCTGCGCGGCGGGGGTCCTCGAGCGCCGCGCCAGCCCTTCGATGTAGGCGCGGTTCCCCTTGTCCTTGCGCCAGCGGTGGATGAACAGCACGCCCCAGAGGTGCTCCAGCAGGCGACCCATGCGCAGACGCACGAGGAGCCGCGCCGAGCGCCGTAGGGAGTAGAAGCGCCGGTAGCCCTCGATGACGGAGTTCTGCAGCTCCAGCGGCGTCATCCTCTCGGGCACGAAGATCACGTGCTGGCCGTCGTAGTACTGCCAGCCGTGCTCGAAGACGCGCTCGCCGGCGTTCATCATCTCGTACTGCTTGGTGCCGAGGCCGGGCGTCAGGACGTTCAGCATGAGCGAGTCGATGTCGTACTTGTGGGCGAAGTCCACCGTGTCGCCCGCCGTCCTGGCGGTGTCGTTGTCGGCTCCCACCACGAACATGCCGTGGACCCTGATGCCGTGCCGGTGCAGGGCGGTGATCGCGTTCGTGATGTCCTCGATCGTCTGTGACTTGCCGTACCCGTCCAGGGTCGTCTGGCTGATCGACTCGAAGCCGAGCGCCAGCCGGTGACAGCCCGAGCGCCGCATGAGGTCGAGGAGTTCGTCGTCGCGCGCCACGTCCGTGCGCACCTGGGCCTGCCACTTCGGCGTGATGCCCCGGTCGATCATCATCTGCAAGATGGTCTTCAGCCGCTTCTTGTCGGCGGCGAAGTTGTCGTCGTAGAAGAAGACCGACTTGGGCTTCTTCGCCTCGAGTTCCGCGACCACGCTCTCGGGGCTGCGACGCCGGTAGGCGCGGCCGAACATCATCGTCACGGTGCAGAAGGTGCAGTCGAAGGGGCACCCGAGGCTCGTCATGATCGGCGTGTCCCAGATGCGTTCGGCGCCCACGATGAGCGACAGGTCGGGAACCGGCAACGTATCGAGGTCGGCGCAGCGTTCGCGCACTTCGTTGTGCCGCGGGGAGCCGTCTTCCCAGTAGGACAGCCCCCGGATGCTCTCGAGCGCGCGGTCCCCGCTGAGCGCCTCGATGAGCTCCAGCATGAGCGCGTCACCGCCCTCACCGCGCGCCAGGTAGTCCGCGTGCGGCATGGCGTCGTCCGGCACGAACGTGGGATGAGGGCCGCCGATGATGACGGGAAGACCGGCGGCCCGAAGCTCGTCCGCCAGAGCGTAGGCGGAAGGCGCCGTCGACGTCGTGGTGGAGATGCCGACCAGGTCGGCAGAGGCGACGTCGGCGACATCCATCGGCGCCGCTTGCGGGCAGTAGATGAGCACGTCGTGGCCTGCCGCCTTGAGGGCCGCGCCGATGAGGGGCAGGCCGAGGCGAGGATAGAAGCCGTAGGACAGGATGTTGACGCTGGGCGGCGCGGGTTCGATAAGGCGGACCTTCAAAGACGTCCCTCCGGATCTCGTGCCGTCACCGGCTAGGCCCCAGCCGACTGCTGGGGGCTCAGACACCAGTCTAGACGAACGATGGCGCCGCCGCCCGGCCTGGACTCCACGAGGAGTGTCGCTTCGCACCTCCTCGACCCTGCAATTGAAGCACGACTCGACAACCTCGTCTGCGGTGAGCCGTCGACGCGGGCCTGAGGCGCCGCTCTCTGCTCACGCCTCCGGCGACGCTCCGCCGTAGACTTCCTCGAGCATGTCCGCCATCGCGAGGAGCTCCGCCCGGCCGTCTCCCGTGTAGGCGGAGCCGTGCATGGTCGCGCACACCCGCGGCTGCAGCGCGGCCAGCCGCTCGATCCGCGACCTGGACTGGGGCGTCCACGGCACGTACCAGTCCATCGGCGTGCCGCGAGCGCCCTCCAGCATCGCGCGCATCGCCGGCACCCGGCTCTCCGCGTCGGTCGCGGGGACGTCCCCGACCTGGTGCAGGAGGTCGGAGCAGAAGAGCACGCCGGCCGTCTCGTCGTAGAGGTGGCCGGCGTCCCACCCGTGCGGCAGGTGTGGCGTGGCGAGGAACCGCAGGGTGTGCGAACCGGTGGAGAACGTCTCCCCGTCGGCGAGTTGCCGCACCTTGGCGAACGCGTAGTCGCCCACGCTCACCAGCGCGCCGTTGCTGCTGCACGCCGCCTTCGCGTCCCGCGCCTCCTGCAGCCAGAAGTTGAGCGACCCGCACTCGTCGGCCTCGAAGTGGCTGAAGGCGACCCAGCGCACCGTGGTCGGGTCGATGACCTGTCCGACGGCGTCGCGCACCCGCTCGAACATGCGGCGCGTGCCCGTGTGGTAGAGCAGCGGCTCTTCGTCGCGGATCAGGAACTGGCGGAACTGCAGGTCGGCCTGCTCGATGTAGGTGCAGATGCTGAACACGTCCGGCGCGATCTCGCTGATCGTGGTCATCGGGGTCACCTCTCTCGTCTCATGGGGCTCGCTATCCTACGAGAAAAAACGTAGAATTATACAGTCTACGGAAGGGTCCGCATGGACTGTCTCTGCCTCGTTCCATCCTTCTCGTGAAGTCCCGCATCGCAGGAGGATTCATCCTCCCCGACACCGGCCGGCGAAGCGACCGCATCAAGTCCTACGGAAGTGGCCGCGTCTGCGAGGCCTGGGGCTGCAACACCGTGCTCTCGGCCTACAACCCCGCGCACTTCTGCTTCGCGCACGACCGCGACCGCACCACCCCGCCTCGTTCCTGAAGCTCACGACCCGGCGTCACCCGTGATCGTCAACGGTCGCGGGGACGCTGCCGGTGGGACGCAGCTGCCGTAGCATCTCCAGGTACTCGCGGTTGCCTCGCTCCCTGCGCCAGCGCCGCAGGAAGACCCAGTACCAGCTGTACAGCGCCATCGTGCCGTAGCGGAACGTGGCCAGGTACTTGAGCCACTGGCGGAACGAGTAGAAGCGCGCGTAGGCGTTCCAGACCTCCGCCTGCAGCTTCTGGGGCGTCATGTGCAGCGGCCTGAAGACCACGTGCTGGGCGTCGAAGAGGTCCCAGTGGCGGTCGAAGATGCGGCCCTTGGCGTCGAGCTCGTCGAAGAGCGGCGTGCCCGGCAGCGGAGTCAGGATGTTCAGCATCAGCGTGCTGATGTCGTGCTCGCGCGCGAAGCGGGCGGTCTCGCGGATGGTCTCGACGGTGTCGCTGTCGGCGCCGAGCACGAACATGCCGTGGGTCTTGATGCCGTAGCTGCGCAGCGTGCCGAGGGCGCGGACGATGTCGTCCACGCTCTGCGACTTGTCGAAGCCGTCGAGGGTCTCCTGGCTCACCGACTCGAGGCCGAGCGCGACGCGTTCGCAGCCCGAGTCGCGCATGAGCTCGAGGAGCTCGGGGTCGGCGGCCACGTCCGTGCGCACCTGCGCCGACCAGGGGATCGTGTGCCCGCCGGCGATCATCATGCGCAGGAGGGTCTTGAGGCGCCGCTTGTCGGCGGCGAAGTTGTCGTCGTAGAAGATGATGGACGTCGGCTGCTTGGCCTCGATCTCCGCCACGATGTGCTCGGGACTGCGATAGCGGTACTTGCGCCCGAACATGGCGGTGACCGAGCAGAAGTTGCAGGCGAACGGGCAGCCCCAGCTGGTCATGATCGGGGTGGTGCCGTTCTTCTCCGAGGAGCCGGCGATGAGCGTGAGGTCGGGCACCGGCAGCGTGTCGAGGTCCTGGCATGCCTCCCGCGTCCGGATTGTGGACGGCCTCTCCGGCCCGCGAGAACGAGAGGCCGGCGATGCTGTCCAGCTCGCGCCGGCCCTCCAGCGCGTCGATCAGCTCGAGCATGAGGACGTCGCCGCCCTCGCCGCGCGCCACGTAGTCGGCATGCTCGAGAGCCTCATCGGCCATGAAGGTCACGTGCGACCCGCCGACGATGGTGGGCAGGCCGTGCTCACGCACGCGCGCGGCGATCTCGTAGCCCGCCGGCGCCGTCGAGGTGGTCATCGAGATGCCCACCAGGTCCGCCGTCAGCAGGTCGTCCCAGTCGATGGGCGAGAACTGCGGGCAGTAGATGACCACGTCGTGGCCGGCAGCCACGAGGCCCGCGCCGATCAGCGGCAGACCCAGGCGCGGCAGGAACGTGTACGACCACATGTGCAGGTGGGCGGGAGCGGGTTCGATCAGTCGGATCTTCATGCGTGGACGCTTTCTCGAGCGGTGGCCGCAGCTCGATCGACCGCGCGGTGCGCGGCGAGTGCGTGCGGCGATGACGGGGGGTGGAGCGCTGGTAAGGGGGGGCTACTCCGGTCTCCTGGGGACGAGATTCCGGGTAGATCCACGTAATGCGATCCGCGGGCCCGGTGTCCCCCGAAAGCGTGTAGTCAGCTTTCAGAGTAGAGCAAATGGCGGCAAAGACAAACCGAGCGCCGTCGACGCATCATCCCCGCCAGGCGCGACCCGTCTCCAGCATGGCCCTCAGCGTCTCGGGCCTGGCATCGTCGATCACCGCCCCCGTGCCGAGGATGAAGCCCCCTTCGGGCGCAACGGCGTCGAGGAGTTCGCTCACGTACTCCTCGACCTGTGACGCCGTCCCCACTGCGAGCAAAGCGCCTGGGACATTCCCGCAGATGCACGCGTAGCCGGCGAGTTCGCTCCGAGCCGCTTCCATGTCGGTGGCGTCGAACCACCAGATCACGCTTCCCGGCGGAAGATCAGCGTCTGCGATCACGGGCAGGCGCTCGTTGTAGCCGCCTTCAGCGAACAGCATGGGGACCAGCCCCTCTGCCACGAGACCTCTGAGCACCGCCTTGAGCGTGGGCCAGTAGAACGTTCGGAAGTCCGCGTCCGACATGAAGCCGTCGGCCCCCTTGTGCAGCGGGATGAAGACGAGCGGCGAGTCCGAGGACACCGACTGGCGCCGCGCGGCGTCGATCTGCAGCGGCACGAACCGCTCGGCGGCGGCGAGGATCTTGTCCGGCTGCCGGAAGCGGTCCCTCACGATGCCGCGCGTCCCGCGCAGGGTGTCGGCCAGCACGTCGTAGGGCGCCTTGACCATGGCGGAGGAGAACGTGGGCAGGCCGAGGCGTGCGGTGACGTCGCCACACATGGTATTCACGGTCTCCAGGTACTCGGAGGTCGCGGCCGCCGCAGCCGCAAGACGCCTGAGACCCTCGACGACGTCAGGCTCCCCGAAGGGCAGGATGGTGAACGGAAGGGCCACCGCCTCGAGAGTGTCGGTGAACGGCTGGAGTGCCGCGAGCGGCGCGAACGCGTCGGCGAGCCGCGGCAACAGCGACCGCATGAAGTACGCGGAGGGATCGGCCATGAGGTCGTCATACTCGTCTGCCGCCATGTACTCGGCCTCGACGTACTGCCACGGGTCGTCGTCCTCGACGCCGTGCCCGGGCCACGACACGAATCGCGCGCCCAACAATTCCAGCGGGAGCCCAGGCAGCAGCGGGTCGGCCTGTACGTCCGGGAGGAAGTCCGTGTGGTACCGGTCCCACGCCCTTGCGAGCTTCTCGTGGTCGTACATGGACTCCCTGACCGTGAGTCCGCCGTACTTCGCGACGTACAGACCCATCTGCGGGACGAGGGGGACTCGCGCCGGCATCTTCAACTCGATCGCGTCGATGATGTTCTGCACGCGCTCGCGATAGGCGGAGCGCACGTCCTCGTCCACGAACGCCACATCCAGCCGGATCCAGCCAGCGCGCGAGGCGGCGCTCTCTGCGCTCTCGCCAGTCGAGCCGGTCCCAGCCATCGAAGATGTCCGGCGTCGCCTGCGGCCCCGTGATCGGCTCGCTCACGTCACACCTCCTGCGGTCCACTGGTCGGCCAGACGGAGGGCCGTCGCGGCGTCTGCCCCCCAGGCGTCCGCGCAAGCGTAGTCGCACACCTGTGCCGTGATCGGCGCTCCTCCGACCATGATCCGCGCCTGAGCGCGGAGGCCCGCTCGGTCGAGCGCCTCGATCGTGGTCTTCATGGAGTCGAAGCCCGTGGTGAGCAGGCAACTGAGCGCCACGATGCACTCACCGTTGTCGCGGACGGCGGCCACGACGCTCTCCGCCGGGACATCCACGCCCAGGTCGACGACCTGGAAGCCCGACGCCTCAAGCAGGCTCCCGACGATGTCCTTACCGATGTCGTGGATGTCGCCCTTGACCGTGCCGAGCACGACGCAACCTCTTCCAGCGGCAGCCGAGCCTCCGGCGCGCAGGTGCGGCTTCACCTTCGCCGAGATGCCGCTCATGATCTCGCCGGCCATGATCAGCTCGGGTATGAAGGCGTCGCCCGACTCGAAGCGCCGGCCGATCACGGCCATGGCCTCGCGACACGTCTCGATGACCATCGCCGGATCGGCCCCTCCCTGCAGCAGGGAGTCGACGATCTCGAGGGCATCCTCCTCGCGGATGTCGATGATGGCTTCCAGCAAGCCGTCGTTGCCTGTAGTGAGCATGTCAGGCGTAGTCGCCGGTGTTCAGACCGATGGCGATGTTGAGGATCGGCCGGTCCACGCGGTTGTAGATGAGCGGCGCGTGCGGCAGGTCCGCCGGCACGTAGATCGCCGTCGTCTTCGTGAGCGTGAACGTCTCCGCGTCGTCGCCCTCGCCCATGCCCCAGGAGATCTCGCCGCCGAGGTCGCGCAGGTCCTGCGGGTTGGAGCCGATCAGGAGGACGATCTCGGCGAACGGGTGCCGGTGCAGCGGCGGCAGTTCTCTCGGGTTGGTCTGGTCCCAGATCCAGACGATGTCGAGCCACGAGTTGGCCTCCGGGCAGAGGTCCTCGTCGATGTAGACCTCGTCCGGAAAGGTGAACCCACGCACGTTACTGAAGTCGTGGAAGGGAAGGTCCTCGACGAACTTCGGGTTCTCGATGATGTACTTGCCGTACTTGCCCTGATCCATCAGTCGACTCCTCAGGTTGTTGAGCTGCCGTTCACCGGTCGCGATCGCTCGCTGAGACCGCCTCAGGTGTAGTCCCCTGTGCCGAGGCCGATCGCCACGTTGAGGATCGGCCTGTCCACACGCTCGAAGATGAGCGGCGCGTGCGGCAGGTTCGCCGGCACGTAGATCGCCGTCGTCTTCGTGAGCGTGAACGTCTCCGCGTCGTCGCCCTCGCCCATGCCCCAGGAGAGCTCGCCGCCGAGGTCGCGCAGGTCCTTCGGGTTGGAGCCGATCAGGAGGACGATCTCGGCGAACGGGTGCCGGTGCAACTCGGGCAGCTCTCGCGGATTCGTCTTCTCCCAGATCCAGTTCATGTCCACCCACGCGCCGGCCTCCGGGCACAGTTCTGCGTCGATGTAGACCTCGTCGGGGTACGTGAATCCGCTGGGCTTGCTGAGGTCGTGGAACAGCATGTCCTTGACGAGCTTCGGATCCTCGATGATGTACCTGCCGTACTTGCCCTGACCCACACTGGTCGCCATCACGCGCTCCCCTCATCGTCGGGCCCCGGGCGCACGTCGCTCCTGAACTTGGCCGGCACCTCGACCAGGTGCTCCCGGTGCAGCTTGAGCCGGCCACCCGCGAACGTGAACTCCATATGGCTGAAGTAGCTCATCTCGCGCAGGACTCTGTCGCTACGCGGGTCCAGGAGTGTCTCGGGAAGTAGGCCGCCGCCCGGCCCTGCTCCACGTCCACGATCACATGGCGCGGCTCGACATGGGTGACCCACTTGCCGTCGTTCTCCGCAGCGATGCCCTGGAGCATCTCGTCGCCCTCGGCCTCGAGAGGCATGTCGCCGAAGCGCACGACGTAGTCGTCGGCGATGAACGCCCGCGAGAAGGCGAGGGTCTCCGGATCGGCCGCGCTCAGCCTCGGCAGCGATGACCAGTACTCGCTCAGCTGCTCGAGCACCGCGGCGCGCGTCGCAGAGGTGTCCCTGGTCGAGCGCTCCCCGGCCGGCTCAATAGTAGTCATCGGTCTCCAGGCCCATCACGATCATGATGTGGGGCTTGTCCACGCGCTTGTAGACGATGGGACCGTGCGGCAGACCCGCGGGGAAGTAGAGCGCGCAGGTGGTGTCGATGACGTGGACCTCCGCGTCCTCGCCCTCGCCGATGGTGAACTCGACCTCGCCGCCGAAGTCCTGCAGGTCCTGGGTGTTGGACCCGATGAACAGCACGAACTCGTCGAACGGGTGCGTGTGCGCCAGGACGTGGGGGTTGGGATCCGGGATCTCCCACGTCCACCCGATCTCGACCAGGTGAGGCTTGGCGATCTCGATGCCGCGCTCCTTCACGATCTCCCCGTCGAAGTAGACCTGGTCGGGGCAGGTGATGCCCTTGATGAAGTTCTCGGCGCCGAAGTCGTGGTGGGGCCGCTCGTGGTCGTCGCCGGCGATGCCGAGGACGATGTTCGGGTCCTTCACGACGTACTTGCCGTACTTCGTGCCGTCTGACGTGTACCGGTAGGCCATTGCTGCTCTCCTCTCTACCTCTCTGCAGGTAGTTTCTCTCGATTGACTGAAATCATCGACGTGACTCTCTGCGCCGGCGCCGACCGGCCGGAAGGACGCTGGTGGCCGCCTCTACCCCGGGGCCGGGACGCCGCGCCGGCGGCTCGGCGTCCACCCGGGGGCCGGGATAGCGGAGAGCAAGGCTCGCGTGTACGCCTCCCGCGGGTCGACCAGCACGTCGTCGGTCGAACCGGCCTCCACGACCCGTCCACGGTGCATGACGATGCACTCCTCGCTCACCTGCCGGACCACGCCCAGATCGTGCGAGATGAAGAGGAAGGCGATGTCGAGTGATGCCCTGAGGTCGGCGAGCATGTTGATCACCTGCGCCTGGACGCTGACGTCGAGCGCCGCGACCGCCTCGTCGAGGATCAGGAGTCGCGGGCTCACGGCCAGAGCTCTGGCGATCGCGACGCGCTGGCGCTGCCCCCCTGAGAGATTCCGGGGCAGCGCCTTGGCGTGACGCGGGTCCAGACCCACCTGCTCGAGCACGTCCAGGACCCGCTGCCGGGACTCGGTCCTGCTGAGACGGAAGTGGCGGCGCAGGACCTCCTCGATCGCCGCCGCCACGGTCTGATGCGGGTCGAGCGAAGCATAGGGATCCTGGAAGACCATCTGCGCCTGACCCGCCTGGCGCTTGCGCTCCTTGGCGCTCAGGCGCCCACCGAGGCGCGGCGCCCCTTCGAACAGCACAGTGCCTGAGGTCGCGGCCTCGAGGCCGGCGATGATGCGGGCCACGGTGGTCTTGCCCGACCCGGACTCGCCCACGATCGCGAGCGAGCCCTTGGCGGGCACGGCGAAGCTGACGTCGTCGACCGCGACGAGCTCCTCGACGCCCGCCCCGGCCGACTTCACCCTGTAGACCTTGCGAAGGCTCTCGACGCGCAGGAGCTCGCTCATGCGCTCGTCCGCTCACGGTAGCCTGCGATGCTCTGAAGCTCCTCCACCCGGTGGCAGGCGATCATGCGGTCGTCGAACGCGCGGAGCTCGGGACGGGTCGACATGCAGGGCTCCTGCGCGAAGCCGCAACGCCCGGCGAACACGCAGCCGAGGCCGGCCTCGTGCGCTCCGACGGGCCGGCCGGGTATCACGCAGAGCCGCTCGACCCGGGTCGTCTGCGGCCGGGCGCACAGCAGCGCGATGGTGTACGGGTGCAGCGCCTCCCGATGGAGGTCCCCCGATGGGGCGTTCTCCACGATCGTCCCGGCATACATGACCGAGATGCGATCCGTGACCGCGGCCGCCAGATCGAGGTCGTGGCTCACGAAGATCATGGCCAGACCTCGCTCCCGGCGCTGCTCGTCGAGGATGGCCATGACCTCCTCCTGCGTCGTCACGTCCAGCGCTGTGGACGGCTCGTCGGCCAGCAGCAGCCGCGGTCGCGCGAGCAGGGCGGCAGCGATCGTGACGCGCTGCAGGAGCCCACCCGACAGCTGGTGCGGGTACTGGCGCATCCGGCGCGCCGCATCCTCGATCCCGACCTCCCGCAGTTGCGCCACCGCTGCCGCGACCGCCATCTCCCGGGGTAGCTTCAAGACCCGGATCAATGCCTCGGTGAGGTAGTCGCCGATCGTGCGCATCGGGTTGATGCTCTGCATGGGATGCTGGTGGATCATGGCGACGTCCGCCGCGCGGTACCGGCGCAGCCCCTTCCGGTCCAGCCTGTAGACCGGCTTGCCGTCGAACACGACCTCCCCCGTGACCCGGGCGCCGTCGGGCAGCAGCCGCATGATCGTGCGGATGGTCATCGACTTGCCCGACCCCGACTCTCCGACCAGCCCGAGCGACTCGCCGGGAGCCACACTCAACGAGACGTCGCGAAGCACGGGCCGCATGCCGTCGCGCACCCGGAGGTCGACCTCCAGGCCCTCCAGCCTCAGCAGTGGTCCGGGGCTCGCGCTCACAGGGCGTCCTTCGCACGCGCCGTGAGTCGCTCGCCGAGCACCATCGTCGCCACGACGCAGACGACGATCACCGTGCCCGCGGTCAGCGCCTGCATCGGCTGACCGTTGAGAAGCGCGGACCTCCCCTCCGAGACCATCACGCCCCAGTCGGCAGACGGAGGCTGGACCCCCAGGCCGATGAACGAGATCGCGGCGAGGTCCATGAGCGCGAACCCGAGCGCGACGGTGGACTGGGCCACGAGGATCCCGCGCATGTTCGGCAGCAGATGGAAGAACCAGATGCGTGCCTTGGAGAACCCCGCGAGCTGACACGCCTCCACGTAGGGCTTGCGTCGTTCGGGGAGCGCGACCGAGCGGCCCACGCGAGCGATGTACGGTGAGTAGGCGATGGAGAGAGCGATCACGGGAGCGACGATGCCTGCGCCGACGATCGCCACACCGACCATCGCCAGGAGGATGCTGGGGATCGCGAAGAGCACGTTCGACACGCGCATGAGCGAGCGGTCCACCCACCCTCCGTACCACGCCGCGACGATCGCCAGCACTGTACCGAGCATCGTGGAGAAGACGACCACCAGGCCCGCGGCGATGAGACTGGGTCGGGCGCCGTAGAGCAGCCGCGACAGGATGTCGCGCCCGAGCCCGTCGGTGCCGAGCCAGTGGGCGCTCGACGCCCCCTGATTGGCGGCCAGGATGTCCGTCTGATCGGGCGGGTACGGAGCCAGCAGCGGACCGAGGAGCACAACGACAACCATCAGCGCGCAGACGCACGCGGCCAGGATGAGCAGCGGATCCCGCTTCACGCCGCGCCACGACCGCGTCGCCAGCTTCGGTCGTTTCAGGTCCAGCTCGACAGTCATGACGCTTGTCTCCCTGCGCGCGTCCTCGGGTCGAGTACGGCCTGCAGCAGGTCGATGAGCGCGAGCGTCACCACGAACACCACCAGGAGGATCAAGGTGATCGCCTCCACGACCGCATAGTCCTTGGAGGCGACGCTGGACACGAGAAGAGACCCGAGGCCGCCGATGCCGAAGGCGTACTCGACGACGACGGATCCGGCGATGAGGCCGGCGGCGGTGAGGGCTGAGATGGTCATGATCGGCAGGGCGGCGTTGCGCAGCACGTGACGGCGGAACACGTCGATCGACCCGAGGCCCCGGCCACGAGCCGCCGCGACATGCTCGCGCGACTGTTCTTCGAAGATCGTCGCGCGTGTGATCTGGGCGATGTAGGCCGCTGCTCCGATGGCGAGCGCGATCGCGGGCAGCGTCATGTGCCACAGGTGGCCGAAGAAGCCGGTGCCGGCGCCCATCGTCGGGAACCAGCCGAGCCCGAGGGCGAAGATCTGGACCAGGAACAGCGCGGCGACGAAGGCCGGGATCGCGACACCTACCGCGATGATCGCCGCGACCGCCGACCCGAGCCGCTTGAAGGCGCCACCCAGGATGCCCAGGCCCACCCCGACGAGGACGACGATGATGGCCGCGTACACCACGAGGAACAACGTCGTCCAGATGCGGCCGGCCAGCACGGTGGCCACTTCGGTGCGGTAGACGATCGAGGTCCCGAAGTGGCCCCTCACCGCGCCCGTGAGCCAGTTCCAGTACTGCACGATCAGGGAGTGATCCATCCCGAGCTTCGCGCGCATGGCGGCGACCGCCTCAGGCGTGGGATGACCTCCGAGCAGCGTCATCACCGGATCGCCTGGGGCGGCCGCCAGCGCCATGAAGAGCACGAACGACGCGATGAGGATCGTCAGGAGCAGGCCGCCGAGCCAGCGGACGGGCGCCGACGCCGCCCGCCCGACGGTCCGCCACGTGGCCGACTCTGCCGACACCTGGATCCTCCCGCTCTTCGACTCGGCTTACTGCGCCGACCCGATGAGGGCGAGCGCCGGAATGGAGAAGTAGTACCAGCTCGTGGACATGCCCGCGAGCCCCGACTTGAGGTAGCTCACCTCGTCCAGGTTCACCAGCGACACGTTCGCCTGCACGGGTTCGTAGATGGCCTGCGCCTCGATCAGCAGCTTGGTCCGCTCGTTCACGTCCAGTGTGTGCCTGGCCTTCTCGAGGAGCGCCATGACCTGCGGATCGTAGTACTCGGCGTAGTTCCACGGGGTCTTGAGGAGCAGGAATCCCTGCACCTCGAGCGGATCGCGCGCCGCCATCCAGTTGACCGCCAGCATCAGGTCGATGCCCTTCCTCGCGTCCTTGGATTGCAGCGCGTTGCCGAACGGGATCGGCTGCAGCGGCTTGATGACGACGTTCAGGCCGGTGAGCTTCGCCTGGGCCTGCATGTACTGCGCCATCGCCGACAGCGTCGCGTCCCCGGCGGGGATCATGATGGTGATGGGCTCGCCGCCGTACTGGCTGTCGGCGACCAGCTTCTTCGCCGCCTCGAGATCGTAGGCGAAGTCGCTCGTGAACGGCTGGTATGCCGACTCCCACTCGGACTGCGTCTCCGGATACCACACGTAGGGGACGAGCAGTGTGTAGTTCGCCTTGCCGGACCCGTTGAAGACCGCCTTGGCCAGCGCTTCACGGTCCAGCGAGATCATGAGCGCCTTACGCAGGTTGACGTCCGCGAGCGGACCGTCGGGCCGCATGACGTTCGTACTGGCCATCAGGCTGGACGGGCCGAAGTACAGCTTGCCTGCGGAGGAGTCCTGCAGACGCGGCACGACGGCCGAGGGCACTCCCCACGCGGCGTCGACCTCACCCGAGTCCAGAGCCTGGGCCAGCGCCGTGGAGTCGGGGAGGAACTTGAGCGTCACCGTGGCGGCGTGCCCGCGGAAGTTCTCGTCCCAGTAGTCGGGGTTGCGCTCCAGCACGATCTCCTGGCCCGGAGTCCACGACTTGAACATGTACGGGCCGCTGGCCATCACGCCGACCTCGGGTGTGCCGATCTTGTCCACGCCCACCTTCTGCGCCCACGCCTTCTCGACGATGCCGGCCGCGAAGGTGGCGAGCTCCTGGAAGAAGAGTTCGTCTGGCTGCGTGAACTTCACCGTGACGCCGTAGGGGCCGTCGGCGGTGATCGACTTGACGGAGTCGAAGAGCCAGCCCTGGGACATGGCCGGGTCGCTCATCATCTTGAGACTGTAGACGACGTCGGCGGAGGTCAGAGGCTTGCCGTCCCAGAACTTGACGTCCTCGCGCAGCGTGAACACGAGCGTCCTGTCGTCGACGTACTCCCACTTGCTGGCGAGCGCCGGCGTGACGGTCCCGTCCGGGGCAGTGCGCACGAGCAGGTCGCAGAGGTTGAGATCGATGAGGCCGGCGTTGACGCCGAAGAAGGCCGCCGTCCACGGGTTGATCGCTCCCGGCTCGCCGGTCGGCAGGCCGACGGTGAGCTGGTCGATGTCGCCGGACGCCTCGCCTCCGGCCAGAGGACCGAAGAGGGCCGTGTCCGTCGCACCGGATCCTGAGGCGCTGGCGCTGGCGGACGCGCCGCCGTCCGTAGAGGCGGTGCCGCAGGCGGTCATCGAAGACCCCCAGCGCGGCCACCAGAATGATGAGAGCGAGCACGACGCCCGTCCTCGCCGACCACAGATGCTTCATGTCCGTCTCCCCCTGTTGCGCGCTCGTGTACTGAGCGACCGAAACGACTGTTCGTCGCAGCCATTCTGGCAATCGACTGCGAATCGGTCGCGTCTGGCAGTGCCGCGGTACTCCCCTTCGTACCGCACCCGGAAGAGCCTCTGTACCACGAGAATTGGCTCTCTTTGCTGGACTTTTCTCACGGTCCACCGAGAGAACTTTCGCGAACAGTACCACCGGGCCCGGCGGGAGTCAAAGGGCAATTCCGAGCTAGCCGAACGCGATGAGGGTCGCTGCCACGCACGTGAGACCCACCCCGCCGAGGTTCACCCGCGAGGGCCGCTCGCTCAGCAGCAGGAGGCCCAGCAGCACCGCCATCGTGCCGATCTGGGAACCGAACACCGTCGCGACCGCCACCGGCCCGAGGCGGAGGGCGGTCGCCATGCAGACGAGGGCGCACGCTTCTATGAGCCCCGCGCCCCCTGCCCGGCCGGCCAGCGACCTCGGCAATCCCGACGCGCCGGTGAGCAGTACGAGCGGCACGAGCACGCAGACGGCCCCCAAGGCGACCGTACGCCGCGAGCGCGATGGCGCCCAGCGCGGGGGCTCGGGCGAAGAGGAGCATGCCGACCGCGAACAACACCGCAGCAAGCAGAGCCCAGGCAGCTCCGGCCGTCATGCGCGGCTGCCGGGCGGGCGGCGCGATCTCAGCTTCAGTGCGCTGAAACGACGCGAGCAGGCAGCCGACGATCGCCAGCGCCAGGCCGACGAGAGCCACGGGTGGCACCGATTCCCCGAGCACCAGCATGACTGCGGCGGCGATCCCCCCGCCGAGCGACGCCAGGGGCGCCACCACGGAAAGATTGCCGCTCACGAGTCCACGGAAGACGCAGGCCAGGCCGCCGAGCTCGCACAGGCCACTCACGACGGCGTACCCGGCGGCCGTCCATTCGGTCGAGCCGCTCGGCACGCCCTCCGTCAGCAACGCGACCGGCAGGAGGATGACCAGACCGGCTGCCATCACCCACATCAACGACGCGGCGACAGGTGCCCGGCGCACGACCTTGACCATCACGTAGTCCCCCAGCGCATAGCAGAGGGACGACGCAAGACCGAACGCGACTGTCAGCATGGGTGGCTCCCGCCTATTCTCTCGGTCGAGCGAGTGAAATTGCCAGCAAAACCAGTGTGACGAAGTGCCGAGGCTTAGGCTCTGGAAAGGTGTGCTACTCGACCGGATCGTCGAGCCCGAGCACGGGGGCGACTGTGCGGTACAGCGTGTCCTGGAACAGTGAGATGACCGGCGTGTAGTCGGCGTCGGGGTCCACCAGGACCTGCAGGTTGAGGCCGTCCGTGAAGGAGAGGACCATCTCGCCGGCCAGGCGCAGGAACTGCCGGTGCTCTGGATGCTCCTTCGCGCCCAGTGCCTCGGCCAGGCTGTCCTTGCCGTGCTCATAGAGACGAACGACGTTCTCACGCAGCTCCGGGGTCCGCATGGCCGGCACCTGCATCTCCAGGCTCCCGGACTGGACTTCGTATCCGCCGATCATGAAGTAGCTCTCGACCACCTTGTCCAGGCGTGCGCGGCCGAGTGGCATGGCGAGGATGTCGGCTGTCGCCGCCGAGGTGGCCTCCTCGAGGAGTTCGACGGCGAGCGCGATGAGCAGGCCCTCTTTTCCGCCGAAGTGATAGAAGATCGCCGAGCTGTACACCCCGGCCTCGTCGGCGATCTGGGAGATCGTGAGCGCTTCGATCCCGCCTCGCGACAGGAGCCGGCGACTCGCCTTGAGGATACGTCGGCGGACGTCCGAGTCTCGCTTCGCGCGCGGCTTGGGTGGCTTTCTGTCTGTCACGGCCACTAGGACCTCCCCGTGGAGCTGCTCTCTCGTTTGACCGAGAGAAACTATACGCCACATCCTCCTCGTTGTGCTGCACAGGCCGTCTCAAGGCGGCTCATCATGATGCGGGGCGGTCTGTCTCGAGACGCAAATGGGGGCCGCGGTGGCTTGCGCCACCGCGGCCCCCGCTGCCGATCCCCGCTCGATGGCCCCCTTACGGCAAGGGCGCGACCACCGGGGCGAGACTCGGCACGAGCAGTTCCTCCTCGTAGTCCGGGAACTGCAGGTCGCTCTGCTTGAGCAGCGCGGTCCCCGGGCCGTGGCAGCGATCGCACAGCGCCTGGTCCGGCGCCGGCTTGACCACGTTGTGGGGGACGCCCGCGTACCACGAAGACTGCGTGTTGAGGTCTCCGGTGATCTCCGGGATGCCTTCGTCGGCGAGCATGTTCTTGCCCACCGGCCCCTTGACCATGGTCGTGATCTTGCCCTCGGTGAACCCGAGCTTCACGGCGTAGTCCACGATGAACGGATAGCTTGCGCCGTCGATGATGCGCTGCCAGCCGTGACAGTCGTAGCAGCTGCGATACGCGACCGAGTGACAGGACTGGCAACTGGCGAGGTTCTGGTGCGTGAACGAGTGCTCCCGGCCCGTGAGACTGGAGGCAGGGTGGCATTCCTTGCACTCGGCGTGCGCCGCTCCGCTGCCGATCATCGTCTGGTGCTCCGTGCCGTCGCCGTGCGTCGCGCGCTTGTCGTGGCAGGTCACGCAGCTGATCTGTGGCGTGTTGTGCACGTCGTTGGTCTGGAAGCCGGCGTTCGGGTCGGTGATGGACCCGGCGTGGCAGACGTAGCAGGTGAGGGTCGTGTCGGCCTTCTTCTCGCCGGCCGAACCGGCGTAGGAGAGGAAGTCGTGGCCGTCCAGCAGGCCCTTGGGGCCGCTCTGCACCCACGGGTCCCTCGGCCGGGTGACGTGGCACGTGCCACACGACGCGTGGCAGTCCACACACGCCTTGGAGCGCCAGGACTGCTCGGCCTGCCCAGGGCAGTTCTTGAGACGACCGAAGAACGCGTTCTTCAGACCGTTGGTGGTGTAGTGCAGCGACGTCTTGTGCGTGGCGACGTCGTCGCTGTGGCACTGTCCGCAGGCAGCCGTGCCGCCGTCGGCGACCGGGTCTGCGACCATGCCGTCGTGGGCGGCGTCCTTGCCGGACGCGAGCGGATCACCCTTGTGACAGGTCCAGCAGCCCTTGGAGTCGTGCTGGGACGCGACGAAGTCGCCCTTCACGAGCTCCTTGGCCGGGTCGACGCCCTGGGACGCCGAGGCGGTCAGGGCCTCCATGGAAGTGTGGCAATCCGCGCAGCTGCCGGGCGTCGTCGGCCCGGCCACCGTCACCTTGAGCACTGAACTTGCCGACCTTGCGTCGGCCTTGAACTTGAGGCGGTAGTCGATGCCGCCCAGGAACTGGACGCTGAACTTGCCGGCGGCGTCCGTCTTGAGCCGGTCGATGAGGACGAGCTTCGCGTCCTCGTACTTGGACAAGGCGACGTACCTGCCCGGGAGCGCGACCCAGCGCGTGCCCGACTTGCGCACGAGCTTGCCCGTGACCGTGATCTTGGCCGCCGTGTACTCCGCCCTGACGCCCTTGATCGCCGTGGGAGCCCTCGTCGCCGCGGCGACCGGACCCGCCGCGACCAGGAGTACCGCCGCCACGGCGAGCAGCAGCGCGCCCTTCTCGAACACCTTCATGGCATCCCCTCCCTCGCTGTGGGGCGCTCGACCGGTCCCCAGACTGTCCGGCGACGTCCCTGTGGCTCCTACCATGCATGACGTATCGTCATAAATGACGATGATTCATTCTAGGAGCGACGACCGTGTCCGGTCAAGAGTTGGCGGTGAGGCGAAGGTGGGTGGCGAAGCTGAGCGGCCTGCCCGCCCGGGGCAGGTCAGGCCGGCCGCAGGCCGGCCAGGATCACGTCGATCTTCAACGCGAGGTTGTCGACGAGCGGGAGGTCGGAACTGCTCAGCACGCTCGACTGCAGTGCGGCTTGCAGGAGCTCACCGACGACGTGCGGAGGCATGTCGGTGCGGATCTCCCCCGCCGCCTGCCCTTGAGCGATGATGCCGTCGAGCATGGCCGCCATCGCGGGGGCGTGTGCATCCACGACGGCCGCCTGGAGGCTGCGGTGCGTCTCGAAGTAGAGCCCGAACAGCGAGCGGTCCTCGTTCATGACGCGGCCCGCCGACAGGAGCACTGCGCGCAACTTGTCCGCCGCGGGGCCGGCGCCGGCGAGAGCCGCCCCCAGCTCCCCGCGCGCCGCACTGAGCCGGTCCACGACGGCGGCGCGCACCAGTTCGGCTTTGCCCTCGAAGTGGTTGTAGAAGGTGCCGACCGCGTAGTCGGCCTTCGCCGTGATCTGCGCGATGCTGGTCGCCTCGTACCCCTGCTCCTCGAACAGCGTCAGAGCGGCGGTGATGAGCTCGGCTCGCGCCTTCGCCTTCTTGCGCTCCGTGCGCGACAACTCCGGCGCCTCTGATTCATTCTTGAACATGATTCACCAATGGTAGCACGCCGACCCGTCCGAGGACCCCGGCCTCACCAGGACTCGTAGTGCACCTTGTTCCAGTCCATGCGCGAGGAGGGCCCCTTCTTCTCCGCCGGGTGGCCCACCGCGACCATCCCCAGCGGCTCGACCGACTCGGGAAGACCGAGCAGCCGCTTGACCGGCGCGGTGCGTTCCGGGCGGGGGTACAGGCCGATCCACACCGCGCCGAGGCCCAGAGCGTGCGCCGCGACCAGCATGTTCTCAAGTGCGGCGGCGGTGTCCTGCACCCAGTACTGACCCGGGTGCCGTTCGGCGGCGGCATCGCCGCACACCACGATCACGAGCGGCGCGCTCCCAGCCATCCAGCCCCAGTTGGAGGCCGTCGAGAGCGTCTCGCGCGTCTGCGCGTCCCGCACAACGACGAACCGCCACGACTGTTCGTTGTAGCCGGACGGCGCCGCCATGGCGCAGGCGAGCAGCGTGTCTACTTGCTCCCGCGCGACGGGTTCGGCTGTGAAGCGCCGGACGCTCCGCCGCGTCAGCAGTGCTGTGATGGCATCCAACCCGTTCGTCCCATCGTGGCTTCGTGAGCGTGCAGGCTGGCATTGTAGCCGCTTCAAGTCTCGGATGGGCATCGGGCAACTGCTGTCGAGCAAGGCCCGCCACCCCACAGGGGTAGCGGGCCTCTGCTTCTGGCTGCGATTCACTGCACGCTGAAGCTACACCTGAACGTCTTCCTGAAGGCCTTCGCGACGGTGGGCACCAGGTTGCCGCTGACGTCATAGTCGCTGACGACGATCGCCTCGGGCTGGTGCATGACGAACGTGACCTGGTAGGTGCCTGCCGGGAGCTGCCCGACGTACACCTCCCAACCGCGCCACCAAGCGTTCTCGGCCGGGTACCACTTGACGGGCGACCAGAACTTCTGGGACTCGGCTTCGGTCGTCGTCACGACGACGCTGTCGCCGGGGCCTGTCACCGTCACGCTGAGCAGCACGTCCTGCGACGTTGCCTCCGCATCTGCCTTGACGGGCCAGACGCCCGCCACGTACATGACGACGCTGTCCTGGCGCGGGATCGGCGTCCCGGAGGGGTAGTCGGTGGCGTCGCCCCAGCCGGCTCCGCCCATCCACCAGTGACCGTCGGTGGGCCAGACGTGGGCCAGGTGCGCGGTACTGACACCAGGCCAGAACGGGTCTGCGGCCGCGGCCGACGCCCCGATGCCCAGCATCGCTGCGGCGATCAGACAGAGGACGATCGCCAGAAGGATCTTACGATTCATGCCGTATCACCTCCTTCCCGTCTCCATCGGAGCACCTTCGAGCGGCGATGTCTTCACCCGAATCCGGTGATTCTCGGGCGACAGTGAGGCGTGACAGGCCGAGGTCGTGCGCATGCGAAGCCCAGAGTGCCGTGGTCAAGCGCGTGCTGGGTGAGATGTCGCGGCTCGAGCCGCTTTCGGCCTTACCGTGGAGGCGCCTGCGCTCCGGCGGACTCAGCGCCCCGGGGCAGTGCGCCCCGCCGAGTCGCTCCAATCGATCTCGGATGCCTCGACGTCGTCGCCGCCACGAGCCTTGACCTGGTACATGAGCCTGTCCGCCACGCTGAGTGCGGTGTCCACGTCGGCCGGCATGACCTCGAAGCTGGCGAGGCCGATACTGCAGGTGTGAGACGAGCTGGAGGGGCCGGCAGTCTTGGCGAAGGCGTCGCGCAGGCGGTCGACCATGAGCAGAGCCGCGTCGGCGGTGGTCTCGGGAAGCAGCACCACGAATTCGTCGCCGCCGACGCGGGCCACGGTGTCCACGACGCGCGAGTTCGACCGCGCGACCGCGGCGAACGTGACCAGTAGACGGTCGCCGGCCGCGTGGCCGAAGCGGTCGTTGACCGCCTTCAGGCCGTCGAGGTCGATGTAGGCGAGGGAGAGCGGGTGGCCAAAGCGGCGGCCGCGCTCGAGCTCGTTGCCGAGTGTCTCTCGCAAGGCGCGCAGGTTCCCCAGGCCGGTGAGCTCGTCGACCATCGCCTGCGTGGCGAGTCGCGACATGAGCCCGCGCATCCGCGCCATCAGGACCAGGATGATGATGAACACTGCGAGTCGCATGACGCCGTTCCAGACGGCCTCACCGGGGGTGAGGTAGGAGAACCCGGTCGCCCAGGCCTCGACCGGGCCGACCAGGAACGTCGCGGCCGCGATAATGACGCCGCAGAGCGTCGAGGCGGCAGCCCACGCCACCAGCATGACCGGCAGCAGGTAGAAGACGTTCAGCGAGACGCGCGGCCCCGTCGCGTAGTCGACAGCGGCGATGAGCGCCACAAGAGCCAGCCCCGCCGCGACGACAAGCGGCCGCGGCAGGCGTCCGAAGCTCATCAGGAGTCCGGTCACGACGGCCTCCTTGCCCGCTAGCGTCCCCGCCGCGAGAGCCAGGTCTCCTCGCGCACGAGGCCGTCGGAGAACGCGAGCACGCGATTGCGCCCGGCGCGCTTGGCCGCGTACATCGCCCAATCTGCCTTGTCGAGCAGCTCGTCGCGGGCGCCGGCATCCTCGGGGCAGGTGGCGATACCGACGCTGATCGTCAATCCACGGCCATTCAGCTGGCTCGTGCGCTCGACTTCGGCACGGATGGCCTCGCCGACGATACCGGCCCCGTCGAGGTCCGTGTCTATGAGCGCGAGCACGAACTCCTCTCCCCCGTAGCGGGCGGCCAGGTCGGTGCGCCGACTGTGCGACTCGATGATCCGGGCGATGCGTGAGAGAGCGGCATCCCCGGCCTTGTGACCGTGGGCGTCGTTGTACTCCTTGAAGTGGTCGCAGTCGCAGAACAACACCGAGAGCTGGAGCCCGCGGCTATGCGCCCGGCGGAGCTCCTCCTCGAGGCGCTCGTGCAGGTAGCGGTGGTTGTACAGGCCGGTAAGCCCGTCGGTGATGGCTTCGACCTCAGCGCGGCTGAAGCGCATGGCCGCCGACTGCAGCATGGACGCCAGCGTCTGGGAGCGGTCGCGGTCCATCACCCTGGTCAGCGACTCCACAGCCGGCGTATCGACGCTCACGGCGGCGACCACCTTGCCGTTCACGTCGCGCACCGGGGCGATGCCCGACACCCACACCCCGTACACATCGGCATCCAGGATGTTGCCCGACATCGCGTCGCCATCAAGGACACGGCTGAGTGCCTCATCCTCGGCCGGCCACGCTTCGCCGCAGTGCGAGATCTCCTCTTCGCTCTCGCCCGTATCGAGCACCGTGATGCACTCACCACGGTACCGGGCATAGGTCGTCACGAAGCGCAGGGGTGGGTGCTCGTCGCGGAAGGCCCGGAGTGTCCGGACCATCTCCGCGAACTTCGGACGAGCCTCGTCGGCACGCGTGCGCAGCAGGCTGTGGGCGGCCGGGTCGATGAGCTGGGCCGCTTCGAGGGCGAGCTCGGCGGCCTCATCACGCCTGATCTGCAGGCGGTCCAGCACACGCCTGAACGCGCTCACCATCTCCGGGTCGAAGTGCGTGCCGGAGCAGCGGGCGAGCTCGGCGAGGCACTCTTCGTAGCTCATTGCGGCCCGGTAAGGGCGCTGTGACGACATCGCATCGTAGCAGTCGACCACGCACAGGGCGCGAGCCATGAGCGGGATCTCCTCGCCGGCAAGCCCGTTCGGATACCCGGCGCCGTCGAACCGCTCGTGATGGTGACGGACACCGGCGACGAGGTCGGGCTCGAAGAGCGGGCGCACGATCTCGGCGCTCACGTCGGGGTGCTGGCGGACCAGTTCCCATTCCTCGCTCGACAGTGGGCCGGCCTTGAGAAGGACACGGTCGGAGACGCCGATCTTGCCGATGTCATGGAGAAAGGCCGCGTTCTCCACCGCCTCGAGACGCTCCGGCGGCCAGTCCAGCTCGCGCGCGAGCAGCGCGGTGTAGGCGGCCACGCGGCTGGCGTGACCGAGGGTGTAGAAGTCCTTGGCGCTGAGCGCAGTACTGAGGGCCCTGAGGTTGCCGAGGTGCAGGCGCTTGACCTCTTCGTAGAGCTCGGCATGGGCGAGCGCCTGGCCGACCAGCTGCCCCACCGCCGCCGCCGTGGTGATCTCTTCCTCGTCGAACTCGCGCTCGACGTGGTCCATGAGGTCGACCACACCGACGACCTCCTCACGCGCGACCAGAGGAAGCGAGAGGCAGCTTCGCTGGCCGTACCGCTCCATGTCTTCGCGCTCGCCCGGGCTGAGCAGGGGATCGGCAAGAGACCCGATCGCGATGGGCCGGCGCTGCTCCACCGCGAGCCGCTCACATGGCCAGCAGTCGGCCAGCGCCAATTCGCGTCCGACCCAGCTGGCGTCGAGCACTCCGTCCACGGTCGAGGTGAGGCAGACGAGACGCTCGCCGTCGTCCAGGCGGTAGATGTCGCAGTCCGGGATGGCCAGCAGGGCCGTCAGACGGCGTGCCGCTGCCTGCAGCACCTCGTCGAGTTCGAGGCTCGAGGCGAGGTCCCGGCTGGTCTCGTAGAGCAGTCGATACAGAGGTTCTGTCGCGGCGGCGGGCGGAGCGTTGGAAGGCAGCGCGCCCCCCTTGACGAGCCCTTCGAGTCCGTCGCGTCAGGAACTGGCGCTGTCCACTCGGCGTGCGCCGGCATTCGACCCTTCCGGAGTCTCCCCAACGGCGAAGCGTGCTCGGGCTGACCCCGAGGAGGTCGGCGGCTTGCTGCACCCGCACCCAGCTTCGCTTCTTCGCGCCCGTTCCCACAGGCAGGTGTATCGTGCCGTTTGCCGCAAACCTTGAGCAACTCTGTCAAGCAGAGTCGACTCTCAGAGGCGTCTCGCTGGCGATCCGCCGGCGGCAACTCCTGCCGGCGAGCGCACGGCTCTAGGGCCGGCTACCACACGAAGGGCACAAGGCTGTGCCGGACCTCCTGCCGGTACTCATCGTACTCGGGGAGTTCCTCGCCGAGCCACGCCTCCTCCCGGCGACGCTTGGCGTCCAGGAACATCGCGGCGGCGGCCCACGGGGCCAGCGCAGCGGGCGACGACACCAGCGACCAGGACAGCGCGAGCAGCAGGACCCCGCCGTAGATGGGGTGGCGGACAAGCCCGTAGGCGCCATCTCGTCTCAGGCTCGCCTGCTCGACTGGCTTGGGGAAGGGCGTGAGCTGCCTGCCCAGACCGCCCGCCCCGCCGGCGAACAGGTAGGCGCCGGCCAGTGCGGCGGGACCGGCCGCCAGAAGACGCAGAGCGCGGGTCGACGCGGGCCAGCGCCGGCCGCGGATCCCTGCCGCAGCCATGGCGGCGAGGAGCACCACCTGCAGCGCCACCCACCCCTCGCCGCGCGGCCCCAGCTCGGGCAAGGTCCAGGCAGCGCCCGCCGCTCCGGACTCACTCCGGCCTGACTTCTCGGTCACGATGCGCCTCCTCCGATCGGTGAGCGGGAGTCCTCCCGCCTCGTCCGGTCTCCCCTGCGGTGGGCAGCTGCGACGAGGATCGCCAGCCCGATGAAGACCGCGAAAGTCGACCACACGAGCGTATCACCGGCCCACGCCTGGGCGTCGGCGAGAAGCGTGACGCCAATTGCGGTGCAGATAGCGCCGCCGAGGGTCACGCGACGCCCGGCGAGCATCTCGGTGATCGCCCAACCGACGATGGCGAGCGGCCACCACTGGGCGATGGTCTGACTCGACTCGACCACCCCGGCCGCGTCGAGGATGCCGCAGACCCCCAAGGCCAGCAGCACGATCGCGATCCACACTGTACTTGGCTTCATGGTCCTTCTCCCTTCAACATGCGATGGCTGTCATAGTCATGAGTGGCCCGTGACCCCTTGTCTGTGACAACTCCGGCAGAGAAGGCCAAACGCTGTCTCCTGCGACCGCGCTGCTAGAATCGGTGTGTCCGCCATACGGTCGTGAGGCCCGCGTGACCACACTCTCGCAGTCCACCCTTGCACCGCCCCAGCCCGTCGACGTCGTGGAGCAGTACGGCCGCCTCGTCTCCTCCATCTGCTGGCGCATGACGCAGGACCAGGACGCGGCGCGCGAGGCGGCGCAGGAGGTGTGGGTCGCCGTCCTCGAGGGGCTGCCGAGATTCCGCGGCGACTCGGCGCTGTCGACTTGGATCTACACCATCGCGCGGCGCGTGGTGGGCCGATACGCGCAGGCGCGACGCACCCAGAACGTGCGCCTCCTCAGTACGGCATACGAAGCCCCGGGTGAGCTCGACCCCCCGGACACCCCCGATCTCGACCACGACCTCTGGGTGCGCGAGATGTGCGACCTGTGCATCTCCGGGATGCTGCAGTGCCTGGACCCCGACGTTCGCCTTGCCTACTTGCTGCGCGAGGTCGCCGAGCTGGACTACGACGACGTCGCCCTGGTGCTCGAGGTCCAGCCGGACGCCGCGCGCCAGATGGTGTCGCGGGCGCGCCGCAAGCTGAACCGCTTCATGAGCGGGCACTGCGCCCTTGCCAACCCGACGGGCGCCTGCCGTTGCCGCATGCGCCGGCGGGTGCAGGACATCGATCTGCCGGCCGAATACGCGCGCCTGCGGACGACCAGGCACCAGGCGCGCGTCATCAAGGAATCCGAACAGGTGCTGCCGCCCAAAGATTATTGGCTGGAGTTGTCACAGGCCGTCGCCTAGGGCCACTCATGTCCATAGAGAGCCCCAACGAGAGAGGGCTCGCGACCGGACAGGGGAGACCCGATGGAACCCACGACAACGGCCAGGCCCAGCGGCCGCACCGCCTCGTTCACCGAGCGTCTCGCTCGCAGCAGCGCCAGTCACCCCTGGCGCACTGGGGGCATCTGGCTGGCGATCATCATCGCCGCCTTCCTCAGCGTGAGCTCACTGCTCGGTGGCGGCCTCACGTCCGAGATGAAGCAGCACGGCCGGCAGCCCGACAGCACGATCGCGCAGCGCCTGATCGAGGACCGCGTCACCGGCCCGCAGAAGACGACTGAGTTCGTGATCGCGCGGTCCGCGGCGTTCACGGCCGAGGACGCCGCGTTCAGGGCCTTCGTGACCGACCAGGCGGGCGAGATCAGCCGTCTCGGCGACGGCGTCGTCCAAAGCGTGGCGACCTATTACCAGGCGAAGGATCCGACGCTGGTCTCCAAGGACGGCCACGCGATGCTCATCCCGGTCGTCATGGCGGGCGACCTGAACACGGCCATCGAGAACGTCGACAAGTTGCACGCTCTGGTCGCAGCCGCTCACACGGGCGACTTCGCCCTTCAGCAGACGGGCGCCGCCAGCCTGAAGCAGATGGGTAACCAGCTCGCCGAGAGCGACATGCAGAGGACCGAGATCTTCGGCGTGCCGGTCGCGCTGATCGTGCTCGTCGCGGTCTTCGGCGCCCTGCTGGCCGCGTTCATGCCGCTGATGCTCAGCGTCGTCAGCATCCTCCTGGCGCTCGCGCTCACGGCCCTGATCGGACAGCTCTACCCCATGAACACCTTCGTGCTGAACATCCTCACCACGATGGGCCTCGCCGTCGGTATCGACTACACGCTGTTCATCCTCAGCCGCTACCGGGAGGAGCGCGCCCGCGGTCTCGAGAAGATCGACGCCATCGCCGCCACAGGCGCCAGCGCCAACAGGGCCATCTTCTTCAGCGGCATGACGGTCATCCTCGCCATGCTCGGCATGGTGGTCGTCCCGATCGACCTCACCATCAGTATGGGCATCGGCGCGATGCTCGTCGTCTTCACCACGCTGCTCACCTCGCTCACGCTGCTCCCCGCGCTGCTGGGCCTGCTCGGCGACCGCGTCAGCGCCGCGCGCGTGCCGTTCGTGAGCCGATTCGGCGCGCGCCGCCCCAAGCGCCACGGCGGCGTCTGGGAGCGCCTCTCGCACAGCGTCATGCGGCGGCCGGTGCTCTGGCTGGTGGCCGCCGTGACCCTGCTCCTCCTGGCCGCCTCGCCCATTGTCTTCATGCAGACCGGCAGCACCGCCGCGACGGCAGCGAGCTACCCTGACGACCAGTACGCCAGGCAGGGCTGGGACACACTCGCCCGCGACTTCTCGCTCGGCCAGGCCGACCCCGTCCGGATCGTCGTCGACGGGCCTGCCGGCTCCGCCGCCGTCAAGGCCGGCGTCGCCCGCCTGCGGACCGCCCTCGAGGCCGACCGCCGCTTCGGGCCGTCGCAGGTCGCAGTCAGCAAGCCCGGCGACCTGACCGTGCTCTCCGCGCCGCTCGCCGGCGACCCCGCCGCCGCTGCGACGCAGGACGTCATCAAGAACCTGCGTGACGACGTCGTGCCCACCGCCTTCGGCGCCGCCGCCTCCCACGTCTACGTCGCGGGCACCACGGCCGGCGTGGTCGACTACCTCGGCTTCTTCGACCGCTGGCTGCCCATCGCCCTGGCCGTGGTCCTGAGCCTGAGCTTCGTGCTCCTGCTCCTGGCCTTCCGCTCCGTCGTCATCCCGGCCAAGGCGATCCTGATGAACCTGCTGTCGGTCGGCGCGGCCTACGGTCTCCTGGTGCTGGTGTTCCAGAAGGGCGTCGGCGCCCACCTGCTCGGCTTCACGCAGGTCGACTCCATCGAGGCCTGGGTGCCACTGTTCCTCTTCAGCCTGCTCTTCGGCCTCTCGATGGACTACCAGGTCTTCCTGCTCACCCGCATCAAGGAGCGGTTCGACCGTACAGGAGACACCCGCGAGGCCGTGGCCCACGGCATCGGCCGCACCGCCGGCATCATCACCGGCGCGGCCGCCATCATGGTCTGCGTCTTCGGCGGCATGGCGACGGGCGAGCTGGCCATGTTCCAGCAGATGGGCTTCGGGCTCGCCGTCGCGATCTTCCTCGACGCGACCGTGGTGCGGACCATCATCGTCCCGGCAGGGATGGAACTGCTCGGTGACTGGAACTGGTACCTGCCGCGCTGGCTCGAGTGGTTGCCGGACATCAGCATCGAAGGACGCCAGCCGCTGGCCGGGGAGCCACTGCCGGACGAGGTGGGCGGCGAGCATGAGGACGAAGCGCCCCACACCCGCAGGCCGCAGGTCGAGGGTATGCCCGTCTTCGGGACGCCGGCTCATGGAGGCGCCCCTGCACGCTAGATCGGCTCCCCACCGCGCCAACACACTTCACGACCGGGGCCGGTGTCAGCCGGCCCCGGTCGCACGCCAGTCCCAATGAGGCCCGCTGCCCTCACAGGTAGCGGGCCTCCTGCCGCCGTGCGCCGTCAGGGCAACTTGCTCACAAGGCCGGCGAATTCCTCGGGCGTGAAGGCGCGGAGCGTCTGAGTCGTGACGTAGCCCCGAGCGGCCGTGGCCATCGATATCAGCGTCGCGAACTCGTCACTCGGGCCTTCAGCGACCATCACGTAGTCGTAGGGGCCCATCGTGGCATGGAAGCTGAGCACCTTGCCGCCGGCGGCCTCGATCGCTTTGACGACCTCCTGGTACCGCGCCGGCGCGCCCTTGAGATCGGCGAGCCCGTTGGCGGTCAGGTTCGAGAGTATGACGTACTGCGGCATGACGGACCTCCCTCGCTAGCGACCCGCATCCTCATGTGCGGCGTCCTCTCAACGAGTTCTCACCTCAGCCCGCTCGATCGTCACCGTTGCGGCCGGATTGCGGGGCTGGTGCTGGAGAGCTGAGACCCCGCAGATGCGACACACCAGGGCGTCGCGTGTCGCCGCCTCAGCCGGCTGTCTCCGGCTGCCAGCCGCGCTCGTCGTAGAACTCCTGCTCGCTCATCCGGCGCACGAACACCAGGGTCTTGACGTGGGTCGCCGGCGTCGGCCGTGTGGGGTCGTGTCGCGCCGCCTTGTCGCGGTAGTAGAGGTGCTCACACTCGACGACGCGGAACGGAGTGCGCGTACCGCCGTAGGTGAAGGCCGCTTCGGGGGCGTCGCCTGTGAGGTTGGGAGGCAGGACGATGATGTCGCCGGCGCGCGGCAGCGGCGCGTCGGCGGGCAGGTACTCGATCGGAGTCGCGGCACGATTGAACGGCTTGCGCTGCGCGTGCGGGTCCCAGAGCCAGACCTCGACCGGCTGCACCATGGCGTCACTCGACATGAGCGTCTCCTCCCCACGGCGAGCGCTGCCGGTCGGCGCGGTTGTCCGAGGCGGAGCGCTCATCTCTTTCCTGTGTGCTTCAACCGGCAGACTGATCGTACCAGCCGCGCAGCAGGACGTCGCACGCCGGCCCGTCGCCGGGAGAAGGAGGCGGTGGAGTGGATCACGCGGCTGGTGTTGGCGGGCGGGTGACAGGCAGGCCCGGCCTCAGCGCGCCGCACTTCGCGACGCTAGGACGGAGCGCGGCCTCACTCCGCCGCGTAGTACTCGAACACCGCCCAGCCGAGTTCGGCGTGAGCATCGCCGTGGACCACGCCGCTCCTCGGCAGCGTCGCCGGCAGCGACCACAGGTGCGCGAGCTCGATCTGCGCGGGCCCGGCGCCGGGGAACAGCAGGTGCCGCGCCGCGACCTGCGGGGCGAACCACTTCGGGTTCGCGAGGGCGCCGTTCAGGGGAGCGGCGAGCAGCTGGCCATCCTCGAGCTCGCCGAGCACGACCCAGGGCCGCTCCCCGGCGTAGAGTGTCAGGTAGGGATCGCCGACGCCGGCGGCGGTGAGCAGCCCGGGCCGCACCAGCTGCCAGCAGCGAGTGCCGACGAGCAGGCGTTCACAGATCGCCGCGCGCAGTGATGCACCCCGCGCGCCGGTGGGCAGCAGCATGCGTTCGTCCACGGCGCCGACCCACTGCAGGCAGCCCGCGCCATCGGCGCAGGCGGCGAGCGTCAAGCGGTTCTGAGGCGCGCGCAAGGCGCCGGGGTGCACGGCGATGCCCACCTCGGCACAAGGAGGAGGGAAGCGTAGGCGCGCCAGCTCGCCCGCGCGGAAACGGGCCAGCGCCCCAGCGGGGATAGAGGCCATCGCCACCTCCAGGTCTGACGTATTGGAATCAAGACTGGGCCATGAGGGGAAAAGCCTAGCCTGATGATCTCACTCTGAGGGAGGTGCCCGTGGCTTCTGTTCGCAAGGTAGCCCCGTCAGATCGCATCGAGAGTGACCCTACCGCTGGAATGGTCCGAGAAGAAGCGATCACGACTGGACTCATCTGGGCAGGATTTGTACGAACTGCCCCTCGCATGACGTCAGGCTGGCATCAGCATGGAGACCACGAGACAACCATCTTCGTGTTGTCGGGGATCTGCCGTATCGAGTCCGGCCCGGGTGGGAAGGTCGTCACCGAGGGCCATGCGGGCGACTTCCTGCTGGTGCCGCCGCAAACCACCCACCGCGAATCCAATCCAAGCGACGAGGAGAGTCAGCTGATCGTCGTGCGAGCGGGAAGTGGCGCTCCCACCATCAACGTCGATGCCCCGCAAGACGAGTAGCCGGACGCAAAGGTCGAATGTGTGCTGCCGTGCTGTTGGCCCGCACCCAGCCGTCGCAGTCAGTGATCGGTAGTCTCGTCGGCAGAATGTTGGCGGCCTTCCATGGTGTTCTCTCCTATCTCACGAGAACGGGAACCGTCGCTGGAGTGTCGCGACGATGTGCTGCGCTGCCCTGGTCGCACCGTCGAGAGGCATCGAGGCGCTGTGGCCGGGCTGTCCGAGCTCCTCGACGATCATCTGGGCGAGCGTGCCCGCTGTCGTGGAGCGCAGCCACATCCGTCTCCCGATCCCGTGACGCTCAAGGCGTCTCGCGATGACCTCCTGCTCGAAATGGCCCTCGATCGGCGCGTAGATGAACCGCCTGCCGAGGGCTGCCAGTTCGGTCGTCGTGGTTCCTCCACACTGCACCACCGCCACGTCGGACGCCGCAAAGAGCTCGAAGAGGCGAGGCACGTAGCCGAGCACTTCGCAGCCCGGCGCCGTGATCGAGTCGACGGGGATCCGCGGACCCGCGACGAGCACGACCCGCACATCCGGCAAGCGCTCACGCAGGGGAGCCACGACCGCCGCGCACAACTGGAGCAAGTCGCGCCCGACGGAGGTCCCTCCCACGGAGCACACGACGAGCGGCTCATCCCCGTATCCAAGCCGTCCTCTCCAGGCGTGAGGATCGGCGTAGTCGTCCGGGTCGAAGTCGACGACGTGACCCACGGTCAGGTAGTGCTCCTGCACGTGCGCGCGTCGGTTCGGAAGCGCCCAGCCGAAGGGCTGGCAGGGAACATCCTCCGGCTCCCCGATGAACAGCGCCGAGTGGAGGCCGCGGTCGTACACGAACCGGTCCAAGGCCCACAGCGCGTTGAGGGCCCAGGCTCCCAGCCTGTCGCGGACCCTGTCCGTCATCGCGTCCGTGCCGACGAAATCGAAGATCATCACGAACGGCACCTCGAGGTGCAGCACGTGCGCCACGAGAGGCACGTCGACTTCGAAGGCTTCGTCGCCGATGGCCATGTCGACTCCGTACCGGCTGATGACTCGACGAAACACGCAGGCGTTCATCGCCCAGGCGGGAAGCGAGCGGTAGACGTAGTGCACCAGGTCCAGCCGTCCGTTCCTCATGCTCCGTTCGGCGAACCGGCTCGCACCCCGCCATTGCGAGGCTTCCGCGATCACGTTCTCTCCAGCTGCACGGAGCGCATCCGATGCAGGAGGCGCTGCGAGCCAGAGGATCTCGAGCGTGGGAACGAGCCGCCTGAGCTCGGCCGCGATCGCGAGGTCCCTGGTCACGTGGCCGAGACCGATCGAGCTGCTGAGGTAGAGCGCCCTTTGTCGTCCCATGCGGCCCTCCAACGAGGCTGCTCATCTCGATTCTCTGCCCGGAAGAACGAGATGCAAGACCGATTGTGATTGGGGCGATTCGGACGAAGGTGCCAGCCCATGGCACTCGAGCAGCCGGCGGCCGCAATTGGGCCGGGTCCACTGTGACGGCCGCTGCACGTCTGGTCGGCAGAATTGCGGTGTCGCCGCAGCTACAGTCCTTCTTTCACCTCGATGATCTCGTCCGCCATGACGCCGTGCGCTTCCCGATGGACCGCCTCGGCAGCTTCTGCACTTGGCGCTTCGATGAAGCAGAAGAGCCTGCCCGTGCTTTCGTCGTACCAGTACTTCGTGTAGCGCACGCCGTACTTTCCTTGGACTTCAAGGTCCCGGGCGTGGGCCTCCGCGGCTGCCTCTGCAGTCAGCCCATCGATCTTCTTGTGAACGTCGATGAACAGCGGCATCGTCTTCTCCTCTCAGGCCGGCTTTGCTGAGCACGATCGGTTCAGGCCCTTCTGCCTGCTTCCCGCCGAGCCAGTTCGATGGCCTCTTCCAGCGACAGTGAGTGTCCGGCAGTCCAGACTGCGGCCGCATCCGACTGAGACTGGGACAACATCCTTCTGGCCGACTCCACAGTGGATTGGAGCTTCGTCGACTCGACTCCCGAGAGCGGAGCACCGATCATGCTTCTCAGTGAGGCCGCCGCTCCTGCCAGCTGCAGCGCACGCTCCGGTCGTGCCTCCACCACTGCCAGACTCGCGAGGCTTTCGAGCACCCGAGCGATCCCCCGCACATCCCCCAGTCCACGCACGATGTGCAGACCCTGTTCGTACAGTCCGCGTGCAGCGTCGTGATCGCCCAGGCCGGCAGCGACGTTCCCCAGGTTGTTCAGTGAGATCGCGGCTGCGCCCTCGTTGTTCAGTTCCTGGAACATCGCAAGGCCTTGCTCATACGCCGAGCGGGCGCCCGCAAGATCACCCATCGCATTCAGGACGCTGCCCACATCGTTCAACCCGACCGCGATAGCTGCCTTCCTGCCGGCTCCCTTCCATATTTCCAGAGCCTCCTCGTACATCGAGAGTGCGGAGGGAAAGTCCTTCCGTTGCTGAGCCACATTCGCCAAGCTTTGAAGTGACCACGCCTGGCCGAACGATTCGCCGACCGTTCGGAAGATCTCCAACGCCTCGGTGTACAGGGAGTGCGCCCTCTCGGGGTCGCCTGCAGCGCTCTCTACGTTCCCGAGGTTGTTCAATGCGGCGGCCAAGCTTGCCGGATCGCCACTCTCGCGGTTGATCGCCAGATACTCCTCCAGGAGATCCCGTGCGGCCGCGTAGTCACATTGGGCATCCGCAAGGACGCCCGCGGCATAGAGCGCCTTCACGCGTGTCTTCTGACGGATCGTCGTGTGCGACGACGACAGGAGCTGTGTGAGCCAGGCTCGACCTTCGGTCAGGTAGCCACGGATCTCCCAGTACCGCCACAACGCCACTGCCAGCCTCAGGGCCCTTTCAACGTCATGGCCGTCTGCCAGCCATTCAAGCGCAGCGCGCATGTTCCCGTAGTCGTGGTCCAGGCGTTCGAGCCAGATTCCCTGCGTCGAGCCCTCGAGCAATGGGTCGGCCTGCTCTGCCAGCGCCAGATAGTAGGCCGCATGCGAACGCTTCATCACATCCGTTTCCCCGTCATCCTGAAGCCGCTCCAACCCGTAGTCGCGGAGCGTCTCCAGTTGCTTGAATCGAGGCTCGCCGCCCGGCGAGTCCTGGCGCAGCAGGCTTTTGTCCACCAGCGACGCCATGATGTCCAGGATCTCTGCCTCTGCCAGCCCATGCCCGCCGCAGACCGCCTCGGCAGCTTCCAGCGAACACCCGCCCACGAACACCGCCAAGCGTCTGAACAGGACCTGCTCACTCTCGCCAAGCAGCCCGTAGCTCCAGTCCATCGTCTTCCGCAACGTCTGCTGCCGCCCCGGCAGGTCCCGCGCCCCGCCCGTCAAGATGGTCAGGCTATGTTCAAGGCGCGCCAGCAGCGCCCGAGGCGGCAGGAGTTTGACGCGCGCCGCTCCAAGTTCAATCGCCAGAGGCAGGCCATCCAATCGTGCGCAGATCTCTGCTATCGCCGTCGCGTCTTCTTCATTCGGTGCGAAGTCGGGCTTGACCGCGAGGGCTCGCAGGAGGAAGAGCTGCACTGCGGGATACTGGGAAAGGGCCTCCAGTCGAGGCAGACGCTTGAGATCAGGCAAGGGCAGGGGCTGTACCGGAAGTTCGTACTCGCCGCGCAGATGCAATCTCTCGCGACTGGTCACCAGGATCTTCGTCTGAGGGCAGCTCGCGATCAGCTCCGCCACCAAGGGCGCCGCTGCAGTCACCTGCTCGAAGTTGTCCAGCACGAGCAGGATCCTCTTGGCCGCAAGGGCGCGTTCCACATCCTCCATGATCGAGGCGCCGGCCGCCTGATTGGCCCCGACCAGTTGAGCTATGGTGAGGATCACGAGGCCGGGGTCGTAGACCGAGGCGAGCGGGCAGAAATACACCCCGTCCGGATAGTCCTCGACCAGCTCGGCCGCGATCTGGACTGCCAGCCGCGTCTTGCCGCTCCCGCCCGCGCCCGTCAGCGTGACGATCTGGACTTCCGGCCGCGAAAAGATCTCCCGGGCAGCGGCCAGCTCGTCGTCCCTGCCGATGAGCGGGGTCGGCTGAGTGGGGAGGTTGTTCCTGTGGCTGTCGAGCGTCTTGAGCGGTGGGAAGTCAGAGGGGAGCCCGGCGATGACGAGCTGGAACACAGGGTCGGGGCGCCGCAGATCCTTCAGGCGGTGCACACCCATGTCTCGCAGTTCCACATCGGCCGGCAGGTCGTCTTGGACCAAATCGCGCGTCGTCTGAGAGAGGAGCACCTGCCCGCCGTGCCCTGCCGAGCAGAGGCGTGAGGCCCGATGCACATCCATCCCAACGTAGGTCGAGGAGCTGATTCGCGGCTCGCCGGTGTGCAGCGCCATGCGCACGCGAAGGGACTCCTCCCCGGGCCAGACGTGCGCAGCGATGGCCCTCTGCCCATCGACGGCCATGTTCAGCGCGTCCGAGGCCCGCGTGAACGATGCAAAGAGGGCGTCGCCTTGTGTGTCCACCTCCCGCCCGCCCCATTTGTCGAGTGACGCGCGCATCAAAGAGTGGTACGCAGCAAGCGCCTCTGCGTATCTGTCGCGCAGGCGTTCCAGAAGCAGGGTCGAGCCTTCGATGTCCATGAACAGAAGGGTGACGGTACCCGTTGGCAATGCGGACATGATTCTCAGCCAGTGATCCTGAGGGGCGAAGAGCGGATCAGCGGCGCAGCCGCAGAGGATGAGACTGCGCCGCCGCCACTTCGCGCAGCGCCTCCTGCAGGTTCGCGTGCGCGAGCGGCCGCAGCGCACTCGTGTCGATCACGTTGTCCGGTGTCGTCCCGGCGCGCACCGCAGCGGCCTGGTGCTCGAGTTGCAGGTGCTTGATGGTCAGGTACGCCTCACGCAGCGTGCGGTCGGCCTCGGCGCCTTCGGCGTCGACATCACAGACGGCGGCCAGGCGCTCAAGGGTCGCCTGGATCGTGACCCCTCGCGCCAGCGCGTGGTAGCGAGCCAGGTTCTGGATGGGGAGAAGCGCCCCCTTCTTGATGTCGATCATGTGGTAGAGCTTGTGCCTGAGCCCCGAGACCTGCGGGCGAAAGCCCGAGCCGGTGCGGGCGAGCCACTTCAGGAACTCGGGGTGCGCCGGCACGTCGCGGAGGATGTCGGTCAGCGCCTGGGTCACGTACAGCGGGCCGGCCGCCTGGCGGTAGTCGAAGCACACCGCGGCGCTGCTCCTGGCGACGACGTCCTTGCTCGTCAGGGAGTCGGAGAAGACCTGCTTCCAACCGGAGAGCGTGCGGCGCCAGGTCTCGATGCTGGCCATGACGTAGTGGGAGTCCGGCTGGAAGCCGCAGCGCGTGAGGCCGCCGGTCACGTCCTCCGCCACCCTACGGAAGTACTCGTCGACCGAGGGGTCGTCCGTATCTGCGTAGGCGAGCCCATTGTCCTGGTCAGAGGCGAGCGTCAGCTCGTGGCGCGCGGCGCTGCCGAAGACCAGCCAGGCGTAGTCCACCGGCGGCGCGCCATGGCGTGCGAACGCCAGCTCCAGCAGGCGTGCGGTCAAAGAGTCCTGGAGCACCGTGAGCACGCGAGAGACCATCGGCGCGTCGAGACGGGCGTCCAGCAGGTCGACGAACAGCTTGGGGATGTCGCGGGCGGCCGCCACGAGTTCGTCCTCGTCGCGCGCCCACTGCAGGGAGCGGCGCAGCGCAAAGGGATTGCGTGCCTCGAGGCTCATGAGGTCGCCAGCCGAGACGATGCCGACCACGGAGCCTGCCTCGTCGAGCACCGGCAGGTGACTCACGCCGAGCGTGAGCATCATGAGGCCGGCCTCCGCGGCGAAGGCGCCGGCGCCGATGGTGTGGACCGGCGCTGACATGATCGTGCTCACGGAGGCGTCCCGCGACACGCCTCCGGCGACCACCTTTTCGCGCAGATCTCCATCGGTCACGATGCCCAGCCCTTCTCGTGTGCGCACCAGCACCGCCGAGCGGCCTTCGGCGATCATCATCCGGGCGGCCTGGCTGATGGCCGTGTCCGGGTCACACATGGAAGGTTCGCCGCGCACCAGGGAGCTGACCGGCAGGGTCTGCACCTCCGGCAGCGGGCTCAGAGAGCGCGCCGCGTAGAGAAGCGCGTCGCGCTGGGTCGTCGCCAGCCAGCGCACACCGTCCTCTCGGCTGAGCAGTTCCACGCCGAGGTCGCCCGGGATGCAGTAGAGCGCACAGTCGCTGCGCGCGCGCACGGTGAAGGCCGGCGCCGTGCCCGTGAGCAGACTGGGGTACCCAAGGAGCTCGCCGGCCGTCATCACCGTCACCAGGGACCCTCTGCGCAGGAGATCGAGCGTGCCGTCGCGCAGCACATAGAGCTGTCGGGTAGGCGGCCCGCCCTCGACGATCAGTGCCTCGCCACCGCGCAGTCGGCGGTGCGTGACCGCTGCGGCGACCCGCGCGAGCTCGTCGGCGCCCAGCGTCTTGAACGCCTCGACCTCCGAGCCCAGAAAGGCGGCGATCTCGTCGAGGGTCTCGCCGTGGTTGTCCGGGGCCTCGCTCACGACCTCAGCGGGGGGCCGTGTGTCTGGCATGTGAGCCCAACAGGAGCCTCCTTCGTCCTCGCCTTCGGCAAAGGCCCTGTGAACGCAGTCATTGCCCGTACACGCCCCTGAGAACCCTTGTGCCGTTCCGGCTGCATGACCCTCGTCTGCATCCAGGCGGACGGTCACGGGTCCTTCAGCGTGACGAGTCCCGTCGGCCCAATGACGGACGAATCACCCGATTGGGGTGACCTGAACGGACAGACAGCGGGGAACGACCAACGGATCAGGGCGGGGACGCGCCCGTCAATCAGGAGGACGCCGAGCGCGCCAGGGAGGGCGCGGCGCCCGGAGGCAACGCAGATGTCAGTCATGAAGGTCAAGCGCCATGCCACGCTGCTCTTGCTGTCGCTCCTGTCGCTGCTCCTGGTCGCGCTTGCGGCCCAGGCGACCCCGGCGCCGACCCGTCCATTCGACGCGAGTCGGCACGAAGGTCTTGGCTTCCAACAGCGGGCCACGGGAAGCGGCACGAGTACAAGTGCGAACGACCCGCGTCAAGGCGACGGGTTCGATGTTCGACAGCCCGCGGGGATCACGCAGGATGTGACCACCGCCGCGGCCCAGCCGGCCGCTTCGTCCGGTACGTCGACGACCACCTGGATCGTTGTCGGAACGATCGCAGCTGCGCTCAGCACCGCGCTGGCGGCGTGGGCGCTGCTCCGTCGCCGGCGGCACCTGGGCGAGAGTGCCTCTGCCGCCTACTGCGCACACCATACGGAAGATGCGGTGTGCAGTACGGCTTGAGAAGCGCTGTCGCAGATGGGGCGGTGCCGCCCCGCAGACGGCACCGCCCCGCAGTTGGCCCGCCGGCAACCTCACGTCCTCGCGGCGGCAGCTGCATCCCGGCCCGAGCCATCGCCGCCGCCTTTGACCAGGTGACGGTCACTGCCGTCAGCGCTGCCACACCGAGGATGCTCGTCACCACACCCGCCATCTGCAGGCGGGTCAACCTCTCACGGAACAGCATGTAGGCGGTGACGCTCGCAACGACCGCAGAACTGTGGTCCAAGGACGGCCGCCACCACGACGGAGTGCCGCGCCCCGATCTCATAGCAGGCGAATCCCAGCACTTCGGCGAGTCCAGTCGCCACCACCAGAGGAAGGGCCGCGCGGGAGAAGCGGAGCCGCCGGGTCACGGCCAGAGGCACGGTCACCGCCGACGACTCCGACGAGGCGCGCGGCAGCATAGCCACAGCGGACCTCGTCGACCGAATGCCGAGAGTCAGCCTCGAACGCTTCGTGCGCGAGCGCGCAGGGTGCATGCGCCAGATGCAGGAGAGAAGTTGGAGGCGGCGACCGGAGTCGAACCGGTGATGGAGGTTTTGCAGACCTCTGCCTTACCACTTGGCTACGCCGCCCCGGCGCAGCACCCCTCAGACACGAAAGGCAGACGACAAAGCACACGGCTTCTGTCCTCTGCCTCGTCCCCGAGAGGGGGATTGGAGCGGGTGAAGGGACTCGAACCCTCGACCTTCTGCATGGCAAGCAGACGCTCTAGCCAACTGAGCTACACCCGCAGCGCCGGCAGATGCTACCAGAGGCTGCGCCCGGGCGCAATTCAGGCCGGCGCAGTCCAGAGGCTCGACAGCGGAGCGGCCTCGAGCCGATCGCCGAAAGGTAGCGCGGCGTTGCCCAGGTGCAGCACGACGCCGCGCAGGAACCGATCCCCGGCCAGCTCCTGCAGCGAGCGAAGCCCCTCGAAGTCGGAGCCTCCCGGAGTGGCAGTCGCACGCACCTCGATCCCCACGATGCGGCCTCGCGCATCCTCGGCGACGATGTCCACCTCGCGCCGGCCGTCGCTGCTGCGGAAGTGGTACAGGCGCGCCCTGGTATCGGCCCACCCCAGATCCTTGAGCAACTCGGTCACGACGAACGTCTCGAGGAGCGCGCCTAGAGCCTGCGGCGACGCCGCAAGGCCTGCGTCGTCCAGGCCCAGAAGGTGCGCAGCAAGACCGGTGTCGCTGAGGTGGAGCTTGGGCGACTTGACCAGCCTCTTCCCCACATTGGCCGACCACGCCGGCAGGCGATAGATGAGGAACACGGTCTCGAGCAGCGCGAGATACCGGTTAAGCGTCGTGAGCTTGAGTCCGGAGCTACGGGAGATCTCACTGACGTTCAGCAGGCCGGAACTCCTCGCCGCAAGCAGAGAGAGCAGGGCCGGCATGCGCACGAGACCCTCGACGTTCGCGATGTCGCGCACGTCCCGCTGCAGGATGGTGGTGATGTAGGACTCGAACCAGGCAGACCGGCGCCGAGCGTCCCGCAGCGTTCCAACCTCAGGAAAGCCGCCCTTCGCCAGCCTGGAGCAGACATCCGTGAGCCCCAGCGAGCCGTCCCCACCGGTAGCCAGGCGCGACCCGAGGAACAACGCATCAACGACCGAACCCGAAGTCCCGGACAGTTCTCGCTGAGCGAACGGCCAGAGGGTGAGGACCTCCATGCGGCCGGCCAACGACTCGGAGAGCCTTGGGAGCAGGAGGACCTGCGCCGATCCTGTGAGCAGAAAGCGGCCGGACCGGCGGTCGCGGTCGACCGCCGCCTTGAGCGGCCGGAACAACTCAGGCGCCAGTTGCACCTCGTCGAGCACGGCATCGTCAGCGAGGTTCGCCAGAAAGCCCACCGGATCCTGGAGCGCCGCCGCGAGCACGGGCGGATCGTCTAGCGTCATGTACTCGGCCGGATGCTCCGCCTCAGAGAGGGCGAGCGCCAGCGTCGTCTTACCTGCCTGCCGCGGCCCGACCAGGAGCGTCACCGGTCGGTCGCCGAGGGCGTCGAGAAGGCGCGCCGAGAGGAGTCGGGCGATCATGCCGTCACTCTAGGCCAAAGTGACGTGAAAATCAACCACTTCGTGGGTAATTTCTACCCACTTGGTGGACGATATTCAGTGCTGGGGGCGGAACGAGGCGCCGACGTCAGCGCAGCGCGGCGTCGATCGCCTGGTTGACGAGCGCGTCGGCGGCGGCGTTCTGCTCGCGCCGCACGTGCCGCACGCTCACCTCGTGGAACTTGCTGAGGAGCAGGCAGGCCTGACGGTGTAACGGCTTCAGGCCTGCGTCCTTGACCTTGTACTGGCCGTTGACCTGCTTCACGACCAGCTCGCTGTCGAGGAACACGTCGAGGCGCTCCACACCGCGATCGAGAGCGATCTCCAGGCCGGCGATGAGCGCCTGGTACTCGGCGACGTTGTTGGTCGCGCGGCCGATGTAGTCGGCGAGGTCCTCCACTACGTCGCCGCCGGCGGTGATGAGGTGCGCGCCGATGCCGGCAGGACCGGGGTTCCCGCGCGCGCCGCCGTCGGTGTAGAGGTGGTAGCGGTCGTCGCTCGCGGTTGACGGCGTGCACGCCTTCGGGGGGCGCGGCGGGGAGGGCGACGTCCGGCTCCGTCCGAACTCCTCGGCTTCGTCCGATTCCTCGCGCTCGTTGTCCGCGCCGACCGGCGTCGACGACCTCGACGATGCCGGCGGCGGAGTCCGTCCAGACGGCGACCGCCGGGTTGCGATATGTCTCGACGGTCACCGCAGCGCCGAGCGCGTCGGCGAGCCGCTCGGCCCAGCGCAGCACGCCCTCCTGCTCGGTCACGCCGTGCGGCGCGTCGATGAGCGCCAGGCCCTGGGCCTGCGCCGCGCGCGCCTCGTGGTACTTGACGTCGCCGGTGACGAGCACGTCGGCGAACTGAGCTACGCCGCGCGCGATGGCCTCGGCGCCGGAGCCGGGCAGCACGGCGACGCGCCGCACCTCGCGAGCGCCGTCGCCGGCGTAGCGCACCGACGGCAGGCGCAGGACGGCGGCGACCTCCGCGGCCAGCGCCGCCAGGGTCGCCGGCGCCGGCAGCGCGCCGAGCCGGCCGAGGCCGAGCGAGGCGACCTCGTTCTCCAGCGGGACGATGTCGAACGCCGGTTCTTCGTACGGATGTGCGGCGGTGTAGGCGCCGACGACGCGGCGGCGCAGCCGCCGCGGGAACACGACCTCGATCCGCAGCTCGTCCACCGTCTCGTCGCGGCCGGCCACGCCGGCCGCGGGGGTGCTGGCCTCGCTGCCGAAGAACGTGCCCTGCCCGCCGACCGACCAGCTGCAGTGCTCGTACTCGCCGATCACGCCGGCGCCGGACGGCGAACAGCGCCTTGCGCACGAGGTCGGCGTCGTCCTCGGGCACGAAGCCGACGAGCTTGAGCACGTCGGCGGCCGCGGGCTGGAGCGGCTGGACGGCCTCCAGCCCGAGCAGCTCCGCGATGACGTCGGCCATGCCGCCGCGCGCCTTGTCCAGGCTGGTGTGCGCGGCGATGACGGCCACGCCCTCCCGCGCCGCGCGCAGAGCCAGCCGCCCCGACTCGGTGTCGTCCGAGAGGCGCTCGAGCGGGTCGAAGATGAGCGGGTGATGGCTGACGACGACCCGCGCGCCCACGCGCGCGGCCTCGTCGAGCACCAGGTCGTCCACCTCGAGCGCGACGAGGACGACGGGCGCCACGTCGGTCCGCCCGTCCTGCCCGCACGGCAGCTCGTCCGTCTCCGACCCGACCTGAAGGCCCACGTGGTCCCACGGCTCGGCCAGCCCGAACGGGGCCAGGCGGTCCACCGCGGCGATGACGTCACGTACCTGCATGTGCCGATACTACCCCAGCCGCACGCCGGTTCCTCCGCCCGCGTCACGGGATACACTCGCGGCATGACCCTCTCCGGCACGCACTCTTCCGGGCAGCGCGCCCTGAACCCCTGGCTGGTCGTCCTCGCGCTCGCGCCGGGCGTCTTCCTCACCCTCGCCGACGCCACCGTGATGAGCGTCGCCGTGCCGCTGATCATCCGCCGCCTCGAGGGCTCCGTCATCTCGGTCTCGTGGGTGATGAACGGCTACAACCTGGTGCTCACCGTCCTCTTCCTCACGATGGGACGGCTCGCCGACCGCTACGGCCACAAGCTGCTGTTCGTGCTCGGCCTCGCGCTGTTCGCGGCCGCCTCCGTGGGCTGCGCGCTGGCGCCGACCATCACGACGCTGATCGCCTGGCGCGTGCTGCAGGCGGTCGGCGCCGCGGCCGTGGTGCCCACGGCGCTGGCCCTGCTGCTGCAGGCGTTCCCGGACGAGCGGCAGGGCTTCGCGGCCGGCCTGTTCGGCGCGCTCAGCTCGGCCGCCGCCGCGGCCGGCCCGGTGCTCGGCGGCCTGCTCATCCAGCGCTGGGGCTGGCCGGCCGTGTTCTGGTTCAACGTCCCGGTCGGCGCGCTCGGCGTGGTGCTGGCGCTCGCGCTCGTGCGCACCCGCGGCGTGCGCACCCGCGAGCCGCTCGACTGGCCCGGCGTCGGCCTCGTCACCGCCGGGCTGTTCTGCCTCACGCTCGGCATCATCCAGGGCAACGAGTGGGGCTGGACCTCCGGCACCATCCTCGGGCTGTTCGCCGCCGCGGCCGCCATCCTCGCCGTCTGGGTCTGGTGGGAGCTGCGCAGCGCCTCTCCCCTCTTCGACCTGCGCCTGTTCGGGCGGCGCACGTTCGCCGCCGCGAGCGCCGCCATCATGACCGTCGACACCGCCCTCATGGGCACCATGTTCATGCTCGTCATCTTCATGATCGCGATGATGGACTACACGGAGCTCAAGGCCGGCCTGGCCATCGCCGTCGTGCCGGCCGCCGTGCTGATCCTCACCCCGCTCGCCGGGTGGCTCACGGACCGCATCGGGCCGCGCATACCCGCCGTGGCCGGCGCGCTCGTCGCGGCCGCCGGCCTCGTCGCGCTCGGCTACCTCCACCGCTCCGACCCGCTCGGGTCGGTGCTCTGGCGGAGCGCGCTCGTGGGCGCCGGCATCGGCCTCTCCCTGCCGGCGCTGCTCGCCGCCGGCATGAGCGTCGTCCCCGGCGGCGTCAAGGGCGCCGGCTCCGGCATGCTCAACACGGCGCGCCAGCTCGGTTTCCTGCTCGGCGTGGCCATCCTCGTCGCCGTGTTCGCGCACACCATGCACGGCGCGGTCAACACCGCCGCCGACAAGGGCCAGGCGCTGGTCCGCTCCGACCAGGCGCTCAGCGCGCCCGTCCGCGACAAGCTGGCCGGGGCGCTCGACCAGGCGCGCACCATCGACGCGACGGCCGGCATCGGCGAGCTGCGCCGCATCGCCAACCCGATCGCCGAGGACATCGGGAAGGACGTCGGCCTCCTCGAGGGCTTCGAGCTGCTCAGGCTCAAGGACGTGCTCGAGAACCTGCTCTGGGACGAGGTAGGCGCGGCGTTCCGCTGGCCCTTCTTCGTCGCCGCGATCGCCGCGGCCCTGGGCGCCCTGGCGGGCGCCTTCCTGCCGCGGCGCCTCCGCACGAACCAGCTGTAGCGCCCGCTCCCGCCCCACAGCGACGCGAGCTCACAGCCCGGCGCGAGTACATATCGCGTTCAGCCTGCGTACGTCCAAGCGTACGTGCAAACGTCCCATGGGGCTTCTGGACGTACGCTTGGACGTACGTGCCCGCGCTTCACACATGTCCGACCCGGCAGGCCGGCTCCTTCGGCCGGGAGCTGGGAGCCCCGTCCCACTCGGCCCGTCTCGGCACACGCTTCCGGCGATGCTCCCTCAGACCACGCACGGGCCTTCGTGTCGGCTGGCCGGCCGCCCGATCTCGACCCCCACGTATACTGGACGCCATGCCTCGGACGACCCCGACACTGGGCCTCTCCAAAGACGTCATCGACCACCTCGAGAACGTCGCCGCCAACCTGCAGCTCATCGCCGACCTCTGGTACGGCGACGCGTCGCTGGCGGTGGTGAACCGGGCGGGCGAGCTGGCGATCCTCGCCGACGCCCGCCCCAGCACCGCCGCCGACCCCATCCCTGAGTCGCGCGCGGGGCTCGTGCTGACCCGCGAGGACGAGCCCGAGGCCTACGAGGCCACGACGCGGCGCGAGCCGGTGATGGGTGAGCGCCGCAAGGCGCCCTCCGGCGCCTGGCAGACGACCGAGGCGTACCCGATCGGCTCTCCCGTCGTGACCGGCGTCGTGCTGCGCGCCTTCGGCGAGCAGGTCGAGAACACCACGAGCCGCATGGAGAACGCCTTCATCGAAGCGGCCCGCGAGCTGCTGGCCACGCTGCGCGACGCGCCACTGCTCGACCGCCGCAGCGGCAAGCCGTTCTGGGCGCTGCGGCGCGCCGGGGACGGCGTGCTGCGCGTCAGCCCGCGCGGGATCGTCACCTACGCATCGCCCAACGCCGTCGGCATCATGCGCAACGCCGGCGTGGAGAAGCGCGTCACCGGCATGCACGCGTCGGAACTGCCGGGCGGCGGCTGGGGCATCTCGCCGGTGCTCGGCGCGTCCGGCGCCCTGGCCACCGAGCAGGAGGTCGCCGGGCACATCCTCGGCTACCGCTCCCTCTCGCTCGCCACCAGCGTGCTGGTGCTCGTCGAGGACCTCACTGAGGCGAGGCGGCGCGAGCGCGAGCTCACCGTCAAGGAGGCGACCATCCGGGAGGTCCACCACCGGGTGAAGAACAACCTCCAGACCATCGCCTCGCTGCTGCGCATGCAGGCGCGACGGAGCCAGAACGAGGAGGTCCGGCGCGCGCTGGCAGAGGCCGTCGAGCGCGCCGGCTCCATGGCCACCGTGCACGACATGCTGGCGCACTCCCAGGAGGAGTGCGTGGACTTCGCCGAGGTGGCGCGCCGCGTGGTCGGCCTGGTCAGGACGAGCGTCGTCGGCGACGACCCGCGGTTCGCGGTGCGCGTGTCCGGCGTGACCGGGCCCGTCGACGCCGGCCCGGCCACCTCCCTGGCCCTCGTGCTCACCGAGCTGGTCCACAACTCACTGGAGCACGCGTTCGGGCCGAACGACCGCGGGACCGTGTCCGTGGACCTGTCCCGCGACACCGACGGACTGCTGCTGATCGTGCGCGACGACGGCCGGGGCCTGCCGCAGGACTTCGACCCGGCCCGCTCTCGCGGCCTCGGCCTCTCCATCGTGCGGACGCTCGTGGAGGAGGACCTCGGAGGCTCGCTCTCGCTCACGCCCCGGTGAGGGCGCCGGCATCTCCATCCGTGTACCCCTCGGCCGTTCCGGGGAGAGTGTGTGACGACCAAGGAGGACCATCGCCGATGCGCGTGCTGATCGCCGAAGACGAAGCCCTGATCCGCATGGATCTGCGCGAGATGCTGGAAGAGGATGGCCACGAGGTCGTCGGGGAGGCCCGCGACGGCGCGGAGGCCATCACGCTCGCCCGCGCCTCCAGCCCCGACATCATCTTCATGGACGTCAAGATGCCCAACGTCGACGGCATCGAGGCGGCGCGGACCATCAGCGCCGAGTCCATCGCGCCGGTGGTCATGGTCACCGCGTTCTCGCAGGCCGGGCTGGTGGAGGAGGCGGCGCGCGCCGGGGCGATGGGCTACGTGGTCAAGCCGTTCACGCGCAACGACATCGCCCCCGCCATGCAGGTGGCCGTGAGCCGCTACGCCGAGATGCGCCTGCTCACGCAGCAGGTCGGGGACCTCGAGGAGCGGCTCGAGACGCGCAAGCTGCTGGACCGCGCCAAGGGCGTCCTCATGGCCGGCGGCATCAGCGAGCCCGAGGCGTTCAAACGGCTGCAGAGGCTGGCCATGGACAAGCGGCGGAGCCTGCGAGACGTGGCCGAGGCGGTCATCACCGCCGACGAGCTGAAGAAGTAGGAGCTCGCCCGCCGGGTTTCCCTTGCCCGGTTTCCGGGGTATGTGCTACCCTGTTCGTCGGCACAACGGCGTGCCGAGCTTCGAGAGCAACGGTGCTCTCCGGTCACTGGCGACCGGGGGGCTTTTTTTGTGCCCCACCGGAAGCAGCAGACAGTCCCCGCGCATGCGGGTTGAACGAACGGAGGCACGACATGACCACCAGCGGCTACAACCCCACTGCGATGCCCGGTCCCGAGACCCGCTACATCCCGCGGATCCCCGACTTCACGCCGCGCTCCACCGACGGCATCGTCACCGATGGCTTCACGGCGGAAGGCGACTGAGGAATCCACGACCTCAGTCACCGCGGCGTCGCCCATGCCGCCGCGAGATCGACCGCCGAGGGGCGGGGCCGAGAGGCCCCGCCCCTCTTCGTTTGCCGGGCCCGGTGCGCGACGGGCAGGAGTCCGTTCGCGGGCACCTCTCAGAACGTAGAGCCGAGTATCTACATTCCGGGACTCTCAACTGGCATGACCGCCGAATGTAGAGCCGCTGTATCTACGTTCTCAGAGCGACCCCACAGCATCACTCTCCAAGCCCCGGAGGGCCGGGCCCCTGATCGGCGACCGGCCGGGGGCCTGGACCGACGCGCCCCGGCGGAGCTAGGCCCCCGGTCCGGCCGCGAGGCGCTTGAAGACGGCGGCGACGTCCTCGCCGCCGTCGCCGGCCGCGGCGGCCTCGCGGCAATACTCGGCGAAGGCGGCCGTCATGCGCGCCTGCAGGCCCAAGGCGGCGAACGTCGTCAGCCGGCGCGACGACCCGGTGAGGTGGATGTCCACGGTCGCCTGGTCGCCGGCGTAGTCCTCTTCTTCGATGCGCCGCGCCGCGTCCTCGACGTGGTCGAGGAGGAGCGCGGCCATAGCCGGGCAGGGCGGCGGCGAACTCGCGCGGCGGCACGCCGCGCGCCCGCGCCAGCGCCGCCGCCTCGAAGAAGCCGCCGAGGGCGGCGTAGTAGAACGCGAACGACGCCACGTACACCGCGTTCATCGGGCCGGGGTCCTCGCCGGTGAACCGGCCGCCACCCGCGAGGTCCGCCAGCACGGCTTCGTGCTCCTCGTAGGCCGACGCGTCGCCGGCGTACAGGATCAGGGTGTCCGGCCGGCCGATGTGCCGCGGGTACGCGGCGATGGCGCCGGAGAGCATGCGGGCGCCGGCGCCGGTCAGCAGGTGGAGCTGCGCCCGCACCTGGGCCTCGGTGCCGTTGGTGAACTGCACGAAGTCGCGCCCGGCGAGGGCCTCGAGCACGCCGGGCGCCGCGAGCACCTCACCCGCTGCCGGATAGTCGGTGACGCACATGAGCACGAGCGGCGCCGCCGCCGCGGCTTGGGCCGGCGAGGCGGCACGCCTCGCGCCGGCCGCCTCCACCGCGGCGGCCCGCTCCGAGGCGCTGCGGTTCCACACCGTCACCTCGTGGCCGCGCTCCAGCAGCACGGTCGCCAGCCTGCTGCCCATCGCGCCCATCCCGAGCACGCTCACCTGCGCCATGTGTCCTCCCCCTCGCGCCGGGCCGGACCAGGTCCGGCCGGTCGGCGGACGCCGCTCCGGGTCACCCGGCTACCGCGGCGATGGACTCCTCCAGCACCGCCAGCCCTTCGTCCAGCTCCTCGCGCGTGATGGTCAGCGCCGGGAACACGCGGATGCCGGTGCCCTGGGTCTGCCGCACGAACACGCCGCGCCGCAGGCACTCGGCGGCCGCGGCCGCGGCCGCCTGCTCGCTCGCGAACTCCACCAGCAGGAGCAGGCCCACGCCGCGGGCGCCGGTCACCGCGGCGGGGAAGCGCTCGCTCCACGCGGACATGCGCGCGAGCGCCGCCGCGCCCAGCTCCTCGACGTGCGCTTCGATGCCCTCGTCGATCAGGTGCCTGATGACGGCGTCCGCGACCGCGCACGCCAGCGGGTTGCCACAGTACGTGCCGCCGTGGTCGCCGGCCTCCAGCCGGTCCGCCACGGCGTCGGTCATCGCGAACGCGCCCAGCGGGAACCCGCCGGCGATGCCCTTGGCCATGGTGAGCAGGTCGGCCTCGGCGCCGGCGGCGGCCGTCGCGAACAGCGGGCCGGTGCGGCAGAAGCCGGTCTGCACCTCGTCGACCACGAGCAGCGAGCCGTTGGCGCGGCAGAGCCGCGAGAGCTCGCGCAGATAGTCCGCGCGGCGGCACGCGCACGCCGCCCTCGCCCTGGACGGGCTCGACGATGACGGCCGCGACCTGCGCGTCGAGCTCCGCCTCCACTGCGTCCGCGCGGCCGTAGGGCACGAACCGGTAGCCCGGCATCTGCGGGCGGAACTTGTCGCGGTGCTTCGCCTGGCCGGTGGCGGACACCATGCTGATGGTGCGGCCGTGGAAGCTGCCCTCGGTGGCGATCACCTCGGTGCGCCCGGTGGCTTTGCGCGCCAGCTTGACGGCCGCGTCGTTGGCCTCGGCGCCGCTGTTGGTGAAGAAGACCCGGGTGAGGCCGGACGGCAGGATGCCGGCGAGCAGCTCGAGGAGCTTCGCCCGCGCCGGCGAGTACGTCAGCCCGGAGTCCGGGTTCTGGATGATGCGCGCGCCCTGCTCCGCCAGCGCGCGCACGATCACCGGGTGGGCGTGCCCGATGCTGGTCACGCCCCAGCCGGCGGTGAGGTCCAGGTACCGCCGGCCCTCCTCGTCCCACACCCACACGCCCTCGCCGCGCGCGATCGAGATGGGCGTCTTGGCGAAGAACGGCGGCATGTGGGCGTTCTCGACGGCGATGGTCTCGGCGGTACCCATGGTCTCCTCGGGGTCGGAGGGATGATGTGCCCGGCTGGATGACGTGCCCGGTCATTCTCGCACGCGCGTGCGCACGCGCGAAGGGCGGGCGCAGAGAAGCGGCGCCAGTACGCGTGGGGCGGGCGTCGGGGCGAGCGCCTGTACGCGCGAGGGGCGCCGAGGCCCTGCGGCCCCGGCGCCCCCACGAAGAGCGCCTCAGAAAGTGAGCCGATTCACTCCGGCGGCACCTCGAGGAACGCGTAGTTGACGTCGATGCCCTTGCCCTTGTTGTAGGCGCGACCGATCCAGTAGCCGATCACGGCAAAGGAGGAAGATGCCGCCGACCACGATGTACGGCGTCCAGACCTCCACCCACGAACCGGAGCCCTTGATGACGTAGGCCGGGTTGGTCAGGAACATGACCATCGCCCACAGGCCGAACACGAAGCCGATGGCGCCGAAGATGGTCACCAGCGGGATCCCGCCGAGCGTGTACTTGGCGCCCGGAGACGCCTCGTAGAGCGCCTTGGCCCGGTACGGCAGCAGGGCGGCGGCAAGACAGCTGATGGTGAACACGTAGCCGCAGGCGAGCGTGACGCCCAGGGTCATCGTGTACCACTGGCCCCAGTAGTTGTAGCCGACGATGCACACGGCAGCCCAGCAGGAAGTAGATCAGGTGGGCGTTGACCGGCGAGCGGAAGCGCGGGTTCACCTTGGAGACCCACGTAGGCAGCGTGCGGTCGAGCGACATGCCCACCATGACGCGGGTCATGCCGATGTAGCAGTTGCAGGTGATCTGCAGCGACGCGAGCATGAAGCTCACGGCCACCAGGATCGTGATGAGCCAGTTGTTCGCGATCACGATCGCGAACATGCCCGGGAAGGGCAGTACGCTGCCGATGCCTTCGCCTGATTGCGCTGACCCCGTAGTAGTAGGAGTGCGACACGGCGTTGAAGAAGGCGGTGCCCACGGCCCGCTCCTCGGCCCAGGCGATGAGCGCGAGGGCGACGCCCATGGCGATCATCGAGCCGACGATGATGAACATCTGGTTCTTGAAGACGCGGGCGCCCTTGATCTCCCCGCCCTGCTCCACCGAGTACGTGGCCCACTGCAGGCTGGTCCACACGATCGGCGTGGCGAGCAGGATCGCGCTGAAGATGATCTTCGGGTTAAGGTCGACGCCTGCGCTTGAGACGTCCTTCAACAGCCAGGCGTAGTAGTTCTCCCGCCCGTCGACCACGTTGGAGAAGTGGTTGATGGCGTCGGCGAACTCCGCCGGCGTCGGTACGCAGGAACTGCACGAGCAGGATGACGACGAGGATGCCGGTCGCGGCGAACATGAAGTACTGCAGCCGCACGTAGTTCTTGAAGCCGGTAACCAGCAGGATCGCCATGGCTGCCGCACCGATGATGCTGATGGTGACGATGCCGGCCTGGGACTGGCACCACACGGCGGCGTCGATGAGGCTCGTGGTTCTCCCAGTTCACGCCGAGGCCCATGAGCAGCGGCGCCACGCCGAGCACGGCGAGGAGCCAGCCGGCGAGGGCCACCCACTGGAGGATCCAGACGACGAAGCCGCTCATGACCACCGGGAAGCCGATGGCGCCGCCGAGCACGCGGCTCTGGAACACGTAGTCGCCGCCGGAGCGCGGCATCGCCGTCGCCATCCACACGTAGGCGAGCGCGATGGGGAGCTCCAGCAGGATGGCGAGCAGGCAGGCCTTCCACACGGACACTCCCGGGAACGCCGCCGGCGCCCACACGAACGTCCACGGGAAGATCACGCCCATGGTCAGGAAGTTGTACATGAACGCCGACCAAGGCGACATCACCCTGGTCAGCCCCGAAGCCTTCCGGCTGAAGACTTCGGGTTTGGCTGTGGTTGTAGCCATCTCTTCCCCCTGTCTCAATCTGTAGGATCCTTCGCAGTGACGCCCAGGCTGCGGGCGAGCAGCCTCACCCCGACGTCATCTGATAACCGACGATCTTGCCCGGCTCCAAAGTCAGGATGCACCCCCTCAGGATCCCCTCGCCGTACTCGCTGCCCGGGTTGACCACGGAGGTCCGCTTGATCTTGACCAGACCCCGCGACTCGTGGATGTGTCCGGTGAGCACGAGCAACGGCTGATGGCGCTCGACCACGTTTCGGACCGCGTGGCTGCCGGCCGGGGCCGACTGCGCCACGCCGGCGATGACGATCGGCGATGGCGGGTCCGTGGTCCAGTCGAGCTTCGGGCAATCGTCCAGCGTCGAGTCGTACGGCGGGACGTGGAAGTTGAAGATCGCGCTTGTGAAGTCGTCGATGCCCGCGAGGGACTCCTCGAGGTACTTCTCCAGCGTCTCCTCGTCCGTCTCGCGCGGGGTGTCCCACGGCGTGGGGTTGCTGTAGCCGCAATTGGCCATCGGGAAGGTGTCGTCGAGCATGACGATGCGACCCTCGCAGTTGATGACGCGCTCGCTCTGCTTCTCCTCGAGCGTGTCGATGAGCTCCTGCGGGTCGTCGTTGCCGCCCGTCACGTACATCTTGATGTCTGTGCCGGCCAAGCGCTCGTCGGCAAGGCTGATCCAGCGCTCGAGCCGCTCGTGCGCCTCCTTCTTGAAGGCGGCGTCCACGAGGCTCTGGTCCGCCTGCATGGCGCGGATCTCGTCTTCACCGACGATGACGTAGTAGAAGCCCAGGGTCTCGATGCGGTCTTTGACCGCCTGAAGCTCGTCGGGCCCGTCCAGGTGCGAGAGTTCTTCCTGGAGCGTGACGCGGTAGTGCCCGGCGCCCTCATCGACGATCGGCACGAGGAACTTGCCCTCGATGTCGCCGCCCATGACGAGGTGGTCGACCTTGTAGAACTTGGCGGAGTTGACGAACTTGCGGTACGTGCGTTCCGACCCGTGCACGTCGGTCATGTAGAAGATGCGGATGCGCTTGCCGGCGGCGCCGCCTTTTTTGCTGAAGAGTCCCATGCGTCATCCGCCCCTTAGTCGATCTCGTTGTACCACTTGACTTTGTCGCCCACCCTGGCGCGCAACTTCCAGCGCGTGCCCTTGGGGTAGTCGTCCATGGCGCTCTTGATCTCCGCGACGCGCCTGGCGGCGATCTCCTTGTGTTCTTCCTCGAGGTCGAGGTGCGGCAGGTAGTCGCGCACCTTCTCGAGGTTGATCGTGGTGGTGCGCCAGAGTCCCCATTCTCCCGCGCACAGCGCTGCGATGCGGGTGGAGTTGATATGGTCCTCGTCGTCGCCGCAGATCTCGTGCTCGAGCAGCAACATGATCGTGTCGATGATGTCCTTCTCGTTGATCTTGACGATCTGCATCTTCTCGAGCATCAACTCGGCGAGCGGGATCGTGGGCGAGTCGACCTCGAGCCTCCCCTTCCAGGGGATGGGGTGGCAGAAGTCGAGCTTGTCCATGAACACGTCGACGTGGATGTGGCTTGTGGGGTTGTTGAAGATCAGCCGGCCGCCCTCGGAGTGGAACGCGTTGATCTCGAGGTCCTCGTCGTAGCCGATGGACACGAAGAACTTGCGGATGGCGTCGTTCTGCTTGCCGTAGCCGGCGAAGTCGATGTCCGTGTACACGCGGTTGAGCTTCTCCTGGATGAAGCCGTACTTGGGGCAGTGGTGCCAGAAGGCGAGCGCGCCGATGATGCGCAGGTGCACCCCGGCCTCTTCGCCGGCCTTGACCACGCGGATGGCCTCTTCCTGGAACTTCTTCGCCAGCTCGGGGTCGACCTTGCCCATACCGACGTCGGGTCCGACCTCACCGGCCGGCCGTGTCATCTCATCGCTCATCAGCTGCCCTCACTCCCTAGACGGTCTCGAGCCATGACGGGAACGCCGGATTGGCGGCGTTCTCGTGGAGGCGCCTGACCCTGTTCATGCCGTACTCGAAGAAGTCGAAGTCGAGCATCGACTGGCGTACCTGGATCATCGCCCAGATGCTCCACCACAGGTCGGCCACGATCTTGTGGAGCATCATGCGCGCGTACCGCGACTCGTCGAAGGTCCCGCAATATCGCGTGATGATGAAGCGTTCTTCCTCCTCCGACAAGGGGTGCTCCACGCAGAAGTCGCCGAGGTCGAAGTACGGGTCGGTCTGGCCGCCGTACTCCCAGTCGATGACCCACATCTTGCCGCTCCCGTCGAGCATGAAGTTCTCGGAGAGCAGGTCGCAGTGGCAGGCCACGCTGTGCGGCTGGTCACGCTTCATGGCCTCTTCGATGCGGTCGCCGAGCGCGATCATCCAGGTGATGTCGTCGGGGAACGGCGCGTCCACGCGGCGCGCCATCTCCAGGTACTCGCGGATCATCTCGAACACGTGGATGTCGTTCACGAACTCGGCCTTGTCGTGGTACTGCCGCACCGCGTCCACGACCTTCTCGAGGCGGTCGCGATGGCCGGCCAGATCCTCCGGGTGCATGGTCTGCGCCTCGATGAACGGCACCACGGTGCACATCTCGGGCTCGAGGCTGTAGAGCACGGGCGGCGAGACGCCGGCCCTGGAGGCCGCGAGCGCGTTCTTGTGCTCGACCTCGCGGTCGATGAACAGGTCGCTGCCCTGGCCGGGGATGCGCATGACGTACTTGCCGCCCCACGGCAGGTCGGAGCGGCCGGTCACCGTGACGACGTAGTTGTGGTTGGTGATGCCGCCGCCCAGGGTCTCGTACTTGACGTCGAGGCCGTCCCAGTCGGAGATGCGGGCGATCGCCGCCTCCGGGGTCAGATGCTCCACCGCTGCCACCTCGTCCACCCTTTCGTCGCCTTCGTGTGCAGTCACGCCGGGACCACCTCGCACTGAGGCCCGGCGCGCTGGATCCGTTTGACCATCGCGGGATCGATACCGTCATCGACCAGCACCACGTCGATCTGGTCGAGCGGGCAGATGACCAGGGGGCCGACCAGCCCGATCTTGCTGGAGTCGGCCAGCACGACCACCTCGCCGCGCGTGCGCCGGATCATCGCGAGCTCGATGGTGGCCACCGCCATGCTCGGCGTGGTGAGCCCCGCCCGCAGGTCGAGGCAGTCGGCGCCGAGGAACGCCTTGTCGGCGTACACCTGGCCGATCATGTCCAGCGGCCAGGTGCCCTCCACCGCGTCCAGTTGCGGCCGGTACAGGCCGCCGAGGAACAGCACCTCGAGCTTGAGACCGCGCGCATCGGCGGCCACAGCCAGGCTGGCGGTGACCACGCGCGCTTCGAGTTGCGGGTCCACGTGCCGCAGGATGTTGACCACGGTGGTGCCGGAGCCGAGGAACACCGTGTCTCCCGGTTCGATCATCTCCGCGGCCGCGGCGGCGATCGCGTCCTTCTCCGCCAGGTTGACGCCGACCACCTCGTCCCAGCGCGGCTCGGTGTTGAGGTGCTTCTTGACCACGGCGCCGCCGTAGGTGCGGTCGAGCACGCCCTCCCGCTCGAGCAGCAGCAGGTCACGGCGGATGGTGATCTCGGAGACGCCGAGGTCCTCGCTCAGCGCAGGGACGCGGACGGCGCGCTGGTCTCTGAGCGCCGCGACGATGCGGGCACGGCGCTCTGCCGGCAGCATCTCACGCGGAGCTGGTGTGGCCACGCCGTCCCCCTTTGAAGCTTTGCGCCTGCGCGCCATTTCCCCCGAGCCCCTCACGACGATCGAATCAGCAACAACAATCACGACCGTTCAAAGATGATCGCATCCTATGACCAGATGATCGCGTGTCAAGGCTTTCCGAACACGCTCATGACCGATCGTGAATGATTCACACTCACGCGTGACTGATGTTGAACGACTGGTCATCGAACGCGCGCGGCCCCGGCTCTTCGGGGAACGCTTCCTCAGGCCCCGCGGAGCGGCTCCGCCGATTCGCCCCAGAACGGCTCCTCAGGCGGGCCGCCCCACCGGCGGGCATATGACTGCCTAGGCGACGAAGGAGACGCGATGGCCGGGTACGACGTGGTCGTGATCGGGAGCGGGACGGCGGCGCAGAACGTGGCGCCGCGCTGCGCACAGAGCGGCCGCCGTGTGGCGGTCGTGGACCGCCTGCCCTACGGCGGCACGTGCGCGCAGCGCGGCTGCGACCCCAAGAAGGTGCTGCTGGCGGCCGCGGAGGCCGTGAGCCGCGCCCGCGGCCTGGACGGCCGGGGGCTGGTGGGCCGGCCCCGCGTCGACTGGCCGGCCCTCGTCGCGCGCAAGCGCACGTTCACGGAGCCGGTGCCCGAGCGCATCGAGGGCTGGTTCCGCTCGGAGGGCATCGAAACGCTGCACGGCAGCGCGCGCCTGCGTGACGCGCACACCGTGGAGGTGGACGGCCGCGTGCTCGAGGCGCCGGACCTCGTGATCGCCGCCGGCGCCCGGCCCGTAGACCTCGGCGTCCCGGGCGCCGAGCTGGTCACCACCAGCACGGAGTTCCTCGAGCTCGACGTCCTGCCGCCGCGGGTCGCGTTCATCGGCGGCGGCTACATCTCGTTCGAGTTCGCCTGGCTGGCGCGGGCCGCGGGCGCCGAGGTCAGCGTGCTCCACCGCTCGGCCCACGTGCTCAAAGGCTTCGACCCGCAGCTCGCCGACCAGCTGGTCGACCGCTATCGCTCGCTCGGCATCGACGTACGTACCGACGCGCCCGTGCGCGAGGTCGTGCGGGGTGATGACGGGCTGGTGGTGGTCACGGATGCGGGCGAGGTGACCGCCGACCTCGTCGTCCACGGCGCCGGCCGCGTGGCCGACCTCGGCGGCCTGGGCCTCGAGGAGGCCGGCATCGAGTCCGGCCCGCGAGGCGTGCGCGTCGACGAGCGCCTGCGCAGCCCGGACGACGCGCACGTCTGGGCGGCCGGCGACGCGGCCGACAAGGGCCTGCCCCTCACGCCGGTCGCCTCAAAGGAGGGCAAGGTCGTGGCCGCCGGCATCCTCGGAGAGGACGTCGCCTACGACGGCCGCGCCGTGCCCAGCGTCTGCTTCAGCGACCCGCCGCTGGCCGCCGTCGGCATGAGCGCCGCCGAGGCCGCCGAGCGCGGAGACACCGTCCACGTGGAGCGCGCCGACGCGAGCGACTGGTTCAGCCAGCGGCGCGTCGGCCAGACGCACGCCGGCATGGCCGTGATCACCGACGCGCCGAGCGGCCGCCTGCTCGGGGGCCACCTGCTCGGGGTGAACGCCGACGAGGTCGTCAACGTGCTCGCGCTGGCCGTCAAGCACGGGCTGACCGCGAGTGACCTCACGGCCATGACGTGGAGCTACCCGACGGCGACCTCCGACCTGCCCTACCTGCTCGGCTGACGCGAAGGGGCGTCGACCCGCGGGGAGGCCTCACGCCGCGTCGCGGTCCTCCCGCGGCGGCGCGACGATGCGCAGCCCCTCGACGCGCGCCTCGTCCACCGCGACCACAGTGACGGGGAAGCCCTCCACCTCCACCGTCTCGCCGACGGCGGGCACGCGCCCGAGCAGCCCGATGAGGTGCCCGCCGATGGTCGCCTCGCCGGCGTTGCCGATCTCCACGCCGAGCGCGTCCTCCACGTCGCCGAGCAGGGCGGCGCCGGGCACCAGCAGGTCGTCGCCCTCGCGGTGGATGTCCGCGTCGTGGGCGACCTCGCCCTCCTCCTCGTCCTCGAACTCGCCGACGATCTCCTCCACGATGTCCTCGAGCGTCACCAGCCCCACGGTGGTGCCGTACTCGTCCACCACCAGGGCCATGTGCTGCCGCTTCCGGCGCAGATCGCGCAGCACCTCGTCGACCAGCGTCGACTCCGACACGCGCGCGAGCGGGCGCGCGAGCTGCTCCAGCCCCGTCTCCGCGCCGGTCATCCCCAGCCGCAGGAGTTCCTTGAAGTTGACGACGCCGACGGGGTCGTCCAGACGGTCGGCTGAGGTGCACAGCGGCAGCCGCGTGTGCAGGCTGGCGCTCGCCCGCCGCACAGCCTCGGGCACGCTCTCGCCCAGCACGAGGAAGTCGATCTCGCGCCGGGGCACCATCACCTGGCGCGCGCGGAGGTCGCCGAAGATCAGCGCGTTCTCCGCGTACTCGCGCTCGTAGGCGTCGATCAGACCCTCGCCCACGCTCTGCGCGAGCAGCATCCGCAGCTCGTCCTCTGAGTGCGGCGCGTGCCCCACCTCGCGCGCCGGGGGCACGCCGAACGGCTTGAGCACCAGGTTGCCGAGGCCGTTGAAGAGGTCGACCAGCGGCCTGGTCGCGAGGTAGAAGACGCGCATCGGCGGCGACACCACCAGGATGACCCTCGCGGTGCGGGCGATGGCCAGCGACTTGGGCGCCAGTTCGCCGAGCACCACGTGCAGCACGGTGACGAGCGCGAACGCGAGCACGAAGCTGAGCCCCACGGCCACCCCGGGAGCGACGGCCCCCAGCAGCGGCTCGAGCAGCTGGGCGAACGCCGGTTCGGCCAGCGCGCCGAGGCCGATGCTGGCCACCGTGATGCCCAGCTGGCAGGCGGCGAGATAGGCGTCGAGGTGCTCGACGGCGTGCCTCGCCGCCCGGGCGCCCGGTCTGCCGGCCTTCTCGAGCTCGACCACCTGGCCGAGCCGCACGCGCGTCACGGCGAACTCCGTCGCCACGAAGAACGCGTTGAGGCCGACGAGCGCGGCGGCGGCGAGGATGCGGAGGACGTCGGTCATCTTTCCGATCGCGGGTGGTCGTGGTCCACGTCCCTTGGGATTCCCCGCAGCCACCCGTACTTGACCGTCGCGGGGAGCGGATCCGGGGCGCCGAGGCGCCTCAGAAGCCCGCAGCCCGTCGACGGCGATTGCGCCGGAGGAGCCGGGAATGCGGCAGACTACTGGCAGAACCCTCACGGTCCGCCCGTCGCCGGCTGCGCCGCGGACCGCCGATCGCACGAGCCGGAAGGCGGAGCGCCATGGGAGAACGGATCAGAGTCCTCATCGTCGACGACCACGAGATGGTCCGGGAGGGTCTCAAGGTGCTCCTCGACCGTGACGGCGGGCTCGAAGTGGTCGGAGAAGCCGCCACGGGTCTCGAGGCCCTCGAGCTCGTGCCGGTGGCGGAGCCGGACGTGGTGCTCATGGATCTCAACATGCCCGTGATGGACGGCGCCGAGGCCACCGCGCGCATCCGCGACGAACACCCGCTCGTGCAGGTGGTGGTGCTGTCGGGCATCAGCGACAGCGCGCTCGTCGAGGACGCCCTCGACGCCGGCGCCGTCAGCTACCTCGTCAAAGACTCGAACCACGAGGTCGTCATCCAGGCGGTCCACGACGCCGCGGAGGGACGCGGGCACGTGGACTGCAGCGCGCTCCTGCCGATCCTGGAGCGGCGCCGGCAGGCTCCCGGCCAGGACCTCACCCGCCGCGAGCGTGAGGTGCTCGCGCTCGTCGTGGAGGGACTCAGCAACGCCGAGATCGCCGCACGCATCCAGCTGAGCACGGCCACGGTGCGCCTCCACGTGGGCCACCTGCTGGCCAAGCTGGAGGCGCCCAACCGCACCGCCGCGGCGGTCATCGCCGTGGAGAACGCGATCGTCTGAGGCGCGGACCGGGGGCGGACCGGGGCGGCTAGTCGTCCTGGTCCGCCGCGTCCCTGATCGCCCGGCCGTCGAACACCGGGACCACGCTCACCAGGTCGCACGCGAACGAGTACGGGATCACGTCGTCGAGGCCCAGCCTCTTGAGGCGATGCCGCTGGGCCGCCTTCTCGAGATAGCCCGGCACGTCGTCCTCGGCGACGCTCCAGAGGTCCAGGGCGGCCTCCGCCGAGTCGCACCCGGCCCGGAACCCGCCCGCCTCCAGCAGTCTGCGCGTGAGCGCTCCCGCGAAGAGCGTGTCCTCGAGGCAGAACTTGTTCTTCCAGCCGGAGCAGAGGATGACCACGTCCTTGCGCTGCGCCGCGAGCCACTCCGTGAGCGCGGAGATGTTGATGAACGCCCCGATCGCGATGCTGCTCGCGCCCTCCGCGATCTTGAGCGCCTTCGTTCCGTTGGTCGTGCAGTAGACGAGCGTCCGCCCGCCGACGGCGTCTCTGGTGAAGCTGAAGGCGGAGTTGCCGAAGTCGGCCCAGTCGAGCTGCACGCCGTCCTTCTCGGACGCGACCAGGAAACCTTGCGACTTGAGCCGCCGCGCCTCGTCGTGGGTCGCGACGGGGATGATGGCATCCACGCCGTTCGCGACCGCCGTGACGATCGTCGTCGTCGCGCGCAGGACGTCGACCAGCACCACGATGAAGTCGCCCTGCGTCAGGATGTCCTCGAACAGCTTTGGCGAGAAGCACACCTCGACCGATCTCTTCTCCTGCACCTCTCGTCCTTTCGCACCGCACGACGCGCCACGTATGGCCTGTGCCTGAGGGAAGACGCGTGGTCGTGACACGCTGGTGGGCCCAGCAGGACTCGAACCTGCGACCGATCGATTATGAGTCGACTGCTCTAACCAACTGAGCTATAGGCCCACGCAGCCCGCATCCTACCGCCGTTGCACGGGCTGCGCTCGTCATCCCGCCGGACGAGTCGACCCCCGCACCGCTCCAGGCTTGCGCCGGTAAGGTACTGTGTGTCAGAGGACGACCGGCGCAGTACGAAAGCAGGTGATGATGGCCGACTACGAACCCGCCCCGCGCGGCATGCTGACGCAGCGCGAGTGGCGCGCGTCCCAGATCATCCGCATCACGGCGATCGTCACGCTCACGGTGCTCGCCATCGTGGGCATCCTCGAGTTCCTCTTCCAGATCCGCACGATCCTGCTCTGGGTGCTCATCGGCGTGATCCTGGCGATCGCGCTCCAGCCCGCCGTCGGCTGGCTCGAGCGCCACCGCTGGAAGCGCATCCTCGCCTCACTGGTGGTCTCGTTCGCGACGGTCGCCGTGCTGCTCGGCGTCGTCATCGCGATCGCGTATCCCGTGGTGTTCCAGGCGGACGACTTCATCCGCGCCCTGCCGCGGATCCTCGACCACCTCTTCGGCACCGGCGGGCAGCTCAACTTCCTGGAGACGCGGTTCCACATCCTCGACCGCGTCTCCAGAGTCACTCCGGCGGAAGTGACCAACGTGGTGCTCGGCAACCAGGACACCATCCTCGCCGCGGTGACCACCGCGGCGTCCATCATCGCGGCCACCATCACCATCCTCACCATCATGGTGATGATGCTGATCGAGGGGCCGCGCGCCTGGCACGCGATCCTCGACGCCATGATCGAGGAGGAGCGCACGTGGGGCGAGCGCATCGGCGAGAACTTCCTCCGCGCGACCGGCGGTTACGTGCGCGGCAACCTCGGGATCAGCGTGGTCGCCGGCATCACCTCCTACATCGTGCTCAAGATCCTCGGCGTGCCCTATGCGGAGACGCTGGCCGTCCTGGTCGCGGTACTGGACGTGATCCCGCTGGTGGGCGCGACCATCGGCGCCGTCATCGTCTGCATCGTCGGGTTCGCGCTCGGCGGGTTCGTGGACGGCATCGTGCTCGTCGTGTACTTCGTGCTGTACCAGCAGTTCGAGAACAACGTGCTGCAGAACATCGTCTACAGCAAGACCGTCGCGCTGAGCCCGCTGGTGGTGTTCATCGCCGCACTCATCGGAGCCGCGCTGGGCGGGATCGTGGGCGTACTGCTGGCGATCCCGATCACCTCGGCCGGCTGGGTGCTCGCCGGCGACCTCATCGCGCTGCGCAAGGACCGCACGGACCGGCGCGGCGGCCGCAAGCCGCTGGTCACCGAACCGCCGCCTGACACCGGGCCAGGCGCGGAACTCCAAACGGAGACCGAGGAATAGGAAGGGGGCCGGGGCCGCTGACGCGGCCCCGGCCCGTGGCGCCCCCGAAGAGCCGTCTCTCTCCCCGGGAGCAGCTTCAGACGGACTTCAGGCGCTCGACGAGCGCCGGCACCACCTCGTACAGGTCGCCGACCAGGCCGTAGTCGGCCATGCCGAAGATCGGCGCTTCCTTGTCCTTGTTCACGGCGGCGATCAGCTTGGCGCCGGCCACGCCGACGGTGTGCTGGATCTGGCCGGAGACGCCCACGCTCAGGTAGAGGTCGGGCGCGGTCTTGGCGCCGGAGAGGCCGATGATGCGGTCCTCGCCGAGCCACTCGAAGTCGGCGAGGCTCTTGGTGCAGCCCACGACGGCGCCCAGGGCGGCCGCGAGCTCGTCGCCGAGCGCGAGGTCCTCGCGGGCGTTGAAGCCGCGGCCGACGCCGACGATCAGCGGCGCGGCGTCGAGATTGACGTGGTCGCCTTCCTTGGCGCGCCTGTCGACGACCTTGACGCTCGACTTGACGTCGAGGGTCGGCGTCTCCACCTTGCCCGCCCCGGCGCTCGCGCCCTCGGCGCTGAACGTCTTGGGCATGACGGCGAACACCTTGACCGGCGTGGTGACCTTCTCGCGCGCCACGGTGGCGCCGCCGAAGGCGTAGCGCGCCGCGACGACGTCGCCGTCCTCGGCGACGAGCGCGTTGACGTCGCTGACGCAGCCGGCGCCGAGCTTCTGCGCCAGTCTCGGCGCCGTCTCCTTGCCGCGGCGCGTGGAGCCGACGAGCACGACGGTGGCGCCGGCGATGTCGGCGACCTGTGCGAGGCCGGCGGCCACTGCGTCGACCGGCCAGCCCTCGAACGCCGCGTCCTCGCTCACGTACACGGTGTCGGCGCCGGCGGCGGCGAGCTCTGCCGCCGCGGCTCCGGCGCCCGGCCCCAGGGCCACGGCGCTCACGCCGAGGCCGAGGGCCGCCGCGATCTGCTTGCCGCCGGCGACCAGTTCGCGGGCGGTCTCTGTCTTCTCGCTGTAGACGAGCAGCTCAGCCATCGTTACCTCCCCAGGACGCCTTCGCGGATCAGGGCGTCGACGAAGGCCTCCGCCTGCTCGGCCGCCGTTCCCTCGAACACGATGTGCTTGCGGTCCTGCTCCTCGGCGAGGTTGCTGACGACCTCGCGCACCGGCGCCGGCGCCTCCAGGCCGAGGTCGGCCAGCGACCACACCTGCAGCGGCTTGCTCTTGGCCTTCATGATCTGCATGAGGCCGGGGATGCGCGGCTCGTTGATCTCGCTCACCACCGTGACGGCCGCCGGCAGCGGCGCCTCCACGGTCTCGAGCATGTCGTCCATGCTGCGCTCGCAGCGGACGGCGCCGTCGGCGGCCTCGACCTTGCGCGCGTAGCCGATCTGCGGCAGGCCGAGCAGCTCGGCCACGCGAGGGCCGACCTGGCCGGTGTAGTTGTCCGTGGACCCCTCGCCGAACAGCAGCAGGTCGCAGGACCCGATCTTCTTGACGGCGGCGGCGAGCGCCTCCGCGACCGCCGCCTGGTCCGGCTCGGCCAGCGCCGGGTCGTCGATCACGACGGCCTCGTCGGCGCCCATGGCCAGCGCGACCTTGATGTCCTCGGCGGCCTTGCGGTTGCCCTCCGCGAGGCACAGGGCGACGACCTTGCCGCCCACCGCGTCGCGCAGCACGACGGCCGCCTCCAGCGCGTTCTTCTCGAGGTCGCCGATCTTGTACGGCACGGCCTCGGTCTGCGCCACGCGGTCCTTGATGCGGACCATCTGGAGGTCCGGGTTGGTCTTCACGCACACGACGATGTCCACGCCGTCACCTCCTTCAGCTCATGCGGTACTGGACCCCGAAGGGCCCGCTGGGATACTTCCAGGAGAGGGCGCGCTGGTCGCAGCAGATCATGCAGGTGCCGCACTCCAGGCACCCCTCCCAGTTGACGGTCATGCGGCCCTGGTCGTCGCGCTCGTACAGGTCCGCGGGGCACACGTAGAGGCAGGCCTCGTCGTCGCAGGACGGCCTTGCACACCTCGGTGTCGATGACGATGTGCGGCTCCTTGTCGAGCTTGAAGACGTCGAGGCCGAGCTTGGCGTCGATCTTCATCGGCATGGCTCCTCCCCTTCAGATCTTCCGCATCGACCAGGCGTCCTTGAAGGTCGCCAGGTTGAGGAAGTCACGCTTGGCGCCCTTCCAGGCCTTCTTGACGAGGCCGTTCTGCGGCTGGTCGTCGATCGTGTACACGCTCTCGAGCAGCCGGCCCACGGCCTTGGGGTAGTGCGTGAACAGGCGCGGGTTCTCCATCACGCTCGGGATGGACTTGGCCGTCTCGAGGTCGCGGAGCACGAAGCTGTCGCGCAGCGACTGCTCGTAGGAGGCCAGGCCGGCCGCCGAGAAGTCGCCGGCCGCCTTGGCCTTCTTGACCGCCTCGGCCGCGTAGTAGCCCGAGGCGATGGCGAAGTCCATGCCGCGCACGGTGACGAGGGCGTTGAGGCTGAGCCCCGCGGTGTCGCCGGCGACCAGGTAGCCGTCGCCGGCCAGCCGCGGCACCTGGCTGATGCCGCCCTCGGGGATGGCGTGCGCCGAGTACTCGGCCACGGTGCCGCCGGCGACCAGCGGCCTGATCTGCGGCAGCTCCTTGAACTCGTCGAGGAGCTGCCAGCTCTCCGTGCCGTCGCGCCGCCGGCGCATGTCCTCCATGCCCACGACCATGCCGAGCGAGATGCTCTCCTTGTTGGTGTAGAGGAACGCGCCGCCCATCATGCCCCTGGTGCAGTCGCCCATGAAGAGCTGGGCGGCGCCCTCGCCGGGGTTGAGGTGCCAGCGGTCCTCGATGACGCCCGCCGGCAGCTCGATGATCTCCTTGTAGCCGAGCGCGTGGTGCTTCGCCTGCGGCTCGGCGGCCAGCCCGGCCGCGCTGCTGAGCAGCCGCAGCACGCCCTCGGCGACGATGACGACGTTCGCGCCGATCTCGTCGCCGCCGGCCTTGATGCCGATCACGCGGCCGTCCTTGCGCAGCAGCTCGTCGACCTTCATGTTGGGCACCACCATGGCGCCCTTCTCCGTGACCTTCTCGGCCAGCCACTGGTCGAGCTTGGCGCGCACGATCGTGTAGCTCTGCGGCTTGCCCTCCAGGAACCGGTCCGAGGCGATCTCGATGGTGGTGTGCGCCCCGTCGGCCATCATGGTGACGAGCTCGCGCGCCACCGGGCGCTCGAACGGCGCCTCGTCCCAGAGCTCGGGATAGAAGCCGCGGATGGGCTTGACGTACAGGCGCCCGCCGGTGACGTTCTTGGCGCCGGAGTAGTCGCCGCGCTCGAGGACCATGACCTCCATGCCGGCCGCGGCCAGACCGTAGGCCGCGGAGAGGCCGGCGAGGCCGCCACCGACGACGATGCACTCGACTGTTTCCATGTCACCTCTCCCGGCTGGTCGTGACGGCGGCTGAGGCCGCCGCGGGCCGGGCGCCGTCAGGCGACCCGGCCCGGGGGCCGCAGCGTCAGTCTTTGAACGGGTTGTGCGTCTCGCCCCACTCGTCGCGGGCGATGATGCCGCGCATGATCATCAGGCCGCCCTCGGCGCCGACCTCGTAGCTCATGACGCCGCGGAGCAGCATCTCGAGCGGGGTCTCCTTGGTGTAGCCGAAGGCGCCGTGGTACATCATCCCGTGGCGGGCGATGTCGTGGCAGAGCGTCGGCGACAGGGCACTTGCAGGTGCTGATGACCTTGTTGATGTCCTTGCGGCCGAACTGGCCGGGGCTGGTGTGCTCCTGGCCGATCATCCAGGCGCCGCGCAGCAGGTTGAGCTTGAGCATGTCGAGCTGCATCCAGTCGTCGGCCATCTCGAAGGAGATGCCCTCGTTCTTGCCGAGCGGCTTGCCGAACGTGGTGCGCTGGGCGGTGTACTCGCCGCTGATCTCGAGCGCCTTCTCGGCGCCGCCGAGGCAGGCCGCGCAGACGAGCACGCGGGCGGCGTTGAAGCCGTCCATGTTGACGTAGAAGCCCTTGCCCTCTTCGCCCAGCACGTACTTCTTGGGCAGCTCGACGTCCTTGTAGATCCAGCCGCCGGTGCTGAGGCCCATGCGGCCCATGTCCTTGTAGGTGGTGTAGGTGATGCCGTCCAGGTGGGCGGGGACCCAGATGAAGGTCATGCCCTTGTGGCCCTGGTTCGGGTCGGTCTTGACGAGCGTGCAGTGGCCGCTCGGGGCGCCCCACTTCTCGCACTCCTTGGGACCGCGAGACGTAGGCCTTCTCGCCGTTGAGGATGTAGGCCTGCTTCTCCTCGTCCCACGGCGCGATGGTCTTGATGGCGGAGAGGTCGGAGCCGCCGCCGGGCTCGGTGGTGTTGATGCCGGCGAACGCCTTGCCGGCGGCCACGGCCGGGAGCACTTCCTGCTTGAGCTCCTCGGTGCCGTAGCGGTTGACGATGTACGCCCAGCCGATGGTGAGCAGCGTGTACACCGGGGTGCTCATGCTGAGGTCGGCGCGCGCGATCTCGTGGATGGTGATCATCGCGTAGATGAGGCGCTCCTCGTCGGGGAGCGGCATGCCGCCGTACTCCTCCGGGATGGTGACGCCGAACATGCCCATCTCGGCCATGCCCGCGGTGATGTCGGTCGGGGATGCCGTCCTCGGCCTCGTCGATGCCGCGGGCGCGCGGCTCGAGGTTCTTGACCAGCCACTCGCGGATGGCCTGACGGTACATCTCCTGCTCGGTGGTGTAACGGAAGTCCATGCAGCTCCCTCCTCAGGGACGCGTTGCTTCCACTGGCCTGGGCCGGCGGAGCCGCGGAGCGGCGGGCCCGGCCCGTCCTCAGACGTCCCCGGAAACGACGAAGACCCCCAGGGACGCCGAAGCGCTCGCTGGGGGTCCATGACCTGGAGTGCAGAGGGCGGAGACGGCGCCCGCTGCGGTCATGTGTGCAGCACACGGCAGCATAGACCGCGGCCGCCGGGAGCGCAAGCCCGGCCGTTTCGACAAGGTGGAGGAACATTCGGCCGGCTGTACGACCCGGCGGCCCGCGGATCGTCGCCGCAGCGGTGACAACGTCAATCCGGCGGCGGCGCGTTCAGCTCGCCAGCTCCTCGTCGACTGCCACGGACCGCCGGCCCGGCGCCGAGCCGGGCGAAGATGTCGCGCGCGGCCACGAACTGCTGCCTGGCCTCGCTCGCGTACCCCAGCGCCTGAAGGCAGCGGCCCCGGCCGAGCAGCGCGTGCGCCTCCTCGTAGGGCATCACGAACGCGTGCCAGCGCGCGGCGGCGTCCGCGAACAGGGCCGCCGCCGCCTCGGGTTCGCCTCGCCACTCGCGCGAGCAGGGCTTGCAGCGAGGCGCCTGACGTTGCGCTGCATGGGCAGCGTGCTCTCCACCCCGCCGGCGAGGCGAGCGGCGAGCCCGTCTTCGCCGGCGCGCAGGGCGGTGCGGACGGCGAACGGCAGGTAGGCCACGTAGTTGGGTCCGCTGCCCGGCCGCGGCCGGCGCTCCCAGCCGTCGAGCAGGTCGACGGCCGCGGCGGTCTGGCCGAGCTCCTGCCGCACGGTGGCGGACGAGAGCAGCGCGTAGGCCGAGATCCACGGGATCTCGCTCTCCAGGCCGCGCTGCTCGAGCCAGTCCAGGAACGGCGCGGCGCGATCGGACTCTCCGCGACACGCGCGCAGCAGCGCCTCCTGCGCGCGGACGATCACCAGGTCCGACCCCGCCTCGCTGCGCTCCAGCTCCGGGTCGAGCTCCGCCGCCATGGCGAGCGCCTTGTCCCACTCGCCGAACATCCCGAGCGCCTCGACCAGGTTCACCGTGAGGCGCCGGGCCGTCTCGGCGTCCCACTCCCCGAGCAGGCCGACGGACAGCCGTCGCTCGCCGGGAGCCGCCTCGATCGCCTCGAGGCGGCGCCGGCGTGCGGCGTCCAGCCCCTCCGCCAGCGCCGCGGCCGCCGCCGCGGGCCCGCGGTACGAGAGCAGCGCGTCCGCGTAGTTGAAGGTGAGCAGGGAGGCCTCGTCCACGCGTCCGCGCTCGCGCGCCAGGCGAGGCCGCGCTCGTAGTCGGCCAGCCCGCCGACGTCGCCCATGATGCAGCGGATCCCGCCGCGGTACCCGAGGAAGAGGACCGGCTCCGGCAGGCGCAGGCGCCGCGCGAGGTCCAGCGCCTCCTCGAGCCGGACGAGCCCCGCCTGCGGATCGCCGGCCAGCCAGAGCGACCGCCCGAGCTTGCCGAGCACGGTCACGGCCTCCGGGCACTCGCGGTCGCCCTCGAGCAGCGCCAGCGCCCCCTCGAGCTGCAGGGTCACGCCCGGGTCGCCGAGGGCGTAGAGCACGTCGGCGCGCCGCGCGGCGGCGAGCGCGGCGGCGCGGCGGTCGCCGGCCGCCGAGAGGCCGACCGCCGCATCCAGCAGCGTCGCGGCCGACTCCCGGTAGCGGCCCTCCTGGAAGAGCGCCTCGGCGGCGCGGGAGAGGAGCGACGGGCGGGCCGGATGATCCGGCGCCGGCCAGCGTCGAGCGCGCGCTCGAAGTGCCGCACGCGCGGCGCGCACGTCCAGCCCCATGGCGCGCTCGCCGGAGACCGTGAGGTAGCCGACCGCGGCGTCCACAGCCGGCCCCTCCACCTCGGCGTCGCCGGCGGCGCGGGCCAGCTCCGCCGCCGCGCCGTAGTGCCAGGCGAGCACGTCGCACAGGTCGCCTCGCGCGCGCTCGCCCACCTTGCCCTCGAGCCAGCGCGCGAAGGCGGCGTGCTTGCGCGCGCGGACCGCTCGAGGCACCTCGCCGTAGGCCACCTCGCGCACCATGCCGTGGCAGAAGGCGTACTCCTCCTCGCCCTCCACCAGCGGCTGGCGCGACGCGCCGGACCAGCTGACGGTCCACGAGCTCGGCCAGACTCTCTCCGGTGCTTCTCGCGGCGAGACGCGGCGAGCGCCTCCAGCGCTCCGCGCCAGAACGCGGCCCCGATCACGGCTCCGTCCATGAGCGTGCGCCTTGGCCGCGGGCGACAGCGCGTCGATGCGCGCGGCGACCACCGCCTGCACCGACTGCGGCAGTGCGGTCAGCGCCCCGGCCGGATCGCCGGCGCCGTCGGCGATCAGGCGCGCCAGCTCCTCGGCGAAGAACGGGTTGCCCTCGGCCCGCCGCGCGACGAGGTCCACCGTGGCGGCGTCCGCGCCCTCCATCTCCGGCAGGACCGGCGACCAGACGCCGCGTCTCGTCGTCGGACAGCCGGTCCAGCCAGATCCGCGTGACCCGGCCCTCCGAGGCCGCGAAGGTCGGGTGCTGCGCGAAGACCTCGGGGCGGGCCGTGCCGACGAGCAGGAGCGGCCCGTCCGTCAGGTGCTGCCCCACGTAGTCCATGAACGCGAGCAGAGCCTCGTCGGCCCAGTGCAGGTCCTCGATGACCAGCACCAGCGGGCGGCGGGCGGCGATCTGGCGCGAAGAACCGCAACCAGGCCGCGTAGTTCTCCTCGGGCTCGGCCTCCGGCGCGTCGAGCCCGACCAGGGGCCGCAGGCGCTCGCAGATCCAGCGGTGGTCCGGACCCTCGTCGACGGCGCGCTCGAGGAGCTCCGCGGCCTGGTCCGGATCGTGCGTCTCCAGGATCCCGGCGTGCGCCTGCACGATCTCGCGCAGCGCCCAGAACGCGCGCTCCTCGCCGTACGGGCAGCGCAGCGTCCCTGCCGCCAGGTGACGAACTCCGGGCTGACGTCCACGCAGGGTGAACAGCTCGCGCACCAGTCGCGACTTGCCGATGCCCGGGTCGCCGAGGATCAGCGCGATCTGCGGCTTGCCGCGCCGAGGCCACGCGGCGCAGCAGGCTGCCGAAGAACGCCAGCTCGCTGTCGCGGCCCACCAGCGGCGAGAGGGCGCCCGGGTTCGCCGCTCCGCCCCGGCGCGCCACGGGGTGCAGCGCCAGCCAGCGCGGCAGCGGTCTCCGCCTTGCCCTTGGCGGCGCACGGCGGCAGCTCCTCGTAGGTGATGGCGTGCGCGGTGAGCCGATGGGTCAGGTCGCCCACGACGAGCGTCCCGGGCGGCGCCGACGTCTGGAGACGCTGGGCGGTGTTGATCGCGTCCCCCGCGACGAAGCCGTTGCCGAGCGCCGGGTCCACGTCGATGCGCCACGAGAAGCTCACCGGTCATGATGCCGGCCCGCGCCTGCAGCGGCTTCCGTCCGGCCGGCGGAGCCCCTCGACGGCCTCGAGCAGCCACAGGGCGGCGCGCACGGCGCGCTCCGGGTCGTCCTCGTGAACCGCGGGGACGCCGAACACCCCGACCACGGCGTCGCCGATGAACTTCTCGACCGAGCCGCCGTAGCGCTCGATGACCTCGCGGGACAGGGCGCCGAACGCGCGCAGGCAGGCGTCCACGTCCTCCGGGTCCGCCTGCTCGCTCATCGCCGTGAACCCGACGAGGTCGCAGAACAGGACGGTGACCGTCTTGCGCTCCTCGGGCAGCGCCGGGGGCGGCGCGAGACGCACGCCGCACTTGTGGCAGAAGCGGGCCCCGGCCGGAGAAGCGGCGGCGCACGAGGCGCAGGTGAGAGCGTCGTCGGGACTCGCCGCCATGGCCGGGGGGACGACTTCGATCCCTCAGTCCCGCCCCAGCAGGCCGAGCTCGCGGGCACGCCCGACGGCGTCGGCCCGCGACGAGACCTCCAGCTTGCGGTACAGACTCTTGACGTGCGTCTTGACCGTGTTGCGCGAGACGAAGAGCTGCTCGGCCATCTGCGCGTCGGTGAGGTGCGTGGGGAGCAGTTCGAGCACGCGCCGCTCCGCCGGCGTGAGCGGCTCGGCGAGCCGGGTGCGCTCGACGGCCTCGAGCAGGCGCTCGGCGCGGCGCCGCAGGATGCCCGCGTCGGGGTACTTTTCCAGGCGCGCCTGTGCGGCCAGCGCGTGCCGCTCCGCCGCCTCCATGTCCGAGCGCTCGACGGCTCCCTCGCCGAGCACCACGTCCGCCAGCAGCGCCATCCACGGGTGCGGCACCATGTGTCGCAGCAGGCGCGCGACGTCGGCCGCCGCCTCCTCCCCATCCACGCCGCCGTCGCGCGAGCGGAGCTTCACCCGCGTCAGCAGCATCGGCAGGCAGCGCCGGTGGGTGCCGAAGCCCAGATTGGCGAGCAGGTCGGTGGCTCGCCCCTCGTACTCCGCGGCGACCTCCCACTCCGCCTCGTCGGCGGCGATGAGGGCCAGATACCCGAGCGCGGCGAGCTCCGCCGACTGGTTGCAGACCGACCCCTCACGGGCGCCGACCGCCAGCGGGTGCAGGGCGCGCTGAGTGGCGCCCGGAGAGCCAGCGCGCCACGCCGAGCGCCACCTGAGCGTCGGCGTACCAGCTCGTGCCGGGCACGGCCTCGAGCCGCGCCGCGAGCTCGGCGCTCTCGCGCATCAGGCGCACGCCGCGGGAGCCGACGGTGGCGCGCAGGAGCGCCTGCGACGAGCGCAGAGAGGCGGCGCCGTCGGGCGAGGGCGAGTCGTCCATCGGCGCGGCGCACGCCGCCTCGCACCAGCGCTCCCCGAGGCGGCCGGCGTCCAGCGCCGAGTACACCCAGCCGGCCGTGAGCGTGAGCGCCGGCTGGGTCAGGATCTGGCGGTCGGTGAACGACGAGAGCCAGCGGCGCACGGTCTCCGACTGGCCGCGGCTCCACATGCCGGGCCAGGACGCCGCCACGAGCTCGCCCGCCGCGGCAGCCTCGCCGGCGGCCAGCAGGTGATGGACCGCCTGGTCGGGCAGCTCCTCCTCCGCGTACCAGGCCGCCACCCGGCGGTTGAGCTCGTCGGGAAGTCCCGGGTGACGCTTCTCCAGCTCGTCCTGCAGCATCTCGGCGAACAGGTGGTGGTAGCGGTAGTGGCAGCCGTCGTCGCCGAGAGGCACCACGAACAGCTCCTCGCGGGCGACGCGGACGAGGAGCTCCCCGGCCTCATCGCGCTCCCAGACCAGCGCACACAGGCGCGGAGTGAGCTCCAGCAGCACCGAGGTGCGCAGCAGGAACTCCTGCACGTCTGCCGGCTGCGCTTCCAGGACTTCGGAGGTGAGGTACTCGGCGATCTCGCGACGCCCGCCGCGGATGCCTCCGATCCACTCGGCCGGAGGCCGGCCGGCCCCGGCGAGGCAGGCGAGCTGCAGGCCGGTGGCCCAGCCCTCGGTCGCTGCGAGGAGGGCGTCCGCCGTCTCCTCGTCGGCCTCGCAGCCGTGCAGGCGCAGCAGTTGCGCCACCTCCGCCACGTCCAGCGTGAGTTGCGAGGCGTGGACCTCAGCGACCTCGCCCGCGGCGCGCATCCGCGCCAGCGGAAGCGCGGGGTCGGTGCGCGAACCGAGCGCCAGCTGTGCACCCGGCGGCAGGCCGCGCAGCACGAACGCGACGAGGTCCCACGGCTTGGAACCACGCAGCACGTGGGCGTCGTCCAGCACGAGTACGAACGGCGGCGCCGCGGCGAGCGCCTCGCCCAGGAGCGGCAGGACGCGCTCGCGCACCGGCGGCGCCGCGAGCGAGAGCGAGTCGTGCACGCTCGGGTCCACTTCCGCGACCGACGCGAGCGCCTGCGACACGTAGGTGAGGAACACGACGGGGTCGGAGTCGGCCTGGTCCAGCTGCACCCAGGCGAAAGGCCGCGGATCGGCCTCGGCCCACTGCCGCAGGACGGTGGTCTTGCCGGCGCCGGCTGGGGCGGAGACGGCCACGAGCGGGCAGTCCGTGCGGTCGAGTTCATCGAGAAGAGCGCGGCGCTCGACGAGCCGCACCCGTGCCTGCGGCGGCCTGAGCTTCGCCGGCAGCACGGCCTCGTCTGCCCCTCCGGAGGCCGGCGAACGAGAGGCTCGCCAGCGTGCGTCTACCCGCGGGGTCACCTGTCTGTGCGCCCCTTGCCGAGCCGTCACCTTCCCTCCCCGTCAGGCGACCTGCGCTCTGAGAACCCAGTGTACGTCACCCGCCGGTGAGCATCCAGAGTTGCCGTTCGGTCAGCGGGCTCCTCGCTCGGTCAGTACAGGTGCGGTCGGACCTGCCCGAACCGCAGGTGCGTGCTGGCCGCGCGCAAGGAACACCACGCGAGGGTCCGTTCGTCGCCGCGCCGCGACTCGACCCTGTCGCAGGCCGGCTGCCCGGAGTAGACCACCTCTCCCTCACGTTCCGCGCCCGGGCAGGTGCACACGGCCCGCGGCTGGACCGCGTACAGCTGCGCATGACGGCACTCGCTGCAGACGAGGTGCGCGCGCGCCACGAAGGTGCCCTGCCCGTGCTCCGTCTGCACGCCGCGTCCGCTGCCGCCGAAGAGCTTGAGCATGTCGCCGCCTCCCTCCCCCGAAGCGGCGGCCCGCAGGTGCGCCGCTCCACTTGAGGAGAGTGTAGGAGGACGAGGCGAAGGAGGCTTCACCCGGATGGGGTGGTCTTGCGTACGGTCCCGGCCGCCGGGCCGGAGCACTGATGAAGCTAGCCGCGCTCCGTGGCCGTGCCGTCCGGCCGCGCGCTCGGCAGTGGCCCCGCGGCCTCGCCGAGCACGAGCGGGCTCAGGTCCACGGCCTCGAACGCCTTGTGCAGCGCCGAGACCAAGGCGCCCTGGGAGTGACCGCGGTACCGGTAGCGCACCAGAGCCTCGATCTCCGCTCGCTCGGTGAGCACGTTGCGGCCGAGGAGCAGGCGCTCGAAGAAGTCCGACGCCACCGGCATCATGAGCGTGGTGCTGGCGCCCAGGATGACGCCCTTGTCGTCGACCTCGACCACCACGCCCACGCGCTTGTACATGGCCTGGTGACTCACGTCCTGCGGCAGACGGGCGTAGCCCGAGAAGAGGAAGGTCAGCGGCTCGCTCATGCGCGCATGCTAGCACAGGCGTGCGCGACGTCGAGGGAGCCCGAGGGAGTGGCGTGCGCGGGCGGCGGCGGGGCGTAGATGTTGCGCCGCCGCCGCCCGCGTGTATCATGGGGCCGCTGCCGCAAGGCCCGGGCCGGCGGCGTTCCCACCGGCCCTTCCGTCAGGCCCTGTGCCCCAGCTGAGACACATCGTGCTCGCTGGGGCGTTCTCCGTTAAGGACCCCGGAGCACCGAGACGCGAGGGGGACGCAGGTGGCACAGCACAACGGGCTCGACGGCAAACTGATGACCGTCGGCGAAGCCGTCGAGCGGTACATCCACGACGGCGACCAGATCTGCGTCGGCGGCTTCACCATCACCCGCAACCCGATGGCCGTGACGTACGAGATCGCCCGCCGCCGGATCAAGGACCTCCACCTGGTGGCGCACTCCAACGGCCAGGCGCTCGACGTCCTCGTCGGCGCCGGCTGCGTGCGCCGCCTCGACATCGCCTACGGCGGCAACGGCCGGTTCGCGCCGACCTGCATCCGCTTCCGCAAGGCCGTCGAGCGCGGAGAGCTGCAGGTCGAGGACTACACCAACAACATGATGAGCCTGCGGTTCCTCGCCGGCGCTCTGAACATCCCGTTCATCCCCAGCAAGTCCGGGCTGGGGACGGACGTGGTCGAGAAGAGCGGCTTCCCCGCCGAGCTGCGCTGCGAGGACGGCGTCCCGTGCGAGAAGGTCATCGTCATCGACGACCCGTTCGGCGCGGCCGACGACGAGGTCGTCCTCCTCCCCGCGCTCACGCCCGACGTCTCCATCATCCACGCCCAGCAGGTGAGCACCGACGGCACCGTGCGCATCAAGGGCCTCACGTTCGCCGACCTCGAGCAGTGCAAGGCGTCGACCGCCGTGATCGTCACCTGCGAGGAGATCGTGCCCGAGCACTACCTGCGGCTCGATCCCGACCAGAACGCGCTGCCCCCGTTCCTGGTCGACGCGGTGGTGCACGTTCCCTACGGCGCCCACCCCACCGCCTGTCCGTACTTCTACGACTACGACCCGGCGCATCTGAACCTGTACAAAGCCGCGGCCAAGGACGACGAGCAGTGGGCGGCCTGGCTGGAGGAGTGGGTGTACGGGATCGAGAGCTGGGACCAGTACCTGGACAAGGTCGGAGGCGCGCAGCTGGCGCGCATCCGCGCCAACACCGTCGCCGGCTACGCGCCCGGCCTGGACCGGAGGTGAGTGAGATGGCCGAGTCCACGCAGGCCCGCGAGGCCGCCGTGACCCAGTACTCGCCCCGCGAGATGATGGCGATCGCCGCCGGACGCTTCATCAAAGACGGTGACGTGCTGTTCGCCGGCACGGGCGTGGCGATGCTGGCCGCGACCGTGGCCAAGCGGATCCACGCCCCCCACGCGCACATCTTCTTCGAGACCGGCGGCATCGGGCCGCTCCTCGACGAGCTGCCCATGGCCGTCGCCGACCCGCGCGTCATGGCGTTCAGCAACCTCAACGCGGGTCTGGTCGAGGCGTTCAGCTACGTCGCCAACCGGCGCCTGCACACCATCGCTTTCCTGGGCGCCGCGCAGATCGACAAGTACGGCAACATGAACTCGACGGTGATCGGCGACTATCTGGCGCCCAAGGTCCGCTTCAGCGGCAGCGGAGGCGCTTGCGACGCCGGCTCGCTGGCGAGCGGCTACATCGTGTTCATGCAGCACGGCGTGCAGAAGTTCGTCGAGAAGCTCGACTACCTCACCACGCCGGGCTGGCTGACGGGCGGCGACTCGCGCCAGCGCGCCGGGTACCGGCGCGGCGGGCCCATCGCCGTGGTCACCAATCTGTGCGTGCTCAAGTTCGCCGACGACACGCACGAGATGTACCTGGCCGAGCGCTACGAGGGCGTCACCCCCGAGCAGGTGCGCGAGAACACCGGCTTCGAGCTCGACGTCTCGCGCTCGACCGTCGCCGTGCCGCCGACTGCGGAGGAGCTGCGGATCCTGCGCGACGACGTCGATCCGCAGCGCCTGATCCTGGACTGAAAGAGGAGGCCGGCGCCCGCAGCGGCGCCGGCCTCCTGCGTCTTTCTCGCCCTCACACCGCCCGGTCCATCTTCAGCCGGCCCTACCGGCCCACCCGGCACTTGCGCGCGCCTTCACAAGCCGAGAGAATGCGGCCAATCGGGCGATGGTGGCTGGAGGGTATCCCTACCGGAGGCCCGGCCAGAGTCTGGGCATCGGGTGAGGTTCGCCGACGTACTCCCTTGAGGGTTCCGAGCGCGAGGCGCCAGGCACGATTCATAGGAGGGTCCCGCATGGGCGGACTCGCCATCAACACGGGCGACACTGCGTTCGTCCTCATCTGCGCCGCGCTCGTGGCGCTGATGACCCCAGGCCTCGCGTTCTTCTACGGGGGTCTGGTCCGCCGCAAGAACTTCCTTGCGATCATGATGCAGTCGTTCATCTCGATGGGCGTCGTCACCACGATCTGGGTGTTCTTCGGCTACTCGCTCGCCTTCTCGGGCGACGTCGGCGGCGTCTTCGGCAACCTCAGCTGGGCCGCGCTCACGAGCGTCGGCCACCTGCCGGGGCCGTGGGCGCCGAACATCCCGGCCCAGGCGCACTTCGTGTACCAGGAGATGTTCGCCATCATCACCCCGGCGCTCATCACCGGCGCGTTCGCCGACAGGGTCAAGTTCAAGAGCTACCTGTGGTTCCTGGTGCTCTGGAGCATCCTGGTGTACATCCCGTTCGTGCACTGGATCTGGGGCGGCGGCTGGCTGGCGCAGCAGGGCGTGCTCGACTTCGCCGGCGGCCTGGTGGTCCACGTGAGCGCCGGCTTCGCCGCGCTGGCGTCGGTCTTCGTCGTCGGCAAGCGCCACTTCGGCAAGGGCGAGCGCGGCCTGCCGCACAACATCGCCTTCGTCGCCTTGGGCACCGGACTGCTGTGGTTCGGCTGGTTCGGGTTCAACGCCGGGTCGGCGCTGGCCGCCAACGGCATCGCCGCGCAGGCGTTCGTCAACACCGACATCGCCGGCTCGATCGCCATGTGCACCTGGCTGGCGATCACCTGGTGGAAGGACGGCAAGCCGAGCCTCGTCGGCGCGCTCACCGGCGCCGTCGCCGGCCTCGCGTGCATCACGCCGGCGGCCGGCTACGTCCCGACCTGGGCGGCGTTCGTCTTCGGCCTGCTCGCCGGGTCGGGCTGCTACTTCGCCGTGCGCTTCAAGGACTACATGAAGTGGGACGACGCCCTCGACGTGTGGGCGTGCCACGGCGTCGGCGGCGTGCTCGGCACGATCCTGCTCGGCGTCTTCGCGCTCAAGTCGGTCAACCCGGCGGGCGCGGACGGACTCATCGCCGGCAACTGGACGTTCTTCGGCTGGCAGGTGCTGGCGACGGTGGTCATCGCCGCCTACGCCTTCGTCGCCACCTTCCTCATCCTCAAGCTCATCAACGCGTTCGGCTCGATCCGCGTGCCGGACAGCGTCGAGCTCAAGGGGCTGGATGAAGGCGAGCTGGGCGAGGCCGCGTACAACCTCACGTGAGCTGACGGCGCGCCGGCGGCCGCGAGGCGCGGCCGGCGCGCCCGACAAGACCGCCGATGGGCGGGGCCGAGAAGGGAGCGGCCCCGCCCATCGGCGCGTACGGCTGGGGCGAGCTCGCGGCCGAGCCCGCCGCGGAAGCCGGATCAGGTCGCCGGCGGCCTCAGGGCGTCGAGCCACGGCCCAGGTTCGTCGACGAGGAACGCGAGCTCGGTACCGTCGTCGAGCGTCAGCACGAGGAGGTGGCGGTGGGTGGCTGCGGCGTCGCGGCGGCGGTCCTCCTCGCGCGCGCCTGAGACGCGTACGCGAGGCAGGCTGAGCTGATTGCCGGCGATGGGCAGGAAGAGGAGTCGCCGGTCGGTGAGCCCGAGCACGCCGTGCCCGCGATCGCCGCGCACGCCGGGTCCGCGCTCGTACACCGCCCCGGCGAGCGGGATGGTCCACTCCTCGCCGCGGCTCTCGACGTCGGCGCGCAGCTCGTCGGCGCGCACCTGCGCCTTGGAGCCCGCGCGGCTGAGCACGAGCATCGTCACGGCGACGATGACCGCCATCACCCCGGCGACCACGAGAGCTGGGACCAGCGCGCCCATCGTTGCACCTCCACAAGCGGAAGAGGCGCCGCGGCCACATGGACCACGGCGCCCCGTTCAAGACTGGCTCCTCGGGTAGGACTCGAACCTACAACCCTTCGGTTAACAGCCGAATGCTCTACCATTGAGCTACCGAGGACCGCTCCGGCCGAAAGAGTATAGGCGATGCCCGCCGAGCGGACAAACGAACACCGTCAGTGCCACTTGGGCTCGGTCCACCATCCGTGAGGCACGCCGTAGGCCGCCGAACCCACCGTTTCGTGACTGCGAAGCCCGCGTCGCGCCTTCACCGTGAGCTTGGCGTCGAGCGCCGCCTGCAGCTCCTCGAACCGCGGCCGCCAGTAGCTCTCGTCGCCGGCGGGCCGGTCGGCGAGCTCGGCGCTGGCCACCACGGCCGTCGCGAGCGCGCGCGAGCCGGCGTGCTCCTTCCACCACTCGGGGTGCTCGATGCGCGTGCCGAACCGCGAGACGGGCGCGTCCACGTCGGCTCCCGGCTCGCTGATGGGCTGGAACGCCCACGGCTGCGCGTCGATGGTCACCGAAGTGTTGGGCACCGACTCGGCGAAGCGCTCGAGAGCGTCGAGCGTCTCCGCCGCCGACTCCTCCGTCTCGCCCGGCTGGTTGAACTCGAACCGCGCGTGCGTGGCCACACCCTTGGCGCCGAGGTACTCGAGCAGGTCGAGGGCGTGGTCCACGGCCTTGCGCGGGTAGGGCGCCTGGCCGGTGCGGCCGAGCAGCGCCGGCGAGAGCGTGCCCATCTCGAGCATGAGGCCCGCACGCGCCTTGTAGAGCTTGTCGACGTCCAGGCGCTGCAGCTGCTCCGGGCGCGCCGTGACACTGAACGCGAGGTCGCGGCGGCCCTCCGAAGCGAGCAGGTCGAGCACGGCCCGTCGCCAGCCCGGCTCGTAGCCGAACGCGGGGTCGAGCACCAGCACCCTGCCGGGGCGGAGTGCGGCGACCAGGTCGACGGCCTCCACGGCGGTCTGCGGCGGGTACGCGTGCCAGCCCCCGCCGCCCGGACGCAGCATGCAGGACGGCGCGTTGTAGGGGCAGCCGCGGCTGAGGAAGAGCCCCAGCTCGGGCAGCCCCTCGGCGGTGTAGGGATACGCCGCGTAGTCGGGCAGGTGCGCGGCGTCCAGCGCCAGCGGCGTGCCCTCGAGCGAGTGACACTCGCCCTTCTCGCGCGCCCCGGACCGGACCTGGCGCGCGAGCGTGACCACTGCCGTCTCCGCCTCGCCGGCGATGAGCCAGTCGAACGGCGCCCCGGGGTCGTTGAAGTCGTCGGGGCGCACTGAGACGTGATGGCCGCAAACGGCGATCACCGCGTCCGGCATGCGCTCGCGCACGCGCGCGGCGACCGAGACGGCAGCCGTGTACTGCAGGGCCGACCAGCAGGAGACCACGACCAGGTCGGCCTCGTGCTCGGCCAGCAGCGCGCCGCCGATCTGCAGGAAGCTCTCGCGGCCGACCTCGTCCAGCGGGTTGCCGAGCTCGGCCTCGAGGTCCAGCACGTCCGTCTCGAACCCCTCCCGGCGCAGCTCGGTGAAGAGCTGGACGAGCTCCGGCTTGACCCTCGGCCCGTCGGCCCAGCGGCCGCCGTACAGGGACCCGGGGAACACCAGCAGTACGCGCGCCTCGTGCATCTCGTCGCGCCCGGTCTACTCGACGAAGTCGCGCAGGCTCCTGGCTTCGCGATACGCGCGGAGCTTGGCCAGCGTCTTGGCCTCTATCTGGCGGATGCGCTCGCGCGTGACGCCGAACTGCACGCCGACCTCCTCGAGCGTGTGCGGCCGGCCGTCGGTGAGGCCGTAGCGCATCTCGAGCACGCGTCGCTCGCGCGACGTGAGCAGTTCGAGCACGCGGCTGAGGTCCTCACCCTGCATGAGCTCGCCGACGGCGTCGCTGGGCGCCACCGCCTGGTCGTCCTCGATGAAGTCGCCGAGCTGCGAGTCGCCCTCGTCGCCCACCGGGTTCTCGAGGCTCACCGGCTCCTGGCTGATCTTCTGGATCTCGCGCACCTTGTCGGGCGTGAGGCCCATGTCGGTGGCGATCTCCTCCGGCGTGGGCTCGCGACCCAGGTCCTGCAGCAGTTGCCGCTGCACGCGGATGAGCTTGTTGATGGTCTCCACCATGTGCACCGGGATGCGGATGGTGCGCGCCTGGTCGGCGAGCGCCCGGCTGACGGCCTGGCGGATCCACCACGTTGCGTACGTGCTGAACTTGAACCCGCGCCGGTAGTCGAACTTCTCCACGGCGCGGATGAGGCCCAGGTTGCCCTCCTGGATGAGGTCGAGCAGCGTGAGCCCGCGATTGGCGTAGCGGCGCGCGATGGACACGACGAGGCGCAGGTTGGCCTGGATGAGCTGGTTCTTGGCGTACATGTCGCCGCGCTCGATGCGCTTGGCGAGCGAGACCTCCTGCTCGGCAGTGAGCAGCGGGACCTTGCCGATCTCGCGCAGGTACATGCGCACGGGGTCGTTGCTCGCCGTCTTGATGGACAGGTCGAGCTTGGTCTCCGCCTCCGCCTCGGGCTCCTGGTCGCTCGTCTGGCCGGGCTGCTGGTGATGCACGCCGTCCGCCCCGACCACGTCGATGCCGAGGTCGTGGAACGCCACGTACACGTCGTCGATCTGCTCTGGCGTGAGGTCGACGTCGGCCAGGACCTCGAGGATGTGCTCCGCGGCGAGGTATCCCTGCTCGCGGCCCTCCTCGAGGAGGGTGCGCACCTCTTCGACACTCGAGAGGATGCCCTCGTCAGGCTGGCGGTCTGCTGCTGACTCTGTCACGGACTACTTCAGCTCCTTGATTGAAGCGGACGGGGAGCGGGGCTGCCTACGTGCCACCCCGCTCCCGGCTCCGCGTCGTCTTCGTTGTCGGGGCCGGAGTACCTTGCTCCGGCGTGTGTACTCTCTAGTGAGCGGTGCACCTGCGGCGCCCCACTCGTTGAACCCGCTTCGTCGTTCAATCGAGGAAGTCCCGGAGCCGCTGCGAGTCGCGGTACGCTTTGAGCTTCGCCAGGGTCTTGGCCTCTATCTGGCGGATGCGCTCGCGCGTCACTCCGAACTTCTGTCCTACCTCCTCGAGTGTCCTCGGATGCTCGCCCTTGAGCCCGAAACGCAGCTCGATGACCTTACGCTCCCGGTGCGTCAGGGTGCTCAACACCGCGTTGAGCTCCTCCTTCTGCATGATCTCACTCACGGCCTCGACCGGCATGGTGGCGTCTTCGTCCTCGATGAAGTCGCCGAGCTGCGAGTCCTCTTCTTCCCCGATGGGCGTCTCGAGACTCACCGGTTCCTGGCTGATCTTCTGGATCTCGCGCACCTTCTGAGGAGTTGTACCCATCTCGACCGCGATCTCCTCAGGCGTGGGCTCGCGGCCGATGTCCTGCAGCAGCTGGCGCTGCACGCGGATGAGCTTGTTGATGGTCTCCACCATGTGCACCGGGATGCGGATGGTGCGTGCCTGGTCGGCGATGGCGCGCGTGATGGCCTGCCTGATCCACCAGGTGGCGTAGGTGCTGAACTTGTACCCCTTGCGGTAGTCGAACTTCTCGACGGCGCGGATGAGGCCCAGGTTGCCCTCCTGGATGAGGTCCAGGAAGAGCATGCCGCGCCCCACGTAGCGCTTGGCGATGGACACCACGAGGCGCAGGTTGGCCTCGATGAGCTTGCGCTTGGCGTCCATGTCCCTGCGCTCGATGCGCCTGGCCAGCGACACCTCTTCTTCTGCGGTGAGCAGCGGTACCTTGCCGATCTCCTTGAGGTACATGCGCACCGGGTCGTTGGTGGGCGTCTTGACCGAGAGGTCGAGCTTGGGGATGACCTCCTCCTCGACCTTGGCGTCCGGGCCGTCGGCCGCCGCGCCGTTCTCTCCCTCGAGGATGTCGATGCCGAGGTCGGCGAACAGGTTGTAGATGCCGTCGATCTGGTCGGGCGTGAGCTCGACGTCCTTGAGCGCCTCGGCGATCTGGTCGCCGGCGAGGTAGCCCTGCTCGCGCCCTTCGTCGACGAGCACGCGCACCTCTTCGATGCTCAGCTCTGCGGCGTCGGCCGGCTTGTTGCGCTCTTCGGCGGCGTCCGTCACGTCAGGCGTCCTCACCGTCACTCGGTGTCCTCGTCCACGGGAAGGGCCCGGAGCGCCTCGCGCAGGCTGCGGCGCACTGCCTCGAGTCTCGCGAGCTCCTCACCCTGTCTCCCAATTTCGTCACTCTTCATGGTGACCTTGAGCCGGGCGATGATCCGGCTCACCTGCGCCTCCTGCAGACGCAGGAACAGCTCCTCGACGACGATCGGCGTGAACCGCTCCCGTCCGGCCCGCACGATGACCTCTGCGAGCACCTCCGCACCCTCGCCTCCGAGGCCGTCGTTACCGGCGGTTTGCAGGGTATTCCCTGCCCCGTCGGCGGCCAACCGCGTCTTGACGCCCGCCAGCGCGGCGCGCGTCTCCGCGGTCGCGAAGAAGCCCTCGTCGACCCCGGCGAGCGCTTCTCGGCCGGCCTGCGGCTGCGCGAGGCAACCGGCCAGGAACCTCACCTCGAGTTCGTGGGCGCCGCCCACGGCGGCCCTGGCCACGCCACGCGTGGTGACGGGCATGGTCGGATCCTGGCCACGAGCTCGTGCCGGCGATGACTCCGCACCTCGGGGGCCTGATGAAGTGCGAAGCAGGTACAGCGCAGCCTCGTCCGACAGGCCCAGAGCGTCCGAGATGTAGGTCAGCTCCTCGTCGCGCTCGTTTGGCGTCGCCTCACCGAGGACCTCCCGTATCTGCGCCATAGCGCGTTCCCGTCCATCGGGTGTGCGGAGGTTGTGAGTCGTCAGCGCCAAGCGGACGTGGAATTGTAGCAGCGTCTGGGCCTCGGCCGCAAGCCGGCGGAAGCCGTCCCCCCGGCGCCGGAGAGGACGTAGTCGGCCGGATCCAGCCCGTCCGGGATGCGCACGACGTGCAGCGAGAGGTTCATCTTGCGGCCCATGGTGAGCGCCCGCTGCATGGCGCCGATGCCGGCGGCGTCGGCGTCGTAGCAGAGGTAGATGGTGCGGGTGAGGCGGGCCATGCGCTCGAGCTGCTGCTCGGTGAGCGCCGTGCCCATGCTGGCGACCACGTTGGCTACGCCGGCCTGGGCGAGCGCCATGACGTCGGTGTAGCCCTCCACGACGTACACGCGGTCTTCCTGGCGCGCCGCCGCCTTGGCCTTGTCGAGGCCGAACAGGGCCTCGCTCTTGTGGTAGAGCGGCGTCTCGGGGGAGTTGAGGTACTTGGGCTTCTCGTCGCCCATGGTGCGGGCGCCGAATCCCAGGGTGCGCCCGCGCTCGTCGCCGAGCGGGAACATGATCCGACCGCGGAAGCGGTCGTAGGGACGTCCGCGCTTGCCGGGGATCACCAGGCCGGCGTCGAGCAGGTCCTGCTCGGTGAACCCCTTGGCGACGGCCCCGTCGCGCAGGCGCTCCCAGCCCGGCAGGCTGTAGCCGACGCGGAAGGCGCGGCAGACCTCCGCCGAGAGGCCGCGCCCCTCGAGGTACTCCCGGGCGGGCGCGGCCGCCGGCGAGTCCCAGAGGACGCGCTCGTAGTAGACCGTCGCGTCCTCGAGCAGCTTGCGCAGGCGCTCGCGGCCGCGGCGCTCCGCGTCGCCGCGAGCGCTGGACTCGTCGTAGTCGAGCGCGATGCCGTACTTGTCGGCCAGGTACTCGACGGCCTCGGGGAAGTCCATGTTCTCCTTGGCCATGACGAACCCGATGAGGTTGCCGCCGGCGCCGCAGCCGAAGCAGTAGTAGAGCTTCTCCACGGGGTTGACCGAGAACGACGGCGTGCGCTCCTCGTGGAACGGACAGCGGCCGCTGAAGTTGGCGCCGGCCTTGCGCAGGTCGGTGTACTGGCCGACCACCTCGACCATGTCGGCCGTGGCGACGACCTGCTCGATGCTGCTCTGGGCGATGCGCGCCACGCTAGCGCCCCCGGCCGTCGGGGCCGCGCCGCCGGGCCTCGGCGCTCTCGCGGTCGGCGCGGCGGCGCGCGTCACGCTCCTCGCGGCGGCGCAGGGCCTGCAGAGTGGCCTGCTGCTCGGCGTTGACGTGCTGCATGGTGGCCCGGGCGCGCCGCCGGCTCTTCTTGTGCGCGCGCGGCGTGCCCTCGTAGTACCTCCAGCGGTGCCCGAGGTGGTCGAACGACCAGATCATGAGCACCATGAGCCCGAACATCCACGCCAGGTAGAAGAGCGCGAACAGGGTCCACTGCTCGAGCGTGGTCGTGTCCTTGGCCGCGGGCGCCCCCCACGGCTGGATCTGCGGCAGGCGCAGCCAGCCGAGGCCGAAGACCACGACGGCAGGCACGAAGGCGAGGACGACGAGGCCGGCGGTGACCAGCAGGATGAGCGCCGTGCGGCGGTGCACAGCGACGATCACGGAGTGGTGAGATGACGGGCCATGAGCACCTCGTCATGATACTCGTCGCCGCGGCGGTACTGGGCGGTGCGCAGCCCCTCCTGCAGGAACCCGTGACGCCCGTAGAAGGCGATGGCGGGCGCGTTGTCGGGAAACACACCGAGGACCATGCGGTGGAAGCCGGCCGAGGCGGCCCACTCCGCCGCCGCCTCGAGCAGCGCGCCGCCGGCGCCCACGCCGCGCCAGCCGGCGGCGACGGACATGCCGATCCAGGCGACGTGCGCGGAGGCCGGGTTGGCGTCCGGCCACAGGCCGAGGTTGCCGACCACGGCGCCGGAGCCGTCGGCGACGAGGAACAGGCCGCGGTAGGAGCGCAGGGCCTCGGCGATGCGGCGACGCCAGTCGCCCGGCGTCGCCTCGCCGGGCCGCAGCACCAGCGTGGCGCGCGGCTCGGCGGCGACGGCGTCGAGCATCTCGCACACGCCGCGCGCGTCCCGCTTGCGCGCGTCGCGCACCACGAGCGCCCGCCCGTCGGCGAGCGTCACGCCGATCTCTCGTCCCAGACTGCCCACGGCTCGACCCCCTCGCGCCTCACGAGCGAGAAGCGCCGGCCCGGGCTCGCCTCACGGCGGCCCGGGCCGGCGCCCGTCGTCGTCGCCGTCACTTCTCCAGACGCAGGTCGCCGCTCTCCTCGATGGCCGCCTGCGCCGCGGCGAGGCGCGCCACCGGCAGCCGGAACGGCGAGCAGCTCACGTAGTCCATGCCCGCGCGGTGGCAGAACTTGACCGTCTCGGGGTCGCCGCCCTGCTCGCCGCAGATGCCGACCTTGAGGTCCGGCTTGGTGCGACGGCCGCGCTCGATGCCGATCTCCACGAGCTGGCCCACGCCGTCCTGGTCGAGCGTCGCGAACGGGTCGGCCGGCCAGATCTCCTTCTCCTCGCTGATGTAGAGAGGGAGGAACTTGCCGGCGTCGTCGCGGCTGACGCCGAGCGTCATCTGCGTGAGGTCGTTGGTGCCGAAGCTGAAGAACTCGGCCACCTCGGCGATCTGGTCGGCGGTGAGCGCCGCGCGCGGGATCTCGATCATGGTGCCGACCATGTACTCGACCTCCACGCCCTGCTCCTCGAACACTCTGCGGCCGCCTGCGCACGCACGATCGCCGCCTGGTCCTCGAGCTCCTTCTTGGTGCCCACGAGCGGGATCATGATCTCGGGGTGCACGTCCAGGCCTTCCTTCTTGACCACGCACGCGGCCTCGAGGATGGCCCGCGCCTGCATGGCCGTGATCTCGGGGAAGGCGATGCCGAGGCGGCAGCCGCGGTGGCCGAGCATCGGGTTGCTCTCGTGCAGGTCCTCGACCTTGGCGCGCACCTCGTCCTCGGAGACGCCGAGGGCGGCGGCGGTCCTGGCCGTGTCCTCGTCGTCGTGCGGCAGGAACTCGTGGAGCGGCGGGTCGAGCGTGCGGATGGTGACGTGACGGTCGCCCATCACGCGGAAGATCGCCGCGAAGTCCTCGCGCTGCATGGGCTCGAGCTTGGCGAGCGCCGCCTCGCGCTCCTCGCGCGTGTCGGCGAGGATCATCTCGCGCACGCTCAGGATGCGGTCGCCCTCGAAGAACATGTGCTCGGTGCGGCAGAGGCCGATGCCCTCCGCGCCGAACGCGATGGCGTTCTCGCTCTGGTCCGGCTGGTCGGCGTTGGTGCGCACGCCCATCGTGCGCGCCTTGTCGGCCCACTCCATGACCTCGGCGTAGTAGCGGAACGACTCCGAGTCCTCCGGCGCGATGCTCTTCTCGAGCAGCACCTGGAGCACCTCGGGCGGCCGGGTCTCGAGCGCGCCGAGGATGACCTCGCCGGTGAAGCCGTCGATGCTGATCCAGTCGCCCTCGTTCACGGTGTCGCCGTCGACGACGAAGTTGCGCGCCTTCATGTTCATGTCGAGCGCGCCGCAGCCGACGATGCAGACCTTGCCCATCTGGCGCGCCACCAGCGCGGCGTGGCTGGTCATGCCGCCCTGCGCCGTGAGGATGCCCTGGGCGGCGTCCATGCCGCGGATGTCGTCCGGGCTGGTGAAGTCGCGGACCAGCAGGACCTTCTCGCCGCGCGCCGCCCAGGCGACGGCGTCCTGCGCGTTGAACACGACGCGGCCGGTGGCGGCGCCGGGGCCGGCGGGCAGGCCCTTGGCCTTGACCCGGCCTTCTTCCACGGCCTTGAGCTTCATGGCGGGGTCGAAGATCGGCCGCAGCAGCTGGTTGAGCTGCTCCGGCTCGATGCGCATGAGCGCCTCCTCGTGCCCGATGAGGCCCTCGTCGGCCATGTCGACGGCGATGCGGATGGCCGCCAGGCCGGTGCGCTTGCCGTTGCGCGTCTGCAGCATGAACAGGCGGCCGCGCTCGATGGTGAACTCGAAGTCCTGCATGTCGCGCAGCTCGTGCTCGAGCGTCCCCTGGATCTCCATGAGCTCGTCGTAGACCTGCGGCCACAGCTCCTTGAGCTCGCTGACGGGACGCGGCGTGCGCACGCCGGCCACCACGTCCTCGCCCTGGGCGTTGACGAGGAACTCGCCGTAGAACTCCTTCTCGCCGCTGGCGGGGTTGCGGGTGAAGCCCACGCCGGTGCCCGACTCCTCGCCGGTGTTGCCGTAGACCATCGTCTGGATGTTGACGGCGGTGCCCCACGAGTCGGGGATGCCGTACATGCGCCGGTAGGCGACGGCGCGGTCGTTGTCCCAGCTGCCGAACACGGCGCTGACGGCGCCCCAGAGCTGGTCGCGCGGGTCGTCCGGGAAGTCCTTGCCGGTGCGCTCCTTGACGGCCGTCTTGAACTCGGCCGTGAGCTCCTTGAGGTCGTCGGCCGTGAGCTCGGTGTCGAACTTGACGCCCTTGGCCTTCTTCATCGCCTCGAGGCGCTCCTCGAAGACGTCGTTCTCATCGTCGCTCTCGGGCTTGCAGCCGAGCACGACGTCGCCGTACATGCTGACGAAGCGGCGGTAGCAGTCGTAGGCGAAGCGCGGGTTGCCGGTGGTCTTGATGACGCCCTGGACCGTGGTGTCGTTGAGGCCGAGGTTGAGGATCGTGTCCATCATGCCGGGCATGGAGGCGCGGGCGCCGGAGCGGACGCTGAGCAGCAGCGGGTCGGCGGCGTCGCCGAACTTCTTGCCGGTGTCGGCCTCGAGCGCGGCGAGCGCGTCCTCGAGCTGCGCGTCCACGCCCTCCGGGTACCCGCCGTTGGCGGAGTAGTGGTTGCAGACCTCGGTGGTGATGGTGAATCCGGGCGGCACCGGCAGCCCGATGGATGTCATCTCTGCGAGGTTCGCTCCCTTGCCCCCGAGGAGCTCCCTCATGGACTTGTTCCCCTCGCTGAAGCGGTAGACGTACTTGTCACTCATGCTTGTGCCTCCCCTGGCAAATGAATCCGCCGAGTCGCGGCGGTCGCGGTGGGATGTGGTGGGGTCTCCTGAACGTCACGCCTGCGTGAGCGGCAGGCGGCTGAACTCTCCGATGCGGCCGATGAGGCCGGTGACGGCGGCGAGCTGTGCCAGACGGTTGGCGCGCACGGCCTCGTCGGGATCCATGACGAGCACGGCGTCGAAGTAGCGGTCGACGGCCGGCCGCAGGCCGGCCGCGGCCTCGACGGCGCTCTCGAGCTCGAGGTTGTCCAAGGCGTCGAGCAGCGGCCCCCGCGCAGCCTCAAAGGCCGCGTGCAGCTCGCGCTCGGCGTCGTCGGCGAAGAGGGCCGGGTCGACGGCGCGCGCGCCGGCCGCCGGGTCCTTGGCCGCCAGCGCGGAACAACGGTTGTAGGCGATGACGGCACTCTCGAACACTTCCCGGCCTGCCATGGCGGAGAACACGCGAGCCCGTGACGCCAGCGACGGCAGGTCGGCGGCCGGCGCGGCCATGGCGGCCTCGACGGCCGGGAACGGCAGGCCCTCGTCGAGCAGCAGCACCTGCAGGCGCTCGCGCACGAACGCGGCGGTCTCCGCGACGATGGCCGAGCGGCGCTCGTCGTCCAGCCCCTCGATGCCCTGCAGCTCGAACTGGTCGACGGCCGCGGTGAGCAGGCCGGCAAGCGGGAACCGAAGGCTGTACTGGAGGGCGACGCGCACGATGCCCATGGCGGCGCGGCGCAGGCCGTAGGGGTCGCGGGAGCCCGAGGGCTTCTCGCCCGCCACCCAGGCGCCGGCGATGTTGTCGAGCTTGTCGGCGACGGCGAGCAGGGCGCCGGGCACGGTGGTCGGCAGCGGCGCCGTGGCGCTCAGCGGCCGGTAGTGCTCGCCGACGGCGCGGGCCACCGCGTCGCCGAGGCCGCCGGCCTCGGCGAAGGTCCCGCCCATGATGCCCTGCAGCACGGGGAACTCGATGACGGTCTGGCTGACGAGGTCGGCCTTGGCGAGGCGCGCGGCCGTGCGCAGCGTCTCCTGGACGCTCTCTCCCGAGCCGTTGTCGTCCGGCGTGCAGGCGGGACCGCCGGCCAGCGCGGCCACCAGGCCGCCGAGCCGGCTCGCCTTGTCGGCGAGCGATCCGAGCTTCTCGTGGAAGACCACGGCGCCGAGCCGGTCGGCCATGGCCGGCAGGCCCTCGGCGAGGTCGCGGTCGAAGGCGAACTCGGCGTCGTCGAGGCGGCCGTCGAGCACGCGCTCGTTGCCGCGCGTGACGAGCGGGGCCGCCTGGGGATCGCCGTTGGAGACGTAGAGGAACTCGGGCAGCAGCCTGCCTTCCTGGTCGCGCACCGGGAAGTACCGCTGGTGGCTCTGCATGGCCGTGACCAGCACCTCGTCCGGCAGGCGCAGGTGCCGCTCGTCGAAGGTGCCGCGAGCGACGCTCGGCCACTCGGCCAGGTAGATGGCCTCGGACAGCACGTCGCCGGGGTCCGACCAGGAGCCGCCGAGCTCGTCGGCGGCCGCGTCGAGACCGGCCTTGATGAGCCGCTCGCGCTCGTGCTGCGAGACGACGACCTTCTGCTCCGCGAGCAGCCGCTCGTACTCGGCCGCCTCGCCGATCGTGACCGGTGCGCCGAGCACCCGGTGCCCGCGCGAGACGTCGCCGAGCGGGAGGCCGTAGAACTCCCCGCTCAGGGTCTCGCCGTCGAGCTTGGCCACGAGCCAGCGGATGGGGCGCGAGAACCGCAGGTACTCGCTCGCGCCCGCCGGCCTGGCGCCCCAGCGCATGCCGCGCGGGATCTGCAGGCCGGTGATGAGGCGCGCGACCAGCCCCGGCACGACGTCGCGCGCCGCGCGCCGCTCGGCCTCGACGCTGACGAAGACGAACTCGGTGCCGTCGACGACCTGGCGGCGCACGTCCTCGGCCGCCGCGCCCTTGGAGCGCGCGAACCCGGCGCCCGCCTTGGTGAGCGTGCCGTCCTCGGCGTAGGCGACCTCGGCCTTGGGGCCGCGGAACTCCTGGACCTTGGCCAGCTGCTCGGCCGGCACGTCCGCGACGAGCACGGCGATGCGCCGCGGGGAGACCAGCACGCGCACCTCGCCGCCGTCGTACAGGCGCTCCTCGGTGAGCAGCTTGTGCACCAGCCCCGGCTGCGTGGGGCCCGCGCCCTCGAGCTGCCGGATGACGGACTCGCAGACCTTGTAGGGCAGCTCCTCGGCGCCGATCTCGATCAGCAGCGTGCTCACCTCGCCACCTCCCCGCTCGCGGCCTGAGCCTCGCCGGCGTCCGCGTCCTCTCCCCGCGCCCGTCGCCCACGACCTCGAGGTAGAGGCCGGCGACCTTGCGCGCGAGGTCGCGCACGCGTGCGATGTGCGCGGTGCGGTCGGTGACGCTGATCACGCCGCGCGCGTCGAGCATGTTGAACGCGTGGCTGCACTTGAGCACGTGGTCGTACGCGGGGATGGGCAGGCGCGCCTCGATGGTGCGCAGCGCCTCGGCCTCGTGCTCGCGGAAGTGGCGGTAGAGCATCTCGGTGTCGGCCACCTCGAAGTTGTAGCGGCTGAACTCGCGCTCGTTCTCCTGGTACACGTCGCCGTACGTGACCACGTGCTCCTCACCGGCCTCGTCCCAGCGCGACCAGACGAGGTCGTACACGCTGTCCACGCCCTGCAGGTACATGGCGAGCCGCTCGAGGCCGTAGGTGATCTCGATGGTGATGGGGTCGAGGTCGAAGCCGCCCAGCTGCTGGAAGTACGTGAACTGGGTGGCCTCCATACCGTCCACCCAGACCTCCCAGCCCTGGCCCCAGGCGCCCAGCGTGGGGCCCTCCCAGTTGTCCTCGACGAAGCGCACGTCGTGTTCGGAGAGCACGATGCCGAGGGCCTCGAGCGAGCGCAGGTAGACGTCCTGGATGTCCGCCGGCGACGGCTTGATGACCACCTGGTACTGGTAGTAGTGGCCGAGCCGGTACGGGTTCTCGCCGTAGCGCCCGTCGGTGGGGCGCATGCTCGGCTCCACGTAGGCCGCGCGCCAGGGACGGGCGTCCAGGCAGCGCAGGAAGGTGGCGGGATTGAAGGTGCCGGCGCCGACCTCGGTGTGGTACGGCTGGACGACGACGCACCCCTGTCCCTCCCAGAAGGCCTGCAGGCGGCCGATGATCTGCTGGAACGTGGGCGGCGCGGCTGCGGTCTGGGCGTGCTCGGTCACGGGGTCCTTTCCGTCGGAAGCGCGATTCTACCAGTCTCACCCAGAACCGAACAACAGAGACGTACGCGCGTGAGGCGGCTGTCCGGAGCCGGACGGATGTTCCATGGCGCCGCGGCCGGCGCCGGAGGATACTCTCATCAGCCGGGGCCGTGTCGACGGCCGGTCAGGGCGGCGCGACTGCGACGCGACGAGGCCTGCTCCAGCGGGTCGCCGGCGACGCGAGCGCCCGCCCTACGGGCTCCTCTCCCGCCTCTCCTCCTCCGTGCAGCCATCGCGCACGCCCCGTGACGGGTGCGGCGCGGCTCAACCGGCGCCGGCGATGCGCAGCGCGCGCAGGCGCGAGCCGGTGTGGTAGGCGTAAAGCTGGTGGACGTCGCGGAGCGCCTCGCCGGCGGCCGCGGAGGACGGCCGCTCGCGCAGCTCGGCGAGCGGCCGGGAGAGGCCGTCGAGCATGGCCGCCACGGCCTCCGGCGTGACCGGCACGCCCTCACCCACGCAGTCGACGCAGATGAGGCCGCCGCGGGCGGCCGAGAAGCCGAGCGTACGCTCGGCCGAGCCGCAGGCCGCGCACGCGTCCAGCACCGGCTGGTAGCCGGCCTCGTACAGCAGCTTGAGCAGCGCGCCGAGCACCAGCGGCGCCTCGATGGCGCGCCCCGAGATGCCGCGGTCGAGCTCGCGCAGCGTGTTGCGCAGCAGCGCGAACACGCGCTCCTCGGGCTCGTGCTCGGGGGTGAGCCCGGCGGCGGCCTCGCAGACGATCGCCGCCGCCGTGAGCCCCTCGCGGTCCATGCGCAGGCGCACGAAGACGTCCACCAGCTGCGCCTGCGTGACGGTGTACAGCGACCTGCCCGGATGCAGCAGCAGGTCGCAGACGTTGAACGGCTCGAGGCGGCCGCCCCAGCGAGAGGTGGTCTTGCGCACGCCCTTGACCACCGCGTCCACGCGGCCGAGCTCGCGCGTGAACAGGCGGACGATGCGGTCGGCCTCGCCCAGCGGCCGCGAGCTGAGCACGACGGCGCGAGCCTTCTGCGAGGCGGCCATCAGCAGATCCCCGGCGTCGCCATCACACGCCGCCCTTCGCGCGCCGGCGCGCGAACACCACGCGAGGTACACCGGCGAGGTCGTCGCGCAGCGCCGGCGTCTCGTAGGCGCGCGGACGCCTCGACGATGCCGGCGACGGCGTCCGCCTGGCCGGCCCCGACCTCCACGGCCAGCGTGCCGCCCGGCCGCAGCAGCAGCGCGGCGCCGGGCACGAGGCGGCGGTAGAAGTCCAGCCCGTCCACGCCGCCGTACAGGGCGCGGCGCGGCTCGTAGTCGCGCACGTTGGGCTCCAGGGCCACGTACTCGTCGGCGGGGATGTACGGCGGGTTGCTGACCACGAGGTCGAACGGCCGCTCCCCCACGTCGGCGAACAGGTCGCTGAGCACGAACTCCACGCGGCGCGCCAGCCCGAGGCGCGCGGCGTTGCCGCGCGCCACCGCCAGCGCGCCCGGCTCGATGTCCGTGGCCACCAGGCGCACGAAGGGTCCTCGGCGGCGAGCGCCAGCGCGACGCAGCCGGACCCGGTGCCCACGTCCATGGCCAGCGGCTCGTCCTCCGGGTCCGGCCCGGCGATCGGCATCTCCCGCAGAGCCTCCAGCGCGACCTCCACCAGGGTCTCGGTCTCCGGCCGCGGGATGAGCACGTCCGGCGTCACCTCGAGGTCGATCGTGCGGAACGCGCGGTGGCCGAGGATGTAGGCCACGGGCTCGCGCGCGAGGCGGCGGCGCAGGAGGTCCTGGAACTCCGCCGCCTCGTCCGCCTTCACCTCGCGGTCCGGCTCCCTGAAGAGCTCGGTGCGCGTCACGCCGAGAGCGCGCGCCAGCAACAGCTCGGCGTCCAGGCGGGGCGAGCGGCTGGCGCCTTCTTCCCGCAGGAGCGCCACCGCCGCGCGGAGCGCGTCCCCCACGCTCGCCGGCCCGGCCACGGTCACTCCCCGCCGGCGGCGGCCAGTTGCTGGCGGCGGTCCTCCGCGGAGAGCGCCTCGGTGAACTCGTCGAGCTCGCCCTCCATGACCCCGTCGATGCGGTGGCTGGTGAGCCCGATGCGGTGGTCGGTCACGCGGTTCTGCGGGAAGTTGTAGGTGCGGATCTTCTGCGAGCGGTCGCCGCTGCCCACCATGCTGCGGCGCGCGTCGCCGCGCTCCTGGTCCTGCTCGGCCTGCTTGAGCTCGAACAGCCGCGCGCGCAGGATCCGCATGGCCTTCTCCTTGTTCTGGAGCTGGCTCTTCTCGTCCTGGCAGCTGACGCTGACGCCGGTGGGCGTGTGCGTGATGCGCACCGCCGAGTCGGTCGTGTTGACGCTCTGGCCGCCCGGGCCGCGGGCGCGGAAGATCTCGATGCGCAGGTCGTTGGACTGGATGTCGACCTCGATGTCCTCCGCCTCGGGCAGCACCGCCACGGTGGCCGTGGAGGTGTGGATGCGCCCGGCCGCCTCGGTCACCGGCACCCGCTGCACGCGGTGCACGCCGCCCTCGTACTTGAGCTTGGAGAACGCGCCCTGGCCCTTGACCTCGAGCGTGACCTCCTTGTAGCCGCCGTCGTCGTTCTCGTTGAACGAGAGCATCTCGACCTCGAACCCCTTGGCCTGCGCGTAGCGCGTGTACATGCGCGCGAGCTCGCCGGCGAAGATGCACGCCTCGTTGCCGCCCGTGCCGGCGCGGATCTCGATGAGCACGTCCTTGCCGTCGTTGGGGTCGCGCGTGAGCATGAGCGCGCGGATCTCGTCGGTGAGCTCGTCGAGCCGCTTGCGCCCCTCGATGAGCTCGTCCTGCGCGAAGTCGCGCATCTCGGCGTCGCTGCTGTCGTCGCCGAGGAGGCCTTCGGCGTCGGCGACCGTCCGCTCCGCCTCGCGGTACAGCAGCGTGAGCTCGTGGACGGGCACCAGCTCGGCGTGGGCGCGCGCGGCGTCCGCGTAGCGCGCGCGGTCGCCGAGCACCTCAGGGTCGGCGAGCTGCGCCGTGAGGTCGTCGTAGGAGCGTTCGATCTCGCTGATCAGGTCGTCGATGGTGGCCATGGACCCAGCTTACGCCATGACCTCCACGCCCTTCACCGGCGGGCGGTCCTGCGGCTCGAGCTCGATGATCTTCTCGAGGGCGGCGATGGCCACCTCGACCTGCGAGCTGTCGGGCTGCTTGGTGGTGAGCCACTGCAGCCCGAGGCCGGGCGCCATGACGACGCGCACGACGCGGTTGTTCTCGTGCCGCCCGGCGAAGCGGATGATCTCGTAGCTGATGCCGGCGATGAGCGGCACCAGGACGACGCGGCTGAGGATCGAGCAGGTACCAGTCCGGGCGCCCCACCGCGGCGAAGACGAAGATCGACACCACGAGCACGATGAGCAGGAACGAGGTGCCGCAGCGCAGGTGCAGCGTCTTGTACTTCTCGACGTTGGCCACGGTGAGCTCCTCACCGTGCTCCAGCGCATGGATGCTCATGTGCTCGGCGCCGTGGTACTCGAACACGCGGCGCAGGTCCTTGAGCTGGGTGACGATGACGAGGTAGGCGAGGAAGATGCCGACGCGGACGAACCCCTCCACGAGCCAGAACAGGAAGCCCTCGCCCAGCCAGCGGTCGAGCAGGCCGGTGAGGAACAGCGGCGCGAGGAAGAACAGGCCGATGGCGAACGCGAAGGCGATGATCAGCGTGATGCCGATCTCCTTCTTGCCGAGCTGCTCCTCCTCCTCGCCGAGCGACTCGTTGGCGGAGAGGGTGAGCGCGCGGATGCCGATGACGAGCGACTCGAAGAGGGCGACCATGCCGCGCAGGATCGGCAGCTTGAGCACCGGGTACTTCTTCATGTAGCTCGTGAGCGGGTACTCGTGCAGGCCGATGGAGTCGTCCGGACGGCGCACGGCGAGCGACCACCAGTCCACGCCGCGCATCATGACGCCCTCGATGACGGCCTGCCCGCCGACCTGCGCGCGGCGCGCGGCCAGGGCGGGCAGCAGGAACGCGAGAGGAGAAGGCGGCGTGTCATGGGCCGGGGAGCAGCCGTGCCGCTAGCTGCGCGCGGCGGCCGCCGGCCCGTCGACGTCCTCGGGCTTGTACGGCTTGCCGCACGTCATCTTGCCCTCCGGGCACGTGCCGTAGAGGCAGCCCGGGCCACTGCCCTCGAAGAGGTTGGGGGCGAGGTCCTTGACCATGCCGCGCATCTGCCAGGCGAGGTCGCGGATCTCCCACTGCGCGCGGTTGCAGCAGCGCACCTGGAAGAAGTGGCGCAGCTCGCGCGCGTTCATGGTGACGACGATCTTGGTCTCGGCCGCGTTGGGCAGCACGAACCGGGCGTCCTCCTGGACGCTCTCTCGCGTGCGGCCCTCGGAGAGGCCGAGCTCCACGAGCTGGTCGTAGGCCACGCGCGCGTCCTCCATCGCCTTGAGGAAGATGGCCTGCGCCTCTTCGTTCGCGGCGATGCTGGGCGGCACGATGAAGCTGTCGGCCGCCCCGAAGTTGACGTAGCGCTGCGACTGCTGGTTGTAGCTGGCCACGCGGTGGCGCACCAGCTGGTGCGTGCAGGCGCGGCTCACGCCGTCCACGGCGAAGCTGAACGTGGCGTGCTCGAGCGCCGAGTGGTGGCCGCTGCGCACGAGGATGCGCACGAGCTTGGCGACGTCCTCGTCCGTCATGTCGTGCTTGAGGTCGGCCGCCGACACCGGCGCATAACAGAGCCGACCCGCGATCGCGACGGCGCGATCCGGGTCGGGTGTGTGCTGGAGGAGGCTGACGCGGAGCTCGGCGCTCATCGCGGCGTCAGGACTCGTCGGTCTTCTCGGCCTCGGTGGCCTCGGGCGCGGCCTCGGCGGCCACGGCCACCGGCTCCGGCGTCGGCTCGGGCTTCAGCTCGGGCTTCGGCGGACGCGCCTTCGGCGCCTTCTCGGCCTTCGCCTCGTCGGCGGCCTTCTTCTCGAGACGCTTCTTGAAGCGGTCCACGCGGCCGCCCGAGTCGACCAGCTTCTGCTTGCCGGTGTAGAACGGGTGGCACTGGGAGCACAGTTCTACGTGCAGCTCCTTCTTGGTGCTGCGCGTGGTGAACGTGTTGCCGCAGCTGCAGTGCACGGTCGCCTCTTCGTACTGCGGGTGGATGTCTTTCTTCATCTGAACGGATCCCTTCTGGGAGCAAACCCGGTGTGACTCGACACGGCGCAAGGCCGAAGCGGGATGATACCACGAACGCCTCGCCCAGCCGAATCCTTCCCGCGCGGCGGCGGCAGGACGCGTGCGCGCGCGTGACGCGCAGGGGCGCGGATGCGGCGGCGGGGCATTCCTCCCTATACTTCGTGCCGATCGAACCGCGAGGAGAGGACCCAATGCCGGACATGTTCGCCCACTATCTCGTCGCGGAGGGGGCGATGCGGCGCGCCGGCGCGGACGGGCTCGTCGCCGGCGCCTACGACGCCTACAAGGTGGGCGCGCAAGGCCCGGACGTGTTCTTCTACTCGCGCCTGGTGCGCGGCCACCGCAGTCGCCCCAACATCTCGCGCCTCACGCACCAGTACCAGATGGCGGCGGCGTTCCGCAGCATGCTCGCCCGCGCCGCCGCCTCGCCCACCGGGGAGCGCGACGCCGCCTTCGCCTACGTCGCCGGGTACGCCGCGCACCTGTGCCTCGACGCGGAGGCCCACCCCTGGGTGCTCTACTGGACGGGGGACATCACCGACGGAGCCGACCCGTCGGAGAAGGCCGAGGCCTTCCGCCGGCACGGGATCCTCGAGGCGTCCATCGACGTCATCCTCACCCGCGAACGGTCGGACGACACCGCCTGGCTGCGCCGGCAGCGGCTCCTGCGCCTGCCCCCGGCGCAGGCGACGACGGCCGCGAGGCTGCTGAGCGGCATGCTGAGTGACGTGTACGACGTGAGCTTCACCCCGACGGAAGGACGGTCGGCCTTCCGCGCCATGGAGTGGGTCTACACGACGATGAGCGATCCGCGCGCCCTGCCGACGCGGCTGCTCGGGATGGTCGCCCCCGCGGTCGACAAGGCCGGCGTCGTGCGCACCCAGATCTACCCGAAGACGCCGGCGCCAGCTGCCGCCCGCCTCTACGCCGAGGGGCGCCCCTGGTACAACCCCTCGCTGCCGGCCGAAGCGCGCACCACGACGTTCGCGGACATCCTCGAGACCGCGACCGCCGAGACGGCGCGCTGCCTCGAGGCGATCGCCGCGGTGGCCGACGGCGACGCGGCGGTGGACGAGGCGGTAGCCGTCATCGGCGACCGGAGCATGTTCACCGGTCTGACCTGCGACGACTCGCGTCCCCGGGTCGCGTTCGCGGCCGACCGCGACCTCCTCTGGGCGGGCGCCGGTCCGGCCTGACGCCGCCCGACGCCGGCCGCCTCAGCGCGAGTTCTTGATCAGCGCGCTGAGGAACTCGGCGTTGTTCTTGGTCTCACGCGTCTTCTTGATGAGCAGCTCGATAGCCGCGGCCGGGTCGAGGCTGTGCAGCACGGAGCGGAGCTTCCACACGGCGGCGGCCTCGGCCGGCTCCATGAGCAGCTCCTCCTTGCGCGTGCCGGTCGTCTCGATGTCGATGGCCGGGAAGATGCGCTTCTCGGAGAGCTTACGGTCGAGGCGGATCTCCATGTTGCCGGTGCCCTTGAACTCCTCGAAGATCACCTCGTCCATGCGCGAACCGGTCTCGACGAGCGCCGTGGCGAGGATGGTGAGCGAGCCGCCCTCCTCGATGTTGCGGGCGGCCCCGAAGAACTTCTTGGGCGGGTACAGCGCGGTGCTGTCCACGCCGCCGGAGAGGATGCGGCCGCTGGCCGGGGTGTTGAGGTTGAAGGCGCGCGCCATACGCGTGATGGAGTCGAGCAGCACCACGACGTCGCGGCCCATCTCGACCAGGCGCTTGACGCGGTCGAGCACCAGTTCGGTGACCTGGACGTGGTTCTCGCTCGGCTGGTCGAACGTACTGGCGACCACGGTGCCGATGACCGAACGCTGCATGTCGGTGACTTCCTCAGGGCGCTCGTCGACGAGCAGCACGAAGAGGTCCACCTCGGGGTAGTTCGTGGCGATCGAGTTGGCGAGCTTCTTGAGGATGGTGGTCTTGCCGGCCTTGGGCGGCGAGGTGATGAGCCCGCGCTGGCCCTTGCCGATGGGGCACAGCAGGTCCATGATGCGCGCCGCCGTGTCGTGCTCGTCGGTCTCGAGGCGCAGGCGCTCCTCGGGGAACAGCGGCGTGAGCTGCTCGAACACGGGGCGCTGGCGCGCGGCGTCCGGGTCCATGCCGTTGATGCCGTCGATCTTGAGCAGCGCGTTGTACTTCTCGTTGTCCTTGGGCTCGCGGACCTGGCCGGCGACCTCGTCGCCGCGGCGCAGGCCGAAGCGGCGGATCTGGCTGAGGCTGACGTAGACGTCGCGGTCGCCCTGGGTGAAGCCGCTCGTGCGCAGGAACCCGAAGCCGTCCGGGAGTACGTCCAGGATGCCGGTGCACGGGATGGTGGGACGGTCGTCGCGCACCTGCTCGCCGCCGCCACCGCCTCCGCCGCCCTGGCGCTGCTTGTCACGCCCGCGACGGTTCTTCTTGCCCTGGCGCTGGCCCTGCTGCTGGCCGCCGCCCTGCTGGCGGTCGCCCTGCTGCTGCGGCTGCTGCTGGCGGTCGCCGTCGCCGGCGGGCCTGTCGGCGGCCGGCTCAGACGGCGCCTCGGTCGGCGCGACGGGAGCTGCGCCGGCGGCGGGCGCGCCGGCGGCGGGCGCCTCCGCTGCCGGAGCGGCGGGCGCCTCGGCGGTCACGGGCGGAGCGGCCTCGGCGGCGGGCGCAGGAGCCTCGGCCGGCTTGGCGGCGCGCTTCTCGGCGGCCGGCTTCTCGACGACCGGGGCGGCCTCGGCCGGCTTGGCGGCCACAGGCTTCTCGGCCGCGGGAGCCTCCGCCGGCTTCGCGGCGGCCTTCCTGGCCCTCGGCTTGGGCGCCGGCTTCGCGGCGGGCACGTCGGCCACTGCCGTCTCCACGGCCGGTTCGCTCGGAATGGTGATCTGGTCTGTCTGTTCTTCAGTGCTCATGGGCTCCCGGGACTCCTGGCATCTCGCGTGGAGCGCGGGTGCGCGGTCACGCAGGGAAGATGCCGTACGAGTAAGTGGCAGGTGATTGGAAGGCGGAGTCCGTGCGGGCTCCGATGCAGAGTATGTCATACCGCGCAAGAGATTCCCAGTAACCTGCGACCCGGTGGCGCCGGACCGGCGGAGGCTGACGGGTCAGCCGCCCTCGTCCCCGCTCGCTTCCTCCACGCGCCTCAGGATCGTTCCGAGCACCTCGCTCAGGTTCTCGTCCAGGCTCGGACCGTCGACGACCGGCACGCCGAGCGCCTGCGCCCGGCCCACCATGTACTTCTGGATGCGACGGATCTCGGCGAAGTGCTCGTTGTAGCGGCGCAGCGGCCGGATGCCGCCGGTCTCCCACTCGCGCACCGTGAAGTTGCCGCGATGCCGCTCCTTGTCGGCGATCGCCAGCATGAACTCCAGGACGATCGCCTCTCCCCAACGCGACCGGTCGAGGTACCCGGGCACCAGGTGCACGCCCTCGACGACCATGCGCTGGGCTTCGTCGATGCCGCGCTTGACCAGGGCCTCGATCCCCACGGACACGGCCTTGGTCTGCTCGATGAAGCCCAGCTTGCTGAGATCGGTCTCCCGCGGCACAGGGACCCGCACGGCGGAGGCGGCGTCGAACGACGACGTGTGGATCGCCGGCATGAGCTCCGGCGCGAAGAAGGCGCGCATGGTCTGCCGCACCATGTCGGTACCGATGACGCGGGTGATGCCCAGACGGTGCGCCAGTTGCGTCGCGAGCGTGCTCTTGCCGACACCGGTGGCGCCGCCGATGAGGATGATCAGCGGGGTCTCGAGGCGACGGAGCTTCTGCCACTGGCGGAAGCGCTCGATCAGCACGTCGCCCTGCTCCGGCCCCAGCTGGTCGCGCGCGATCTGGCGCAGGTCGGCGAGGGTGAGGGCCGCCGGCCCGCGGCGCCGCAGGCGCCGCTCCACGGCGGCCGCTACGTTGTAGGCGCGCTCCGGCGCGACGCCCGTGGCCATGAGCGTCTGCGCCATGAGGCCCTTGCTGTACGGCGCGTGGGAGGCCTCGTCGATGAGCGGGAACTCACGGTCGTCGGTCATCGCCGGGCCGCCTCCTCCCCGTCGGCGCCGCCGGAGCCCCCGGTGTCCGCGAGCCGCGCCGCGAAGCGCTCCGCGGCCAGACCGGCGAGTCGGTCGACCGTCGCGCCGAGGTCGCCGGAGAGCGCCAGGGGCTCGTTGTCGCAGAACACGAGCTCGCGGCCGGCGGCGGCGGCGCCCTCGGCCACGACGTCGACCGCCGCCGCCTTGATCTCGGTGAGGAACACCTCGGCATCGGCGGCGGCGCGGGCGACCGCGGCCGGCAGGCGCCGCCGGTCGGCGAGGTCGCAGGAGACGAGCACCACGTCGGCGCCGTGGTCCTCGGCGAGCGCCGCTGCCAGGCGCGGCGCCGCGAGCTCAGGCGCCGTGGTGAAGAAGGCCACCCTGCGGCCGCGAATGGACCGGACCGGCCGCGGCCGGAACACCGTCGGCACCACCTCGAGCTCCGGCTTGACGTCCCTGGCCGCCGCGATGAGCGCCGCGACCACGCCCGGCTCCGCGAACGGCGGCTCGCACTGCGTCAGCACCAGGGCGTCGCTGAGCAGCAGGCGGTAGGTGCCGAGGTAGCCGGCCACGTAGTCGGCCGGCTGGCCGGCGCCGGCCACGCAGAGGGTCGCGTCGCCCAGAATGGGCGGCACCACGGCGCCGCTGCCCTCGATCACGGCGAGCGCCGCGCCGCGCCCGTCCAGCAGCGGCGCCGCCTCGCGCACGTTGTCGTCGAACGGCGCGCCGGCGAGGCCGCCGCCGCAGCGGCGGCAGCCGATGGCGGTGACGCCGGCGAGCACCGCGTCCTCGTAGCAGTCGCTGGCCGCGTGCCGGCCGGCACGGGAGGCCGCGAGCAGGTCCTCCGGTGCGAGGTCGCCGCCGTGGATCACCTCCGGATCGGGCGGGCCTCCACGGCCCATCGCGAGCACCACGACGCCGCCGTCCGCCCGCCGGGCGGCGTCGAGCCGCCGCGCGAGCCAGCCGCTGACCGCCGTCTTGCCGACGCGCTTGCCGGTGCCGATCACGCCCAGCGACGGCGTCCGCGCGAGGCGCTCGAACCGCTGCGGGCGGACCTCCGTGTCGGCGGCGACGTACGCGGCACCCTCCGCAAGCGCCGCGCTCATCAACAGGAAGCGCTCGCGGTAGCCGACGACGGGTTCGTCCGAGAGGTCGACGAGCACCTCGGCGCGCGCCGCGCGCAGCGCGGCGCGCACGCCGTCCAACACCTCGTGAGCGACGGCGCCCCGCGGCTCCACGGCGTCGAGCCGCGGGATCCCCGTCTCGGCGGCGAGCGCGGCGAGGCCGTCGCAGGCGCCGCCGCGGAGCTTCTCACGGCCGCCGGCGAACACGCCGGCGCGCACGTCGTACGTCGCCCGCAGGCGCGCCACGGCGGCCGCGACGACGGGTGGGTAGTGTTCGCCGTCCACGAGCAGGACGGCGCGCGGCAGACGGAGGTCTATCAGGTCTCCTGTATCGGGGGCCGACAGATGTACTTGTCGAACGACGCGGTCGACGGCACGAAGTCGATCAGCTCCTCTTCACCGTGGAACGGGTACTTGCGGGCCACGCGCACCCGGTCTCCCTCGATCCGGACGACGTTGTAGCACGACTTGGTGTTGCCCCGGAGGCGCAGGGAGCTGCAGGTGCCGGCGTTGATGACGAAGAGGTGCTCGAGACGCCAGGCGTAAGGGACGTGCTTGTGGCCCGAGAGCACCAGGTTGACGCGGCACTCCTGCAGCACCTCGAGCAGGTCGCCGGCGTCGAGGGCCATGCTGCGCTCGCGCCCGGTGCCGGGGATCGGCAGCACGTGGTGGTGCAGCATGAAGATGCGGAACCCCGCGGGCTTGGAGAACTCCTCGCGCAGGAAGTCGTATTGCGCCCGGCCGATCTGCCCGTAGTCCAGGTCCGGCTCGGAGGAGTCGAGCGCCACGATCTTGACGCCCCCCAGGGTGACCATCTGCCAGCGCGGCCCGATGAGCTCCTCGAAGTGCACGTAGCCCACGTTGCGCGCGTCGTGGTTGCCGGGCACCACGACCAGCGGCGCCTCGATGCGGTCCAGGTACTCCTTGGCGGTCACGTAGTCCGGGCGGAAGCCCATCTCGGTGAGGTCGCCGGTGCAGAGCACGATGTCCGGCTCCAGCTCGTTGAGTTCCACCACCACCCGGTCCATCATGGCCGGCACGAAGTACGGCGACCCGGCGTGGATGTCGCTGATGTGGGCGATGGTGAGCTCGGTCATGCGCTGGTCCCCGGCGGTGGCCGCTATTCGACGACCACGATACGCCCCGGTCCCTGCTTGTCCAGTACCGAGAAGCTGGTCTGCGAGCCCTCGCGGCGGAAGCGCAGGCGCATGGTGGTGCGGCCCACGCGCAGGTTGCTGAGCGTCACCTCGCCCAGCCAGCGCGGCAGCACCGGGTTGTGGACGTAGACGATGTTCTCCTCGGCCTGAGCGTAGATGCCCAGCATCGACTGCAGGACAAGGAAGAGGGCGGCCGCCGAGTTGGCGTCGGGCGAGCACGCCATGGGGAACGAGACCGGGCGGTCGACGGCCTGCCGTGTGAAGCCGCAGAACATCTCCGGCAGGCGCGAGTACTCGTGCGCGGCGGCCGCCTCCACCAGCCCCCAGGAGAGGCGGTTGGCCTCCTGCACGTACCCGTGCTTCTTGAGGCCGTTCGCGATGAGCGCCGTGTCGAACGGCCACACGCTGCCGTTGTAGAAGCTCACGGGGTTGTAGAAGCGCGCCTCCTTGCTCAGCGTGCGGATACCCCAGCCCGTGAACATGTCCGGCGACATCAGACGGCGGACCACGTCGGGTATGTGTTCCTGGCCCACGATCCGCGACCACAGCGCGTGGCCGATCGTGGAGGACACGCCGCGCACCTGGCGCTTCTGCCCGTCGAGGGCCAGGGCGAAGAAGCCCTGGTCCTCCATCCAGAAGCGCTCGTTGAAGGCGCGCTTGAGGCGCGCGGCGTCTTGCGTCAGCCGCTCCGCGCGCTCCACGTCGCCGAGCTGCCCGTACACCGCCGCGAGACGTCGCTTGGCGTAGTACACGTAGCCCTGCGTCTCGGCCAGCGCGATGGGGCCCTGGGCCGGTGTGCCGTCGTCGTGCAGCACGGCGTCCTGCGAGTCGCGCCAGCCCTGGTTGCGCAGCCCCACGCGAGAGCGCCGCTCGTACTCCACGAAGCCGTCGCCGTCCGGGTCACCGGGGCCGTCGAGCCACGCCAGCGCCGCCTCCACCGCCGACTCGCGCAGCTCGAACCCGTCCAGGTCGCCCGTCCACACGGCGAGCTCGGCCACCAGCAGCAGCCACAGCGCCGTGGAGTCCACAGAGCCGTAGTACGGCGTGTGAGGGACGGCGTGGAGGGCGGCCAGCTCGCCGCGCCGCAACTCGTGCATGATCTTGCCCGGCTGCTCCTCGCGGAACGCGTTGTCGGTCGTGCCCTGGCGGCGGGCCAGGAACGAGACCGCCGCCCGCGCCCAGCGCAGGTCCAGCAGCAGCGTCTCGAGGCCGACGAACGCCATCTCGCGGCCGAACGGCGCCACGAACCACGGCACGCCGGCCAGCGGCACGCGCTCGCCGTCGATCACCGTGGAGAGCATGCGCAGGTCTTGCTGGCCGCGCCGCAGCGCCCGGTTGAGCTGCTCGTTGTCGGTGAAGATGTCGGTGGCGTCCGACTCCCAGCGCTCGTGGTCGTGCCGCATCGCGCTGATGCGGGCGTTGAACTCCCCACCTGCCTCTCCCGGGGCCTCGGGGCCCACCACCTGGACGTCGTAGCGCAGCACCGCGCGCTCGCCGGGCGGGAGCCGCAGGCGCCAGCGCACCCGGCCCTGCTTGATCGACTCGGGGCGGTCGTGGAAGCGGATCACCGTCTGGCGGGTGACCTCGTCCAGGCCGAGATAGGAGAGCGTGAGCCTCCCCTCGCCGGCGACCGGTGTGAGGCGCGAGCCCCGCCGCCGGCGGCGGCTGCCGCGCACCTCGAACAGATCCGCGAAGTCGGCGTCGAGGTGCAGGTCCAGCACCAGCTCCACCTCGCGCTGGTGGTAGTTGCGCACGCGCAGCAGTTCGTAGAGGCGGTCGGAGACGAAGCGCGTGCGGCGCACGTGCACGCTCGCCTGCGGCAGCACGTGCCCGTCCGCGGTGCGCGCCTCCAGGTTGGTGAGCTCCACCGTGGCCGCGTACCCGCGGTCGGCGCTGGCGCTCAGCAGCACGGGCTGGCGGCCGGCGATGGTGAGCTCGTAGCGGCTCAGGTAGCGGGTGTCGCGATAGAAGAGCCCCAGCGCGGAGTTCTCCGCGCCGGGCACCTGGCCGAGCTCGTTCGAGTAGAGGAGGAGATCACCCTCTTTGATGGCGAGACGCGAGGCGCGGCCGCCGCCCATGACGTAGCGCTCCGCGCTCGTGGTGGCGACGATCGGCTCGTCGGGGACGCGGTCGCGCGCGGCCGCCTGGGCTCGCTCACGCGCTCCCGATCTGCGGTCCGGTTGTTCCTGGGATGGGCTCATGCCCGCGCCGCTCCCTCCGCGGTCCTGCCGTACCGGCGTGCGCCGGAGCGGCGACACCACCGGGCGGTTCTTACCCCGTCGCCTCGAGGAACAGCCGCATCAGGGCCGCACCGTCGTCCACGAGCAGGCCTGTCATCGCCGCCTGTGTCTCGCCGTAGGCCATCGCCCCCCCGCCCCCGACGCCCGGCAGCGGCTCGCTGATGGCGAACGGCACCGCGCCGACGGCGTGCGTGCGCGTGCGCACCGGCGTGAGGTGGTCGGGGACCACCAGCACGCCCGGGCGCTGGGCGCAGCCGGCCATGATCGGCGCGAGCACCTCCGCGTCCACGCGCTCGATGGCGCGGACCTTCTCGCGCAGGTCGCCCATGTGCCCGGCCTCGTCCGGCGCCTCGACGTGCACCCACACCAGGTCGTGGTCTTCGAGCGCCGCCAGGGCTGCGCGGGCTTTGGCGCCGTAGTCCGTGTCCAGGCCGCCGGTGGCGCCCGGCACGTCCACCACGTCGAGCCCGGCGAGCCGGCCGATGCCGCGCACCAGGTCCACGGCGCCGACGACGGCCGCCGTGAGGCCGAAGTGCTCGCGGAACGGGTCGATGTGCGGAGCCGTTCCCTCGCCCCAGAACCAGGCGCTGGTGCCGGGGCGCTCGTGCTCGAGCACGGCCGTCGCGCTCTCCTGCAGGGACGCGAGCGTCGCCGCGGGGGTGCCTTCGCCGGCAACGCCGGCGGCCTCACCGGGCAGCTGGCCGGCCACCGGCCGGTCGAGGATGTCGTGGGGCGGGGTGCAGGGCACCAGGGCCCCGCCCCGCCACACCAGCAGGTGCCGGTAGCTCACGCCCACGTGGAACTCGAACGCGCCGCTGCCCAGCTGGGCCTGCAGGGCCTCGACGCAGCGGCGCCCCTCGTCGTTGTCGATGTGGCCGGCGGTGTTGTCCTTCATCAGCCCGTCGGCGACGGTGACCAGGTTGAGCCGGTAGGCGACGTCGTCCGGGCCGAGCTCGACGCCGATGCTGGCCGCCTCCAGCGGGCTGCGCCCGGTGAAGCAGGCGACCGGGTCGTACCCGAGCACGGCCAGGTTGGCGACGTCGCTGCCCGGGGCCATACCGTCGGGCACCGTCTTCGCGAGGCCGCAGATGCCGCCGCGCGCCAGCGCGTCCATCACCGGGGTGCGGGCGGCCTCGAGGGGCGTCTTGCCGCCCAGGGCGGCCTGCGGCTCGTCGGCCATGCCGTCGGGTACGAGGAGGAGCCGTTTGCGCATCAGGCGGAGCCGCCCAGCACCATGAGCGGCGAGAGCTCGAGCGCGTCGTACTTGGGGCGGTAGCGGTCGGTGTCGTAGTAGCGGTCCACGTCCACGACCTTCTTGGTCGAGACGACCTCGTCGATCGGCACCGAGCCGTACTTGCCGTCCTGCAGCGCGACCATGCGGCCGGTCTGACCCTTCATGATCAGGTCGACGGCGAGGTTGCCGTAGGCCGTCGGCACGATGCAGTCGATCGCGTCCGGCGCGCCGCTGCGCACCAGGTAGCTCAGGTTCATGGAGATCATGTCGATCTTCTTGCCGCCGTTGTACTGGGGCGCCAGCTCCTTGACCTTGTTGCTCACGTTCTGGCCGATGCCGCCGAGCTTGGCGTGACCGAACATGTCCTTCTCGCCGCCCATGAACACCATCTCGCCGCCGGTGGGCATGGCGCCCTCGCTGACGATGCACACCGAGTAGCCCTCGGGACGGCCGTTGCGGTCCTCCACGAGCAGCCGGGCGAGCTTCTCCATGTCGAACTCGTGCTCGGGGATCACGCAGCGGTCGGCGGCGCCGGCGAACGTCGGCAGCAGCGCCGTGAAGCCGGCGTAGCGCCCGAACACCTCGAGGATGACGATGCGCTCGTGCGAGGCGGCCGAGCTGGTGACCTGGCGCGCCATCTCGATGGTGCGGTTGACGCAGGTGCCGAAGCCCATGCAGTAGTCGGTGCCCGGCACGTCGTTGTCCATCGTCTTGGGGATGGCGACCACGGGGAACCCGCGGCGGCCGAGCTCGACGCCGTAGCTGAGCGTGTCGTCGCCGCCGCTCGGCACCAGGTAGTCGATGCCGAGGAACTCCAGGTTCGCGATGACCTCGTCGGTGAGGTCGTTCTTCTCCTCGGTGTACTTGTCCTTGAGGTGCGCCGGCACGTCCTTGAGCGGCACCGTGCTCGGGCGCGTGCGCGAGGAGTGCAGGAACGTGCCGCCGGAGTACGCGTAGCGCTCGACGACGCCCTTGTCGAGCGGCAGGATCCACTCGCTGTTGTCGGCGCCGGCGTCGCGCACGAGATTGATCAGGCCGGCCCAGCCGCGGCGGATGCCGACGACCTCGTAGCCCTCGTGGAGCGCGCGCAGCGTGACGCCGCGGATGGCCTGGTTGAGACCGGGGATGTCGCCTCCGCCGGTGAGGATGCCGATGCGGCCCTTCTTGTCACTCATGGTCACTCCTCTCCTTCGACGCGGATGACGGCCGGCTCGCCGTGCACGTCCGCGAGCGCATTGATCTGCTCGAGGGCGGCGAAGAACTGGGCCTCGCGCACCGGATGCAGCAGCAGCACCAGCTCGGCCTCATCGCCGCCTCCCTCCTGCACCATCGAGTGGATGCTCACGCCCTGCTCGCCGAAGATCGCGCTCAGCTTGGCGAGCACACCCGGCTTATCATTCACCCTCAACCTGAGGTAGAACCTCGAGACCATCTCGGCGTCCGGGAAGAACGGGACATCCTTGTAGCAGAGGCAGTTCTGCACGAAGCTGCCCTTCACCGTGTTGACCACGGAGATGACGTCGCCGATGACGGCGGAGGCGGTGGGCACGCTGCCCGCGCCCGGACCGAAGAGCATGATCTTGTCGAACGCGTCGCTGGTGAGGAACACGGCGTTGTAGGCGCCGGCGACCCCGGCCAGCGGATGACTCTTCGGGATGAACGCCGGGTACACGCGCACGTTCATCCGGCCGTCGATGAGCTTGGCCACGCCGAGCAGCTTGGCCGTGAGGCCGAGGCGGCCGCCGTGCGCGATGTCGGCAGATGTGATCTTGGTGATGCCCTCGTAGGGCACGTCGTCCAGGCCGGTGCGGCTGTGGAAGGCGATCGAGCTGAGGATCGCCATCTTGGCGGCCGCGTCCTTGCCGCCCACGTCCTCGGTGGGATCTGCCTCGGCGTAGCCGAGACGCTGGGCCTCCTTGAGCACGTCGTCGTAGTCGACGCCGGTCTCGGCCATCGCGCTCAGCATGTAGTTGGTCGTGCCGTTGACGATGCCGAACACCGTGTTGACCTCGGCGGCCACCAGCGACTCGCGGAGCACCTTGATCACCGGCACGGCGCCGACGGCGCTGGCCTCGAAGCGGAGGTGCACCCCGGTCTGCTCCGCCGCCTCGAACAGCTCGGCGCCGTGCTGCGCCAGCAGCTGCTTGTTGGCGGTCACCACGTTCTTGCCGGCCTTGAGGGCGCGGAGCTGGAAGTCGAGCGCCGCGCCCGTCCCTCCGATCAGCTCGACCACCACGCTGATCTCCGGGTCCTCGATGATGTCCTCGAACCGGTTGGTGACCAGCGCCGGGTCCAGGTCGGGATGACTGAAGCCGGGGTCCCGCTCGAGGACGCGCTTCAGCACCACTTCCTTGCCGGTGGCCAGCGTGATGTCGTCGGCGTTCTTCTTGAGCAGCTTGCCCACGCCCGACCCCACGGTGCCGTACCCGAGGAGCCCGATGCCTACCTTGTCCACTGCCTCAGCCCTCCGCTCGTGAGGTCGTCACGGGACGAGAGGGCGCTGCAGGCGCAGCACGTCGTCCCAGGTCTCGCGCTCGATGATGACGCGCGCGCTGCCGCCGCCGACCAGCACCACGGCCGGTCGCGGCTGCGCGTTGTAGTTGTTGGCCATCGCGTAGCCGTACGCTCCCGTACTGGGGGTGACGAGGATGTCGCCGGGCTCTGGCGGCGCGATGTGCACGTCGCGCACCAGCACGTCGCCCGACTCGCAGTGCTTGCCGGCGACGGTGACGACGTCCGTCGCCGGCGCCTCCGCCTTGTTGGCCAGCATCGCCTCGTACTTGGAGTCGTAGAGCATGGGCCGCAGGTTGTCGCTCATGCCGCCGTCCACGGCCACGTAGGTGCGCACGCCGGGGATGACCTTCACGGTCCCCACGGTGTAGGCGGTGACGGCGGCCTTGCCGGCGATGCTGCGCCCCGGCTCGACGAAAAGCTTGGGCATGGGGATGTCGTGTTTCGCGGCGCCGCCCTGCACCGCGCCCACGGCGATCTGCGCGAACTCCGCGATGGAGCTCGGCTGGTCGGCGGCGGTGTAGCGGATGCCGAGCCCGCCGCCGATGTTGAAGATGCGGCACTCGAAGCCGAAGTCGCGGCGCCAGTCGTCGATAGCGATGAACAGCACCTCGACCTCGCGCCGGTACGAGTCGAGCTCGAAGATCTGCGAGCCGATGTGCGCGTGCACGCCGACGAGCTCCAGGTGCGGCGCGTCGGCGAGGCGGCGCACCGCCTCGTGCGCGCGCCCGTCGGCCAGCCCGAACCCGAACTTGCTGTCCTGCTGGCCGGTCTGGATGAAGTCGTGCGTGTTGGGCCGCACGCCCGGCGTGACGCGCACCAGCACTTCCTGCGACCGGCCGCGCGCCGCTGCCGCGGCTTCCAGCCGGTCGATCTCCTCGAACGAGTCGACGACGAAGTGCCCGATGCCGGCGTCCAGGCCGGCCTCGATCTCGGCCACCGACTTGTTGTTGCCGTGGAAGTAGATGCGCGCCGGCGGGAAGCGCCCGGCGAGGGCGGCCGCCAGCTCGCCGCCGGTGGCGACGTCCAGCGACATGTCCTCCTGCGCCACCAGCTCCGCCATGGCGCGGCAGCTGAACGCCTTGCTCGCGTACACGATCTCGTAGAGGTCGGTGAGCGCGCCGAACGCCGTGTGGTACGCGCGGCACTGGTCGCGCAGCGTCTGCTCGTCGTAGATGAACAGCGGCGTCCCGAACTCGCGCGCCAGGTCCACCACGTCGCAGCCGCCGATCTCGAGGTGGCCGGCGGCGTTGTGCGTGGTGGTGTGCGGGTAGATGAGCGTGTGCGTCACCGGCGCGCCCTCCTCAGAACTCGATCCCCGGGCGCGCCTGCACGCCCGCGTCGAAGTAGTGCTTGAGCGGGCGCATCTCGGTGGCGAGGTCGGCCGCCGCGACCAGCTCCTCCGGCGCGCGGCGGCCGGTGATGACCAGCTCGACCTGCTCCGGCTTGTCGCGGATGAGGTCGAGCACGCTCTGCAGCGGGACGAGCTCGAAGAACACGGCGGTCACGAGCTCGTCCAGCACCACCAGGTCGTACTCGCCGCCGTCCACCAGCGCGCGCGCCCGGGCGAAGCCTTCGGCCGCGGCCGCGCGGTCCTCGTCGCTCACCTTGCCCACGACCACCCAGTGGTCGAGCCCGCACTGCTGCACGGGCACGCCGAGCTTCTTGAGGCTGAGGATCTCGCCCCAGTTGGGGTCGGCCTTCATGAACTGCAGGACGGCCGGCCGCAGGCCCTGGCCGAGCGCGCGCAGCACGAGGCCGAGCGACGCCGTGGTCTTGCCTTTACCGTCGCCCGTGTAGAGCTGGACGTAGCCGCGCTCGAGAGGGCTCACGCTCCCGTCACTTCCCGTAGTCGTAGAACCCGGAACCGCTCTTGCGGCCGAGCTTGCCCGCGTCGCGCAGTCCCGTGAGCGCGGGGCTGGGCTTGTACTTGGCGTCGCCCAGTTCGCGCTCGAGCGTCTCGAGGATCGCGGAGGTGGTGTCGAGCCCGACCAGGTCGGCGAGGGCCAGCGGGCCCATGGGCCAGTTGGCGCCGAGCTTCATGCCGGTGTCGATGTCCTCGGCGGTCGCGACCTTCTCGTGGTACGCGTTGGCGGCCTCGTTGATCATTGGGAAGAGGATGCGGTTGACGACGAAGCCAGGCGAGTCGGTCACGGTGATCGGCGTCTTGCCCACGGCCTCGGCGTAGGCGCGCGCGGCGGCGACGGTGTCGTCGGCGGTCTCCGCGCCCCTCACGACCTCGACGAGGGCCATCATGGGGACCGGGTTGAAGAAGTGGATACCGACGAACCGGCCGGGGTTGGTGACGAACTTCGCGAGGTCGCCGATCGGGAGGCTGGAGGTGTTGCTGGCCAGGATGGCGTCGTCGCGGAGCGTCGCCGCCGCCCTCTCGAAGAGGCCCTTCTTGATCTCGACGGACTCGGGCGCCGCCTCGACGAACAGGTCGGCGTCGGCGCCGGCGGCCATGTCGGTGCTCGTGGTGATGCGTGCCAGGGCGGCGTCGCGGACGGCCGCGTCCATGCGGCCCTTCTCGACCAGCCGGCCGAGGCCCTTCTCGATCCCGGCCATGCCCTTGGCGATGAACTCGTCGGCGACGTCGATCATCACGACGTCGAGGCCGGCCACGGCCGAGACCTGGGCGATGCCGGCGCCCATCTGGCCGGCGCCGGCGACAAGTACCTTGTTGACGCTCACGGTGGTCCTCCTCGTGGTCTGGAACCGCGTCGGCCGGTCAGGCGGCCGCGCGGGGATGTCGTCTCGAGTGCGAGACGACAATGCTATCGCAGGCCGCGCGGGCCCGTACACGCGACCGCGCCCCCGCGACGGCCCCGCCGGGAGGACAGGACAAGGACGGTCCTGTTACCATGGGCGCATGAATCCACCGAGGATCGTCAGCTGTGAGGTACTCCGTAACGAGATCGAGGCCGTGATCTCGAGCGACGGCCGCGGCCTCGAGGTCGACTTCGTCGACGGCGCGCTGCACGACTACCCCGACAAGCTGCGCGCGGAACTGCAGGAACGCATCGACGCCATCCCCGGCGACTGCGACGTCTACCTGAGCTGCGCGCGCTGCAGCAACGGCACGGTGGGACTGCACGGCGGTGAGCATCGGCTCATCCTCCCCGCCGCCGACGACTGCATCTCACTGCTGCTCGGTTCGCGCGCCCGGTACCTCGAGGAGCACGGCGCACAGCCCGGCACGTACTACTACACACGCGGCTGGATCGACTTCATCGAGGACCCGTACAAGGAGTACCTCAAGATCATCCCCAAGTACGGCGAGGAGAAGTCGGCCAGGGTCGCTCGCATGATCATGGAGCACTACACCCGGGTGGCGGTCATCGAGACACCCGGCGTGATGGGGCTGGACGACAAGCGGGAGTACCTCGAGACCGTGAGCCGGTTCTACGACCTGCCGCTCGAGCACCTCACGGGCTCGCTGCGGTTCCTCGAGAAGCTGGTGAGCGGGCCGCACGACGAGGAGTTCATCGTCGTGGAGGCAGGGGACGAGCTGGACGAGTCCCGCTTCTGGGCGCTCTCCGGCGTCTGACGCCGGCAGCGGCCTGATCAGCTCTCGCCGGCCGGCTTCTTCCTGGCGGCCGGCTTCTTCTTCGCCGCCGGCTTCTTCGCCGCCGGCTTCTTCTTGACGCTCGGCGCTTCGGCGGCCGGCGCTTCCGCCTCCTGCGCTCCTCGACCGGCTCCGCCTGGGCGGCCGCCTCCGGCTCCGCGGCGGCCGCGCCGCCCTCATGCGCCTCCGCCTCGCGCTCGCCCGCACGCTCCGCGTTCGCCAGTTGCACCGCGTGCGCGTAGGCGATCTGCATCTGCGCCAGCGTGTCGTGCAGGTCGGAGGTCGCGTCGGCGTGGTCGCGGTCGAGCACCTGGAGGAGGCCACGGATGAGCTCGATGGTGAGACGCACATCGTCGAGGTCACGCACCGCGCGCGTCTCGTCGCTCAGCCCCAGCTTGGGATAGCTGAAGTTGACTGCCGCGATCACCATGTCCCGGCCGATATCGACCGCGTGCACGCTCTTCAGCTGCTCGAGCATCGCCCGCGCCCGTTCCTCGTCGGAGACGACTCTGTCCTGTCCGTTCCCGGCCATCACGCTCTCCCTGGTCTCACTTGGCGGGGATGGAGCTGCGGTGCGCAGCCTCCACCATCCCCGCGAACACTTCCTGCAGGCTCTTGCCCTCGTCGTACGCGCGCGCCTGCTGCTGAGCGCCGTTGCCGTCGCGCAGCATGCGCTCCACGTCGGCGAGGTGCGGGCTGAGCCCGATGTCGTCGGCGTAAGGCGCCGCCAGCTCCACGAGGTGCCGGATGGCGTCGGCCGCCGGCAACTCCTCGCACATGTTCCAGTCCACCAGCTTGCCGTCCAGCCCGTAGCGGATGGCCCGCCAGAGGTTCTCCTCCACGTACCGCGTGTCGAGGATGGGCAGCGGCATGCCCTCGTCGTAGATGCGCGCCAGGTGCGCGACGAGCCCGACGGTGAGGGACGAGATCGCCAGACTCTGCCACGCCTCGGTCTGCGCGTCGCAGATGCGCACCTCAACGGTGCCGAACCTGTGGTGCGGCCGCACCGACCACCAGATCTGCGTGAACTCCCGGATGCAGTTGGTCTGGATGAGCTCCTCGTAGAACTCGCGGTGCGCCGCCCACGAACCGAACACGTCCGGGATGCCGCAACGCGGGAACATGCGCACGAACGTCTGCGTGCGCACCGAGTGGAGCTGACTCCACACGCCCTCGATGAACGGCGAGTTGGCGGAGAGGGCGAGCAGGTGCGGGAGGTAGGTGCGGAGGGCGTCGCAGACGGCGACGGCGCGGTCGCAGCCGCGCACGCCGATGTGCACGTGCGCCGCCCAGGTGTTGTTGCGCCAGGCGACGTACTTCAGCGTGTCCTCGACCACCCGGTAGTGGGGCGTGTCGATGATCTGCTGGTCCTTCCACTCCGAGAACGGGTGCGTGCCGGTGCAGCCGAGCTTGTAGCCCTGCGCGTCCGCGTGCTCGAAGAGCTCCGCGCGGTTGAGCAGGAGCTGCTTCGCCGCCTGCCCGAAGTGCAATGTGCGCGGCGTGCTCACCTCGATCTCGGAGGTGAGAAGCTCGCCGGCGATGCGCTCGCGCAGGCGCGGCGGCGCCGAGTCGCGCAGCGCCTCGAAGGCGCCGGTGAGCGCGAGCGTCTCGGGGTCGAGTATCTGGAACTCCTCCTCGAGCCCCAGGTCGAGGTCGTGCGCGTTGTCGAACCGCGCCTCGACCTCCTCGAAGTATGCGGAAAGGTCGGCTCCCATCGAGAAGCACTCTACCGAATACGCACGACCTTGACACTTGCGCCTCGCCCGCACCCTCCGCCCTGAGGCGCCCGGCGCCACACAGGACGGATGCAGAACGCGGCCGGCCCGGCTCACATCCGCGAGCCGGGCCGGCCGGTGTCATCGCCGCGCGAGCGTCGCTCGCGCGCTTGAGAGACTTCTTGCTTCCTACTGCGCCACGGGCGGAGGGGAAGGCTCCGGCGTCGGCTCCACGTCAGGCGTGCGGTCGAGGTACCTGATGCTCGTGACCGTGTAGACCTTCGAGCCGTCCTCAGCCTTGGTGATCTTGCCCTTGAGCAGGACCTTGTCGCCGGCGGCGAGCTTGTCCAGCGAACTCTCGACCTTGCCGTCCTCGGTGAGCTGCCAGACCGGGACGCCCTCGGCCAGGGTGAACGTGGTGTCGGTGCCCTTCATGCCCTTGATGTGGCTGCCGGCCTTGACCAGGATGCGGATGGTCGAGGGGTCGACCGGGAGCCGCGGGGTCGGCTGCGGGATCGACGACGGGGATAGTGACGGCCGTCACCTTGCCGACCAGGTTGAACTTGAAATGACCGTGCTTGAAGCCTCCGCCACCGGCGAGAGCCAGCGGCGCGAGCGTCAGCGCAAGGGCGACGACGATGACGATGAGGAGTAGTTTCTTCACGCGGGGACCTCCTCCGGCCTCTGCAGCCGGGACGATTCGTTCGGTGCTTCCGTATCCTCTTAACGACGCAGGCAGGCGAAACTTGACGCCGCCAAACTGTTCTGCACGTTGCCGGGCAGGACAACGACGGCCGACGCGGCGCCGCACGACGTGGATCCGTGGTGCGGAAGAGGACCGCGCAGGTGCTCGCTCGGCTGGGCAAGTTCGCCCCCGCCGCCAACCCTCGGTCGCCCGTTCGGCCCCGGGTCCGACCGCCCGTCCGCGAAGGGTTGCGCCCTGCCCTATTCCGTATAGCATTACGCGCGGCGCACGGCGGGACTCGTGAAAGGAGGCTGTGTGAAACTCAGCCTGGTCCCCAAGGAACACGACTACTTCCGGCTGTTCTCGGAGCTCGCGGCCAACCTGGACGCGGCGGCGCAGCTGCTCGTCAAGTTCATGAACGACGGCGACCGCAAGGGCGCGGCCGCGGCCATCCTCGAGCACGAGCACGTGGGCGACAAGATCGTCCACGACATCATCCGCAAGCTCAACAAGTCGTTCATCACGCCCATCGACCGCGAGGACATCTACGACCTCGTGGCCACCACCGACGAGATCCTCGACAACATCGAGGCGGCTGCAGACATGGTCATGCTGTACCGCGTCGGCGAGATCACCGAGCAGGCGCGCCGACAGTCCGAGGTCATCGCCAAGGCAACGCCGCTGCTCAAGGAGTGCATGGACAACCTCGCGAAGCCCAAGGGGCTCGACGAGCGCATCATCGCCATCAACAGCCTCGAGAACGACGGCGACCGCATCCTGCGCGACGCCATGGCGAGCCTGTTCGACGGCGACATGCAGTGCACCGACATCATCAAGTGGAAAGACATCTACGAGATCCTCGAGGCGGCCATCGACGAGTGCGAGCACGTCGCCAACGTCATCGAGAGCATCGTGCTCAAGCACAACTGACCTGAGTACAGGCCGTGGCTCTCCTCATCGCGATCGTCGTCCTGGCGCTCGTCTTCGATTACACCAACGGCTTCCACGACACCGCCAACGCGATCGCGACGTCGGTCTCGACGCGCGCGCTTTCGCCTCGCATCGCCGTGCTCATGGCGGCCGGCCTCAACCTTCTCGGCGCGCTGGTCTCGACGAGCGTCGCCAAGACCGTGGGCGAGGGGATCGTCAACACGGATCTCGTCACGCTGCAGGTCGTCATGGCCGCCCTCGTGGGCGCCGTGGTGTGGAACCTCGTCACCTGGCGCTTCGGCATCCCTTCGAGTTCCTCTCACGCGCTCTTCGGTGGCCTCATCGGCGCCATGATCGCCAGCGCGGGCATCAGCGGAGTCATCTGGAGCGGCGTCGTCGAGAAGATCATCCTGCCGATGATCGGCTCTCCGCTCCTCGGGTTCGTGGGCGCGTGGGTGCTCATGACCGGGCTCATCTGGCTGGTGCGCAAGCGCCAGCAAGGACCGGTCAACACGTGGTTCCGGCGCCTGCAACCCATCTCCGCGGGCTTCATGGCGTTCTCGCACGGCGCCAACGACGCCCAGAAGACCATGGGCATCATCGCCCTCGCCCTCTTCGCCAGCGGTACCATCGACACGTTCTACATCCCGACCTGGGTCAAGATCGTGTGCGCCCTCGCCATGGCCTTCGGCACCTACTCGGGCGGCTGGCGTATCATCCACACGCTCGGCTCCAAGGTCATCAAGCTCGATCCCATCCACGGGTTCGCCGCCGAGACCGCCGCCGCCAGCGTCATCCAGCTGGCCACACACTTCGGCGTGCCGGTCTCCACCACCCACACCATCACGGCCGCGATCATGGGCGTCGGCTCCACGCAGCGCCTGTCGGCCGTGCGCTGGGGCGTCGCCGGCAACATCGTGACCGCCTGGCTGCTCACCCTGCCGATGGCCGGTCTGGTCGGCGCGGCGGTGTACCTGGCCGGCGAGGCCCTGCGCTCCCTCTTCTGAGCCGTCTTCGCGTCTCCGCCGCGGCCGGCCGACGCCTCACTGCGCACCAGGCGGATTGACCAAACGTAACTGTTACGTTATATCCGGACCATGGCACGCGTCTTCAACCGCGGCGAACTCAAGGTCGCGCTCCTCTCCGTCATCGCCTCGCTCGGCGAAGGGCACGGCTACGCCATCATGCAGGAGTTGCAGCAGCGCGTCGGCAGCCACTGGCGGCCGAGCCCCGGCGCCATCTACCCCGCCCTCGTCGCCCTCGAGGAGGCCGGGGCGGTGACGTCGGAGGAGCGCGACGGCCTGCGCGTGTACCGGCTCACCGAGGAGGGCGCCGCCATGCTGGGTTCGGGCGGCGCCGCGCCGGCCTGGCCCGACATCTCCCGGCGCGCGGGAGCCCGTCTGCCGCGCGTCACGCTCGGCCGACTGCTCGACCGCTTCGAGCTCGGCCTGCCGCGCCGCGCCGGCCTGACCTCCGAGCAGGCCGAGAGCATCGACGCCGCCCTCACGCGCACGCGCAACGAAATCACCGCGATCCTCGAGCAAGGAGAAGAGAATGGATGAGTTCGGGAGGGCCGCCCTGCGCGAGCGCGAGGCGGTGCGCATCGCCCGCCGCCAGTGGTTCTGGATGGACCTCATCGTCTGGGCGGCGATCAGCGTCTTCCTGTTCGTCATCTGGCTGCTGGCCGGCGCCGGCTTCCCGTGGTTCGTCATCCCGGTCGGCGCGTGGGGCATCGTCGTGGTGGCCCACGCCGCCTTCGCCTTCGTGCTGCGGAGCCCGGAGGACATCCTGCTCGAGCGCGAGGAGCGGGAGCGCGCTCGCAACGGAGACGGTTGAAGCAAACGTAATACTTACGTTACAATTCGACGGAGGAGCGCGAGCGCATCGCCCTCCGCCGTTCCGCGCCAAGGACCGTGGCTCTCGCCATGCTTGGCGCACGCCCTGCGGCCCGCCCGCAACGGGCCGACAGCAGAAGGTCTACCGGTAGGAGCAGCAGCAGTATGAAGATCCGCCTCATCGAGCCCGAACCGCCGGGCATGCACGTCTGGGCGAAGGTCCTGCTTCCCCGCCTCGGGCTGCCCATCATCGCCGCCAAGCTCAAGGAGCACGGCCACGATGTGCTCGTCTACAACCCCACCATGGCGCCCATCGACTGGGACGACGTGAACTCTTCCGACCTCGTCGGGCTCTCGAGCACGACCTCCACGGCCACGACCGCCTACGAGTTCGCCGAGGACCTGCACGGCCGCGGCATCCCGGTCATCATCGGCGGGTCGCACGTCACCTTCATGGCCGACGAGGCGCTGGAGCACGTGGACTACGTGGCCCGCGGCGAGGGCGGCGAGCAGCTCATGCTCGAGCTCATCGAGGCGCTGGCCGGCGACCGCGAGCTGGACAGCATCGCCGGCCTCTCGTTCAAGCGCGACGGGGTCGCGGTGCACAACGCGCCGCGCGAGGCGCTCGCCGACCTCGACGAGCTGCCGTTCCCCGACCTGCGCCTGCTCGTCGGCAGCGACAAGATCAACACGGTGCCCATCATGACCAGCTGGGGCTGCCCGTTCGACTGCACCTTCTGCTCGGTGACGGCGATGTTCGGCAAGAAGTACCGCTTCCGCAGCGCCGAGAGCGTCATCGCCGAGCTCAAGGACAAGCGGCCGCAGCGCATCTTCTTCTACGACGACAACATGGCCGCCAACCGCAAGCGGCTCAAGAAGCTGCTGCAGATGATGATCGACGAAGACCTGGTCATCCCGTGGTCCGCGCAGGTCCGCACCGACGTCGTCCGCGACACGGAACTGCTCGACCTCATGCGCCGCTCCGGCTGCAACCTCGTGTACCTCGGCCTCGAGTCCGTGAACCAGCGGACCCTCGACAGGTTCGAGAAGTCGCAGACGGTGGCCGACATCGAGAAAGCCATCAAGGTGCTGCACGAGTACGGCATCAAGAGCCACGGCATGTTCGTGCTCGGCGCCGACGACGACGACGTGCAGACCGTGCGCGACACCGTCGCCTTCGCGATCAAGAACAAGATCGACACGGTGATGCTCAACATCCTCACGCCGCTGCCGGGCACGCTGCAGTTCCAGGAGTTCGACGAGGCCGGCCGGATCTTCGACAAGCGCTGGGAGCTCTACGACGCCCACCACGTCGTCTTCGAGCCGGCGCGCATGACGCCCTACGAGCTGCAGATCGAGGTGCTCCGCGGGTACATGCGCTTCTACTCGTTCCGCACCTGGCTGGGCTACATCTTCAGGCTGCAGTTCACCAAGCAGCTGCTGTTCCACTGGTGGGGCATGGCGATCATCCGCAACTGGCGCCGGGACGAGCGCAACAAGGCGTTCATCAAGTCGCTCAGGCAGATGTGGCCGAGCCCGACGCCGCGCGGCACGGTGCGGACCTCGACGGCTCCCCGGGCCGGCGCCGACTGACGCCTCTCCGACCGGTCCGCAGGACGGACCGGTCGGTTGTCACGTGTGCGGGCGGATGTTAAGGTCTCGTACTTGAGTCGGTGAGTTGGAGCACGCGAGGGCTCACCTCAACGAGGACGGCGCGTCTTGATCGACCCGTCCGTCAAGGAGGCGATGCAGTGAACGGCAAACGACGGATCCTCACGATCTCTGTCCTGTTCGGCGCACTCCTTCTCTCCCTCGCTCTCACTTCCTCCGCTCTCGCCTCCCCCGTCAGCAGCAAGAAAGCCCAGCTGGCCGAGGTGCAGGCACGCCTCCAGACCGTGTACCACCAGGTCGACATGGCGGTCGAGAAGTACAACCAGGCCACCAGCCAGCTCACCACGGTCCAGGACCAGATCAAGCGCAACGAGCACCTGCTCAAGGTCGCCGAGTACAACCTCGACGTGGCCAACGAGCAGCTCACCGCCCGCGCTCTCGACATCTACAAGACGCGCGACGTGAGCGTCGTCGACGTCCTGTTCTCCGCCAACAACTTCGACGACCTGGTCACGCAGTTCGACATGATGGAGCGGCTCGGCAACAGCGACGTCGACACCGTCCGCAGCATCAAGGACTACCGGGCCGAGATCAAGGACCGCAGGGTCAAGCTCGACGCCGACAAGAAGTCCGCCACCAGGCTCGTGGCGCAGGCGTCAGAACACAAGGCCGAAGTCGAGGGCCTGCAGGGCAAGCTCGAGCAGATGACGGCCGGCATCAAGGCCGACATCAAGCGCATGCAGGAGCAGGCCGCGGCGCGCGCGCAGGCAGCCGCCGAGGCCGCAGCCGCGGCGCAGAACGGCGGCGGCACCACCACCGGCGGCAGCGGAGGCGGCGGCACCGTCGTCGACCCCGGCGGCTCCGGCCACTCAGCCGTCGTCTCCATCGCGCAGCGCTATCTCGGCGTTCCCTACGTGTACGGCGGCGCCAGCCCGAGCGGCTTCGACTGCAGCGGCCTCACCATGTACTGCTACGCGCAGGTCGGTATCGGCCTCTCGCACGGCGCCACCGACCAGCAGCACGCCAGCACACCGGTGCCGCTCAGCGCGCTCCAGCCGGGCGACCTCGTGTTCTTCGGCAGCGCCAGCTACAGCTACCACGTGGGCATCTACGTCGGCGGCGGCAGCATGATCCACGCGCCGCACACCGGCGCTGTGGTCAGCTACGGCTCCATCAGCGGCGCCTGGATCGGCGGCCGGCCCTGATCTACCGCGTGCCTGAGGGCGCGTTCCCCCGCGACTGAGTAGGGAACGCGCCCTCAGGCACGAATACTTCCTCACTCCGAACGTCGGTAAGCGACCGCGCGTCACCTCAGGCGTGACGCCGAAGGACAGTACCAGAGTGAACCAGCGCATCCGTCTCACACGCATCATCACCCTCATGTTCCTGGGAGCGACGGCGCTCCTGCTCATCTCCGCACCGGCCGCACCGGCGGCCGGCTCCGTGGCCAAGGCCAAGGAGCGGCTCCAGATCGTGCAGGCGCGCCTCGACGACGTCTCCATGCAGTCGGAGATCGCCGTGGAGAAGTACAACCAGGCCACCAGCCAGCTCGACGCCGTGCAGGCCAAGATCGAGGAGAACCAGCGCCAGCTCGAGACGGCGCGCAAGAACCTCGAGACCGCCAACGACCAGCTCATGCAGCGCGCGCGCAACATCTACAAGTCGCGCGACGTGAGCGTCGTCGACGTCATCTTCCAGGCCGACAGCTTCGACGAGCTCATCAGCCAGATGGACATGATGGAGCGGCTCGGCAACAGCGACGTCGACACCGTGCACGCGATCGCCTCGTACAAGCGAGAGATCAAGAACCGTCGCGTACGCCTCCAGGCCGACGAGAAACAGGCGACACGCCTCGTGGCCGACCGGGAGCAGCACAAGAACGAGCTCTACGCCCTGCAGGGCGACCTCCAGGACCTCACCGGCAAGATCCAGAAGCAGATCAAGAAGCTCAAGTACCAGGCCAAGCTGCGCGCCCAGCTCGCGCTGCAGGGCTACTCCGGGCCCATCCCGGGGCCGGTCGACCCCAACAGCCCCGGCCACCCGGAGGTCGTCGCCCTCGCCCAGCAGTACTTCGGGGTGCCCTACGTGTGGGGCGGCGCCAGCCCGAGCGGCTTCGACTGCAGCGGCCTCACCATGTACGTGTACGCCAAGATCGGCATCGGCATGTCGCACGGCGCCACCGACCAGCAGCGCTCGAGCACGCCGGTCGCCCTCTCCGACCTCCGGCCGGGCGACCTCATCTTCTTCGGCAACGCGAGCTTCAGCCACCACGTGGCCATCTTCGTCGAGGGCACCACGTGCATCGAGGCTCCGCACACCGGCGACGTGGTGCGGTACGGCACCTGGACCGGCCGCGACGCCTGGATCGGCGGCCGCTTCTAGCAGCCGCGTCTGCGGCCGGTTCTGAGGCCGCAGACGGCAGTGCTCCACTCCCGGCGTTCCATCAGAGGTAAGCTTTTCGCTGGTTGTGCCGAATTAGGACACGGAGAGAGAACCCGAGCGACTGGGGCTGCGCATGAGACCTATCGATGATCTGCTGAGCGACATGATGGCGCGCACCGCGTCGGACCTGCACATCAAGGCAGGGAGCCCGCCGGTGATCCGCGTCGACGGCGAGCTCGCGCTGCTCGACGAACCTCCCCTCACCCCCGAGGACACCAAGGACGTCGCGGCGTCGATCATGACCGACAAGCAGATCCGCCGCTTCAGCGAGCACAACGAGATCGACTTCGCCTACTCGGCCGCCAACCTGGGCCGCTTCCGCGTCAACGTGTTCCGCCAGCGCGGCAGCATCAGCATCGCCATGCGCCAGGTGACGACCAAGATCCCCACCTTCCAGGAACTGCACCTCCCGGAGATCATCAAGCGCCTGGCGCTCGAGCCGCGCGGGCTCGTGCTCGTGACCGGCACCACCGGCTCGGGCAAGACCACCACGCTCGCCGCGATGATCGACCACATCAACAACACCATGCGCCGGCACGTCGTCACCGTGGAGGACCCCATCGAGGTGCTCCACAAGGACAAGAAGTCGATCATCAACCAGCGCGAGATCGGCCTGGACACCGACAGCTACGCCACGGCGCTCAAGTACGTGCTGCGCCAGGACCCGGACGACATCCTCATCGGCGAGATGCGCGACCCGGAGACCGTCTCCGCGGCGCTCACGGCAGCCCAGACCGGTCACTTCGTCATGAGCACGCTGCACACCATCGACGCGACCGAGACGATCAACCGCATCATCGACTTCTTCCCCCTGCACCAGCAGAAGCAGATCCGCATCATGCTCGCCGGCACGCTCAAGGGCATCATCAGCCAGCGACTGCTGGTCAAGGCCGACGGCACCGGCCGTGTGCCGGCCATCGAGATCATGGTGTGCACCAACCGCATCCGCGACTTCATCCTCGACCCGGATCAGTCGGGCCTCATCCCGGACGCCATCAAAGAGGGCGACTTCTACGGCATGCAGACGTTCGACCAGGCGCTGCTCAACCTCTACGAGGAGGGGCTCATCACGCTCGCCGACGCGGCGCAGGTGGCGAGCAACCCGCACGACTTCAAGCTCCTCGTGCAGTCGCAGGGCCACGACGTGAGCCTCACGACGTTCTGACGCGCGGCCCGGGACGGTCCGGGCGCGGAGAGCACGACAAACGGGCGGGGCGGCCATCGGCCGCCCCGCCCGTTTGTCTTCTCGCTCCGCGCCGCCCGGCGGCGCGTGGCTCCGCGTCAGCTCGGTACGCGCCGCCCCTCGAGGTGCAGGTCGACCTTGCGCTTGATGCGCTGCAGGGCGTTGTCCACGGTCTTGCAGTCGCAGCCGAGCTTGTCGGCGATGCGCTCGTAGCTGAGTCCCTGGAGGTACAGGCGCAGCACCTTGCCCTCGAGCTCCGAGAGCATGCGCGTGAGGCACGAGGTGAGGCTGTCGACCTCCTCGGAACTGATGACCTGGCTGATCGGGTCGTGCGTGGTGGGACCCGGCAGCACGTCGGCCAGGGAGCAGTCGCCGTCGTCCGACGAGTCGCTCGGTGACTGGCTGAACGAGAGGTAGCCGTTGAGCGGCGCGTGCTTCTGCCGCGTCGCCGTCTTGATCGCGGTGATGATCTGCCGCGTGATGCAGAGCTCGGCGAAGCTGCGGAAGCTGGCCAGGCGGTCGTCGCGGTAGTCGCGCACCGCCTTGTAGAGGCCCAGCAGGCCCTCCTGGATGAGATCCTCGGCGTCACCGCCGGCGAGGAAGTACGAACTGGCCTTGAGACGGACGAACTGGTGGTAGCGCGCCATGAGGGCGTCGAGGGCGGCCTGGTTGCCGCGCCGATATGCCTGCACCAATGCGAAGTCGGAACTCTCGTTGAAGAGTTGAGGGTTGTGAGACGATCCCGAGCCGCGGCTGCGGTCAGCCCTGGGCGCCATGCTTGAACCCCACCTCCGCTCCGTTTGCCCCTGCACTCCCGGAGTTTCTCCCCCTCCAGAAGCTCACTGCGGCTTGTGGCGCAACTCCTCGAGACGCCTTAAAGTCTCAGGGTCAACTTTATCCTCAAGCCTGGTGGGCATTCTACTGGAGTCAGAGGCAGAGTCAAGAGCCTGCCCCCGTTGACCCCCCACGCCGAGCTCGGCGCCGAGCTCGAGGGGTGTCATCCGGCTCACTCCGGCCCGCGAGGCGGTGCGCTGCACCTCCTGGTCGGCCGAGACGACCACGACCTGCACGTCGGCGGGCTGGATGGCGATGCGCCGGGCGATCAGCGTGTCGGCGGTGAACCGCCCGCCGGCGAACGCCACCTCCACCGCCGCTCCCTTGATGGGCTCACTGCTGGTGCTGTGCGGGCCCTTGCCGTCGAACACCAGCACGACCCGCGCGCCCTGCAGGGCGGCGAAGCTCGCCAGACGGTCGGCGAGCCAGTCGCGGCGCGCGAAGATCTCCTCCTTGTCCGCGCCGCGGAACAGCGCGTGCAGCACGTTGTAGCCGTCGACGATGTAGACGAGGCGGGTCATGGACCGGCCGCCGCCTCGCGCTGCCGCCGCGCCTCGTAGAGGAGGAGTGCGGCGGCCACACTCACGTTGAGGCTCTCGACCGCCGGGTCCATGGGGATCGAGACCAGCGCGTCACAGGTCTTGGCCACCAGCGGACGCAGGCCGCGCCCCTCGGCGCCGAGCACGAGCACGATCCGACCGGTGAGGTCGGTGGCGAGGTACGAGGCGGCGGCCTCGCCGGCGGCGCCGTAGGCCCAGAAGCCACGGTCCCGGGCGCGGAGCAGGAACGTCACGACGTTGGTCACCTGTGCCACCGGCAGCAACTCGAGGATGCCGGCCGACGCCTTGACCGCCGCCGGCGTGACGTGGGCGGACCGGTGCCTGGGCACCACCAGTCCACCGGCGCCGGCGGCCAGCGCACTGCGGGCCACCGCGCCGAGGTTGTGCGGGTCGGTGACCTCGTCGAGCACCACCAGTACCGCGGCGTCCAGGAGCCGGTCGGCGTCCGCGTAGGGGTAACCGTCCACCTGCAGCGCCACGCCCTGGTGCTCATGCGTACCGAGCAGTTCGTCGAGTTGGGGCGCGCTCACCGTGTCCACCGGCAGGTCCTCCGGGACGAACTGGGCGACGGCGTCCAGCGCCGACGGCGTAGCGGCGAGCTTATGGGGCCGCCGCCGAGCGGATGCGCCGAGCGCGATCCTGACCACGTTCCTGCCGTACAGCCATTCCACGGTGTTCAAGGGCCCTCTGGAGCCCGGTACACTCCCAGCATGCCCATCGACGTCTCACCAGGCTCGTTCGCCGCCGTCGTCATCAGCACGCTGTTCTGGTGGACCGTGCTCTCGCCGGCCGCCCTGCTGGTCGTCGCCGCGCTCTGCGGGCAGCGGCCGCGTCTGCGCGGCGTGCTGACGGTGGTCGTGGTGGTACCGCCCATCGTGACGCTGCTGCCGGTGGCCGTGATGCACGGCGGCCTCGAGGCGGTCGCGGCGGCCGCGGCCGCTCTCGCGCTGGCCGCCGCCGTGGCGCTGGCGGTGCTCGGCGAGCGGTACGCCACCGCCGCCTTCCTGACCGGGGTCGCCGGCGGCATGGTGGGGTCGGTCGCGCTCATCGGGGCGCTGCTGTTCAGCTGAGCCGCCCTACTTCCTGACGACCTGGGTGCCCTGGGGCGTGTCGCGGACCTCGAACCCGGCCGCCTGGATCTCGTCCCGGAGCCTGTCCGCGTCGGCCCACTGCTTCTCGGCGCGGTAGTGGTCACGCAGCACGCACGCGTAGGAGGCGTCGTCGCAGCCCAGCCTGTCCGCGTACACCAGGGCCACGTCGTCCCAGCGGCCCTCCTCGGCGAGCCGGGCCGCCGGCAGCAGCGCGACTCCGCCGGTGACGCAGGACTCGGCCTCGTCGCCGGCCACCGTGCCCACGCCGGTGATGCCGGCGCCGGCGCCCGGCACGGGGATGAGCAGGGCGCCGAGCGACTCGCGCAGCACCGCGGCCACGGTCGTGAGCGCCTCGGTGTCGAGCGGCAGCTCACCGCGGTCGACCTGCGTGAGGTAGCGGTACATCTCGGTGACCAGCCCGAAGAGCTCGCCCAGGGCGCCGGCCGTGTTGAGGTCGTCGTCCATGCGCTCGCCGAACGCCACCCGTGCGGCCTCCGCGCGCAGCGCGAGGTCCGGGCACTCTCCGCGCTGCGCCGCCTTGCCGGCGTTGGCCACGCGGAAGTCGATGTCGGCGAGGGCGGAGGCGAAGCGGCCGTAGGCGGCCTTCGCCTCGTCCAGCTTCTCCGTGCTGAACTCGAGCGGGCTGCGGTAGTGCGTGGTGAGGAAGTACATGAGCACCACGGCCGGGTCGTAGCGGTCGAGCACCTCGCGGAGCAGGAAGATGTTGCCCACGCTCTTGGCCATCTTCTCGCCGTCGCTGCGGATCATCCCGTTGTGCATCCACACCTTGGCGAACGGCAGGCCGGCGGCCTCGCTCTGCGCGATCTCGTTCTCGTGGTGCGGGAAGATGAGGTCGCGGCCGCCGCCGTGTACGTCGAACCCGGCGCCGAGGTATCGCAGGCCCATGGCGGAGCACTCGATGTGCCAGCCCGGCCGGCCCAGGCCCCACGGGCTGTCCCAGGCCGGCTCGCCCGGCTTGGCGGCCTTCCAGACGGCGAAGTCGAGGGGGTCGGCCTTGCCGGGCTCGGTATCGACGCGCACACCCTCGGCGAGCTCGTCGATGCGCTGCTTGCTGAGCTTGCCGTACTCGTCGAAGCTGCGCACGCGGAAGTAGACGCTCCCGTTGGCCGGGTAGGCGTGGTCGGAGCTGATGAGCTGGCAGACGAGGTCGATGATCTCGGCGATCGTCTCCGTGGCCTTGGGCTCGATGTCCGGCCGCGGGATCCCGAGCCGGTCGGTGTCCAGGACGTACGAGGCGGTGTACTCCTCGGCCACCTCCGTCGAGTCCCGTCCCTCGGCGTTGGCCTTGTTGATGATCTTGTCGTCCACGTCGGTGATGTTGGTGACCAGCGTGACGTCGAGGCCGCGATACGCGAGCCAGGAGCGCAGGACGGCGAAGGTGACGTAGGGGCGCGCGTTGCCGATGTGCACCAGGTTGTAGACCGTGGGACCGCAGCAGTAGATGCCGGCCTTGCCGGGGTCGCGGGGCTCGAACTGCTCCTTCTGCTGGGTCAGAGAGTTGAAGAGGCGGATCACGGCTGGTCTCCTGGTGTGAGGGTGGACTCTCCGGCAGAGTTCCCGGCGAGGATGAGGTCGAGTCGCGCGAGGGCGGTCTCGCGGTGGAGCGCGGCGAGCACGAACGGCAGCTCCGGGCCGTGCTCGGCCGCGGTGAGGGCGATGCGGAGCGGCATGAGCAGGTCGCGGGCGCCGATGCCCTGCTCCTTGCCCCAGGCGCGGTAGGCGGCGAGGAGGTCGCGGGCGCCGGCGGGCGTGAGCCACCCCGGCGCCTGGGCGCGGAGCGTGCGGACGCGCGCGAGCTGAGGCTCGGCCGCGTGGGCGACGGCGAGGAGGTCCGGCGAGGCCGGCGACGGGGTGAGCACCCCGGCGGCCGCAGCCGGGACGTCGCCGTACCGCACCAGCGAGGGCTGGAAGGCAGCCGCGAGCGCGGCCGCCGCCTGCGCCGGCGTGGCGGCCGGCAGACGCTCGGCGAAGCGGCGCTCGTGCTCCCCCGGAGCGAGCGCCATGATGCGCTCGTGGTCGAGCCAGTCGAGCTTGGCGAGGTCGAACACCGCCGGGCTCGACGAGAGCCTGGCGAGGTCGAACTCGCGCACGAGGCGGTCCAGGTCGAGCACCTCGTCCTCACCGTGCGACCAGCCGAGCAGCGCCAGATAATTGACGATCGCCTCGGGCAGGTATCCCAGGTCGCGGTAGTCGCCCACCGCCGTCGCGCCGTGGCGCTTGCTGAGCTTGCCGCCGTCCGGCCCGAGCACCATGGAGTGGTGCGCCCAGCGTGGCACGGGCCCGCCGAGAGCCTCGAACAGCAACTGCTGGCGGGCGGTGTTCGTCAGATGGTCGTCACCGCGGATGACGTGGGTGATGCCCATCGCGAGATCGTCCACGACCGTGGCGAAGTTGTAGCCGGCGCCGCCGTCCGAGCGCACGATGATGGGGTCGCTGAGCGCGTCCGCGCCGATGACGACGGCGCCGCGGATGAGGTCGTCGATGACGACCTCCCCGACAGGCACCTTGAAGCGCACTGCCGCCGGCTCCCCGGCGTCCAGCCGGCGGCGCACCTCGTCGGCCGGCAGGCTGAGGCAGCGGCGGTCGTAGCGCGGCGTGCGGCCGGCGGCGAGCGCCTCGCGGCGCAACTGCTCGAGGCGCTCCTCGGGGCAGAAGCAGTGGTACGCCTGCCCCGACGCCAGCAGCTCCGCGGCTGCGGCGCGGTGCCGCTCGAGCCGCTCGCTCTGCCGATACGGGCCGGCGGGACCTCCGACGTCCGGCCCCTCGTCCCACGAGAGTCCCAGCCAGCGCAGGTCGGCCATGATGCTCGCCTCGAGGGCGGAGTCGGAACGCGCGACGTCGGTGTCGTCCACGCGCAGGACGAACGCGCCGCCCGCGTGACGGGCGAACAGGTAGTTGTAGAGCGCGGTGCGCGCCGAGCCGATGTGCAGCGTGCCCGTAGGGCTCGGCGCGAAGCGTACTCTCACGGTGTGGTCGAAGGTGATGGCTACTCCTCCGGAGACCTCGTTTCCCCTGCAAACAGGTCGAGTCTATCACCCTGCCTTGGTATGCTTGCGCGGTGAAGCGGCAGGCTGCCTGCCCGCCGCCGCGAGGGGAGGCCCGAGTGCCCTACGACCAGCGGGAGACACCGTACCTGGACGCCGCGCTGCGCTATCGCGCCACGGACTACACGCCGTTCCACACCCCGGGCCACAAGCTGGGCAAGGGTGCGCCGGCGGGCCTGCGCGAGTTCATGGGTGACCAGGCGCTGGGAGTGGACCTCGCCATGGCCGGCGGCGTGGAGGACACGCGCGAGTCCACCGGGCTCATCCGGCTCGCCGAGGACTACGCCGCCGAGGCCTGGGGCTCGGACCGCTCCTGGTTCCTGGTCAACGGCTCCAGCAGCGGCGTGCACGCGCTGCTGCTCACGCTCGGCGGGCCGGGCAAGACGGTGATCGTGCCCCGCAACGCCCACAAGTCCATGCTTGCGGGGCTCATCTTCACCGGCGCGATGCCGCTCTACATGGAACCGGCCATCGATCCTCTCTGGGGCATCCCGCTGCAGGTGCGCGCCTCGGACGCCCTGACCGCGCTGGAGCAGGCTCCGGACGCCTGCGCGCTGTTCGTCACCTCCCCCACCTACAACGGCCTCGGCGCCGACCTCCCGCGCATCGGCGAGCTCGCGCACCGCGCCGGCATCCCCTTCGTCACCGACCAGGCCTGGGGGCCGCACCTGCGCTTCTGCCCCGAGCTGCCGGTGGACGCCATGACCGCCGGAGCGGACGCGGCCGTGGTGAGCACGCACAAGCTCATCAGCGGGCTCACCCAGTCGGCCGTGCTCATGGCGCGCGCGGACAGGGTCAACCTCGCGCGCCTCGACGGCATGGTCCACATGACGCAGAGCACGAGCCCACAGGTGCTCATGTACGTGAGCATCGACGCGGCGCGGCAGCAGATGGCGGTGCACGGCGCCGAGCTCTGGCGACACGCCATCGAGCTGGCGGACTGGGCGCGCGACAGGATCGTCGAGCTGCCGGGCCTGCGCTGCCTGGGCCGCGAGCTGCTCGAGCGCGACGGGGTGGCCGAGTTCGACCCCACGCGCCTCACCGTGTCCGCCTGTGGCCTCGGCCTGAGCGGGTACCAGCTCGAGACGGTGTTGCGCGACGACTACCGCATCGCCGTCGAGGCGGCGGACCCGCTCAACATCGTGCTCAACGTCACCTTCGGCGACTCGCGGGACGACGTCGAGCAGCTGGTCGGCGCGCTGCGCGACCTCTCGGCCCGGTACGCCGGCGTCACCGCTGAGGACGCGGCCGCGGCGTGCTCCACGTTGCTCTCCCACACGCCGCCGTTCACCCGCCAGGTGCTCTCGCCGCGCGACGCCGTGTTCTCCGCGGCCGTCGCCAAGCCGCTCGCGGACTGCGCCGGCGAGGTGAGCGCCGAGATGGTCACGCCGTACCCGCCGGGCATCCCCGTGCTGGGCCCCGGCGAGGAGATCTCTCCGGAGATCGTCGCCTACCTCCGTGAGGCCTCCGCCACCGGCCTCAAGGTGCACGGTCCGGAGGACCGCACGCTGCGCACCCTGCGCGTCGTCGCCTAGCCCCTTTCGCGCATCCGCGCGCGCCCAACTTCAAGTACACGAGGCGCGCGGTCGACCTAAGGAGCAGAGGACTCGCGGTCGTCACACCCGAATGACTGCGCGACACCAGACTGAGGAGGCACTGTGAACAGGATGCGGAGGTGGCTGGCGATCTCGCTGGCCGTGATCGCCGCGGCGCTCGCCCTCACGGCGTGCAGCGCGAGCGTGAGCGCGGGTGACGACTCGAGCAGCCCGGCAGCCGACGGCGGGACGACCACGTCCACCAAGACCTACACCAACGACCAGTACGGGTTCTCGATCACCTACAGCGACAAGTTCACCCAGGGCGAGGCCGTCGCGGGCAGCGGCGCCGGCGGCGGTTCGGTGCTGGACGTGGCGTTCGCCGACAAGGGGGGCCCGGTCATCTCGGAGCGGTACGTGAACGCGGTCCAGACCTCGGTCTACGAGCTCGCGCGCGAGCTCAAGCCGGCCGAGGTCAAGCAGGTCAAGAGCGAACTGCAGGGCATCGTCGACCAGCTCATGGCCTCCATGCCGTCCAGCACGGTGGTCGAGAAGCTGAGTCCCGTCAAGGTCAACGGCCTGCCCGGCTTCGCGTTCAAGTACACCTACGAGGAGGGCGGCAAGAACCTGACCGCCGTCACCTTCTTCCTCTTCAAGGGCAAGTACGAGTACCAGATCACGGCCCAGTCCGTGACCTCTGATTGGGAGAACCTGAAGGGACAACTCGAGGCCGCCGTGCAGTCGTTCACGGTGCAGTGAGGGCTGCGCCGGAGGTCCGGCGCAGCGGGTGAGACGACGAGGGGGCGGGCTGCACTGCAGCCCGCCCCCTCGTCGTCCCTGCGCCCGGCGCCGCCGGCGGCGGGCAGCCGAACGCGCCTACTCCGGCTTCTTGATCCCGAGCGACGTGGCCGTGAACAGCGGGTCGAACGTGAGACCCTTCTCCTCGATCTGCGCACGCCCGCCCTCTTCGCGGTCGACCACGCAGATCAGCGTGCCGACCTCGAGGCCGGCCTCGCGCAGCTTGTCCGCGGCCATGAGCGCGGCGCCGCCGGACGTGACGACGTCCTCGACCATGACGACCTTCTGGCCGGGCTCGGCCTTGCCCTCCATGGCCTTGTCGGTGCCGTAGCCCTTGGCGCCCTTGCGCACGATGACGAACGGCTTGCCGCTGGCGAGCGAGACGGCCGCGACGATGGCCACGGCGCCGAGCTCGGGGCCGGCGAGCAGGTCGAACGGCTCGTAGGCCGGCAGCTTCTCCGCGATGCCGGCGGCGATGTCGCGCAGCAGGTCCGGCTGCGTGGAGAACAGGTACTTGTCGAGATAGAACTTGCTGCGCCGGCCGGACCTGAGGACGAAGTCGCCCTCCAGGTAGCTGGCGTCGAGCAGGCGCTGGCCGAGATCGCTCACAAGGCTCCCTTCAGTCGTCCCGAGGCGTGCGGCGCGCCCGGCGCGCCGCTTCCCTCAGGCTATCAGGTGCCGCCGATGGCCATCCCGTCGATGACCACGGAGGGCGTGTAGATGCTGCCGCCGGGCACCCAGCGCGCGTCGTCGCCGAGGGCGCGGATGCTCATGAGCATGCCGACGATGTCGCCGGCCAGCGTGACCTCGTGCACCGGCGTCGTGAGCTTGCCGTTCTCGATGAGGACGCCGCTGATGCCCACCGAGAACTCGCCCGAGATCGGATTGGCCCCCGAGTGGATGCCGACCGCGTCGGTCACCAGGACGCCCCGGTCCGTGCCGGCGATGATGTCGTCCAGCGGCGTGGCGGGTCCCGTGACCAGCAGATTGCTGGGGCGCACGCCGGGCAGGCTGGAGTAGCCGCCGCGCATGCCGTTGCCGGTACTGGAGCGGCCCGCCTTGCGTGCGGTGTAGGTGTCGTAGAGGAAGCCCTGCAGTACGCCTCCGGTGATGAGCGGCGTGCGCCCGCTGGGGACCCCCTCACCGTCGAACGGCGCGCTGTCGAGGCCGTCGGGCAGCGTGCCGTCGTCCACGAGCTCCAGGAGCTCGCCGGCGACGCGCTCGCCCTCACGCCCCGCGAACAGCGAGCGGTTCTTCTGCACGGCGTCGGCGGTGAGGGCCGAGCTGAGCACGCCGAAGAACGCCGCCGAGACGAACGGGTCGAGAATGACCGGCGCCTTCATCGACGGGCACTTCTTCGCGCCGAGCAGGCGCACGGCGCGGCCGGAGGCCTCGTTGCCGACGAACGCGGGGTCGAGGTCCTCGACGGCGCGGCCCACGGCGTAGGAGTAGCCGGTCTCGACCTGGCCCTCGGCTTCGGCGAGCACGTACGCGAACGCGTAGCACTGGCCGGCGCGGAAGCTGCCGCGCACGCCGGCCGTACTGGCGATGAACACCTCGCCGTCGCCGTCGACGTACATGGTGTCCTCGACGGTCTTCACACGCGGGTCGGCCGCCAGGGCCGTCGCCTCGACCTCGAGGGCGACCGCGATGCGCTGCTCGTCGGTGGCCTCCGCGAGGCGCGGGTCGTACGGGTCCACGTCGGCCGGCTCGCCCTGCGGCTGCGGCAGCGCCATGAACTCGTCCGGGTCGCTGACGGAGGCGTTGTCGATGGCGTGCTGCACGACGGCGTCGAGCGCGCCGTCGCTGAGGTCCGACGTGTACGCGTGGCCCACGGCTCCGCCGCGGAACACGCGCACGCCCACGCCGCGGCGCTGCGCCGCCGTGAGCTGCTCGACCTCCTGCCGGTACACCTTGATGCGGTGCGAGGTGGAGCTCTCGCCGAACACTTCAACGTCTGCCGCGCCGCGCGCCTTGGCGCGCTCGAGCACGGCGTCGAGGATCTCGAACATCAGCCCGTCCCTCCCACCGTCATCTCCGCGATACGCAAGGTGGCCTGCCCGGTGCCGACCGGCACGCCCTGGCCGTCCTTGCCGCAGACGCCGGTCTTGACGTCGAAGTCGCCGGCGATCAGGTCGATCTTCATGAGGATGTCGATGCCGTTGCCGACGAGGGTCGCACCGCGGAGCGGCGTGGTGATCCTGCCGTCCTCGATGAGGTAGCCCTCGGCGACGCCGAAGACGAAGTTGCCGCTGGCCGGCTCCACCTGTCCGCCGGCCAGGCTCTTCGCGTAGAAGCCCTTGGGCGTCGCCGCGATGATCTCGCCCGGATCCAGGTCGCCCGGAGCGATGTACGTGGTGGTCATACGCGGGATGGGGACGTGGCGGAACGACTGGCGCCGCCCGTTGCCCGTGGGGGCGGCGCCCGCCTCGCGGGCGCGCAGGCGGTCGTAGAGGTAGCCGGTGAGGCGTCCCTCCTCGATGACCAGCGTCTTCTGTGTGGGCACACCCTCGTCGTCGTAGGCCTGGGAGCCCCAGCCGTTGGTGATGGAGCCCTCGTCGTAGGCGCTCACGATGGGAGCGGCCACCACTTCGCCCATCTTGCCGGCGTAGATGCTGGCGCCCTTGGCGATGGCGTCGGCCTCGAGGCCGTGGCCGCAGGCCTCGTGGAACAGCGTGCCGCCGAACCCGTTGGCCAGCACCACCGGCATGGGGCCGGAGGGCGCGGGCCGGCTGTCGAGCATGACGCGCGCCTTCTCGGCCGCCTTGATCGCCGTCCGTCTGGCGATCTCCTCGTCGAGGAGCTCGAAGCCGGCGCTGCCGCCGACCGTCTCGTGACCGGTCTGGATGACGTCGCCGCGCGAGGCGACCACCTGCGCGATGAAGCGGGTGCGCGTGCGGTCGTCGTACACCAGGTCGCCGAGCGAGTTGGCGATGAGCACCTTCTGGCGCGTGTCGCCGTACCCCACGGTGACCTGGACGATCTCGTCCGAGACGCCGCGGGCGGCCTCGTCTCCGGCGCGCACCAGCTCGGCCTTGTGGGCCGTGCTGATCTCGCCCGGGGGCACGCGCACCGGGTTCTTGCCGGGATCCGACAGCACCGCGCCGAGGTCGACGATCTGCGGCCCCTGCGCGCCGGCGCTGACGGCCGCGGCGACCGCCTCGGCGGCGGCCGTCAGCCCCGCCTCGTCCACCGCGTCGCTGTACGCGTAGTAGGTGCGCTCGCCGAGGAGCAGGCGCACGGCGGCTCCGGTCTCCCGGCCGCCGCTCGTCTGCTCGATGCGGCCGTCTTCCAGGCGCAGGCCGAGCGTCTCACGGTCTTCGATGAAGACCTCCGCGAAGTCGCCGCCCCGCCGGAGCGCCCTCTCGATGGTCGCGTGCAGCAGGCCGGTGTCGAACGTGGCGACATCCATCAGGCGCCTCCGGTGAATGCGTCGCGCACGCCGGCTGCCAGAGCCTGGAGTTCGGCGGTCGCGGGATCTGTAAGGCCGAGTGTGCGCAGCTCGCCGCCGGCCAGGCCAAGCTGGACGGCCGGCTCCGGCGTGCGCGAGGACCGCCGGCGCCACGCCACGAGGCCGGCGACGAAGCCGGCCGCGAGCGCGAGCAGCGCGAGGTGACGGAATCTCATGTGGCCACCCCGGGCGCGGCGAAGGCGTCGCCGAGGCAGGTGTGCAGGTCGAACAGGAGCAGGGCCACCGCGGGCCGCGGTCCGGTGACGGCCACCGCGCGCCGGCCGTGAGCCTGCACCAGCGCCACGGCGCCGTCCGGGACCGGCACGACCACGTGCTCCAGTCCGGTCGCCGGGCCGGCAGTACGGATGGCGGCCTCCCAGAGCGCCGCCGCGGCCTCCGCGGCGGCGGAGCCTGCCGGGGCGGGCCCCGAGGCCAGGATCTGGCCGGAATCGTCGAGCACGGCGACGGCCGTGACGTCCGTGGAGACGTCGAGCAGGTCGCGGATGGCTTCGTCTATGGTCAGGGCGTCCTCCGGGCGGTTCGGGTGCGCCCGTAGACTACCCCGAGCGGCGGTTCTCTCACGCCTCGCCCGATGCGAACGAGCAGCGCAGTTCGCAGCGGTCGCCGCCGCAGCTGATGCGGCAATCGTCGGGCGCGATCTCGATGTGCCCCAGGCCGGCTGTGGCGACCTGGAGGATGCCCTCGAGGAACGCCCGATGCATGGCGCACACAAGGTCCGGGTCGGCTCCCGAAAGCTCGCGGAAGCTGCAGTTGTTGACCACCACGCTGAGCAGGCCGTCCTCCCACGCCACCTCGGGCAGCAGGCCCTGCTCCTCGGTGATCTGCGCGACGAGCGCGCTCACGGCGGCCTTGTCGCGCGGCGCCTCGGCGTCACCGGCCAGCACGCGCCGACCCTCGGCCGCGCCGGCCTCCCGGCACACGCGCACCGCGTCGTCCCGGGTGCCGCCCGCGGCGAGCGCGTCGAGCGCCAGACGCGAGAGCAATTCGTAGCGGCGGGGCGGAAAACCGAACGTGACGACCATGTCGCTCAGGCGGTACAGCTTGGCCGGCCTGCCGCCGCCGGCCGCGCGCCGGAACGAGGTGGCGAGGAACCCCGCCTGATCCAGCTTGGCCAGGTGCATGCGGGCCACGTTGGGGTGCAGGCCGAACTCCGCGGCCACGTCGGCCACGGTGACGTCGTTGCCCGGCCTCTCGGCGACCCAGCGATAGATGTGGTAGCGGGTGTCGTCGGCCAGCACGGCCGACAGTTCGTGTTCGCGGTCCACGCACCATCCCCTCAGGAGGACATATCCGCAGGCGATACTACCGTCCTGTGCCTTCTCCTGTAAACACGGTGCGTGGAGTGCAAACCCGGCACTCCCGTGCGCAGGCCTGTCAGCGCTCGATCACGTAGCGCGAAGTGATGGGCACCGCCGGCCTCAGGGTGGCCTCTACGGAGCAGTAGCGCTCCTCGCTGAGCTCGATGGCGCGTTCCACCTTGCGCTCGTCGAGGTCGCCCTTGAGGTGGTAGACCACCTCGAGCGAGAGGAACCGCTTGGGGTGCTCCTCGGCCCGCTCGCCGCTCACCTCCACACTGAACGCCTCCAGCGGCTGGCGCATCTTGAGCAGGATCGAGGCGACGTCCATGGCGGTGCAGCCGCCGAGCGCCGTCGCCAGCAACTCCATCGGCGTGGCCCCGTTGCCCGGCTCGTCCAGCCCCGACGCCAGGTCCACGGTCCCGTGCGCCGTGGACGCCTTGAACAGGAGCCCCTCGGTCTTCCAGACGAGTGTCACCGGTTTGCTGCGTGCCATGCGCCCCTCCTCTCCGCGGCCGCCCCGGCGGTCGCCTCGTGTGCCTCGAGGGTATACCGTGCCCTCAACGCCTCCCGGCGATGCGGCCGGTCGCGGGTCACCTCGAAGTCAAGGAGCGTCATGACCATCCTGCAGGCCATCATCCTCGGTATCGTCCAGGGCCTGACCGAGTTCCTTCCCATCTCGAGCTCCGGTCACCTCCTGCTCGTCCCCTGGTTGTTCAACTGGCACTTCCTGCTCGAGAACCCCGACCTCAACAAGACGTTCGACGTGGCCCTGCACCTGGGCACGTTCGTGGCCGTCGTCGTCTACTTCTGGCGCGAGATCGTCAAGCTGATCGGCGCGTGGGCGCGCAGCATCGCGCGACGCAGCCTCGCCGATCCGGAGGCCAAGCTGGCGTGGCTGCTCATCGTCAGCACCATCCCGGCGGCCCTGGTCGGCGTGCTGTTCGAGGACTTCATCACCGAGCGGCTCGGCAAACCGTGGATGATCGGCGTCGCGATGATCGTGTTCGCCGGCTTCATGTACCTCATCGACCACATCGCCAAGCTCGACCGCGACATGGAGCAGCTCAGCTGGTTCGACGCGCTCCTCATCGGCGTGGCGCAGGCGCTGGCCCTCCTCCCCGGCGTCTCCCGCTCGGGCATCACCATGATGACGGGCCTGCTGCTGCGCCTGGACCGCGAGTCGGCCGCACGCTACTCGTTCCTCATGAGCATCCCGGTCATCGGCGGCGCGGCGGCGTTCAAGGGCCTCAAGGTGGCACAGGACGGGCTGCCGGCCGGCACCGCCACGCCGTTCCTCGTCGGCATGGCCACCGCCGCGATCAGCGGCCTCGCCGCCATCTGGTTCGTGCTCGCCTACCTCAAGCGGCACAACTTCAACCTGTTCGTCGTGTACCGCATCGTCGTCGGCGTCGGGGTGCTCGTGCTCGTGGCCGTGGGCGTCCGCTCCGCGCTCGGTATCTGAGACAGGCCGGTGCTCCTACGGCGCACCACCCGCTGACTCCGCTTCGAGGGTCAGTCGTATAGAATCGGGGGCCCGAACGGCCCCCACAAAGCGACCAGGAGTCACCGGTGCGCGACCTCTCCCGCGGCGACCGCGGCAAAGAAGTCCTCGACGTCCAGACCCGTCTGCGCGGGCAGGGCTTCGAGCTGGGCCGCGAAGGCGTGGACGGCTTCTTCGGCCCCAGCACCGAGAGCGCCGTGCTCTCGTTCCAGCAGGAGCGCGGGCTGCTGGCCGACGCACGCGTGGGCGCCAACACGTGGCGCGAGCTCGTGGAGGCCGGCTACACGCTCGGCGACCGCCTCCTCTACCTGCGCGAGCCGCCGTTCCGCGGCGACGACGTGCTGCAGCTCCAGGTCAAGCTCAACCTGCTGGGGTTCAACGCCGGCGCCGAGCGCGGCGTGCACGACGAGGAGGTCGAGCGCGCCGTGCTCGACTTCCAGCGCAACGCCGGCGTGCCGGCGGACGGCATCGTCGGCGAGAGCACGCTGGTCAAGCTCGAGGCGGTGCGCAAGGCCGAGTCGGGGCGCGAGGGCAAGAAGATCCCCGAGCGCGACCGCGGCTGGGTGGCCGCGCGCACGCTCACCGGGCAGTCGGTGACCATCGACCCCGGCCACGGCGGCGCGGACGCGGGCTACGTCTCGCCCCGCGGCCTGGCCGAGAAGGACGTCACGCTGGCGCTCGCCCTGCGGCTGGCCGAGCTGCTCCGCGCCGAGGGCTGCCGCGTGCGCCTCACGCGAGAGGGCGACGAGCGCGTGCCGCTGTACGCGCGCTGCGAGACGGCCACGGGCAGCGCGCACGAGTTCTTCATCTCGCTGCACTGCAACGGCCACAGCTCGCCGGCCGCGCGCGGCGCCGCGACGTACTACTTCCAGCGCAGCCACTACTACTCCGAGCACGGGCGGCGCCTGGCCGGCTACGTCGGGGCGCGCCTCCAGGCCGCCGGCGCGCCCTGGCTGGGCAGGTTCGGCCGCAACTACGGCATCCTGCGCGAGACCCGGGCCATCGCCCTGCTGGCGGAGCCGCTGTTCCTCACCTCGCCCGACGACGAGGCGCTGGCGAGGCGGCCCGAGCAGGTGGAGAAGCTGGCGCGCGCGCTGGCCGGAGGCCTGGCCGACTATCTCGCGCGCGCCCCTCTGGAGGACGAAGCCCCGTGACGCCCGACGAAGCCGACGCCCTGCGCATCCGCCTCACGGCCACGCAGTCTCAGCGCCTGCGCGAGCTGGGCGCCGACCCGCTCGTGCTGGATGAGGCCTTCTCGGACGCGGCCAGCCGCGACGCGGCGTTCAAGCGCCTCGAGGTCGAACTCGTGCGCGGCGGCCGCGAACGCCTGCGCGAGCTGCGCAGGGGCAAGCGCGCGCCGCAGCTCGTCGAGCTGGAGCGCGAGCTGAGCGACGCACTCACCGACGTGGGGTTCGTGCGCGTCGTCACCCCGCTCATCATCGCCTCCGACTCGCTGCGCAAGATGGGCATCGAGCACGGTCACCCGCTGCGCGAGCAGGTCTTCTGGCTGGACGACGGCCGTTGTCTGCGCCCGATGCTGGCGCCGAACCTCTACACCCTGCTGCGGCGTCTCGACCGCCACTGGACCAAGCCGTTCGGTATCTTCGAGATCGGCCCGTGCTTCCGCCGCGACAGCAAGGGCGCGAGCCACCTCAACGAGTTCACCATGCTGAACCTGGTGGAGCTGGGCCGCCCCGAGGCGGAGGGCCGCGCCAGGCTGGAGGAGCTGGCCGCCCTCGTCATGGGCGCGGCCGGCATCAAGTCCTACGAGCTCGAAGTCACGGACAGCGAGGTGTACGGGGCGATGATCGACGTCACCGTGGGCGGGGCCGAGGTGTGCTCCGCCGGCCTCGGCCCCAACCCCCTCGACAGCAACTGGGGCATCGTCGACCCGTGGGTCGGCCTCGGGTTCGGCGTCGAGCGGCTCATCATGGCCCGCGAGGGCTACCCCAACATCGAGCGCGCCGGCCGCAGCCTGAGCTACGTGGACGGCGTGCGGCTCAACCTCTAGTCCGGCCGCCCAGTCTCCGGCGCTTCACCGCCTGCGCCACCCACTTGGTGTCGGTCCAGGCCGAGCCGTCCGGCTCCGCCACGTGCGCGAGCAGCCGCCTGACCTCGTCGGCGCAGGCGCCCTCGCACCCCGTCGCCGAGAGCCAATCGGCCATGTCGTGTCGCCTCGGGAACGTCGCTTCCGCGCGCACCTCGAGACCCGCGTCCTCGAACATCCCGAGGAACTGCTCGCGGGTGTACTGGCGCACGTGTGTCGCGTCCCGCACCTTCTCGGCCTGCTGCACGCGCTCGTCCACGAACAGGGTGTCCTCGAACACGACCAGACGCCGCGCCACGCGCGCCATCTCTCGCAGCGCCAGCCGCGGGTCCGTGAAGTGGTGCGCCGCGACGCGGCAGACGACGACGTCGAAGGAGCCGTCCGGGAACCGCAGGTCCTCGGCCGGGCACACGACGTCGGGGCGCATGCCGGCCGCGGCGTCGCAACTGGTGACCTCGCCGCCCAGTCCGCGCAGACGGCGCGCCACGTGGCCGCCGCCGGTGGCCACGTCCAGCGCCGTCACGCCCGGGCCGGGCTCACACCAGGCGACGACCTGATCCAGGTCGTCGCCCTCGGCATGCGCCCGGCTGCCGGCGTAGTACTCGAAGCGCGCGTCCCACTCGTTCATGCTCCCGATGATACCGCGCGGCTCCTGCGCCAGGCCCAATGACGGGAGGGGCGGGAGCGCCCTGCGCTCCCGCCCCTCCCGGGGTCACTCCGAGCTGTGCGGCGGTGTTACTTGCCGAGCAGCGCGTCGATCTTCTTGACGCCGTCGTTGGCGTCTTCGGCGTAGGCGTCGGCACCGATCTGGTCGGCCCAGCGCTGCGTGCACGGCGCGCCACCGACGACGGTCTTGTAGGGCAGGCCCTCGTCCTTGATGCGCTTGATGACCTTCTTCTGCTCTTCCATGGTGGTGGTGAGCAGGGCGCTCATGCCGATGACGTCGGCGCCCAGCTCCTTGGCGCGATCGATGAACGTGTCGGCGCTGACGTCGCGGCCGAGGTCGGTGACCTCGTAGCCATTGGCCTTGAGGTAGGCGATGACGATGGCCTTGCCGATGTCGTGGACGTCACCCTGGACGGTGCCGATGACCATGATGCCCTTGGCCTCAGCCGCCTCGCCCTCGAGGGCGGCGTTGGTGACCTCGGTGGCGCCGGCCATGGCGTCCGCGCTCATCATGAGCTCGGGGAGGAAGACCTCGCCGCTCTCGAAGAGGTCGCCGACCTCCTGGATGCCCTTGACGAAGCCGTTCTGCATGATGTCGGCCGGAGCGATGCCGGAGTCGAGCGCGCGCTGCGCGATCTCCTCGGCGCTCGCTCTGTCGGCGTTCACGATGCTCTCGGCTGCTTCCTGGTAGATGTCTGCCATGACCCTGGACTCCTCCCGACTTTGCTCACAACTGTTACCGCGCGACTAGGTATGGCTGGTGCGGAAGCGAGGGCGATGAAGCCGCAAGCCGGAGAAGAGTGGACGGCCAAACCCGCCCGGACGCTCCCCCGCGCCCTCCCTCTGCACGTGCCCGGGAGTATATCAGCCATGTGCACGGACGACCACAAGTGCACATGCTCGCACAAGGTCCAACGTCGCCGCCGGGCCCGGCGCCCCACGGGGCGCGCCGCCCGGCGGCCCATGCTAGCATCGGGCGCATGAGGTACCACGGCGCCGTCATCCGCCCCCCGAGCGAGGCCGACAGCCTGATCGTGCAGGTCACGTACGGCTGCTCCAACAACACCTGCGACTTCTGCGGCACGTACCTCGACAAGCCGTTCGCGGTGCGCCCGTTCGACGAGGTCGTGGAGGACGTCACCGGCCTGCCGGTCACCGTCCGCCAGCGCGTGCGCCGCGTGTTCCTCGCCGACGGCGACGCCATGGCCCTCAGCAGCCGCAAGCTCGACCAGATCCTCGACCTGCTGCACCGGGCGCTGCCCAACCTGGAGCGCGTGAGCAGCTACGCCAACGCGCGCAACCTGCTGGGCAAGTCCGTCGAGGAGCTCGCGGCGCTGCGCGAGCGCGGCATCGAGCTCCTCTACCTCGGCCTCGAGTCCGGTGACGAGCAGACGCTCGCCGACATCCACAAGGGCATGACGGTCGCCGAGCAGATCGAGGGCTGCCGGCGCGCCTCGGACGCCGGCATGCAGCTCTCCGTCACGGCCATCCTCGGACTGGCCGGTCGCGAGCGCTCCCTCGTGCACGCGGCGGCCACCGGCGAGGCGCTCTCCGCCATCGACCCGGAGTACATCGGGCTGCTCACGCTCATGCTCACCCCGGGCACGGCCATGGAGCGCAAGGTCGCCACCGGCCAGCTCGCGCTGCCGGACTCCATGGGCATGCTGCGCGAGCTGCGCGAGATCGTGGCGCACCTTGAAGTCGGCGACTGTCTGTTCCGCTGCAACCACGCCTCCAACTACCTGCCCATCGGCGGGCGCCTGCCGGGCGACAAGGAGGCCATCCTCGCGTCGCTGGACAAGGTGCTGGACGCGCCCGCGGCGACGCGCCTGCGGCCGGAGAGCTGGCGGCTGCTCTAAGAGCGGCGCCGGCGACCGCACGCGCGGCCGGCGCTCCGCCCGCAGCCCGGGCGGCCGCGACTCAGAGGTCCCGCAGGTGCGAGCCGAACCCCCGCTTGAAGTGCGTGGACGCGTACTTCTGCAGCTTCCACTCCGGGATGCGGCACTGCGGGCACGCCTCCGCGTACCACTTGTTGCGCAGCCAGCGGGCGGCGCGGCTGGTCTTGGAGTCGTGGACCACCATGTGCTTGTTGCAGTGCGTCACCACGACGGCGTAGGAGCCGCGCTCCTCGAACTCCTTGATGCCGTGCAGGATGCCGCGACGCGACGGCCACAGCTTCACCTTCTCGACCAGGCGGAAGAGCGGGACCTGCTTGCGGTAGTAGCGGGCTTTGGTGGGGTCGGTCGGCATCGGGAGGGCCAGTCTAGCACGGCGTGCGCCGGCGCTCGGACGCCGCTCCGGCGCACTCCTCGCAGGGCAGGACGCGGGCTCGTGGCGTCGAAGGTTCGGGTCCTGCCCACGTCCACGCGAGGTGCCCGATGACCCGCCGCACCGCAGCCGGCCTCAGCCGTCTGCTCCCGCTCCTGCTGATCGCCGCGGCCGTGGCCATCGTCGCCGGCGCCGCCCTGCTCGCCGCCTGCGGCGGCTCGTCCGGCGGCGGCGCCTCGGAGCCCACGGCGACCGTCACCGCCACCACCTCGGCGAGCGGCACGGCGGAGCCGACGACCTCGCCCTCCGCCTCCCCGACGGAGGCGCCGGCGCAGACCACCTTGCGCCTCTACTTCCTCCGCGGCGAGAAGCTCGGCGTGGCCGAGCGCCGCGTCGCGAAGACCAGCGCCATCGCCACGGCGTCGATGAAGGCGCTGCTCACCGGCCCCACCGCCGCCGAGCAGGCGGCGGGACTCGGCACCACCATCCCGGCAGGCACGCGACTGCTCAAGCTCGGCATCGCGGACGGCACGGCCACCGTGGACCTCTCGCAGGAGTTCGGCAGCGGCGGCGGCAGCCTGTCGATGACCTCCCGCGTCGCGGAGGTCGTCTACACGCTCACACGGTTCCCGACCGTGCGCTCCGTGCGGTTCCTGATGGAAGGTGAGCCGGTGGACGCACTCGGCGGCGAGGGCCTCGTGCTGGCCGAGCCGCAGCGTCGCGCGGACTGGCGCGACTTCGAGCCCAACATCTTCGTCGAGACGCCCGGCGTCGGCGCCGTCCTCTCCAGCCCGTTCGTGCTCTCGGGCACGGCCAGCGTGTTCGAGGGCTCGTTCCAGGCGCGCCTCGTCGACTCGTCCGGCCGCCGCATCGTCAACGTCATCATGCAGGCCAGTATCGGCGCGCCCGGGCGCGGCCGGTTCTCCAAGGAGGTCCCCTTCTCCACCTCCGCCAAGCGCGGCATGCTCATCGTGTTCGACCAGGACATGGAGGACGGCTCCCGCCTCGACGAGGTCAAGATCCCCGTCACGTTCCTGACCGACTAGTCCGCCTCGCGGCCCCTCCGCCGCTCCAGTGGCAGCACGGATCAGAGCGCGGCGAACGCGCGGGATGGGGCGGAAGAAGAAGTGGCGGGGAGTGCGGGAGTCACACCCGCCTACGTGGGTTTAGAGCCCACGCTGATCCTTCCGATCGACCCCCCGCGCCCGACGATTGTACACCGGGTGGCGCGCGTCAGAGCAGCGCGCGCGCCGCCATGACGGCCACACCCAGCGCCAGCGGCTCGTGCATGTGGAACACGCCGAGGGCCTCCTGTGCCGCCTCCGTGAACGCGGACGGCATGCCCGGCACCGCGGCGATCATGCCGGGCCGCAGGTCGCCGGCGTCGATGACGTCCGCCGCCGGCGAGGCGTCGAAGACCAGGTCGCAGCGCGCCAGGCCGTCGGCCAGGCCGACGGCCTCGAACTCCAGGCCGACCTCGAGCGCCGCGGTGACGCGCTCCTCGTCGGGCTCGGTCACCAGCGCATCGGCGCCACGCGCCGACCAGACGGCGCACGGCGGCGCGCCCGACCGGCCCGAGGCCGAGCACGAGGACCTCGCGGCCCTCGATGCCGCCTGCGGCCGCCTCGAGGGCCGTCACGTAGCCGTCGGCCGTGGCCGGGTCGTCGTCGACCGTGCAGCCCTTGGTGACGTTGAGTGCGATGAAGCGGTGGTCGTCGGCGAGGAACAGCACCTGCGCGCCGGCGGCGACCGCCGCCTGGATGCCGCGCACGTCCGGCTGCGTGGTCGCCCATGCTTCGCAGCCGAGATGCTGCAGCGTGGCGACGACACAGGCGGAGAAGCCCGGGATGACGCCTTCGCCGGAGGCCATGGGCACCGCCGCCACGCGCGCACCGTGCAGTTGCACACAGCGCTCGCCGTCGACCACCGTACGCAGCGCGAGGTCACGCAGGCCCAGGCCGGTCGCCTGACGCATCCGGTCCTCGACCGCGTTCAGCTCGTCCGTCAGTGTGGTGACGTCCGCCTCGGTCAGTCGTGTCATCGCTGGCCTCCCTCGCCTGGGCTCGCCGTCTCGTCCTCCGGACGCGCGCGCAAGCCTTCGTGGCGCGCGAGCTCCGCGACCACCCCGGCGGCGCGTTCTAGCGCTTCGCGCGCCTCTGGTGCCGTGACGATGAGCGTCGCCGCCCACCCGTCCCGCCCCGGCGCGTAATCCGTGAGCGCCTCGTCGGCGCCGAAGAAGCCGGGTACCAGCTGCAGCGGGCCGGCGCTCCCCATCACGTGCTCGCCGAGGACCTCCAGCATACCTCGCGACGCATGCACGTGCTGGTACACGCAGGCGCGGCGGGGGGTGCGGTCCACCGCGGGCGGCGTTCCCTCGCGCACGGTCCTCTCCAGCAGCTCCAGGATGTTGAGACCGCTGGACCACAGGACGGCCGTGGGCGTCTGGCTGGGGAGGCGCGCGTCGACCTCCAGGAGCTTGGGCTCCGCGCCGCGCACCATGACCTCCACGTCCATGAGGCCGTTCAGACCGAGTCCCTCGGCGACCAGCACCGAGGCGGCGTCGAACGCCTCAAGGACGCCGGGAGCCACGGCGGCCTCCCAGGAGCAGCCGCCGCCGGGGCCGGGGCACGCAGGCTCCCCGGCCGCTTCGCCGACCGGCGCGACCACCCGGCGGCAGTCGTAGGCCGCGTCGAACTCGAGCCCGGTGACCTGCAGCGGCACGGCGCGGCCGTTCCACGCCAGCACTTCGAGCGAGAGCGACGGGCCGGCGACGTACTCCTCGACCACCACGTCGTGACCGCGGCGCTCCAGCTCGCTCCGCGCCGCGGTCAGCCCGGCCTCGTCCCAGACGACCTCCACTCCCTCGCTGCCGCTGGCCGTGCTCGGCTTGACCACGGCCGGGAACCCGCACGCCGGCCACACGAGCGGGCGCGGCGCGTCGAGCTCGGCGAACAGCCGCCGCGAGGCGAGCTTGGACGAGGTGACGCGATATGCGTCGAGGTCGAAGAGCAGCGGCACATCCCAAGCCGGCACACACCCGGCGAGCCAGGCGAGGCCGCGCTCGTCCTCGAACGCGGGCAGCACCGCGTCGCAGCTTGTGACGAGCCGGCGGGCAAGGTCCTCGTCGGCGGTGATGTCGGCGACCACGTGCCGGTCGGCCAGCCCGGCGGCCGGCGGATCCTCCCGGCGGTCCACGAGGACCGTCTCCCAGCCGGCCTTGCCGGCAAGGTAGGCGGCCTCGGTGCCCTGGAGCTTGCCGCCGACGATCAGGAGTCGCACGGCCTCACCCGGCCGCGCGCCGCACGGCGGCCATGCGCGCGCGATACTCGTCCACGCCCGCCGGGCGCAGCCCGAGCCGCTGCAGGTGCGGGAGCACGCCGTGGACGGTACGGTAGCCCTCGTCTATATCGAGCTCGGCCTGCGAGACGCCGGCGAGGCCGACGGTGGGCGGCACGATGGACGTCACCACGTTGGCGCCGGCCTGAAGGCGTCGCTCGAGGCCGGCGATGCCGTCCACGTCCAGCGACGCCGGGATGAACCTGTCGGGCATCGCCATCCGCAGGGCGGCGATGGTGAGCAGTTCGTCGGCGTCGCCGCCCGGCGTGACGTCCTCCAGCGGCGTGCCGGCCTGGGGAACGAAGGTCATGACGCGCACCTGTTCCCAGCCTGCCTCGCGCATGGCGACGATGGAGCCGGCGCGGTCGGCCGGCGTGTCGCCGATGCCGGTGAGCAGGCCGTCCTCCACGAGCAGGCCCGCGCGCCGAGCCGCGGCGCGGGCCTCGGCGCGGTCCTCGAACGGCTGCCCCACGCGCAGCCGCTCGTAGAGCTCGCGCGTGTGCGTCTCCTGGTACAGCGCGTACCAGTCGGCGCCCGCCTCCGCGAGCTCGCGCAGCGAAGGTTCCGGGAGCACGCCGGGCGAGACCATGACCGGCGTGCCGGTCTCGTCGACCACGGCGGCGACCAGGTCGGCGAGCGTGGTGGGATCGTCGAGGAGCACGGGGTCCTCGCCCATGGTCAGGTCGAGCAGGACGACGCCGGAGGAGGCGAGGTCGCGGCAGATCTCCACCACCTCATCGGCGGTCTTGCGGTAGCGCGGGCACTCGTCGTTGTCGGCGCGGTAGAAGCAGAACGCGCACGCGTTGCGGCAGTACGTGGAGAAGTACACGAAGCCGTACAGGAACACCGCGTCGCCGGAGTGCCGGGAACGCATCTCGCGGGCGGCCGTGAACACCAGCGGCGCCTCGTCGCCGGCGCGCAGCAGCGTCTCGAGGTCGCCCCTGTCCGGGACGGAGCCGTCGAGGATGTCCGCGCAGACGCGGGTGAGGGAACGGCGGGCGTTCATGTGCTCAGCGGAACTCGAGGACGTCCGAAAGTGGGTGCCGGCTGGTGGGCCGGGGCGGCGTGAGCGGGCGCCCGATGGGCACCACGGCGACCAGGCGCAGGGGGTCCTGCACGCCGAGCAACTCCTCGATGGCCGGCGCGGCGAGCACCGGAGCCGTCATCCAGCACGAGCCGTAGCCCATGGCGTGGGCCGCGGTGCACAGCAGCTGTACCGCGGCGCCGATGCTCTGGATGTCCGGGCGCTGCCGCAGGCGGTCGCGCTCCTCGTTGGGCACCTTGTGCTTGTACAGGAGCACGTCGGCGATGGACCGGTACGGCACGCCGAACACGGCGACGACCAGCGGCGCCTCCGCGAAGAACGTGGCGTAGGCCCGGTACGACTTGAGTTCCTTCTCGCGGCCCTCCGACTCCGGCCAGGCCGCCATCTCGTCGATGGCGGCGTCGACCGCGGCCTTCATCGCCACGCGCGAGGCGGCGTCCTCGACGGCGATGAACCGCCACGATTGGGCGTTGCCGGCGTTGGCGGCGCGCACGGCGAGCCCGACCATGGCCTCGACGTCGTCGCGCGGCACCGGATCGGGAGCGTACTTGCGCACGCTCGCGCGCCCGTGCACGGCGTCGGCCAGCCCGGTGGTCTCGAGGCGGGATCTCCTGTGGTGGTCGCTCACGCTCCCAGTGTACCAACGAGGACGGGGCGGGCGCTCCTCACGAGCCCCCGCCCCGTCCGGTCTTCCGGCTTGCCGCCTGCGTCAACCGCCCGACATGGGCGGGACGACGCTGAGCTTGTCCCCGTCGCTCACGGCGACGTCCATGCCGCCGAGAGCGTTGATGTTGCGGCCGTTGAGGAACACGCCGGCGAACATGCGCCCGTCTTCACGGAAGATGCGGGCGCGCATCCGCGGCTCGACGGCGATGGCCTCGTCGATCACTTCGCGCACGGTGGCGCCGTGGCACTCGACCTGCTTGCCGCCGTCCGGCGTAGTCATGCCTACGGGGAGTCTGACGTAGCTCGTCGGCATCGTCAGGCAGGCGCCGCCTGCAAGTCGCGGTCGGCCTTGTCCACCTTGAGGTCGACGGCGAGCACGTGCGGGTTCTGGCAGAAGGCGATGCACTGCGGGTCGCCGTCGCAAAGGTCGCACTTGAACGCGACCTCGCGGTCGGGGTGCTCGTGGATGACGCCGGTCGGGCAGACGTCGTAGCACTCGCCGCAGTTGGTGCACTTCTCCTCGTCGACGACGAGGACGTAGCCCTTGACGGTCTCGCCGACCTTCTCCTTGGCGGCGAAGTCGCCGGCGATCGTGAGGGTGATCTCCTTGGTCACGATGGCGTCGTTGGGGCAGGCCTTCTGGCACTTGGCGCAGCCGAGCTGCAGGCAGGTGTGGCCCTTGGTGGCGCCGGTGGTGGGGTTCACCTCGCTGAAGAGGCGAGCGACTGACGGGCGGTACGCGCCCTCATGCTGCGCAGAGCAAGCCAGCTCGCACATGTGGCAGCCGGTGCACTTCTTGCTCGAGATCATTACGTGAGGCATCGGTTCTCCTTCGTCCGGCGTGGCGCCTTAGAGGCGCACGTCCACGCCGATCTCGGCGAGTTTGGCTTCGCTGGGCACGCCGCTCTCGTCCCACCCGCGGATCTGGTAGAACTCCTGCAGCGCCTTCTTGAACGTCTCGGTGCCGATGGCGCGGCCGGCGGACGCGCCGGTCGTGTGGGCGCCCTCCTCCGCGTACAGCTTCTGCGGGATCATGTCGGGCTCCACGCCCTCACGCAGGTTGAACAGGCGCCCGAGGTTCCAGATGCGCTCGCCGATCTGGAACACCTCGTCATCGGTGAACTCGTGCTTCCAGGCGTGCTTGAAGATCTGCCCGATCTGCTCGGGCGTGACCGCCCAGAAGTCGCACCAGATGCCGGCGAACTTCACGGCGCTGAAGTTCTCGCCGATCATGCCCTCGGCCGGGTTGCCCCAGACGACCTTCATGGCCTTGCCCTCGAGCGAGTCCGGCGGCAGCGCGCCGCCGACGATCTCGTCGGCGATGGGGTAGGTGCGCATGTGGCAGCCGCCGCGGTCCGACGTGGCGTAGCCGAGGCTCATGCCGAACGAGCCGCGCGGGTCGTAGCCCGGCAGCTCCATGTTCTTGACCTCCATGGCCAGCTCGGGCACGCCGTACTTCTTGGCCGAGGCCGCGGGCGCCGAGCGCCAGCTCGGCGCCGATGCCCTCCTTGGCGGCGATGAGCGCGGGCGCCTTGAGGTAGCCCTCGGTCTCGCCGAAGCGCATGCCGAAGTCCTTGATGCCCTTCTCGGTGAGGTCCATGGCCAGGCCGACGACGCTGCCGGTGCTGATGGTGTCGAGGCCGAGCTCGTCGCAGAGCTCGTTGAACTTCACGAGCGCGGCGATGTCGCCGATGCCGCAGTTGCCGCCGCAGAGGGCGATGGTCTCGTACTCGGGGCCCTCGCCGGCGACGCCGTCGACCTCGTGGAACTGGCGGCAGCCGATGGCGCACTGGTAGCAGGCGCGGTTCTTGGTGCGGATCTTGAGGAACGAAGTCCGAGTTGATGTTCTCGACCAGGTCGAACGTGCCCGACGACCAGTTGCGCGTGGGCATGACGCCGGCGTCGCTCATGATCTGCGCGAGGACCGGCGTGCCCTCCTCGTTGGCCCACAGGTTGTCCTCGGTGAGGACGAACTCGCTGTGGATGCGCCGCATGTCGGCGAGGAACGCCTTGGCGTCGCCGACCGTGACCACGCCGGTGCCGCGCACGGCGATGGCCTTGAGCTTCTTGTGGCCCCAGAGGGCGCCGTGACCGCCCCTCCCGGCTTTGTGGTACTGGTCGGTGGAGAGGCAGGCCCAGAGGACTTCCTTCTCGCCGCCGGGGCCGATGGAGAGCGTCTTGGCGTCGGCGTCGAAGTCGTCGCGCATGGCCTGCTCGATCTCCGACGTCTGCAGGCCCCAGTACTTGGGCTCGGCCGGGATGAAGCTCGACCACGTCGTCCTTGATGGTGACGACGACGGGCTCGGGCGACTCGCCGGTGATGATGACCGCGTCGTAGCCGGCGAACTTGAGCTCCGGAGCGAACGAGCCGCCCACGTAGCTGTCGTTGAGGATGCCGGTCTGCGGGCTCTTGCAGCCCACGACGAGACGCGAGGCCGTGCTGACGTTGGTGCCGGCGAACGGCCCGGTCATGAGGATGACCGGGTTCTCCGGCGCCCACGGGTCGACCTTCGGCGGCACCTCTTCCCACATGTACCGCAACAGCAGGCCCTTGCCGCCGATGTAGCGCTCGGCCCACTCCATGTTGAGCGGCTCGACGGTCGAGGTACCTGCGCTCAGGTCCAGCCTGAGCACCTTGCCCTGGTAGAAGTCCACTGCGTCCTCCTGAGACGTGCGAATAGGTTCGCCACCGTTCCCCCCGGAAGGTCCGCGGCGGCTCCAGCCGCGGACCAAGGAGAACGTGGGAGTACAGGCCGGTCCATTCTAGCCGACCCGCCCCCGGGGCGGCAATGCGAGGAAACCGGCGGAATGCAGGGCAAAAACGGAGTCTGACCGACCTTCCACTTGGCCATTCTGGCGCGCCGGGACGGGTGCTCGTGCCTGCGGCGCGCCGGAACGGCCGTGACGCGACGGGCGGCCCGGCGCGCCGTGCGAGGCGCCGGGCCGCCCGTGGATGAACGCGAGCGTGAGCTGCGGAGAGCGCTAGTCTTCGGCAGGCCAACTGTCGGGTGCGCCTGCGGCACACCCGACGAAGACTACTCTTCCGCCGGTCACTGTCGGGTGTACCTGCGGCACACCCGACGAAGGTTACTCTTCCGCCGGCCTTTCGTGGCCGGGGGCCTCCGGCAGGTTCTTGATGTTCTCCGCCTGCAGCCACTTGGCGTAGTTGTCGTTCATGGCGTCGACGAGCTCCTTCATGAACCTCGGCGAGAGGTTCACGCGGCTCATCACGACGCCGTTGATCTCATTGCCCTCGTCGCTCTCGTAATCCAGACGCACGAAGGTGATCGAGAACTCGTAGTCGGAGTGGCTCACGTTGGCGAAGTTGGCGTACACGCCCGCCATCATCTCCGGCGTGGCGTGCAGGTTGATGTGGCGTTCCTCGTCCATGACGAGCTCCTTACCTGCGGCCCGCGGCCGGCTCAGCCGGCGACGCGGGCGGCGATGGCGGCGGCCATGCCGGACGTGCCGGACGTGCCGCCGAGGTCGTAGGTGACGTGCTTGCCCTCGGCGATGACGGCGGCGATGGCGTCTTCCATCCTTCTCGCCGCCGCCTCCTCGCCGAGGTGCTCCAGCAGCAGCACGCCCGAGCGCAGCAGCGCGGTGGGGTTCACCTTGTCCTGCCCCGCGTACTTGGGCGCGCTGCCGTGCACGGGCTCGAACACCGCGGCGTCGTCGCCGAAGTTGGCGCCGGGCGCCACGCCCAGTCCGCCGATGAGGCCGGCGCACAGATCGCTCACGATGTCGCCGTAGAGGTTGGGCAGCACCAGCACGTCGTACAGCTCGGGCTTCTGCACCAGCTGCATGCACATGTTGTCGACGATGCGGTCCTCGAACTCGATGTCCGGGTACCCCTCGGCGACCTCGCCGCACACTCGGAGGAAGAGCCCGTCGGTGCACTTCATGATGTTGGCCTTGTGCACCGCGGTGACCTTGCGGCGGCCGTGCTTGCGCGCGTACTCGAAGGCGAAGCGCGCGATGCGCTCCGTCCCCTTCCTGGTGATGATCTTGATGCTCTCGGCGGCGTCGTCCGTGACCATGTGCTCGATGCCGGCGTAGAGGTCCTCGGTGTTCTCACGCACGACCACGAGGTCGATGTCGTCGAAGCGCGTGCGCACGCCCTTCATCGTCTTGGAGGGGCGCAGGCAGGCGTAGAGCTCGAGTTCCTTGCGCAGCGCCACGTTGACGCTGCGGAACCCCTTGCCCACCGGCGTGGTGATCGGGCCCTTGATCGCGACCTTGGTGCGACGGATCGAGTCCAGCACGTGCTGGGGGAGCGGCGTGCCGTACTCCTCCATCACGTCCAGGCCGGCGTCGTGCACCTCCCAGACGATGGGCACACCCGTCGCGGCGATCACGGTCTCGAGCGCGGCCGCCAGCTCGGGGCCGGTGCCGTCGCCGGGGATGAGGGTCACGGTGTAGGTCATGCTTCGGGTCCTCCGGGCAGCGCGAAGCCGCCGTGCTTCTTGACGTGCGCCACGAGGCCGCCGTCGTTCAGGATGGTCACCATCACCGGCGGCAGCGGGCACGAAGGGGATGACGGCGCCGGTGGTGAGGTCCCTGACCTCACCGGCGCTCAGATCCACCTGCAGCTCGTCCTGCTCGCCGATGCCGCTCGTGTCGCACTGCAGCACGGGCAGGCCGACGTTGATGGCGTTGCGGAAGAAGATGCGCGCGAAGCTCTGCGCCAGCACCGCGCCCACGCCGGCCAGCTTGATGATGCGCGGCGCGTGCTCGCGGCTGGAGCCGAGGCCGAAGTTGCGGCCGCCGACGACGAAGTCGCCGGGCTTCATCTCGCCGGCGAACTCGGGCCGCGCGTCCTCGAGGACGTGCTTGGCGAGCTCGGGCATGTTGGTCCGCAGGTGGAACAGGCGGCCGGGCGCGATGTGGTCGGTGCTGATGTCGTCGCCGAAGAGCCACGCCCGGCCCGTCAGGAGCTCGTCACGGAGCGGTGTGCCTTCGGCGCCCCCCTCGACAGCCCCGCCACGCGGGCTGTTCAAGTGACCCACTCCTCCTCAGTGACGACGACCGAGTTCATCGCGATGCCGGGCTCGTGTGCCCGCTGCGGGTCGCGCTCCGGGATGGCCTCGACGACGTCCATGCCCTCGATGACGCGGCCGAACACGGTGTGCCGGTCGTCGAGGTGCGGCGTCGCCACGTAGGTGATGAAGAACTGCGAGCCGTTGGTGCCCGGCCCGGCGTTGGCCATGGAGAGGATGCCCGGCTGGTCGTGCCGCAGCGCCGGGTGGAACTCGTCGGCGAACTTGTAGCCGGGCCCGCCGGCGCCGGTGCCCGTGGGGTCGCCGCCCTGGGCCATGAAGCCCTTGATGACGCGGTGGAACGTCACGCCGTCGTAGTAGCCGTCGCGGGCGAGGACCACGAAGTTGTTGACGGTGCGCGGCGCCTTGTCGGCGAAGAGCTCGACGACGATGTCACCGTTGTCGGTGCTGATCGTCGCCGTGTAGCGCTTGCTCGGGTCGATGACCATCTCCGGCGGCGCGCTGTACTGCTTGGCCACGGCGTCCTCCTTTCTAGAGAAGCTCGCGGGGGTCGGTGATCTCGCCGGCCACGGCCGAAGCGGCCGCGGTGGCCGGCGAGCCAAGGTAGATGGACGCCTCAGGGTTACCCATGCGTCCGTGGAAGTTGCGGTTGGCCGTGCTGATGCACACCTCGCCGTCGGCGAGGATGCCCTCGTGGATGCCCACGCAGGCGCCGCAGCCGGGGTTGGTGATCACGGCGCCGGCGTCCCAGAAGACGTCGAAGAGGCCTTCGCGCGCGGCAGCGCGCGCGGTGGCCTGCGAGGCCGGCGTGACGATCAGGCGCGTGCCCGGCGCGCGGCGGCGGCCCTTGAGGATCCGCGCCGCCGAGCGCAGGTCTTCGAGGCGGCCGTTGGTGCAGGTGCCGATGAGCACCTGGTCGACCCTGGTGCCCTTGAGCTCCGCCGCCGTCGCCGTGTTGTCCACGGTGTGCGGCTTCGCCACGGTCGGCACGATGGCGCCGAGGTCGAAGCGCACGACGCGCTCGTAGGAGGCGCCGGCGTCGGCCGCGAGCGGCTTCCAGGCGTCCCCGCGGCCCTGCGCCTCGAGGTACGCACGCGTGGTCGTCGTCGCTCGGCATGAGGCCGCACTTGGCGCCGGCCTCCACGCTCATGTTGCTGAGCGTGAGGCGGCCGGGCATGGGCATCGCGTCGATGCCCGGCCCCCCGAACTCCAGCGCCTTGTAGGTGGCGCCGTCGGCGCCCAGCTGCCCGATGATCGTGAGCATGAGGTCCTTGGCCTCGACGCCGTCCGCGAGCGAGCCCTCGACCTCGATGCGGAAGGTCTCGGGCACGCGCAGCCACGTCTTGCCGGTGGCCATGCCCACGGCGACGTCGGTGCTGCCCATGCCGGTGCCGAACGCGCCCAGCGCGCCGGCCATGCAGGTGTGCGAGTCGGCGCCGATGACGAGGTCGCCGGGCTTGGCGAAGCTCTCGGCGACCCGCTGGTGGCACACGCCCATCTCGACGTCGCTCAGCGTGGCGCCCGACTCGGCGCAGAACGCCCTGATCGTCTGCTGCGCGTTGGCGAGCTCGCTGCGCGGCGCCGGCGCCGCGTGGTCGATGAAGAACACGCACTCCGGCGCCTTGACCTTCTCGGCGCCGAGCTCCTGGATCTGCTGGATCGCCAGCGGCCCGGTGCCGTCCTGGGCGATCGCGACGCTCACGTCGCAGACGACGATCTGGCCGGGCACCACCGCGTCCAGCCCGGCCGCCGCCGCCAGCAGCTTCTCGGCGAGCGTGCGCGGTCACGAGGCGGCTCCCGGGGCCGGGACGGCGGCGTCCGAAGCGGCCGCCTCGGCGCCGGCCTTGCCCATGGGCACGGCGTCGCCGAGGTGCGTGAGGTAGTCCTGGTAGATGTACATGAGCTCCTTGTCGAACAGGGCCCGCTTGAGCTCCACCGACGTCTTGCGCACGAGCGCGAGGACGCCGTCGCAGTCCGCCTGCGTGAGCTCCAGCCCGAACTCCTGGAACTTGCGGTAGATGGTGCGCGAGCCGGAGTGCTTGCCCACCACGATCTGGCGCTCCAGCCCCACGTCCTCGGGCGCGAACGCCTCGTAGTTGAGCGGGTTCTTGATCACGCCGTCGGCGTGGATGCCGCTCTCGTGGGCGAACACGTTGGTGCCCACGATGCTCTTCCACGCCGGGATGGTGCGCGCCGAAGCGGCGGCGACGTACTCGGACAGCTCGCGGAAGCGGCTGGTGTGCAGGCCCACGTCCACCTTGCCGAGGTACTTGAGCGCCATGACGACCTCCTCGAGCGCCGCGTTGCCGGCGCGCTCCCCGAGGCCGTTGACGGTGGTGTTGACGTAGGTGGCGCCGGCCTTGATGCCCGCCAGCGCGTTGGCCGTGGCCATGCCGAAGTCGTCGTGCGTGTGCATCTCGATGTTGAGGCCCTCTTTGATGAGGAACGTGATGACGTTGTACGTGTCGAACGGGTCGAGGATGCCGAGCGTGTCGCAGAACCGCAGGCGGTCGGCGCCCTCCTCCTTGGCCGCGTGGCCGAAGCGGAGGAGGAACTCGAGGTCGGCGCGCGAGGCGTCCTCGGCGTTGACCGACACGTAGAGGTTGTGGTCCTTGGCGAACGCCACGCACTCGCGGATCTGGTCGAGCACCCACTGGCGCGACTTGGCGAGCTTGTGCTCGATGTGGATGTCGCTGGCCGACATGCTGATCGCCACCGCGTCCACGCCGCAGTCGATGGAGTGCTTCACGTCGTCGATCACGGCGCGGTTCCAGGCGAGGATGCTCGTGTCGAGGCCGAGCTCCACGATCTCCTTGATCGTCTTCTTCTCGTCGCCGCCCATCGCCGGGATGCCCACCTCGATCTGGTGGACGCCCACCTCGTCGAGCAGCTTGGCGATGCGGATCTTCTCGTGGTTGCTGAAGACCACGCCGGCGGTCTGCTCGCCGTCGCGGAGGGTGGTGTCGTCGATGCGGACGGCCGGCTCGGCCTTGCGGGTCCGCGGTGCGATGACGAAGCTGGAGAGGTCGCTGGTCATGGTCACCTGCCTCAGGGGGTAGGAGTGGTCACGCTGGTCGCGCCGGTCACTGGTCGAGGGCGCGCCGGAGCAGGTCGTTGACGACCTGCGGGTTGGCGCGCCCGCCGCTGGCCTTCATCACCTGGCCGACGAGGTAGCCGAGCACCTGCTGCTTGCCGCCCCGGTACTGCTCCACCTGGGACGGGCTGCCGGCGATCACGTCGGCCACGACGGCCTCGAGCTCGGAGGTATCGCTGATCTGGCCGAGCCCGTGCTTGTCGATGACGGCCTCGGGCTCGGCGCGCTCCTCCACCATCTTGGTGAAGACGTCCTTGGCGGCGCTCGTCGAGACGGTGCCGTCCTCGACGAGCTTGACGAGCCTGGCGAGACGCTCGGCGGTCACGTGGCCGTGGCCGGCCTCGAGGCCGGCGGCGTTGAGGTGGGCGAGGTACTCGCCCATCACCCAGTTGGCCGCCGGCTTGGCGCCGGCCCCGTCCGCCACGACCTCCTCGTAGAACCCGGCGAGCGCGCCGACGGTGCCCAGCACCGTGGCGTCGGCGCGCGACAGCCCGTACTGCTCCGTGAAGCGGTCCACGCGCGCCGCCGGCAGCTCCGGCTGCGTCGCGCGCAGCTCCTCCACCCACGCGGGGTCGATCTCGAGCGGCACCAGGTCCGGCTCCGGGAAGTACCGGTAGTCGTGCGCCTCTTCTTTGCTGCGGAGCGGCGTCGTGGTGCCCGTGTCTGGGTCGAAGTGCAGCGTCTCCAGCTCGATCTTCTCCCCGGCCTCGAGCGCCTCGATCTGCCGCGGGATCTCCGCCTCGAGCGCCTGCTGCAGGTAGCGGAAGCTGTTCATGTTCTTGAGCTCGGTGCGCGTGCCGAGCTCCGCGCTCCCCTCGGGCCGCACGCTGATGTTGGCGTCCCAGCGGATCTGGCCCTCCTCCATGTTGCACTCGCTCACGCCGAGCTCCACGACGAGCGTGCGCAACTGCTGGAGGAACTCCCGCGCCGCCTCGGGCGACGGGATGTCCGGCTCGGTGACGATCTCGATGAGCGGCGTGCCGCCCCGGTTGAAGTCCACCATGGAGTAGTCCGACCCGGCGATGCGCCCGGTGTCGCCGCCCGCGTGGACGAGCTTGGCGGCGTCCTCCTCCATGTGCACCCGGTTGATGCGGCAGCGCAGGAGCTCGCCGTCCACCCAGTAGTCGAACCAGCCCGCGGTGGCCAGCGGCTCGTCGTACTGGCTGATCTGGTACGCCTTGGGGAGGTCGGGATAGAAGTAGTTCTTGCGGTGGAAGATGTTGCGCGGCTGCACCGTGCAGTTGAGCGCCAGGGCGATGCGTGCGGCGTACTCGACGGCGCGCCTGTTCACCACCGGCAGCGCGCCGGGGTGCGCGAGGCACACGGGGCACGTGTGGATGTTGGGCTCGTCGCCCTTGCTCACCGCGCAGCCGCAGAACATCTTGGTCTGCGTGTCGAGCTCGACGTGCATCTCGAGACCGATGACGGGCTCCCAGGCGGTCACGTTCTCAGGGCTCATGACTGCGCGTCCTCCGGGCGATAGGTGACGCCGCCCGGGGTCCAGCCCTCCGCCTCCGGGCGCGGGGTGGAGTCCTTGAAGGTCGGCGCCGTCTCGAAGCCGAGGGCGCCCTCGAGCGCGTGCGCGGCCTCGAGCATGCGGTTCTCGCTGAACGCCGGGCCGATGAGCTGGAAGCCCACCGGCAGCCCGTCGCTCAGGCCGCACGGGATGCTGAGCGCCGGCAGGCCGGCGAGGTTGGCCGGGATGGTGCAGATGTCGCTCATGTACATCGCCAGCGGGTCGTCGGTGCGCGAGCCGGCCTTGAACGCGACCGTGGGCGTCGTCGGGGAGGCGATGAGGTCCACACCGGCGAAGGCCGCGTCGAAGTCGCGGCGCACCATGGTGCGCACGCGCTGCGCGCGGCCGTAGTAGGCGTCGTAGTAGCCGGCCGAGAGCGCGTAGGTGCCGATCATGATGCGCCGCTTGACCTCGGGCCCGAAGCCCTCGCCGCGCGTGCGCTCGTAGAGGTCGGTGAGGTCCTCGGGGTCGGCGCAGCGGAAGCCGTAGCGGACTCCGTCGAAGCGCGCCAGGTTCGCGGAGGCCTCGGCCGGCGCGATGATGTAGTACGCCGGCAGCGCGTACTCGGTGTGCGGCAGGCTGATCTCCACGCAGGTGCCGCCGAGCTCCTCGATGAGCGCGAGCGTCTGGTCGAAGCGCGCGCGCACACCCCGCTCGATACCGGCGGCCAGGTACTCCGTGGGCACGCCCACGCGCAGCCCGTCGAGCCGCTCCGCCGAGGGCAGGGCCACGGGCTCCGGCAGGTCCACGCTGGTGGAGTCCCGCGGGTCGCGGCCCACGATGTGCTGCAGCAGCAGGGCGCAGTCGTACACGGACCGCGTGAGCGGCCCGATCTGGTCGAGCGAGCTGGCGAAGGCGATGAGCCCGTAGCGGCTCACGGCCCCGTAGGTGGGCTTCATGCCGACGATGCCGCAGAGCGCCGCCGGCTGGCGGATGGACCCGCCGGTGTCGCTGCCCAGCGCCCAGAGCGCCTCGCCGGCGGCCACGGCGGCGGCGGAGCCGCCGCTGCTGCCGCCCGGCACCGTGCTGAGGTCCCACGGGTTGGCGGTGACCTGGAACGCCGAGTTCTCGGTGCTCGAGCCCATGGCGAACTCGTCGAGGTTGGTCTTGCCGAGCATGACCACGTGGCCTTCCCACACCTGGCGCACGGCCGTGGCCGTGTACACCGGCTGGTAGTTCGAGAGGATCTTCGAGGCGCACGTGGTGGTGACGCCCTCGGTGACCATGTTGTCCTTGACGGCGATGGGCAGGCCCGCCAGCGGGCCCCGCATCGCCTGCATCTCCCGGTCGACCTTGGTCGAGTACTTGGCGATGTTGTCCGTGGTCACCAGGATGTAGGCGCGGACCTTGCTCTCCACAGCCGAGATCTGGTCGAGGTAGACCTTGGCGAGCTCGGCGGACGAGAGTTCTCCCTCCACGAGGAGGTGCTTGGCCTCGCGCGCCGTGAGGCGCAGCGGATCGAGCCCCGTCACGTCAGCCCATCCTCGGCACGCGGAAGCAGTCGTCGCTGACGGCGGGAGCGTTGCGCAGGGCCTCGTCGCGCGGCAGGCTGGGGCGCTCCTTGTCCTCGCGCGTGACATTGACGACGTCGAGGACGTGCGCCGTAGGCGGCACGCCGTCGAGGTCGAGTCCACTCATCTTGTCGATGTGCGCGAGGATCTTTGCGAGCTCGCCGGTCATACGGGGCGCCTCGTCCGGCTCGAGACGGAGACGGGCGAGGCGCGCGACGTAACGGACGTCGTCTTCGGAGATCATGTCGCGTTCCTCCTGCTGGGCCGCCGAAGCGGGACGGATATCCTACTCCAGCCTCAGATTGGCCACAAGAAAGGGGGCCCGCCGGCGGGTACCGCCGGCGGGCCCCCTGTACGCACGTGCATCGACTAGACGACGGGCCTCACCGTGGAGGCCTGCAGGCCCTTGTCGCCCTGGGTGACCTCGAACTCGACGCTCTGTCCCTGGACCAGCGTCTTGTAGCCGTCCATGGTGATCTCGGAGTAATGCACGAACAGGTCGTCACCGTCCTCCCGCTCGATGAAGCCGTACCCCTTCTCGTTGCTGAACCACTTCACCGTGCCCTGCGCCACAACCCCTGCCTCCTACTTGCATGCCCTGTGCCGGCCCTGAAGGGCCTGGCGGAACCCCCCATGCGGCGCCGCCACACACCTCGCGAGCCTACAACACGGTTTGGGGCGTGTAAATGAGTCCGCGGGGCGACGGATGCAAGAATGGTCACCGGACGGTGATGTGCCGCGCGAGCAGGGACATCACCGTCCGGTGAATGAGGAGCGCCGTCAGCCGCCGGACGGCAGCAGCGTACGCCGCAGCATGTCCTCCCAGAGGGTGAACAGCGGCTCGAGTTCCACGCCGTCCGGGTCGAGGAGCTTCTGGACGGCGAGCCCGTCGGTCATGGCGACCATGAGCGAGGCGAACGCGCGCAGGCGGGCCTCGTCCACGGCGGTGGCGTCGCCGAGGCCCTCCACGTAGAGGTCGCGGTACCACTCGTACAGCGCCGCGACCCGCTCGCGCAGTTCGTCGTCCAGCACCACGTGCGGCAGGATCGCGAAGAAGTCGCGGAAGGCGGCGCGGTCGTCCACCAGGCGGCGGTCGCCGGCGACGAGACCGTGCACGCGCTCGTCGCCGCCCTCCGCCGCCTGCGTCTCGGCGACCGCGCTCAGGCTCTGGTCGTGGCTCAGCGAGTCGACGACCGCGGCGATGAACGCCGCCTTGCTGCCGAAGTAGTACCGCACCGAGTCGCGGTAGGCGCCGGCCTCAGCCGCCACCGCCTCGACGGTGAGCGCCTCGTAGCCGCCGCGGGCCAGGAGCCGGCGCGCGGCGGCCACCAGCTTGCGCGCCGTCGGCGAGAGCTGGGCTGTCGGGTCATCTGTCGGGAGCTGCGGGTCCATCACACGTCCTCGTGGAGCACACCCTACCACCGCTCGCCTCGCCGCCGCGGGCGTCCCTCGGCGACCGTTGCACCCCGCCAGCGGCCGCTGTAGAGTGGACCAGTAGTTCGGATGTACGACCGAATATCGCTGCAAGTCAGGGGATTCTGCAGTGGTATGCCAACGTCAGGGGGAACGAATGCAGGACGCAGCCAAGCAAGAGGCATTGCGAGAATCGCGCAAGGCGCTCGATCTGATGGCGAAAACCGTACTCACGCCGGAGGAGCAGCAGTCCGTCGTCAACGACTGCGTGACGAACTTCGACCAGTACGTGAATCCGGGGATCCTGGAGTACCGCAAGTCCGTGTCCACCGACTACACGTCGGTCGAGTGGACCGACGAGGGATCGGTCTTCTACGACATCCACGGCAAGGAGTACATCGACTGCCTGGGCGGCTTCGGCATCTACATGCTCGGCCACCGGCACCCCACCGTGGTCAAGGCGGTCCGCGACCAGCTCGAGCACCAGGCGCTGCACTCGCAGGAGCTGCTCGACCCGATGCGGGGCTACCTGAGCCACCTGCTCGCCATGACCACTCCCGGTGACCTGCGGTACTCGTTCTTCTGCAACTCGGGGACCGAGGCCAACGAGGGCGCCATGAAGCTCGCCAAGCTCTGGGCGCGGCGCAAGAAGCCGAACCACACGCTCGGCATCATCGCCACCACGCGCGGCTTCCACGGCAAGTCGTTCGGCTCGCTCAGCGTGAGCGGCAAGGGGGAGTTCCGCGAGCCGTTCTACCCGCTCATGCCGGGCGTGCGCTTCGTGCCCTACGGCGACGCGGACGCGCTCGACCAGCAACTGGCCATCTGCGACCAGATCGGCTTCGACATCGCCGCCTTCATCGCCGAGCCGGTACAGGGTGAGGCCGGCGCGATCATCCCTCCGGCCGACTACTTCGCCAAGGTGCGCGAGATCTGCGACAAGTGGGGCATCCTCTTCATCGCCGACGAGGTGCAGACGGGCATGGGCCGCACCGGCAAGCTCTGGGGCATGGAGCACTGGGGCGTGGCGCCCGACATCATGACCATGGGCAAGGCGCTCGGCGGAGCCGTGATCCCGATCGGCAACTTCATCGCCACCGAAGAGGTCTTCTCCACGATGTACGACAACCCGTACATCCACACCACCACCTTCGGCGGCAATCCCATGGCGACGTCGGCGGGCATCGCCGCGCTCCACGCCACCATCGAGGAGGACATCCCCGGGCAGGCGGCCGAGAAGGGCGCCTACATCAAGTCGCACGTGGAAGAGATGGCCAGGACCTACGACGACCTCTTCGAGGACGTCCGCGGCCTCGGCGTGCTCATCGGCATGCAGTTCAAGAACCCGGAGATCGGCTACGCCGTGAGCCAGGGGCTGTTCGGCCGCGGCGTCCTCATCGGCGGCACGTTGTTCAACTCGCTGACGCTGCGCATCCAGCCGCCGGCGATCATCACTTACGAGCAGATCGACACGGTGCTCGAGCGCCTCGAAGCCACGGTCGCCGACGTGCGCAAGCTCGCGGAGCAGGGCGAGCTCGTGGCGCACTAAGCAGACACACGGCCGGGGGTCCGGCCGGGGCGCGTACGCAGCGAGGGCCGGGATGCCCGCAGGCATCCCGGCCCTCGTCACTTCAGGGAGCGGACGGCGGCTCCGGCTGCGCCCGGCCGCCTCCGCGTCTCACCAGTCGGAGAACCCGGTGTTGTACCAGATCTTCTTGGTGCCCTTCTTGGCGCGCTTCTCCCACTTCTTGGTCTTGGGCTCGCGGTCGATGCGCGCGCGGACCTCGTCGGCCCTCTGCTTGATCTTGGCCTTCTGGTCGTCGCTCAGCGCGCCCACGCCGTCGACGTGGTCCTTGACGCGGTCGAGGTTCGTGGTCGCGGTGTACCAGAACCCCCAGTCGTCGGCGAGACGCCGGGCGACGTAGCCCTCGTTGACCTTCTTCGTGTCGTCCTCACCGAAATCGGCCACGGTGAAGAGGTACTCGATGTCCTTGAGGTCCTTGTCGTTGATCTCCCAGATCTGCAGCTTCTGCAGCATGATGTCGGCGAGCGAGACGCTCCAGGGATCGAGCTCGAGACGGCCGTCGTAGTTGATCTCGTGGCAGTAGTCGAGCTTGTCGAAGAAGATGTCGATCATGGGGACCTTGCCGCCGAAGTAGATCTGGCGGGTCTGGCCGGTCATCGCCATGGTCTGCATGTCGTTCTCGTAGCCGAGCGACTCCATGAGCTTGCGCATGCCCTTGCGGCCCTTGCCGTAGACGGCGAAGTCGATGTCGGTGAAGTACCGGTCGCCCAGGCGCTCGAGCTTGGCGTACAGGTCGATCTGGTCCGGGAAGTAGTAGTGGAGCGCGAGGGGGCCCATGACGCGCATGATGATACCCACCTGCTGCGCCGCTTCCGCGATGCGCTTGCCCTCCTCGAGGAAGACCTCGGGCTTGGGATAGCGGTCGAGCGGGATGTCCTTCGGCAGGATGAACTGTCCCATATGTGTCTATCGCCCCCTTCCGGGTTCGGCGTCGCGTTCGAAGAATGGAGTCTACGCTCGGCTCACCCGGAGGTGAAGACGTAGTCCTTGACCTTCTTCTTGTCGAGCATGATGATGACGCCCTTCAGGATGCCCTCGGAGTACTCGCTGCCGGGGTTGATGAGGAGCGTCCGGCCGGCCTTCTGCGCGCCACGCGACTCGTGGATGTGGCCGTGCAGGCCGAGCAGCGGCTGGTACTCCTCGATGACGCGCTTGGCGCCGACGCTGCCGGCGTGGATCTTCTCGTCGGCGGCCATGGTGAGGTTCTCGTCCAGCTTGGGGCACAGGTCGAGCGAGTAGCCGTACGGCGGCACGTGGAAGTTGTAGATCGCCGTCTCCTGGTTCTTGACCTTCGCGGCAAGCTCGCGGAGCTTCTTCTCCAGGTCTTCCTCGCTCATCTCGCGCGGCGTCTGCCACGGAGTGGGGTTGGAGTCCGACGAGGTGATCATCTCGTGATGGTCGACCTCCACGACGCGCGCGTCGCACGGGTGCACGAGCTTGGCGTTGTCGATCATGTCGTCGATGACGAACCAGTCGTCGTTGCCCGGAGCCATGTACATCTGGTACGGCTTGCCCTCGAGACGCTCGTCGGCGAGGTCGAGCCACTCCTGGACGCGCGTGAACACGAGGCTCTTGAACAGCACGTCGATCTTGGCCGGGTCGGCACGCGTCTCGTCGAACTCGGCGCGCGTCTGGTGCACCCAGTAGTACCCGGCGTTCTCGACGGTCTTCTTGATGTCCGCGAGTTCTTCCTGACCGTTGATCTCGCGGTACTGCCCCATAAGGGTGCATTCCCACTGGTCCCCGCCCTTGTCGACGAGCGGCACGAGGACCTTACCGGTGAGGTCACCCATGAGCACGGCCAGGTCGACTCCGTAGATCGGAAGCGCGTTGAGGAACTTCCGGTAGCACACGTTCGAGCCGTGGATGTCGGTGACCATGAAAAGCTTGTTCATCTACACACTCCAAAGGCCAGAGAGGGGGTGAGGGCGAGCGCCCTCACCCCCTCAAAGTACTAGCAGATCACTCTGGCGGCAACTCCCCGTAGGTCATCGAGACGTCGACGCCCACGCTCTTGCTGCGCTGCTTCCAGAACAGGTACCAGATGATGCCGGCGATCCACGTCACGGCGATGAGGATCGCGGTGTTGGTCGGTGAAGCCCTCGAGGCGCTTGGCCGGGTCGGGCAGGAAGAAGAAGAAGTACGCCAGGATGCCCAGGTAGATGATGTCGACGATGGCGCCGATCGTCACCACCGGGATGCCGGCGATCTTCCAGGTCTTGTACGGCGACGCGTCCCAGATCCCCTTGGCGCGCTTGACGTAGGGGAACAGCAGGGCGGCGATGGCCGTGACGCCGAACACCGAGAAGATCTCGAGGGCGGTCACGGCGAGGCCCTGCATGGCCTCGTTCTGCCAGAAGACGTACACGGCGATCATGATCTGGCCGAGCACGAAGCACAGGACGTGGTTCTTGACCGGGCTCGCGAAGCGCGGGTTGATGTCCGTGAACCACTTGGGGCCCATGCGGTCCATGCCCCAGGCGAAGATGATGCGCGGGAACGCCAGGTAGCTGAGGGCGATCCACCAGAGGTTGAACGCCAGGAACGAGAGCACCGAGATGAACATGATGACCTTGTTCGTGGTCACCATGCCGAGGATGCCGAGGAAGTTGGTGCTCCACGGCACGGTGTAGGCCCCGCCGAGGTCGCGTGCCGGCGTTGTCGACGAACTGCGTGGCGCTGAAGAAGTCGAACTTGACGAGGCCGTACAGCGCGATGGCCGCCCACAGCATGAACACGCCGGGGACGATGATGGCGAACAGGTTGGACAGGATGATGGTCTTGTCCGGGCGCTTGACCTCGCCGGCGATGAACGTGATGCAGTAGCTGTAGGCGAACAGCCACGAGCCGGCGACCATGACGCCGAAGGTGTCGAACCAGTTCCACGTGGTCGGCATGGCCTGGCCGGCCTCTTCGCCGGCCGCCGCGAGGAAGCCCGCGTAGTCGATGGAGCCGTACGTGGCGGCGGTGGCGTTCCAGCTCTCCACGAACCCGGTCTGGCCGAGCTTGAGCGCGTAGTAGCTGATGGCCGCGAGCAGCACGGCGCAGCCGCCGATGCCGAAGATCATGACGACCTTCTGGATGCGCGCGAACCACTTGATGCCGAACACCACGAACAGGAAGGCGATGATGTTCGCCACGGTGGCGATGACGAAGGCGCCCCAGGTGTAGCTGAGGCTGCCGAAGAACTGTTCCGTCTCAGGGTTGTAGAGCCAGGTCCAGTTCATGAACTGCGACATCATCACCATGCCGGGGTCGGCCGTCCAGGGCGCCAGCACGTAGATCCACATGATCCACACGAAGGCGTTACCGAACGACTCGCCGATACCCACGATGGGGTGGATGATGCGCGAGTTGTAGATGTACTCGCCGCCCGAGCGGGGCATCGAGCCGCCGAGCACGCCCCAGACGATCGGGAACCCGATGCCGGCGAGGACCATCGAGATGAGCGTGGCCCAGATGAGGTTACCGCCGAGGTAGACGCCGACACCGAGGCTGGTCATGACCCAGATGGACGGCGTGAGTCCCTGGTTCATGAAGCCGACGCCGAACGCGTCCCACATGGAGAGGCCGCGGACGAGGCCGCTGGCTTTGCGGGCAAAGGCTAGTTCTTCAGCCAAATTCCCCCCTTGCTTCAACGTTGCGCCGGAATGGCCCCAGTGCCGGCGAATGCGTGGTTGACGATACGGGTACGCAGGAGCACCGCTCAGTCGATCGCCCTCCCTTCTTCAGCGGCCTCCGACGGTACGTGCCACTGATAGACATCCTTGAGCTTCCACGGCACCATCGCGAGCTTGGTGCGCGTGACTCCAGGGACCTTGCCGATGACCTCATTGACGAAGCGGAGGAGCTCCTCGGTGTCGCGGGCGTAGACCTGCACACTGAGGTCGCCCTCCGCCGACCGACCCCGCCACGTAGCTCACCGTGGGGAACTCGACCAGCTGTGCGGCGACGTCCTGCAGCTTGCCGGGGGCGACATCGACGAGGACGTCACCGATGACGGGGAGCCGACGGCCTGGGGCATGACGATGGCGCTCACGCGGATGACGCCTGTACGGATGAGGCGCTCGATGCGGTAGCGCACGGCGCGTTCGGAGACGTGCCCGATGCGCCGGGTGATCTCGGCCGACGAAGTGCGGCCGTCCTCTATGAAGAAGAGACACAATCTGCCTGTCGATCGCGTCAAGGGTGAATGGCAAC
>CAVVGY010000004.1:0-150585 GCA_963747935.1 uncultured Thermoleophilia bacterium | reverse complement strand
CGCCTCCCTACCGCCCTCCACGCTGCTGCCAGACCGGGCGCGGCCACGGCGGGGCAGTATAGCAGGCCACAGGGACCCGGGCAAAACGTCCCCCTCAGCGGCCGGCGACGTCGTGTGCGTCGTGCCAGTCGCGGAGCTCCGGTCCGTCGATGTGCGAGACCCGGTGGACGATGGCGCGGGCGCGCAGCACCGGAGGCAGAGCCTCCTCGAGGACCTCCTCCCGGCCCGCACCGTCCAGCCAGGCCCAGGCCCGGTGGTCTCCGACCATGCAGCCCCACCAGAACATGTGCGCGTACTGCGGTCCGCGGCCGATGATCTCGTCCATGATGTAGCCGCATTCATCGACGGCGTGAGGAACTTCGACCAGATAACGGGTACGCGTACGCTGTGGACCGCTGAGGAATCCCATTCTCGTGTGCTTCCCGGTAGGGTGGAAGCGAAACGGAGGGAGCAGTCATCGACGTTGACGGGGAAAGGCACGACGCGCAGGGCGCGTCCGGCACGCCGGACGGCGACCGGCACGTCCCCCCGCCTGAAGTGCCCCGGCCGGGCGGGGACGGATGGCCGCCGGGCGCCGCACCCTGGACGCCGGCGGACGGCCGGAGCTGGCCGCAGGCGCCGCCGGCCGCGGACGGAGGCCCCTGGCCCGACGCCCCTCCGGCGGGCGGCGAGCAGTGGCCGCCCCTCCTGAGCGCGGCCGGCGAGCCGCAGCCGCAGCGGCCGCCCTCCAAGGCGGCGCGCCCGGGCGAGCCGTTCTACCTGCCCCGGGCGGACTGGCGCTGGGGCGCGGCAGTCGCCGGCCTCGTGGCCGGCGCCGCCCCGCAAGCCCTGCTGCAGATCGCGTCCATCTTCGCCGGCGGGACTCCCTCGGCCAGCGAACCCGTGACGACGGCCAGCGCGATCGCCATCGCGCTGAGCTCGCTTGTGCTCTACGGCTGGCAGGCGCTCGCGGCCTGGCTGTTCTCCTTGAGGAGCGCCGGCAGGTCGCTCGTGCTGTGGGGCTTCCGGCGCCCCACCCGCGCCTACTTGTGGGTGGTGCCGGCGGGCCTGGGCGGCGTGTACGCGGCGGGCATCGTCCACGACATGATCGTGCACCCCAAGCAGCAGGCCATCGTGAGCGCGTTCCCGCACACCGCCGTCGGGGCCGCCATGTTCGTCCTGGTCGCCGTGATCATGGCGCCGGTGTTCGAGGAGATCCTCTTCCGTGGCTTTCTCTTCCGCGGGCTCGCCAACTCGTTCGGGTGGGTCTGGGGAGCGCTGATCTCCGGCGCGATCTTCGGGGCGGCGCACCTGCAGCTCGACGTGTTCCTGCCGCTCGCGGCGCTCGGGTTCGTGCTGGCGTGGGCGTACCACCACACGGGATCGCTCTGGACCAACATCACGATGCACGCGCTGTTCAACACGATCGCCGTGCTCGCCTGGGCGCTGACGGGGTGACGCGCCGGCCGGACTGACACGGCGGCCGGAACGACGGCAGCCGGAATGACGCGGTGATCAGGCAGGTGGTGTCCCGGGAGGCGGAGCCCCACGGGCCCGGGCGCTCAGCGAAGCAGCGTCGGCTTGCGCAGCTCGCGGCAGTGGCAGTCGTCGTCGGGCGGCAGGGCCGCCAGGGCGTCCAGCAGGATGCGGCCCATGAGGCCGGCGTCCTCGTGGAAGATCTGCGCGAGCACCTCGTGCTCCCACTCGCGCACCACGCCCTCCCCGTAGTTGACGATGAGGTAGACCCCCGCGTAGCAGGCCCCGATGTCGCGGGCGAGCCACACCTCGGGGCAGAAACTCTGGCCGACCACGTCACCCAGCGTCTGCAGGAACCGGACCTCGGCGGGCGACTCGAAGCGCGGTCCCTCCGTCACCACGTAGGTGCCGCGTGTGAAGACGCGCCGTTCCGGCGCGCGGCGGCGCGCGGCCGTGACCAGCGCTTCGCGGCCGGTGACGCACACCGCGTCGCGCATGATGAGCAGGTGATCGCCGGCCACGACGCCGTAGCGGTCGCGGTCGGTGGTCATGTCGACGAAGTCGTCGACCACCACGAGGTCGCCCGGGTCGAGCAGGTGGTTGAGGCTGCCGACGCCGGCGTCCGAGAGGATCCTGCGCACGCCTGCGCGGTGGAACACGCTGAACACCTGACGCGAAGCGCGTCCGCGTGAGACCCCCTTGCGCCAGCCGTGCATCCTGCAGTGCAGCGCACGCTGCCCGCCGAGCTCGAAGAGCGTGAACGGCGGGCTGTCGCCCCACGGCGTCTCGAAGACCAGGTCCGTCTCCAGGACGCGGGCGTCCGGGTGCAGGCCGCCGGGGAACTCGGCGGCGAGAGACCCGGACCCGCCGATGATGGCGCGGGTGGCTTCGGGGACCGTGCCGCTCACAGGCCGCCGAGCTCCGTGTCGACGCGCAGGACCATGAGCTGGATGTGGTCGCCGTTGTCCGAGGTGTACTGGCTCAGCGCCTGATCCAGCGAGCCTGAGAAGCCGCGCACCGATCCCAGGGTGGAGGTGCCGGGATGCACCACGTCGCCGATCTGCACCTTGGGCTTGGCGATGTGCGTGATGATGAGAAGGAGGGACGGGTCGTCCGCGAGGCGCACGTCGATCTCGACATCGTTGTAGCGGCCGAGGATCTTGTACTGCTTGACCGCCGTCACCTTGCCGTCCACGGGGCTGAGCACGGGTGAGCCCGGGACCGCGCCGATGTCGAGGCCCGCGGTGGAGTCCGACGGTTCGCCGCCCTCGCCGCCCATGAGGTAGTACTGCACTCCCCCGCCGCCGGCGAAGATGTCGGCGAGCTTCTGGCCGAGGCCGCCGCCACCGAGCCGGTCGCCGACTGGCGTGAACGGGACGGCGTCGCCGCTGTCCACCGGGTGGAACGCGACGGCGGTGGTGACCTGCTGCGCCACCGGGAGCAGCACGTCCACGCCCTCCACGCCGGCCACGACGACCGCCTCGTCCGAGCGCACCTCGGCCCCGAACGAGGGCTCGGCGGCGCTCGCGGGAACGCGGGCAGGCGTCTGGCCGGGGATGGCGTACGCGACCCACACGGCTACTGTGATGAGGGTCACGAGGACGACCAGCGCGACCACACGCCGGCGGGCAATCTGGGTGCGCTGACGGGTTCGTTGCCGCCGACGCTGATTGGCCGGGCTTGTGTGCATGTCGCGACCCAAGCTACATCGGCCGCCCGCGGGCCGCAAGCCGTACGCCGTGGGGCAACTGCAGCAATCCTGGCCGGTGCCGATACTCTACGCGTATGGCGACCATCGTCTCAGAAGCGCAAGGGGCGAGCGGCGCGGCGAGATGGTCCGCCGACCAGGAGGCTCTGCTGGTCGACGGACTCCGCGCCGGGCGACGCGACGCCTTCGAGCAGCTCTACGAGCGGTACCGGATGCGCATCTACAATCTGACGCTGCGCATCGTGCAGTCGCCCGAAGACGCCTGCGACATCACCCAGGACGTCTTCATCAAGGCGTTCCGCAAGCTCCCCGAGTCGCCGGTCAGCGGCCCTCATCTCACACCCTGGCTGTACCGCGTGGCCGTCAACGCGAGCTACGACCACCTGCGCACGCGCAAGCAGCACGGGGACATCGACGACCTGAACAGTGACTCCCCCGCGATGCCGATCGACACCTTCGAGCAGGCCGAGATGGGCCGCCGTGTGGAGCAGACGCTCGCCGGATTGTCCGAGCGGCATCGCACCGTGCTCATCCTCAAGGACATCCACGGCCTGCGGCACGACGAGATGGCCGAGATCCTCGACGTCTCGCGCGGCGCCACGGAGACTCTGCTGTTCCGCGCCCGCGAGGCGTTCCGCACCCGTTACCTCGAGCTCACCCAAAGCCAGCCCGGCTCGCGCGACATCGAGAAGTGGAGCGCCGCGGGCATCGGCATCGGCATGTTCCTGCACGAAGCGCCTCTGCCGGCCGCGCTCCACGGGGGGTTCCCCTTTGCGGCCGCCGGTGCGGGCGGAGCGGCCGGCGCCGGGGCCGCAGCGGGCGCCGGCGGAGCGGCAGGCGGCGGAGCCGCCGGGGCATCCGTCGCCAGCGCCTCCGCGAGCGGCGCTTCCGCCGGAGCCACGGCCGCAGGAGCGGCGGCAGGCGGCGCCGGCGCGGCAGGCTCTTCCGCCGGCCTTTCGCTGGCCGCCGGCGGCCTGCTCGCCAAGGTCGGCGGAGTCGCCGCCGTCAAGCTCGCCGCCGTGGTGGTGGCCGCGACCTGCGCGGCCGGCGGTGGCGTGGCCGCCTACGAGGCGGGCGTGCTGCCCCGCGTGCACCACAAGCCCGCGGGTCCGCCGGCGCAGGCGCAGGCCCACAAGGACGAGAAGGCGGCCGGCAAGGCGGCCGGCAAGACCGCCGGCGCGTCCGCCCGCAACGACTCCGCATCGCTCGCCGGCGCCGCCAGGAGCACGGCCGCACGCGAGCGCGCCGCCGAGAAGAAGGCCGCCAAGGCCCGCGAGAGGGCGGCGGGCAAGGCCGACAGGGCCGCCACGCCCGGCAGGGCGCACGGCGAATCCGGCGAACAGGGGTCGTCCAGCGGCAACGGCGCCGGCGCCGCGAACGCGACCAAGGGCGGCTCGTCCGCCTCCGGAGGCTCAGCCAACGCCGGCAACCAGGGCGGCAACGCGGGCGCGCAGTCCGCGAAGCCGGATACGCCGGACAGGCCCGACAAGCCCGGCAAGAACGACTGACCGATCCTTCTCGGGTCTCATCGGGAGTCCTGAGGTCCTCTCTTCACCTCGTCCCGCACGCTGCCGAGCACGCGCTCGCGACGGCCCTGCGAGCGGCTCCTACGTGTCTGAACGTATCTTCCAGAGCACAGCCGTGATTTCCACGCACTTCGAGTCTGAGCACGTGTTGCCACCCCGGGCGACAGAACCGACCCGGACAGCCTCAACCAATCGGGATCAGGGCCGATACCAGTGACTGCGAGGATCGCGGAGGAGCGATCCATGCGAGAGAGAGAAACCCAGTCCGGCTCGGGGGCGTGTCACACATGAAGTCGCCGAAAGGCATCTTGATCGTCTTGGCAATCGTGGTCGGTACCCTCCTCCTTGCGGCGCCCGCCCTTGCCTCCACCCAGCTCAGCAACTACGAGAAGCAGCTCGTCACGCTGATCAACAAGGAGCGCGCCAAGCGCGGCCTCGCGCAGCTCCGGGTCAACGGCAAGCTCATCGAGTCCTCCCGCGGCCACTCCGCCGAGATGGGCGAACTGGACTACTTCGGCCATGACTCGCAGAACCCGCAGGGAGAGTCCTGGTCCTCGCGCATCGTCCGCTACGGCTACAGCCGCCAGGGCTACACCTACTGGAAGGCCGGCGAGAACATCTTCTGGGGCGCCGGCCTCTACTCGAGTCCCTACGTCGTGATGTACGGGGACGACATGAAGGCTGGCCGCAAGGACAGGCAGGTCTACGGGTGGATGGACTCCGCCGCCCACCGGGCCGTGATCCTCACCAAGAACTTCCGCGACCTCGGGGTCGGCGCGTACAAGACCGAAGCCGGCTTCCAGGGCGTCGACGGCGCCGTCTGGCTGTTCACCATGGATGTCGGACGTCGCACGCAGTAGCACCGGAGGCACACGAGAGGGCAGGTGAAGGGGCGCAGAAGCGCCTCTTCTGCCGTTAGAGGGGCGGAGGCGCGGCTAGGATGGAGCCGTGGACCACGACACCGGCATGACACCCGCTGCCGCCCGTGCCCTGAGCAAGCTCTTCACGGGCGGCGGGCACGAGCAGGTGGTCGAGGTGGTACACGAGGCGGCGCGGCGCGGCCGCGCCGCCGGCCTGCCCGAGGATCTGCCGGCCGCGCTGCGCGAAGCGCTCTCCGCGGCCGGCGTCACCACGCTGTACGGCCACCAGGCCGCCGCCCGCGACCTGCTGGCGGCCGGCCACGACGTGGTGGTCAGCACCGGCACGGCGAGCGGCAAGAGCCTCTGCTACCAGCTGGCCGTGCTCGAGACCTTCACGCAGGAGCCGCAGGCGAGGGCGCTCTTCCTCTTCCCCACCAAGGCGCTCGCCCAGGACCAGGCCCGCAAGCTCACCCGCCTCCGCGTCCCCGGCGTCATCCCCGCGATCTACGACGGCGACACGCCGCAGGACCAGCGCCCGCTGCTGCGGCGTACCGCGACCATCCTCCTCACCAACCCGGACATGCTGCACATCGGCATCCTCCCGAGCCACGAGCGCTGGGCGGAGTTCCTGCACCAGCTCCGCTACGTGGTGCTCGACGAAGCGCACGTCTACCGGGGCGTGTTCGGCAGCCACGTCGCCCAGGTGGTACGGCGCCTGCGGCGGCTCTGCGCGCAGTACGGCGCCGACCCGCGGTTCATCCTCACCTCGGCGACCATCGGCAACCCGCAGCAGTTGGCCGAGCGGCTGGTCGGCACGCGGTTCGAGGTGGTGGACGAGGACCAGGCGCCGCGACCGGAACGGACGGTCGTGCTGTGGAACCCGCCACTCGAAGACCCAGCCGCCGGCGTGCGCCGGAGCGCGCTCGCCGAGGCGAGCTACATCACCGCCGAGTGCGTGCTCTCCGGGGCGCGCGTGATCGCGTTCGCGCCGACGCGCAAGGCGGCGGAGCTCGTGTACGGCAACGTCCGCCGCCGCCTCGAGGACCGCGGCCGGCGCGGCGAGGCGGACAGGGTCCAGCCCTACCGCGCCGGCTACACACCGGAGCAGCGGCGCGACATCGAGCGGCGCCTGTTCGACCATGAGCTCGATGCCGTCGTCGCGACGCAGGCGCTCGAGCTCGGCATCGACGTCGGCAGCCTGGACGTCTCGCTCGTCACCGGCTTCCCCGGCACGATCACGAGCCTGCGACAGCGCTGGGGGCGGGCCGGCCGGTCCGGGCACGGCTACGCCGTGCTGGTGGCCGGCCAGGACGCTCTGGACCAGTACTTCATGCGCGAGCCGGGCCGCCTGCTGGACCGCGACGTCGAGGAGGCGATCATCGACCTGCACAACCCGCACATCAGCGGGCCGCACCTGCAGGCGGCCGCCTACGAGCGGCCGATCACGCCGGCCGACGAACGGTACTTCGGCGAGCAGGGTCTGCTGCAGGCCGAGCGGCTCGCCCAGGGCGGCCGTCTGCGGCGGCGCAAGGACGGACTCGTCTGGTCCCACCCCTACTCCCCCGCTGCCGCCATCGGCCTGCGCACGGCGAGCAACGAGCAGTTCGCCATCGTCGAGGCGCGCCAGGGCGAGATCATCGGAACCGTGGAGCAAGAGCGCGTGTTCCGCTTCTGCCACCCCGGCGCGGTGTACCTCCACCTCGGCCGCAGCTACCTGGTGCAGCACCTCGACCTCGAGACGCACACGGTCATGGTCGACGACTTCGACGGCAGCTACTACACGCAGGCCAAGACCGACAAGAACGTGGCGATCGCCGGGCAGGCGGACTCCCGGGACCTGCCCGGCGCCGTGCTCTTCGCCGGCGAACTCGAGGTGACGGAGCAGGTGATCGCCTACCAGCGCCGCGACATGACCGACGGCCACGTCATCGACACCACGACCCTGGACCTGCCCGAGCAGACGTTCACCACGCAGGCGTTCTGGCTGGCGTTGCCACAGCCGCTTCTGGACGGCGCCGTCTCTGCTCTCTCCGAGACCGACGACCGGGCGGCGCCGGGCGCCCTGCACGCCGCCGAGCACGCGATGATCGCCCTCCTGCCGCTGTACGCCATGTGCGACCGCTGGGACATCGGCGGCCTGAGCACCCCCTGGCACTGGCAGACCGACACGCCGAGCATCTTCGTCTACGACGGCTATCCCGGCGGCATCGGGCTCTCGCGGCGAGGCTACGACGCGTTCGAGAGCCTCGCCGCCGCCGCGCGCATGCTCATCGCCGAGTGCCCCTGCGAGAACGGCTGCCCCAGCTGCGTGCAGAGCCCCAAGTGCGGCAACCTCAACGAGCCGCTCAGTAAGGGCGGCGCCGTCGCTCTCCTCAGCGCCGTGCTGGAGACAGGTACGCCCGTCACCCCGCCCGGCCGGGCGGGGTGACGGGCGTCCGGCGGGCGGTCAGAACGAGCGCGATCTGATCCCTGCCTGCGGCCAGCAGCTTGCGCTCGGCGAATCGCGACCGAAACCGTCGTCCCCTGACAGCTGACCTGGTTGAGGCTGTCGTGGTCTGCCGATACTGCTTCGCAGGTCGTTCACCCGGGGCCTGCTGAGTGGACGTCCGGCGAGTCGACCGAGGAGGGGGGGCCATGGCCGGACACCGGCGCGCTCACTGGAAGGCAGCGATCATCGCGGTGGCCGCCGGTAGTGCTGCTGGCTCGCGCCGGCGGCGCAAGCGGCACCGGCGATACCGCAGGCCGCGGCGCCCGAGCTGCGGACCGCACCGCTCAACCCCGCGTTCGTCCTCTGGCAAGCCATGGGCGACCTGCAGCCCGTGCTCGACGTCGCGAGCCCGCGCGGGCTCGGCCAGGTCCCCTCGCCGGTGATCGGCTACGCAGGCCCCGCCGCTCCCGTCGTCCTCCGGCGCCGTCGGCGCCTACCCCGCCAGCGTACGACCTGCGCACGCTGGGCAAGCTCACGGCCGTGCGCAACCAGGGCGCCTGCGGCACCTGCTGGACCTTCGGGATCCACCGGATCGCTCGAGTCGTCCTCGCTCCCCGGTGAGACGCTCGACCTCAGCGAGGACAACATGGCCCTCACCAGCGGGTTCAACATGGGCGGCGCCACCACGGCCGCGCAGAAGTACGACGCCGGCGGCAACGCCGACATGGCGACCGCCTACCTCGTCGCGCTGGGGCGGTCCCGTGCTCGGAGGCCGAGCGACGCCTACGGCGACAGCGTCACGCCCGCCGGTCTCGACGCCGCGACGGCACGTGCAGAACGTCGACATGTGGTCCGGCCGCGCGCTCCGCCACCGACAACGACCGCATCAAGTACGCCGTCACCACCTACGGCGGCGTGGACGTCACGCATGCTGGCTGGAGTCGACGCCTCCTACAACGCCGCGACGCACGCCTACTACTACACCGGCACCGGCGCACCCCAACCACGACGTCCTGGTGGTCGGGTGGGACGACGCCTACGCGGCCGCGCAACTTCTCCACCGCGGCGGCCGGCAACGGCGCCTTCATCGTGCGCAACAGCTGGGGCAGCAGCTGGGGCGCCGGCGGCTACTTCTACGTCTCCTACTACGACACGCGCTTCGCCCGCGGTACACCGAGGCGGGCACCACTACTCGAACAACGTGTACACGTTCGAGGCGGCCCAGCCCGCGGCCAACTACGGCGCCATCTACCAGTACGACCCGCTCGGCGTGACCGGCTACATCGGGTACGGCGCCGGCACACCGCACTGGGGCGCCAACGTCTACACCGCCACGGCGGACCTCCATGCTGAACGCCGTCGGCTTCTACGCCCTGGCGCCCGAACACGGCCTACGAGGTCTGGGAGGGCCCGACGCTCACGAGCCTGACCAAGCTCACCTCCGGCACCCTGCCGCAGATGGGCTACCACACCGTGGCGCTGCCCGCGGACCCGCTGACGGGCGGGGCGAGCTTTGTAGTCGCCGTCGCTCACACGCCGGCTGGGGTGGCCACTCGCCGACGAGGAGCCCGGTCGGAGAAGTACTGCGCGGCCAGGCCGCAGCCGGCCAGTGTACTACGGCGCCAACGGCACCAGCTGGTACGACCTGCACCACCTACGACGGCCAACGCGAACGTCTGCCTCAAGGCCTACGACCTCGCGCATCCCGACCACGCGCGTGCACGCTACAGCTTCTCGCCCGACGCGCCACGAGCGGCTGGAAGACACACCGCGCAGACCGTCACGCGTCACCGGCGCCGGCCGGCGACGGCGCCACCAGGATGATCTACTTCAGCCAGGACGGCGGCGCGCACCTGGGCCTCCACCGCTCGACACCAGCGCGAACATCACCGTCAGCGCGCGAGGGCGCTCACCAGCATCAAGTACTACGCCACGACTCGCTCGGCCACCGAGGCCGATCCACACAGCCGGCTACGTCAACATCGACTCCGTCACGCCGTCGCACCACGCGACAACCACCTCAGCGTGTCACTGGTCAACTACCCGCGACGATCACCCTCACGCCCACCGACGCGACGTCGGGCATGACGGCGGTCGGCCAAGACCCAGTACAAGGTCGACGCCGCAGCGACCTACACGACCGGCACCACCGTGGTGCTCTCCACGCTCGGCGCGCACACCGTCGCCTACCGCTCCACCGACAACGCCGGCAACGTGGAGAGCCCGACAAGACCTTCACCGTGACCGTCCGCCGCCAGGCGCGCCCGCCAGCTCAGCGACCTACGCGAGCTTCGCAGCCGACGCGACCAGCGGCTGGATGACCAGCACGCAGTCGGTGACGCGTCACCGCCTCCGGCCGGCAGCGGCACGGGCCTCACCATCTACTACCAGCCAGGACGGCGGCGCGACGTGGACCACCACCGTCGGCGCGAGCGGTCGACCTCTCCGTGAGCGCGCAGGGCGCGCACCAGATCAAGTACTACGCCTCTGACTCCTCGACGACCGAGACCACCCACGACGGCCGGCTGGGTCAACATCGACTCCGTGGCGCCGGTCACCACCGACGACCACCTCAGCCTCCGCGATGACTCCGCTGACCGTCACGCTCCACGCCGACCGACGCGACGTCGGGCATAACGGGCGGACTCGCCAGGACCGAGTACAAGGTCGACGGAGCGGCCGCGTACACCACCGGCACGAGCGTCGTGCTGAGCGCAAGGCACCCACACCGTCGCCTACCGCTCCACGGACAAGGCCGGCAACCGGGAGACGCCGGACAAGACCTTCAGCGTCACCGTCATCGGGCCGACGAGCCCGCTCAGCGCGTGCACCTACGCGTTCGCGCCGGACGCGCTGCAGCGGCTGGACGGCGCTGCCGCAGATGTTCACCCTCACTGCCTCGCGGCGGCGTGGGCACCGGACGAACGATCCACTACACGCTCGACGGAGGCGCCACCTGGAGCACCTCCGGCGAGGCCAGCGTGGACGTGCCGGTCACGACCGAGGGCGCCCATCACGTGCAGTACTACGCGATGGACTCGCTCGCGAGGAAGGACCCCACGACGCCGGCTGGATCAACATCGACAGCGGCAAGCCGTGGACCACGGCCACCAGGGCGAGCGTGCAGGAAGGGCGCCAAGGTGACGCTCAAGTACCGCGCGAGCGACGCGGTGCCGGGCTGCGGCAGGGCGACCCTCAAGCTGCAGATCCGCCTGCGGACCAAGGTCGTCAAGACGGTCGCCCTGGGCTCCAGGGCGACCAACGTCCCGCTCAGCTACCGGTACACCGCCAAGCTCAAGGCGGGGACCTACACCTGGCGCGTGCTGGCCACCGACCTGGCCGGCAACGTCGCGGTGAAGACGACGTCCGCGCGACTGGTCATCAGGTAGGCGGCGGACGGGACGAGACCAGAAGGGGCCCCGGCCGGAAGAGGCCGGGGCCCCTGTGCGTACGGCGCTCGCAGCACGCCGGCGCGCCTCGCCCGCGCGTGCGATAGGCTCACCGGGCACCCACCCCTGGAGGACGACATGGCCGGCGACCTGCGCATCGAACCCCTTGACGCGGCGGACATCGAGCTCGTCGCTCCCCTCTGGAAGCAGCTCATGGACCACATCGCGTCGTTGCCGCACGCTGCCGTGCCGGTACGTCCCTCGGACGAGTCGTGGGAGCTCGAGCGCAAGGAGATGCTCACCGAGCTCGCCGGCGACGGCTTCGTGCTGGTCGCGTGGAGCGGCGAGAGGCCGGCCGGCTACGCGTTCGTCTGCGTCGAGGGGCCCGACCCGGTGTGGTACACGGGCGACAAGCACGCGCTGCTGGCCACGCTCGTGGTGGACGAAGCGGAGCGCGGAGACGGAGTGGGCTCCGCGCTCATGGACGCTGTGGACGAGGAGCTCGAGCGACTGGGCGTCGAGGACGTGGAGATCGGCGTCGACACCGGCAACGAGGTCGCGACGCGGCTCTACGAAGGCCGCGGGTACAGGCCGGACTTCCGCATCTTCTACGGCTCCCCCGGGCGCAAGCCCTGGGCCTGCCTGCGGCGAGAGGCCGAGGACAAGGCGGCCCGGCGTGGCCGCTTCGCGCCGCCGGCGCCGGCGCCGGCCGAGGAGGAGTCATGAGCGAGCCCAGGTACGTGAGCGTGATCGGCGCCAGCCGCGCCGGCGCCGAGCTGGCCGCGAAGGCAGAGGAGCTCGGCGAGCTCCTCGCGCGGCGCGGCCTCATCGTCGTCTGCGGTGGCCGCGAGGGCGTGATGGAGGCCGTCGCTCGCGGCGTGAAGAAGGGCGGCGGAGTCTCCATCGGGATCCTGCCGGAGGACGACCGGCGGCGCGCCGCCCCGGACATCACCTACACGGTCTGCAGCGCCATCGGGCACGGCCGCAACCTGAGTGTGGTGGCAAGCGGCGACGTGGTCATCGCGCTCGGCGGCGCCTGGGGCACGCTCAGCGAGATCGGCCTCGCGCGCAGCCTCGGCCGCCCGGTCGTCCTGCTGGACACCTGGCGGATCGCCATGCCGGAGGGCGGCGAGCTCGACGGAGTGCGGCGAGCGACCACGCCCGCCGAGGCGGTCGAGCTCGCCCTCAAGCCGGCGGACTGACCGCCGTCCGCGGCCCCCGCCGCGGCGCCGTCCCCATCGCCGCGGCCTCGCCGACCAGCTGAAGCGCGCGCATGCCCAAGTAGAGCTCCATCATGTCGTCGATGTCGGTGAGGTCCACCCCGAGCAGCGCTTCGATCCGGCGCAGACGCTTGAGCAGCGTGTTGCGATGGATGAAGAGCGCCTCGGCGGTGGGCTGCACTGCGAAGTGGTTGTCGAGCAGCGTGCGCAGGGTGTCCACGAGGTGTGTGTGCCGGCGCGCGTCGTACTCGAGCAGCGGGACCATCGTGCGCCGCGCGATGTCCACCAGCGCGTCCGGGCTCTGGCCTTGCAGCAGTCGGAACCGGGCGCTGAGCTCCTCGAAGAGGACGACCCCTTCGGCGCCGCCGCCCTGCTCCGCCACCCGCACTGCGTCGTCGGCCTCCTGGATGGCCTTGGGGCCCGCGCCGGCCGTGCGGTGCGCGTCCGACGACCCGATGGCCAGCCTGACGCGGTACGGCTCGCCGGCGCAGAACGTCTTGAGGACGAGCAGCAGGTCACGCGCGCTGCCGTCGCCGACGGAGGGGTAGCCGTCCGGCAGCAGGACGGCGATGGACGTGGCCCGGGGCCGGCTGAGGAACGCGATGACGCGGTCGCCGCAGAACGTGTCGATCGCCTCCACCATGATGTCCTCGAGCTCGTCGGCACTGCGGCCGCCGCGGCGCCCCGCGCCGAACTCGCAGATGGCGACGCGCCACGGCTTGTCCAGGTCCACGCCGTGTTCCGAGACCAGCGCCGTCAGCTCCTCCGGCGCGCCGGCGCCGGTCAGCAGGTCGCGCAGCAGCCTGCGGCGGAGGCGCCGCGTGGCGACGATCTCGTCGCGGCGCTTGAGCAGGTCCAGGGCGATGAGGCGCTGCAGGAACGAGAGCGCCATGTCGGCGAACACCGAGCTCTCGGTACGCGAGGCCTGCGCGACGATGAGCCGCTCCACCTTGCCGAACAGCAGCACCTCGCGGCAGAGATACCGGGTCTCCCCCATCTCGACGATGCCGAGCGCGCTCGCGTCCGTGATGTCGGCCCACGTGTCCCACACCTCAAGCCCCCGCCGCTGGGCGTCGGTGACGCCGTGGCTGTAGATCACGTTGCCCGCACCGTCCAGCAGCATCATCGGCATGCCGAGCAGGGACGAGACCTTGGCGACCAGTTCGTCCTCGCCGGCCTCGGCCAGCAGCAGGTCCAGCAGGTCGTTCTGCATGGCCACGGTGCGACGCAGGCGGTGCAGGTCGGCCGACGAGAGTGCGTGGTAGCCGTAGGCGAGCACCTCGCGCGTCTTGGCCCCCGCAGGCAGCGTGAGCACCGGCATCTTGTAGTGCAGGGCGCGCTGCACCACCGGCTCAGGCACCTCGTCCAGGAAGTGCCCGAGCGCCAGCACGAGCGCCGCCGTGTCGATGGTCGCCAGCCGGTCGATGAGCCAGACGCCCTGCTCCGGGTCCTGGTACCACACGCGCCCGGTGTTGATGAGCACGCTCTGGGGCGTGAGGTACAGCACGGGATCGTCGGCATCCGAGAAGTGGACGCTCTTGACGGCTCGTCCCAGCCCCACGTCGCCGGTGGCGGACGAGAGACCGAGGCCCGAGTGGTACAGGAGCTCGCGGACCGTGAGGGCGGCGGAGGAGCTCTCCGCTGCTGCGCTCATCTCGGGTCGTCCATCGTGGTGTGCATCTGCCCACCTCCACGGCAAAGAGTGTGCGTCGGGGTGCCAGCCTCACGCTTTCTACAGGGGTACAGTACCACTGCACTCACCGAGAGATGAACCCCGGCGCCACCCGAGGCCGGCAGCGAGAGGAGAAGCCATGAAGACCCAGGATCAGCTCACCGAACACGATCTCAGCCTCACCTTCGACCGGACCGGCCGGATGTGGAAGTTCCGCCCGACCAACGGTACTCACGGCCATCAGCCGGTGGACGCGCACCTCGCCGCCGGCGCGATCGTCGTCACCGTCACCGTCCCCGGCCTGAAGTCCGGCGACGTGGACCTGAGCGCCACGGACGAGGTGCTGCACGTGCGCGGTCGCAACGACGACACCATCCACCTGGCCGCCGACGTCAGCATGCCGCGCCGCGTGGACCTCGACGTGCTCGAGACCGCGTATGCCGACAACGTGCTCGAGATCCGCGTGCCGCTCATCGCGCCGCGCGCCGTCGAGCCCGCCCACGAGACCATCGCGGTGGCCGTCTGAGTCAGGCCGCCTGCTGAAGACCGTCCCCCCCGGCGGAACTGCGAGCGGGGGCCGGGAGCCCGTCATCCCCTGACGACTTGGCTCCCGGCCCCCGCTTCGCGTACGCGAACGGATTGTCCACCGGTTGCGTCCCGCAGGCCGGTGCAGCACTGACGGTATCGTTGCTATAGTAGCCGTCCCTGGCGAGGCGGGTGCTTCCATGGGGACGGCGCATGTCCAACGACACAGCACGACAAGTGGCGATCGAGGCCAAACACCTCCGGCCTCGCCTCGACCACGTGAGCCTGCGGCCGGGCGCGGCAGAAGTGTTCGGCTCTGCGTTCGCGCGCCGCCTCACGGTCGTGTGCGCGCCCGCAGGCTACGGCAAGACCACCACGACGGCCGCCGCTCTGGAGTACTGCGGCCGTGCCTCCTCCTGGTACAAGCTTGACGTCCTGGACAACGACCCGCTCGCCTTCCTCGCCGCCATGACGCGCGCCGTCCAGCGCCTCCACCCCGACTTCGGTGCGGCGCTGCTGCGCGAGCTCGAGTCGGGTCCGGTGAGCGATCTGCCCGCCGAGGTGCTTGCGGCGCGGTTCTGCTCCGAGTGTGACCGGCTCGTCAAGGCCGACCTCCACCTCGTCCTCGACGACTACCACGAGGCGATGGACTCCACCGCGTTCAATGCCGTCCTCGGGTATCTCCTCGAGAACTGCCCCACCACCGTGCACTTCGTCGTCCTGACCCGGTACGAACCAGCCTTCCGACTCGAGAAGCTGCACCTCGCCGGAGAGGTGTCGCGCATGCCCCGCGACCTGTTCCTGTTCGACGAGGGGCAGGTAGCGGATGTCCTCGCCCAGCGATCGGGACGCCGCCACGACCCCGGGCATGTCCAGCGGCTTCACCGGCTCACCGAGGGATGGCCGGCCAGCGTCGTGCTGGCCGGGATGGCGCTGACGTGGCTCGACGTCGCCTCTCTCGAGGAGGCTCTGGCCGACCCGCGGCTCCGCAGCGACGTGTTCTCGTACCTCGCCGAACAGGTCTTCCAGCGGCAATCCGAGGACGTGCAGGCCTTTTTGCTCGGCACCTGCTGCCTGGACCACGTCACGGTCGAATTGGCAGAGGCGCTCACGGGCTCCCCGCACGCCTCCCGGCACCTGCACTTCCTGGCGCGCAACCACATCTTCACCTTCGACACCGAGCGCGCCGGAGCCTATCGGTACCACAACCTCCTGCGTGACTTCCTGCGACAGCGGTTCGTCCACGACGAAGGCGAGGCCGCCTTCCGCTCCCTGCAGCGACGCACGGCGGTAGCGCTCGAGGACTGTGGGGACCGCCCCGGGGCCATCGAACTCCTGCTCGGGGCGAATGAACTGGACCTCGCGCTCGGCGTGATCGCCCGGGGCGGCGAGGCAGAGCTGGAGCGGCGACCCTCTCAGCAACTCCGACATCTGGGTTCAGCCAGCTCGGATCGGCGACGCAGCGAGACCGAGCCGTGGGCCCTGGTGGTATCAGGGGTTCTCGCTGTCCGTGACAGCAGCTTCAATAGCGCTCGCGAGCACCTCCGGACGCAGAGCCCCTCGCTTCGAGTTCCAAGATGTCATTCCGACGTCCACCTACCACGGCTCTTCGATTCTGGAATGGGCGGAATTCTGGTCGGGCGATTCGGCAGGCCAGCTTGGTGACCTCCTCGAAGGCGCCCTTGAGTATGCCGATAGACCGATGGCAGCGCCTACACATTCTCTGCTCAGCATGCTGTCATGCCGCAGTGGACATGAAGCGATGGAACATCGCCGACGTCGCGGCGGGGCGAGCCGAAGCATTCTTGCCAGAGCCCGCCGAGGAGGAAGCGGCCAGGGCTCAAGCGCTCAGTGCTCACGCCACCTACTTCCGCGGTGACATGCGAGACGGCACAAGCCTGGTCGGGCAGCAGCCACGGCTCACGGCAGACCGGGCGCGCAAAGGGCAGCCGCCTGAACACTCACGGAATGATCCAGATGGCCCTCGGGACTATTCGAATCCGCCCATGAGCATCTCGAGCTGAGGCCGCATAGCAGTGGCCGATGACTTCGGTCAAGTGCTTACGTCATGCATGATCGAAGACAATATCGCCCTGCCTGGAAGCGTCCATCGGGGTCTTCGAGAAGGCCGAACCGTGTCTGTCATCGCCTAGTAACGCCGGTCCGACGGAGTTAGATCCAAGAGTCCTCCGCTTCAGGCTATGCCTTGTGTCATCGGGCATGCGCCGCTAGGGCGAATCTGGCGCTTCTGTCGAAGCCCTCCGGCCTGAGCCACCCAGGCAGTCTCACCGCGACCGCGACCCCTACGTGGCGCTGAACTCGAGAGCCAACCTTGCCTACTCCGAGGGTCTGCTGGGTCGCGAGCGCGACAGGCAACTCTCGGATGCTTTCGTCCGCAGGCCGCGATACCTCGGACTTCGCTTTGTTGAATTGAAGGCGCTTCTTTCACGCTGCGATTCTCCAATCCGCCGCAGGGAGCACATAGGCGGCATCTGGAATTGCTCGAATCATGCGTTCCGCGAGCAACTCGCAATGGGACACATCAATCTGTTGCCCAAGAACTCTGCGCGAGACCTGATGTCGTTGCGCTTGCTCCTGAGAAGGGACAAGGCCAATGCGCTAGGACTCCCCCTGCTGTCGGCCCTCAGCCTCCACTGGAACTTCCTGAAGATGATAAGAACTCTGAAGAAGCAGAGTTCATTCCAGGTCAGCGCTCTGCTGGATCGCCTCCTTGAGACCAGATCCGCGTCAGCTCCAGATGCTCTGGGCGAGGCAAGGCGGTGCAATCGAGGCAAGATTCTCGTCGTCACCACTAGCTGACCTCACACCGAAGAACTGTCAGTGCTGCAACTCATGGCTGAGAATCGCAGCAACTCACGAGATAGCCGCGCGAACTCTTCATTGCGATCTCCACAGTGAAGACCCACGTCAACCACATCCTTCGGAAGCTGGATCAGAAGACGAGGATCGGCGCCATCCTCGAGTACCAGCGCATCCTCCAATCATCTCCACCCGCCTCGCGGCCGGAAATCCACCCTGGGTATGATTCCAGCGGCACTCCACGCAACTAGCCTCACCCCACCAGGACAACCTCCAATGGGGAGAAGGCGATGGAGTCATCAGTCTCAGTCACCTACGTCGAGTCGGCAGCAATGAGTCAGCGCAAGAAGACGGTCATCGACATCCTGCGAGACAGCGACGACTTCGTCTCGGGCCAAGCCATCAGCGACGTCCTCGGCATCTCGCGCAACGCGGTCCACAAGCACGTCAAGTCGCTGCGCAAGCGCGGCTACCGCATCGTAGGCGTGTCGCGGCGAGGCTACCGTCTCGAGGACGAGCCGGCGAGGCTCTCCATGGGGCACGTCACGGAGCGGACCGAGCACAGCATGTTCGGCCACTCGTTCCGCTACCACGACGAGATCGAGTCGACCAATCTCGAGGCCAAGGCGCTGGCGGTCAAGGGCGCGCCCGAGGGCACCGTCGTCGTGGCCGAGGCGCAGTCGGCCGGCCGGGGACGGCTCGGTCGGCGCTGGACCTCCCCAGCGGGCAAGGGCCTGCTCTTCTCCGTCATCCTGCGCCCCTCGCTGCCCATGAGCGAGGCTCACCTGCTCACCATCGTGGCTGCGGCTGCCGCCGCCGAGGCAGTCGAGAGGCACGTCCCCACCCGGGTCGCGATCAAGTGGCCCAACGACCTGTTCATCGGTGACCGCAAGGTGGGCGGCATCCTCATGGAGGTCTCCGGCGAGCAGGACGAGGTGGACTGGGTCATCCTGGGGATCGGGCTCAACGTCAACACGGAGTTCAGCGAGCTCCCTGTCGCCCTGCGCCGCACGGCGACGTCGATGAAGATCGCCGGCGGGGAACTCGTGGACAGGAGCAACGTCCTCGCCACCCTGCTGCTCAGTCTGGAGGCGCAGTACAAGGCGGCCCTCCGGGGGGGCTTCGAGAAGGCGCTCACGGCGTTCCGCGAGCGGGACTACCTGCTGGCACGCACCGTCAGCGTTGAGACCCGGCAGGGACCGGTGATCGGCGCAGCCGCCGGCATCGACGACCGCGGCGCCCTGCTGGTCGAGCTCCCGCACCGCCGGGTGCGCAGCTTCCACTCCGGCGATGTGACGCTGAACCCGTGACCGGCCGTCGCCCGGGCGGTTTGACGACCGCCCGGGCGACCGCTACATTGTCACCTCTTCCGTCGTCAGAAGGGTTGACAATTGACCCGTCTCACCACCAGGGAACTCGCGGTCGGAGCGCTGTTCACAGCTCTTCTCGCGGTCTCGGCGTATATCTCGATCCCCATCGGCTCGGTGCCGTTCACGCTGCAGGTTCTTCGTGGTCCTTCTCGCGGGCATGGTGCTCGGCCCGCGACTCGGGCTGCTGAGCGTGCTCGCCTACCTCATCCTGGGACTGGTCGCCCCGGTGTACTCCGGCGGAGGATCCGGCCTCGGGGTCCTGTTCGGCCCGACGGGCGGGTACCTCATCGGGTTCATCCCGGCGGTCCTGCTGACCGGAGCCCTCGCCGGCAGAGGCGGTGCGGGACTGACGCGATTGACACTCGCAGGGCTCGCCGGCGTGGTCCCGATCTACGTGCTGGGGACTGCCTGGCTGGCCGTGCAGCTCGATCTTGGCCTGGGTGCGGCGATCGCGGCCGGCGTGGCGCCGTTCCTGTGGGTGGACGTACTGAAAGCCCTCGCCGCGGCGCTGGTGGCCCGCGCCCTGGTCAGCCTGCCGCTGGGTCTTCCTGCCGCGACGACGAGAGGCCGGTGACGTCGGCCAGAGCGTGGCCGCGCAGCCGGAGGTTGATGCGGCCGCGCTCGTACTCGCCCATGAAGTCCGTGGAGCTGCCGTCGCGGTAGGCGAGGTCCTTGTCGCGCAGCACCTTGGCCAGCACTTCCACGTAGGTGGCGTCCAAGGTGGTGCCGGCCATGAGGCGAAGCTCCTTGAGCGCCTCGAACGAGCTGCGCGCGCCCCGGTAGGGCCGGTCTGACGTCATGGCGTGGTAGCTGTCCGCGACCGCCAGGACCTTGCTCATCTCGGGGATCGCGTCGCCGCGCACGCCGTTGGGGTAACCGCTGCCGTCCAGGCGCTCGTGATGGAAGCGCACGATGTCGGCGACCTCCTGATACGCCGCGAGGTGAGAGAGCACCTCGGCCCCCTTCTCGGGATGCTGCCGGATGTACTCCCACTCGCCGTCGTCCAAGGTATTGGCCTTGCGCAGTACGGCATCCGGGACCCCGACCTTGCCGAGGTCGTGGAGCAGGCCGGCGAGGTGCAGCGCCTCCGCTTCTTCCTCGGGCAACTTGAGCGCTGTGGCCATGTCCCTGCAGTACATGGCGACGGCGGCGGAGTGCTGGGCCGTGTACTCGTCCTTGCTGTCGAGCAGGACGACCATGGCGGCAGCCAAGCCGATGTTCATCTCCAGATACTGGTCGCTGAGTTCGGTCTGCCGAGTGACGTGCTCTCGCTCGCGCACGAGGAGCTTGAACATGTACTGGGCGGCGAAGAGCGGAACGAAGAGGAGTGCGACCGCGATGATGCCGGCAGCTGCGTACAGTGCAGCGATGGCAAGCCCCAGGAGCAGAAGGATTCCGAGCGAGCGCAGGAACGGGGGCATCTCCTCTCGCCAGAAGGCGCGGAAGGGGCGCCGGTACTTGACACGCATCCCGACGCTGAGGAGAGCGAGGTTCGTCGCCTCGAAGGCGACTGCCGCCACGGCGCCGGCGAGCAACAGGGAGATGGTCACTTGGTCGAGATTGATCTCCAGTACGCCCGAGCAAGGCATCGAACGCGAGCGACGCCAGGAAGACGGCCACTACGAAGTTCGCGGTGTTGTAGACACCACAGATCGGGAGTTCTCGCGCCAGGCGCCCCACAGGCCCACTGCGACCGCCACGCCGATGGCCGGCAGCCTCCCAGTGAACATGATCGCCAAGAGGATTGGCAGATTGCAGGCTGCAAGCGTGACGCGATCGGTAATCTCGACGGACATCTCGTCGGCGATGATCGCGAGGATTGCGAATACGACGGCGTCGCGGACGACAGTTGAGGAGAGGGGAATCGGCCCGGGGAACATCGCGGCGTACGCGACGGCGAGCCCAGCGCATATCGCCAGGCCCACGGTCAGCACGCGATAGTCCCGCTCAGCTATCGACACGGTACCTCTCGGGGTCGAGTGCCCCGTCTATCGGCACCGATGGAACGGAGCTTTAGTGCTCAGTGCATCTTGCTGCCGCCGCCGCTGGTGACCAGGGCGAACAGCAGGGAAGCGAGCGTCTTCTCGATCTTCTTGCTCATGGATACTACCTCAGTCGATCAGTCGCTCGTGTCAGTGCATCTTGCCGCTGAAGGTGATGTGCATCTTGCCGCTCTGAGATGATGTGCATCTTGCCGGAGAAACGCATGATTCCCTCCACCAGTTCCTCAAGGTTTCCAACCACCTGCCGATGACTAGTGGTTGACGATTGCGTGACGCGACTCTACGGAGGCCACTCTGGCCTCGACCACCCACTGCGCTTGGACATAATGGCAAACCTGAGGATCAACAGTTGCCAATCGGGACAACACCTTAGGGAAGGAGCAGGAGGCCACGCCTGCGGGCGCGAAATCGTCACCTCTTGGTGTACTCTTCCGGGGCGGTCGCCGCAGGCGGACCGCCTCGATCACGACGTATGCGTAGTCGCATTCCAGGGGGGAAGAGCGATAGAGGCCAACGCCGTCGCCGCAGAGCCGCACATCGCGTCGCTCACTCGCAACCGCGCCTTCTGGCTGCTCTGGGCGGGGCAGTTCGTGTCTCAGATGGGCGACCGGCTGGCGGCGCTGGCGTTCCCGTGGCTCGTCTACACGTCCACCGGGTCGGCGCTCGGAACCGGCGCCGTGTTCGCGATCTACACCCTGCCCTACGTGCTGTTCGGTGCGTTCGCCGGCGTCGCCGTCGACAGGGTCGACAAACGCCGGCTCATGATCGCCGTGGACGTCGTACGCGCCGCGCTCGTGCTCGTGGTGCCGCTGGCGGCCACGCGCTCGCTCCCCGCCGTCTACGTCCTGGCCTTCCTCATCGCGACCGCCGGCGTGTTCTTCGACCCCGCGAAGCTGTCGATCCTGCCGGAGATCGTGCCGCCCGGCCGCCTGCTGCGCGCCAACTCGCTCATGTCGACGGGCGAGAACCTGACCGAGATCCTCGGCTGGGCGTTCGCCGGCCTGCTGCTCGCGGCCGTCAGCACCTCGGCGGCGTTCGAGCTCGACGCGCTGACGTTCCTCGTCTCCGCGGCGGCGCTGGTGGCCATGCGCTACCGGGCGCCCGCGCGCTCCGTGGCGGAGCGGACCGTGCGCGCCTACTGGGCGGAGCTCCGCGAGGGGCTGAGCTTCCTGCGCCGCGACCGCGGGGTACGCGCCAACACGACGATGGTCGTCGTCTGCGTGGCCGGGCTCGGCGCGGCGTACCCGCTCACGTTCCTGTTCGCCGTGCGCGTGCTCGACGGCGGGACACGCGCGTTCGGCCTGCTCGAGGCGGCGGTGGGCGTGGGCTACCTTGCCGGCTCGCTCGCACTCGTTGCCCTCGCCTCGCGCGTGCGCAAGGGGCGCGTGATGGTCGGCGGCCTCGCCGCGATGGGCCTCTTCCTGGCGCTCGTCGCGGTCACCGACTCCGTGTGGACCGCGGCCGTGCCGCTGGCGCTGTTCGGCCTGGCCAACGCGGCCGTACTGATCGCCGTGGACACGTACCTGCAGCAGACGATCCCGGAAGGACTGCGCGGTCGCGTGCTCGGCTCCCGCTTCACGCTGACGCAGGGCACCTACGCCGTCTCCGTGCTCGTGGGAGGCGCGCTGGCCGGCCTGGCCGACGTTCGCGTGCTGTTCGTGGTCGCCGGCGTCATCGTCGCGCTCTCCGCCCTCGTGGGCCTGCTCTCCCGCGAGGTCCGCGAGTCCTGAGCCGCCCGCGGTCGGGGCCCCTCACCCGGGTGATAGCCTGTGCGCGGGGGTCCGTAGCGACGAGCGGGGTGCAGCCGGTCGTCTAACGGCTACGGACGAACGCTGAGGAGCCATGACCATCCCACCCGACACACAGACGCCTGCGCCTGCGGGCATGCCGCGCACGAGCTGGCTGCAGCTCGGCGTGATCAGCGCATCGGAGTTCGTCGTCTGGGCGGGGTTCGGGGCGATCATCCCGTACCTGCCGCTGTTCCTGCAGGAGCAGGCGCACACATCCATGACGCTGTGGGCGGTCATCGCCGCGACGTTCTACGTCGGCACCCTCCTGTTCTCTTCACCGCTGGGGTGGCTGAGCGACACCATCGGACGCAAGCCGGTGATGATCGGCGGGGCGGTCGTGTACACGGTGGCGCTGCTGCTGTTCACCACCACCACAGACCCGTACTGGTTCATCGTGTTCCGCCTGCTGGAGGGCATCGGGACCGCGGCGTTCGGACCGGCGGCGCAGGCGTTCGTCGCCGACATCACCACGACGGAGAACCGGAGCCGTGCCTATGGGTTCCTGACCACGGCTCAGTTCGGCGGGCTGATCGTCGGACCGGCCCTGGCGGCGCCGCTCTACGCGCTCGGCGGCGGCGGCAAGGGCGGCTTCTACGCGATCTTCTACTTTGGCGCCGCCCTCTCGGCCTGCGCGCTGGTCGCGCTCATCGTCTTCATCAAGGAGCCGGCGGCGCTGAAGTCGCGCCGTGCACAGCGCCGCCGCGACCGGGAGACACAGCGGGCGGCCTCCGCGCGCCTCACCGAGGCGTCCCCCAAGGGCTGGCGGCTCAGGCTGGGCCGCTGGCGGCTCGCCCTGCGACCCTATCGTGCTGTGTTCACCGCGCCGATCATCGCCTTCGTCGTCGTCGCCTTCACCAGCCACTTCGCGATGGGCGCCTGGGACGTCATCTGGAGCCTCTACCTCGACAGCCTGGGCGCCTCGAAGACCTTCATCAGCATGACGTGGGTCGCGTTCAGCGTGCCGATGCTGCTCAGTGTGTTCGGAGGCATGGTCGCGGACAAGTACAGCCGCTTCTGGCTGTTCGCGATCGGCTACGCGCTCTCGGGCTGCGCCTGGATCTTCTACGGCATGTCGACCAACCTTGCGGCGCTGATCGTCGTGAACGTGCTGGAGGGCATCGCCATCGCGTTCTCGTACCCGGCCAAGCAGGCGTTCCTCATCCAGGTGAGCCCGCGCCAATGGATCGGCACGGTGACCGGCGTGGAGGCGACGTCGATGCAGCTCGCCGGGCTGCTCGGCTCGCTGCTCGCGCCGCTGATGTACGCGAGGATCTCCGGGCACGTGCTGACCGTCGCCGGGATCTTCAGCCTGGTGGGCCTAGCCTCCGTGTCGCCGGTGCTGTACCGGGCCTGGAGGCGGCTCGTCGCAGCCGGCGGCGTCATGCCGCAGGCCGAGCTGGAGCGCCTGGCAGACGAGAAGCGGCCCGCGTTCGCCTCAGAGCCGCCGCGCGGAAGAGAGTGAGGCCGGGCGGGGCTCTCACCCCGCCCGGCCTCTCGGTGCTCGCGCCGCGCGCAGGTCGTCTCGCGGCCGCCGGCTATGCGGCCTTCTCGACCGGCGGGCTACCGGAAGGCGGGCCGGCCGACGGGCGGCCGGCCTCCTCGAGCAGCCGGTCCGGACTCTCCTCCCAGGGCACCATCGTCTCGACGGTCTCCATCTTGCGGGCGAAGAAGGGCTGCGACCGCTTGAGGAACCTCTGGGCGACGAACATCACGATCACGCCGCTCACGATGAAGCCGAGGCCGATGATGAAGGGCGGACCGACGCCGAACCAGGAAGTCCCGGAGGCTGAGTTGGCCGGGTAGAACAACTGGTCCAGCGACGCGGCGAACACCCAGGTGAGAGCCACGCCGCCGATCAGCGGAAAGAGCGCGAGGAACAGGAACTTGCGCGCGCTCTGGAAGATCTGGTGCCGGTAGAACAGCGGCACCGCGTAGCCGTTGATGCCGTAGTAGAAGGCGATCGCCAGACCGAGGGCCGCGATCGAGTCGGCCAGCACGTTCTGGCTGGCGAGCGTCAAGCCGACGTACCAGACGATCGAGAGGACGCCGTAGATGGCCGTTCCCCACACCGGCGTCTGGAACCGCGGGCTCACGCGCGACCAGACCCTCGGAATGGCGCCGTGGGTGGCCATCGAGAGCGTGGTGCGAGCGCCCGGCAGGATCGTGGTCAGCGTCGACGCCGTGGCCGAGGTGAGGACGACGGCGATCAGCAGTTTGTCCAGGGTGGACCCCAGGACCGCCGAGCCGAGCGGGCTCAGGATGTCGCCCGAGTTGTTGGCCAGGTACGTCGTACCGTGGAAGGCCTGCGCCGCCGTGGTCGTCAGCACGTAGATGAACAGCAGACCGAGAGTGCTGAGGACGGCGGCGATGCCCGGAGTGCGTGACTTGTTCTCCGTCTCCTCGTTGACCGAGACCGCGGTGTCCCAGCCCCAGTAGATGAACAGGGCGAGCAGCACGCCACCCGCCAGAGCCCCGGCGCTCATGTTGGGCGTGAACCACGAGAGCGAGGGATGGATCGAGCCGGCCGGGTTCGACGTGTACACCTTGACCAGGGCCACCACCGAGAAGATCACCAGCATGAGGTACTCGAAGCCCAGCAGGAACCACTGGATGCGGGCTGAGATCTCGATGCCGACGGCTGTGACGACGCTCATGAGGACGAGGAACAGCACGCCCACGGCGGTCACCCAGAACAGCGAGCTGGCGAGGCCGTTGGCGCCGAACAAGAGGAAGAAGTACGTCCCCGTGATCTGGGCCAGGCTCGCCATCACGATGATGTCCGCGGCGACCATGACCCATCCGGTGACCCACCCCGTCCTCGGGCCGATGGCCCGTGTGACCCAACTGAAGGTGGTGCCGCAGTCGGGGTCGACCTTGTTGAGGTAGTAATACGAGGAGGCGATCAGGATCATCGGGACGAACGAGATGATCATGATCGCCGGTGACTTGAGACCGATGCCGGCTACGGCGACGATGAGTCCGAGCGTGACCGCGAGGCTGTAGGCCGGCGCGGTCGAGGCGATCCCGATGACGACACTCGAGATCATGCCCAAGGCATTACCCTTGAGGCCCTTGTCCAGCTCGGGCTCGGCCTCGACCGGCCTGACAGGCGTGGCCGGTCCTCTGCCGGCGCCCGGAAGAGGCACGGTGGCGGGGGAGCCTTCCATGATCCCTCCTTGGATCAGGGTGGAGAGCGGGACTCTCCGATTCGTGCTTGTGACCGCGTGACGGCCGTCACGACGCGGTCAGCCAGCACTTTCCCCCTGCGGAGGTGCGCCTGGGGCGCAAGGCGTCGACCCTGATTAAGAAGTGTGAAGGAAGGGCAGCCGGGCGACGATTAGTAGCGACGTACTTCTCGATACAGCGTGTCGCGCTGCACCGGGGTGCGGCCGGCGGCGCGGATGAGCCGCACCATCTCCGGGACGTCGCACTGGTTGCGCACGCCCGCCGCCGCGACCACGTTCTCCTCGATCATCGTGGAGCCCATGTCGTTGGCGCCGAACGCGAGGGCCACCTGACCCATGCGCAGCCCCTGCGTGACCCAGGAGGCCTGGACGTTGGGCACGTTGTCGAGGTAGATGCGCGTGACCGCAAGCATCATGAGGTAGTCGACGCCGGTCGCGGGGACGTGGCCGGCCTGCAGGTCCGTGTTGCCCGCCTGGAACGTCCACGGGATGAAGGCGGTGAAGCCGCCGGTCTCGTCCTGCAGGTCGCGGATGCGGCGCAGGTGCTCGACACGCTCGGCGAGGGTGTCGAGCGAGCCGAACATCATGGTGGCCGTGGTCTTCATGCCGAGACCGTGCGCCACGCGCATCACGTTCAGCCACGTGTCCGTAGGGATCTTGTGCGGGCTGATGGCCGTGCGCACGCGGTCGACCAGCACTTCGGCGCCGCCGCCGGGCAGGCTGTCGAGGCCGGCGGCGTGCAGGCGCGTCAGCGTCTCCTCCACGGTGAGGTCGCTCATCTTGGCGATGTGTACGATCTCCGGCGGCGAGAGCGAGTGGATGTGGATGGGGTACCGCTGCTTGATGCCGCTGAAGACCTCCTCGTACCAGCAGATGTCGAGGTCCGGGTGCAGGCCGCCCTGCATCATGATCGCCGTGCCGCCGAGCTCCAGCGTCTCCTCGATCTTGCGGTGGATGTCCGCCTCGGCGAGCAGGTAGCCCTCCCCGCTCCCCGGCTTCTTGTAGAAGGCGCAGAACCGGCAGCCGGAGAGGCAGTAGTCGGTGTAGTTGATGTTGCGGTCGACGACGAAGGTGACCTCGTCGCCGGGGTGCAGGCGGCGACGCACGGCGTCGGCGCGGGCGCCGGCGCCGAGCAGGTCGCCGCCCTCCAGAAGCGCAAGCGCCTCGTCGTCGGTGATGCGGCCGGCCGGAACGGGCTGCGGGCCGGCGGCAGGAACGGTCGGCTGCGAGCTCACGGGAGCACCTCCGGCTCGAGGAACAGCTGGAACCTGACCAGGTGACGCCCGTGGGGGCCCTGGTCGAGAGTCGCCGGCACTCCGTGCACCTCATCGTCGCCCGGCAGCAGGGAGAAGCCGAGCGCCGTGTGGAAGGCGATGGAGCCGGTGTTGACCGGTGCGGTGACGGCGCGGACCACGCTGCGTCCGTTCGCCCGCGCAAGCCCGAAGAAGCGCCGGTACAGGTCGCTCGCGAGACCGACCCGGCGCCACGCAGGGGCCACGCCGGCGAAGTGGACGTAGGCCTCGTCCGGATGGTCGCCGCAGAAGAACCCCACGAGGAACGCGACGAGCATGTCCTCGTGCTCGACGAGGAGCGAGGTGCCGCGGAAGTGCTCGAAGAAGACCTTGGGCAGCAGGGCGCGGAGGTCGCGGCCGTCCCACCAGGACGGAAGGACGGCCATCACGCGCTCCCAGTCGTCGGGGATGGGTCGCCGGAAGACCAGGCTGGTGCAGCTCATCACGGCCCTCAGCAGGCGCCCGTGAGGCACGCCTCGAGGTCGGGCACGCGGTCCAGCTCGCCGATGGCGGCGGCGCGCCGGTAGAACTCCTGCAGCCCGGCGCGGTACTCCGGAGTGAACCCGAACTTGAGCTTGTCGAAGTAGTCCATGAGGTACGCCTGGCTGAAGTCGTAGACCTGCGCCGCGGCGGCGGCTGTGACGGACGGCGCCGCCGCGCACGCGTCGCGGGACGCGAGGAGCGCGTCGCCGACGGCGGCGGCCGCCTCGGGCCGCGCGTCGACGAAGTCACGTCGCGCGGCGCACACCGCGTACACCATCGGCAGGCCGGTGACGCTCTTCCACTCGGCGCCGAGGTCGAAGTGGTGCGGGTACGCCTCAACGCGCAGCAGGTGGAGCGCCTCGTCGCCGATGAGCAGCAGGGCGTCGAAGTCCTCGAGCACCTCCGAGAGGGGCCCGCGGCGCGGCGCGAAGTCGGGCTCGATGCCCCACTCCCGGCAGAGCACCTTGAGGAGGCAGATGGAGGTCGCGCTCTTCTCCGTGAGCGCGACCCTGCGGATCTGCGCCAGCGGCGTGCGCGCGAACAGCTGGATGGAGTCCACGGCGCCGTAGGAGCTGATGGACACCTGCGGCAGCAGCACCTGCTGGTCGGCGTTGCGCGCGAAGGCGATCGAGGACGACACGGTGACGTCGATCGCCCCGTCCTCCAGCATGTCGTTGAGCGCCGCGGGGTAGCCCTGGACGATCGCGGCGCCCACGCCCCTGGCCTCGAGCTCACGCTCGAAGTGGTGGTACAGCGGGAAGCAGTTGACGAACTCGATGCGCCCGACGCGTACCGGCGCCTCCGGACCGCCGCCCGTCGCGCCCGAGCTTGCCGGCTCAGGCTGCGTCATCGTACCGCCGCACGACGTTGTAGAGCGTGTCGCGCTCCACCGGGACGCGGCCGGCGGCCTTGATGACGTGCACCAGCTCGGCCTTGCTGAGCTCCTGGCCCGTGTCCACGCCGGCCGCGTGGCTGATCCTCTCCTCCACCACCGTGCCGTCGAGGTCGTTGACGCCGAACGCGAGCGAGACCTGCGCCATCTTGAGCCCGACGTTGATCCAGAACGCCTTGACGTGCGTGAAGTTGTCGAGCACGAGACGCCCCACCGAGAGCATCTTGAGGTCGTCGAAGCCCGTGGGGCCCGGCAGCTCGCTCAGGCCGGTGTTGGCCGGCTGGAACGAGAGCGGGATGAAGGCGTTGAAGCCGTGGGTGTCGTCCTGGAGCTCGCGCAGGCGGACCATGTGGTCCGCGAGCTCATCCGGCTGTTCCACGTGCCCGTAGAGCATGGTGGCGTTGGACACCATGCCGACCTCGTGCGCCGCGCGGTGCACGTCGAGCCACGTCTGGCCGCTGATCTTGCGCTCACAGATCATGTCGCGCACGCGCCCACTGAAGACCTCGGCGCCTCCGCCCGGGAGCGACCCCAGGCCGGCGTCCTTGAGCTGCTGCAGCACCTCGGGCACGGTCTGGTCGCTGATGCGCGCGAAGTGGCTGATCTCGCTCGCCGTGAACGCCTGGATGTGCACGTCCGGCGCGAGGTCGCGCAGCGCGCTCATCATGCCCAGGTAGTAGTCGAACGGCAGGTCGGGGTGCTCCCCGCCGACGATGTGGATCTCGCTGATGCCTCCGACGGCCAGCGTCTCGCGGGCCTTGTCCACCACCTCATCGATGGACAGCGTGTAGGCATCCTCATCGCCCTCGTCGTGGCTGAACGCGCAGAAGAGGCAGCGGTTGCGGCACACGTTGGTGTGGTTGATGTGCCGGTTGGAGATGAAGTAGACCTCGTCGCCGGCGACGCGCTTGCGCGCGAAATCGGCCATGGCGCCCAAGGCCAGGAGGTCGTCGGACGAGAGCAACTGGGTGGCGTCGTCGCCGCTGAGGCGCTCGGCCGCTTCGACCTTGCGCCAGATGTGGTCGAGGCCGGAACGCGCGGCGAGCGCGGAGATCTCGGTCGGGTTCAAAAGGTGCACTCCGGAGTCGTCAGCTGTAGCGGTCCACGACCTGCGCCGCGACCTGTTCGAGCAGAGCGCGCTCGACGGTGTCGGGGCAGGCGGTGAGGACCGCGCGTGCGTCTTCAATGTACCGTAAAGCGTCGGCGCGTGCTCGCGCGAGAGCGCCGGTCTCGGAGGCCGCGCGCAGGACGACCTCGACGTCGGCCTCGGAGGGGCCCGGCCGGCGGAGGATCTCCGCCAGCTCCGGCCGGGCCTCGAGCGCGTAGATCAGCGGCAGCGTGATGGTGCCGTCGCGCACGTCGGTGCCCGGGCGCTTGCCGGTGTCCGCCTGGTCGCCGCTGCAGTCGAGGATGTCGTCGAACACCTGGAAGGCGATGCCGATGAGGCGTCCGTAGCTGCCGACCGCGGCGGTGGCCTCGTCGTCCGCGCCGGAGAGCAGCGCGCCGAGCGCGCAGGCGGCGGCGAACAGGTCGGCGGTCTTGCGCTCGCAGCGGAGCACGTAGGCACCCACCGACACCGTGACGTCGTGCGCCTCGGCGCGCTGGAGGACCTCGCCCTCGCTGAGCCCCACGGCCGTCGCGCTCAGTAGGTCGACGGCCTCCGGCGAGCCCGAGCCGACCAGCTCCGAGAAGGCACGGGCCAGGAGGTAGTTGCCGGCCGAGACGGCGGTGGCGGACCCGTACTGATGCGCCACGGTCGGCCGGCCGCGGCGAAGCTCGGCGCGGTCCAGGACGTCGTCGTGCACGAGCGTGGCCATGTGCAGCAGTTCGACGGCGGCGGCGGCGCGCAGCACGCCCTCTCCGGGCGCCTCGCCGCGCCGGGCGCAGAGCAGCGCGAGCAGCGGCCGCACGCGCTTGCCGCCGGCGCTGAGCGTGGCCCGGCACGCCTCGCCGAGCTCGCCCGGGTACTCCGACGCGACCGAGGTGAGACGCTCCTCCACGAGTTCCAGTCCGCGGGCGATGCGGCGCTTCTGCGTGGCCGAGGACCAGCTGAGCGCCGGCCGGCGGCTCTTCATCCGGGCACCTCGCCCACGTGCAGGGCGACGGCGCCGAAGCCCAAGCGCCGGTAACGGACGTTCGTCAGCCCGGCGCCCGCCATGATCGCCGCGAGCTCGTCGGCGCGCGGGAACGCGGCCACGGAGGCCGGCAAGTAGGCGTAGGCCGACGCGTCACCGGTCACGACCTTGCCGAGCGCGGGCACGACGTGGGCCATCCACACGGCGTGGAAGCGCTTGCCGGGGCCGTCGGGCGGCATGGTCGACTCGAGGCAGACCACACGGCCGCCGGGACGCGTGACGCGGGCCATCTCGGCGAAGGCCCCCGGCACGTCGGGTACGTTGCGGACGCCCCAGCCGACGGTGACGGCCGCGAAGCGCGCGTCGTCGAACGGCAGCGCGAGCAGGTCGCCGGCGACGAACTCTCGCGGCACGGGCAGGCCGCGGCGCACACGCGCCTCGGCCTTCTCGCGCGCCCTGTCGAGCATCTCCGGCGTGAAGTCGAGCCCGGTGACGTCGCAGGCGGGGCAGGAGTCGGTCAGGCCGAAGGTGAGGTCGCCGGTGCCGCAGCAGGCGTCGAGCGCCTCGTCGCCGGGCGAGAGGGCCGCCTGCGCGGCGGCCATGCGGCGCCAGCGCCCGTCGAGGCCGGCGGTCATCAGGCGGTTCATGAGGTCGTAGCGCCCGGAGATGCCGCCGAACATGGCCTCGATGCGCGACGGATCGCGGTCGATGGGCAGGTCGCCGGACCCGGCCGGGCGGCCCGCCGCCATCAGGGCTTGCCCCCGTCCCACGGAGGGAACAGGTCCTGCTCGAAGCCGAGCGCGGCCATGACCTTGCCCGCGACGTGGTCGACGGCGTCCTGGAGCGTCTCCGGGCGGAAGTAGAAGCCCGGCATGGCCGGGAGCACCACGGCGCCTGCCTCCGCGAGCTCGAGCAGGCGCCGCAGGTGGATCTGGGTGAGCGGCGTCTCTCGCGGGACGACGACGAGCTGCCGCCGCTCCTTGAGCGCCACGTCGGCGGCGCGGTGCATGAGCGTGGTGCTGGTGCCCAGGGCGATGTGCGCGGCAGTGGACATGGAGCACGGGCAGATGACGACGGCGTCGGGGCCGCTGCTCCCGCTGGCCGGGAGAGCCCCGAGGTCGTCGGGCGCGAACACCTGCGCGGTCGCGCCGGTGAGCTCCAGGAACTCCCCGGTGACGGCCGCGCGTGTACCGGAGTGCAGGCCGAGCTCGTGGCGAAGCACGAGGATGCCGCTCTCGGAGATGCTGAGCTGCAGCCGGCAGCCGGCCGCGGCCAGCGCGCGGACGACCCGGGCGGCGTAGGGAGCTCCGCTCGCGCCGCTCACGCCGACGAACACGGTCTGTGGTGGATTCGCCATGGTCACACCCCCCCGAGTGGGACGGGGCCTACCCGGACCTCAGGGCTGTGAGGGAATCGAGCCGCTGTGGCACTGCCCGCCGTAGCACCCCTGCGGACCCGTACCGCCGTTGCCGTGGCACTTCATGCACACGCTGCCGGAGTTGTACGTGTGGTTCGGGTGGTCGGCGATGAACGCCGAGCCGTGCGGCAACTCCACGCCGTGGCAGTTGATGCAGAACTGGCTGCTGTGGCACTTGTTGCACAGCGACGGGTTGCCGAGCGCGACGCTCGAGTGCTGCGCCTGCCAGCCACTCGGGTGCGGCATCTGCAGGCCGTGGCAGTCGATGCAGGCGTTCTTGCCGTGGCACTTCTGGCACAGCTTGGGATCCTTGTTGCCGATGCTGCCGTGGTTGGACACGAAGCTGCTCGGGTGCGGCAGCTCGAGGCCGTGGCAGCGGATGCAGAACTTCGGGTCGTCCTTGGTGTGGCAGCCGGCGCAGATGTTCTTGCCGCGGTCGAGCACGACCCTGCCGTGGTGCGACTTCCAGTCGCTCGGGTGCGGCATCTCGAGGCCGTTGTGGCAGTCGGTGCAGGTGGTCGTTGCCGCTCTTCTTGTCGTGGCAGCCCTTGCACTGCTCCGGCGTGACCTTGCCGGTGATGGCGACGTTGATCTCCTCCGGCGGGGCTCCGCCGACGTGGCAGACGTTGCAGTCGTCGGGCAGTTGCTTGCCGTCGTGGCAGCGGGCGCAGATCGGCATCTTGTTCTGCGAGACGCGCGCGACCTCCAGCTGGGTGCCGGGGTGGCTGATGTTGGCGTGACAGGTGATGCACTGGTACCCGGCCTCACGCAGGCCGGTGTGGTTGACCCGGATGTTGTTGAACACCTGATCGCGCTCGAGCTGCGACTTGGGGTGGCACTGCACGCAGTTGGCCGTGCCGACGGCGGTCGTGAGCGGCCGCTCGTAGGTGTTGGTGACGTAGAGCATGAGGTTGGTGACGCCCTGCAGGTTGCGGATGAGGTAGTTGAACACGCCGGGCTTGGTGTGGCACTGCTGGCAGCCCACACCGGCCCGGTAGTGCGCCGACTGCTTGTACGTCTCGACCTCCGGCTTGACCAGGTGGCAGGTCTCGCAGGCGCTCGATGCTGTTGACGGCTGAGAACGCGATGACCGCGACGACGAAGACCACGACCAGCGCGGCGACCACGCCGAGCAGCCAGGCCCGCGGGACCTTGACCTCGAGGAGTACGCGGCTCTTCGGCAGCTTCCTCTTCTTCTCGCTCATGGGATCACCGCGGGGGTCGCCGTCATTGTGCCCTCGACGCGCGGATGCGGCGTGTAGTCGATGCCCTTGAAGAGGCTGTGGGCGCGCGGGTCGCCGGATGCGTGCTGCTCATGGCAGGCCTGGCAGTTGTCCAGCACGTGGCAGTTGAAGCAGGTGGGTGTGCCGAACTTCTCGGCCTGCCTGGGATGGCTGGAGACGAAGTCCTGCGGGTGCGGCATGGGCACCTTGTGGCACGTGTTGCAGTACTCCTTGGTGTTGTGGCACTCGGCGCACGACTGGCGGCCCTTGGCCTCGGCCGTCTTGCCGTGCGCGTACAGCCAGGCGTTCGGATGCGGCATGAGGATGCCGCCGTGGCACTTGGAGCAGTCGTCCTTCTGGAGGTGGCAGGCGCTGCAGGTGGAGAGCACGCCGACGGCGCCGTGGCGGGTGGACCAGTCTGGTTCCTTGTGCGAGGCCGGCATGGCGCCGTAGTCGCGCTTGGCGTGGCACAGGTCGCAGCGCGAGGTGGCCACCGTACCGTCGGCCGCCTTGTAGTCGTTGTTGTGGCAGATGAGGCACTGCTCCATGACCGGATAGGTGCGCGAGCCCTCAGGCACGGCGTCCCCATGTGCGGTGGTGGAGTGGCAGCGCTGGCACAGGAACCCGGCCTGGATGAGGTGCTGGTGGTTGACCCGGATGCCGCTGCTGCTGATGGTCTTGAAGAGGTCGTCGTTGGTGTGGCAGCGCCGGCAGGACTGGTTGAGCACGAACCCGAGGATGGGCTTCTCGTAGTCGCCGGTGATCTGCGCGATGGGCTGCTGCAGGGCCTCGAGCTTGGAGGTGAGGAAGAAGAACGGGCCCGGCTTGGTGTGGCACTGCTCACAGTTGACGCCGGCGTGGGCGCTGCGCTTGTACTCCTCCACGTAGGGCACGTGACTCTTGCACGAAGCGCAGAAACGCGGCGACGACGTCGCCGCGAGCGCCACGCCGATGAACACCACGATCACGGTGATGAGGACTGCCGCGACCGTGACGCCGCGTTTGGTAAGGCGGAAGTTCAAGTCGCTCAGGGGTGCGGGTTCGGCCTGGAGTTATGGACGGCCCTGCGGTGACACAGGGTGCACTGGTAGCCGTTCGCGTGGCTGAGCGCCCGGGAGTGGCACCTGGTGCAGACCGTGCGCGACGGCGTGGGCTGCGAGGCGTGGTACTTGGTGCTGTGGCAGGTACGGCAGTTCTTGACGGCGCTGCTGACCCGGGACGCGTGCAGCGCCTTGGTGTGACAGCCGGTGCAGACGTACTTCTTGGTGACCTTCGAGGAGTGCTGCGCCGGACGGCCCGAGGTGCCTTTGTGGCACTGCGCGCACTTGCTCTGGGGGACCTTCTTGCCGGCGTGCCGCTTGGTGTGGCAGACGCCGCAGTTCTTGAAGCCGGGGCTGGAGGCCTGGTAGAGGTGGAACGCCTGCGCATCCTCGTGGCAACTGGCGCAGGCGACCTTGCCGGCGTGCTTCTGCGGTGACGAGTGGCACGCCGAGCACTGGTTGAATCCGGTGGCCTGGCCGCTGTGGTGCGGGCTGGCGCCAGGGTCTGAGATCGACGGGCTCGTGGAGTGGCAGTCGAGGCACTCGGGCGTGGAACCCAGGTGCGGGTTGTCGCCGTGCGTGAACGGGATGGTGTACGCCTTCTGCGCGGCGTTCCAGAGGTGACACTCCTGGCTGCACGCCGAACTGGGCGTGGAGAGCGTGGAGGTGTCCTGCCCCGGCGCGTGGCAGGTCCAGCAGGTGTCGTCGGGAAACGCCTGGAAGCCCGAGTGGCAGCCGGTGCACGTGGCGTTGGTGGGCGTGCCCTGACTGTGGCAGGACTCGCACCCCATGGCGCCGTCGTGCTGCCAGCTGCTGAAAGCCGACGCCGGCGAAGCCGAGAACGCGAGCGCCAGGACCACTGTGGCGAGCAGCACCACGGCGACCGCCGCGACTGCCGCCCAACGGCGCACTGACCTCACGTCGACTCCTTTCCCCGGACCGGCCGCCGTGCCCCTTCGCGCGACTCCGGCCACACCCCTTGCCACACTTGCCCTCCGTGGAGGGTCTTGGACCTGCGCCGCGGCTCAGGCAGCGCAGGTCATGCAGGCGTGATTCTAGCAGTCCTTGTGAAGCTCTTCACCCTCAAAAGCCGATCGAGCCAGTTATACGTGACCCAGACGACGAAGATGCAGAACACCGCCCACAGCACGAGAGCGCATCCGGTGATGATCCACCAGAGCACGGTCTGGTACTTCATGCGCCGCTCGCTGACCGGCGCGATGAGCAGATCGTCGAGCTTGCCCTCCTTGACGAGGCGCTCGTATTCGACCGGCCGCTCGTGCGCGTACTCCTCGAGCGGCAGGCCGCCCGCGTACATGGCCTTGTCCATCGGGAACGCCTCGGGGCGCAGGTGGGCGTGGAAGAAGTGCCAGAACACGACCACGAAGCCCATGGCGAGCAGCGCACCGCCCGAATGGTTGACGAGGGCGAAGTTGATCACGATGCCGGGCAGGATGCGCGAGGCGACCTCCGGGTACCAGAGGATCGCCCCGGTGACGATCATGATGCTGCAGCCGCCGCTGGCCGCCCAGAACTCGCCCTTCTCGTAGTAGGCGTAGCGGTCGAGCTGCAGGTGCGGCCGGGGGCTGCGGCCGAGGAACCAGCTGACCATGGACTTGAGGTCCCGGTAGTCCTGCCACGTCGGCACCATGGTGCCCGGGCCCCAGTAACGCCCGCGGTACTGGATGAAGATCTTGAGGAACAGCAGGACCATGCAGATCCCGCACGCCACCATGATGATGGCGGCGAAGCGGTGGATCATGCCGGCGTTCTCCAGACCGCCGATGACGCCCATCCACGACTGGGCCCAGGCCTTGTCGCTGTACTTGAGCGGCATGCCGGTGAGCACGAGCGTGGAGAAACTGATCATGATGAAGAAGTGCACCCACCGCTGGAACGGGGTGAAGCGGCGGAAGTGGGTGCGGGCGCCGGTGACGACGACAGCCGGTCTGGCCTTGGGCTCGACGATCGGCTTCTCGTCACGGACGGGCGTGTCAACGGTTGCCACGGCGGTACATCCCCTCCCTCAGGCCTCGGTAGAAGTACATGACGCAGTGCAGGCCGCCGAGGGTGAACAGCACGCCGATGAGCACGGCGTGGTTGATCTCCATCAGCCACACCCAGAACGACGAACTGGGCGTGCTGCGGTCGACGTGCACGAGGAAGCTCGAGAAGCGTGTGTTGGCGTTCTCGTGGCACTGGCCGCAGGTGGCCACCACGTTCTGCTTGGACACGGAGCTTTCGGGGTCCGATTGCGGCAGGATCTTGTGGTACCCGTGGCAGTCCGTGCACACGGCGCGCGAGAGGTCGCCGAGGACCACCGACTTGCCGTGGTACGTGTCCAGGTAGGTCTCTTCCTTCTCGCCGTGACAGCGGCCGCAGACCTCGGGGATGGACTCCCGGAACTCCTTGGACTTGGGATTGATGATCCCGTGCGAGCCGTGGCAGTCGCCGCAGGCGGGGGCCTTGTCCGAGCCTTCGCCCATGACGAGGTTGCCGTGGAAGGACTGGTCGTACATCTTGAACTCGGAGGAGTGGCAGTCGCTGCAGGCGGTGAGCTTGGCCTGCCGGTACCAGCCCTTGGTCTCCTCGGCGGTGTGCTCGCGCGCCTGGAAGCCCGCATGGCAGGCGGTGCAGTCCATGCGCGAGTGCATGGAGTTGTGCCAGGCGTCCTGGTCGACGGTGAGCGACTTCTGCTCGCCGTTGACCGTGATGGTGCCGAGGTCCGGCTTGCCGTGGCACTCGAGGCAGGGGTCGGTCTTGCCGGTGGGGATGGTGAACGTGATGGCGAACGCGGGCGCCGCGGCGGCCAGCACGAGGCAGGCCGCGGCGAGCGCGAGGAGGACGGCGCGGCCGCAGGCTCACTGCGGCACCACCTCCACGGTCACGCCCTCAGCGGCGTGGCAGTCGATGCACATCTGCGTGGGGTGGCAGACCAGGCACGAGCGCATGCCCTTGGCGGCCACCGGAGCGTGCGCGGTGTCCCAGTCGGCGGGGTGGTCCACCGTGTGGCACTGGTTGCACAGTTGCTCCTCCGTGTGGCAGCCGAGGCAGCGGTCACGGTCCTTCTTGGCCTGCTTGCCGTGGGCGTAGGGCCAGTTGCCGGAGTAGTGGCCCGGCGTGGGCTTCTGGTGGCAGCCGTCGCAGAATTCCTTCTTGTTGTGGTGGCACCGCAGGCAGTCGCGCTCGTCGTTGCGCGCCAGCTCGCCGTGGGCGTCGATGAAGTCCCCGGGGTGCGACTCGCCGGTGACCGGCGGCGTGTAGTGGCAGAAGTCGCAGGCGTTCGGGTCCCTGGTCTGCTCGTGGCACATGGTGCAGGGCGCCATGCTGACCTGGTTGCTCTCGCCGTTGGGAGCGGCGTGCGCCGTGTGGTCGTGGCAGTCGATGCACTCGAGGTTGTTCTGGTTGATGTGGCGGGCGTGCGGCATGCGGATCTTGCCGGGCAGGCCCATGAGGCCCTTGAGCGGGTGGCACTTGATGCAGTTCTCGCTCGCCGGACGCGGCTGGCTGTCCCGCGAGGGCTTCATGTTGAGGTACGTGAGCCAGATGTTGCGGGACTCGGTGGCGCGCCACTTGACGGACTCGAGAGCGCCCGGCGGGATGTGGCACTTGGAGCACGGCACCGACGAGTGCTGGCCGTTCTTCCAGCTGGTGAAGGCAGTCTTCATGGAGTGGCAGCTGCCGCAGTAGGACGAGGACGATGTGGCGACGACCGGCGTGATGAGCAGCACCGCCACGATGACGACCGCGACCGCGATGCCGGCCGCGATCATCCAGCGCGGCCTGGGCGGCTTCTCTTCTCCGATGCGCTGCGGCTCCTGGACGTCGCCGTCACTCACCTGTACGTCCCCCTCGGCGTAGTGTGTGATGGTGTCCGGTGCGCCCCTTCGACCGCTGGGTCAAGGACCCTGTGCGGTCGGCGCCCCGGTGCGCGGCATTGTACCACAAGGGGTATGCGTCGGCCTCCCGGGCGGACACGCGAATCACCTGCTCAGACCGGCCAGACGGTGGCCACGATGACGACGGCCCCGTACAGCAGTCCGACGACGCCGTTGATGCCCATGAAGCCCATGCCGACCTTGTCCAGGCCGCGGCGGGCGATGTCCACGTGGGGCCAGGCCAGGAGGGCCGCCACGACGGCCAGACCGGCCCAGTAGGCCGGACCCAGCTCGCACAGCACACCGACGGCGACCAGCAGCGCGAGGGTGGCGGCGTGCGAGAGCGCGGCGACGATGAGCGCCCCGCGCTCCCCGAGGGCCACCGCGACCGAGTGCAGGCCGTTCCGGCGGTCGAAGTCAAGGTCGAAGATGGCGTAGATGACGTCGAAGCCGCCCACCCAGAGGCCGACGGCGAAGAACAGCAGCCACGGCACGACGCCGAGGTGGCCGGTGACCGCCAGCCAGGCAGCCGCCGGAGCCAGCCCCAGCGTCAGACCGAGCGCGTAGTGACAGAACCAGGTGAAGCGCTTGGCGTAGGGATAGAGGACGAACGCCGCCAGCGGGATCGGCCAAAGGTAGCGGCACGGCTCCGAGAGCTGGAACGCCGCGAGCACCAGCAGTGCGACCGAGACGAGGGTGAACAGCCAGACCTCACGCCGCCCGAGCCGCCCGGCGGGGAGCTCTCGCGACGCGGTGCGCGGGTTGCGCGCGTCGATCTCTGCGTCGATGAGGCGGTTGAGGGCCATGGCGGCGCTGCGCGCGCCCACCATGGCCACGGTGATCCAGAGGAGCTGCGACCAGGTCGGCAGTCCGTCGGCGGCGAGGAACGCGCCGGCATACGCGAACGGCAGCGCGTACACGCTGTGCTCGATCTTGATGAGCCGGGCGAAGAGTGCGGGCTTGGAGGCGGAGCCGCTTCCGGGCACGCCGGAGAGTCCCGTCAGGTGGCGGCGGGGGCCGCGGTGTCGCCCTTGGCGGCCGCCGCGGCGTCGTCCCCGGCGTCGTGGCCGCCCTCGTCGCCCGTGATGGCGCCGATGGGCGCGGCCTCGTGCCCGAACTTCTCGAGCAGGTACGTGAGGATGGCGAGGATGGCCGCGACCAGCCCGATGACGAACAGCACCGAGTAGACGATGATGCTCGCCGGCGAGGTGATGCCGAGGAACGCGCTGATGGTCCAGGCGATGATGGCGATGCCCCAGTTGAGGAGCGACAGGCGCAGGAGGAAGTTGCGGACCTTCTTGTCGTGCGCGGACGTGCCGGCTTGGGCCTCGTCCTTCCACTGCCGGCGCAGAGCGTCGCGGTCGGCGGTCTCGGGGGCCGCCGCCGGAGTGGTCTTGTCGTCTGCAGGCTTCTCAGGCATGGCTCAGTCGAAGATGGACCAGATGATGAACACCGTCATCAGCAGGGCCGCGAAGCCCATGACGAGGGTGATCGTCCACCAGATCGCGTCGCCGAACAACGTCTTCCACGTGACAGTACGCTCCACCAGCACGTCGTCAAGTGTGCCCTCACGTACCCGGCGGGCGTACTCGAGCGGGCGCTCCTCACGGTAGTGCTCCACCGGCAGCGAGCCGGTGAAGATCACCTTGTCGATGGGGAACGACTCGGGCTTGAGGTGCGCGCTGAAGAAGTGCACGAAGATGAAGATGACGCCCATGGCCAGCAGGGCCTCGCTGGAGTGGATGACCAGCGCGATGTTGAGGAAGATGCCCGGCACCAGCTGCGGTGGTCTTGAGCGGGAACCACATCATGAACCCGGTGGCGCCGATGATGACGGTGCCGGCGGCCAGGGAGATGTAGTCGAACTTCTCCCAGTACGCGTAGCGGTCGAACTGCGGCTTGGGGCCCCTGCCGAAGAACCAGGCGAACATGCCGACGAGGTCGTGGAAGTCCTTCATGTTGAACATGATGGAACCCGGCTTGCGGATGTTCTTGCCGCGGGCGCGGATGACCATGACGAGCATGAACGTGATCTCGCAGACGAAGTAGAAGACCGTGACGATGGCTGCGATGCGGTGGTAGATGCCGGCCGCGGTGACGCCGCCGAAGAGGTCCATGAACCACTGCGCCCACGGGGTGTCCTTGTAGCGGAGCGGCATGCCCGTGAACACCAGCACGGTGAAGCTCGTGATGACCAGGAAGTGCATCCAGCGGTGGAACACGTTGAAGCGGTGGAACTCGATGCGCTTGTCGCCGATCTTGTCGCGGTGCCGCTCGCGCGAGTACATGCCCTCTTTGGCGCCGCGGTAGATGTACAGGGCGGTGTGCACCGCGGCGAAGCTGAACACCATGGTGATGAGGATCACGTAGGCGATCCAGAAGAACCAGATCTGCCAGGATGAACGTCGGGTCGCTGGGATCCACGTGGGAGCGGAAGTCGGCGAAGTTCTCGTTGGCGCCGGGGTGGCACTGAGCGCACGTGGCGACGACGTTCTGCCTGGGAGACCGTGCTCTCGGGGTTGTCGGCCGGCAGGATGCGGTGGCCGCCGTGGCACTGGCTGCAGGACGGCGGTCTTGGAGTCGCCGAGCGTGTAGGCCTTGCCGTGGTAGCTGTCGAGGTACGTCGCCTTGGCGTCCTCGTGGCACCGCCCGCACATCTCCACCTCTTGGGCGTGGAACTCCTTGGTGCCCGGCGGGATGATGTCGTGCGCGTCGTGGCAGTCGGCGCAGAGCGGCGCCTTCTCCGAGTCCTTGGTGAGCACCAGATTGCCGTGGAACGACGTCTGGTACATCTTCATCTCGTTGCCGTGGCAGTCGCCGCAGGCGAGGATCTTGGCCGTCTTGAGCCAGCCCTGGGTGACCTCGGCTCGGGTGCTCGCCGGCGTTGAAGCCCAGGTGGCAGCTGACGCAGGCGAGCTGGCCGTGCCTCGAGTTGGACTGGATCTTGCGGTCGACGTAGAGGCTCTTGGGATGGCCGGCCACGTCGATGGTGGCCGGGAACGACTGGCCGTCGGCGGTCGTGATGGTGCCGTTCTCAGGCTTGACGCCGTGGCAGGCGAAGCACTCCTCGTTGCCGCTGGGGTTCATCGCCGACCCGCTGGTGCCCGTCGGGCTCGTGCCGGCGTCGTCGGACGAAGCCGCCGCGACGCCCGCCAGCGAGGCCGAGCGCCAGCAGCGCGGCGCACAGCAGCAGCAGCGCGCTCAGGGAGCGGCGAGGGACCTCACAGGGCCACCTCCACCCCGTTCTGCTGGTGACACGCGTCACACATGCTCTTGGGGTGGCACACCAGGCAGGCGTTGAGGCCCTTGGCGGCGATGGCGCCGTGCGTCTCGAGCCAGGTGCTCGGGTGGTTGACCTGGTGGCACTGCGCGCAGTACGCCTTGTCGTGGCAGGCCTCGCAGTTGGCAGGGTCGGCCGTGGCGCTCTTGCCGTGCGTGTAGCGCCACTGGCCGGAGTAGTGCGACGGCGGCGGGTAGTCGTGGCACGAGTCGCAGAACTTCTGCTTGTCGTGGTGACAGCGCAGGCACTCTTCCGGGTTGGCGAGCGCCTCTTTGCCGTGCTCCTTCATGAAGTCCGGCGCGTGCTCGGACGCCGGCGGGAGCGGATGGCAGAAGTCGCAGGCGTTGGGCGCCGTGCCCTGCTCGCTGTGACACATGGCGCAGGTGATCATGCTGACGCCCTCTTTCTGGCCCGGCAGCTTGTGCGACACCGTGTCGTGACAGTCGATGCAGAGCAGGTTGCGGAGCTTGAGGTGCGCAGCGTGGTCCATGCGCACGCCCTTGGACTCGTTGGGGATGCCCGAGAGCGGGTGGCAGCGCAGGCAGTTGGCGTTGGTGGGCGCGTTCTCCTTCTGCGCCGTGGACGGCATGTTGAGGTAGTCGGCCCAGACGTTCTTGGCCTCGCCGAGGCGCCACTTGGCGGACGCGACGACGCCGGGCGGGATGTGGCACTCGGTGCAGTCGATGCCGTTGTGCGCGGACTGCGCGAGGGTCTTCTCGGCCGGCTTCATGGCCTTGCACGAGGTGCAGTAGGACTGGTTGTCCATGGCTGCGACCGGATACACGAGGATGCCGATGAAGATCGCCGCGAGGACGATGACGACGACCCATGTGAACCACGCCCTGCGGTACCAAGGCCGCGCGACAGGACGATGGCGATATTCGACGCTCGGTCAAGAAGAGCTACTCCCCGTAGGCTCCGTCACACACTCACGGGCGGCCTACCCCTCAACCGAGGCCGCCCGAGTGGCGGGATTGTACCATCCTGCACTTGCGCGTGCCACACGGCACAAAACCCCGCCGTGATACCCCCGGGGGTCGCGCGGTCGAGGCTCGGGCGCAGGTGCCCGCCCGACTCAGGAGAACGGCAGCCCGAACTCCTTCCAGCGCTCGTCGACGCGCCGCACGACGCCGGGGTCCATGGCCAGCTCGTCCGGCCACTCGCGGCCGTGCCCCTCGTCGGGCCAGGTCCTGGTGGCGTCGATGCCCATCTTGGCGCCGTAGCGCGCGAAGGGGCTCGAGTGGTCGAGCACGTCGAGGGGGCCGCGGACGATCACCGTGTCCCGCTCGGGGTCGACGTTGTTGAACACGCGCCAGGTGACCTCGCTGTAGTCGTGCACGTCGACGTGCTCGTCCACGACCACCACGAACTTGGTGAACATCATCTGGCCCATGCCCCACACCGCGTTCATGATCTTGCGCGCGTGACCGGGGTACTCCTTGCGGATGCTGATGATGGCGCAGTCGTGGAACACGCCCTCGATGGGCAGGTCCATGTCGACGATCTCGGGCTGCACGAGCTGCAGCAGCGGCAGGAAGAGGCGCTCGGTGGCCTTGCCCAGGTAGGCGTCCTCCATCGGCGGCTTGCCGACGATGGTGGCCGGATAGATGGGGTCGCGGCGGTGGCTCATGGCCGTGAGGTGGAACACCGGGTACTGGTCCGCCAGCGAGTAGTAGCCGGTGTGGTCGCCGAACGGCCCCTCGAGCCGCGTCTCGCCCTTCTCGACGTAGCCCTCGAGGACGATCTCGGAATCGGCCGGTACCTGGAGGTCGACGGTCGCGCAGCGCGCCATGTCGACCGGCTCGCCGCGGAGGAAGCCGGCGAACATGAACTCGCTGATGCCCGGCGGGAGCGGCGCCGTGGCCGCATACGTGACCGCCGGGTCGGTGCCCAGGGCGACCGCCACTTCCATGCGGTCGCCCGCCTCGCGGAAGTTGGCGGCGCCGTCGTGGTGGACGTGGATGTGCATGCCGGTGGTCTGGCCGTCGAAGACCTGCAGACGGTACATGCCCGCGTTCTGGCGGCCCTGCTGGTCCTTGGTCACGACGATCGGCAGGGTGATGAACGGCCCTCCGTCGCCGGGCCACGTGGTGAGCACCGGCAGGCGGCTCAGGTCCGGCGGGTCGAGGACGACCTCGCGGAACTGCGCCTTCCTGTCGTAGCGCGGGCCGTAGGAGGCGAGCTCCTTGAGCTGGCCGAGCGCCTTGACCTTGCCGACGAGGCCGCTCGGCACCTGCAGCTCGAGCAGGCCGCCGATGCGCTTGGCGATGTCGTCGAGCGGAGCGCCCAGCGCCAGCTCGAGCCGGCGGTACGAGCCGAGCTGGTTCATGAGGACCGGCACGGCGGGCTGCCCTGCCGGTCGCTTGGGCTGTTCGAACAGGACCGCCGGTCCGTGCGCCTTGCTGGCGCGGTCGGCGATCTCCGCCATCTCGAGATACGGGTCCACCTCCGGACGCACGCGGGCGAGCTCGCCCTCGCGCTCCAGCAGGTCGATGAAGGCACGCAGGTCCACGGTCACCTCCCGGCGACGGCGTCGAGCTCGCGCGACAGCGGCTCGGGGTCAGACAGGTCGAGACGGGCGGACGCGGCGCGGACCGCGGCCGGCACGCCGGCGGACGGCGCGCGGAACGCCGCCTCCACGTCGTCGAAGAGCGCCTCCACGGAGGCCGGCGGCGCCCCGCGGTGCAGTGCGACCAGGCCGGCCGTGGTGTACGCCCACAGCGCGTCGTCGTCCGAGAAGGCCCGGCCGGCGCTGCGCAGGTACGAGCACGCGGCCATCAGGCGGGCCAGCAGGCCCACACCGGCGGCGTCCCCGCGCGCGGCGATGCCGCGCAGGCCGCGCGCGTAGAAACAGTCGCCGGCGAGCAGCCGCGTCTCGAGCTCATCGGCGCCGAGCGCCACCGCGCGGCTCTCCCGGTAGTGCAGCAGGTAGCCCTCGTAGATGAGCTCGATGTCGGTCGCGTACGCGGCGTCGGCTGCGGGGTCGAGCTCCGCGTACAGCGCCCCCCAGCGGAGCTCCGGCGCGCAGGCCGGAGCCGGGCCGAAGGCCTCGCCGGCCGCCGCGAGCGCCTCGGCCACGCGGGCGGCGAGGTCCATGGCTACTCCGCCTCGCGCTGGGCCACGGGCCGCGAGCCGCTCAAGAGCACTACGGCGCCTGCGGCACCTCCGGACATCAGTCGCTCTCCTTGTCCAGGTAGAAGGACAGCGACATGAGCTCGCTGGAGAGGTCGACCTGGCGCACGAGCAAGCCCTCGGGGGCGTGCACCTTGACTGGAGCGAAGTTGAGGACGGCCTTGACGCCGGCGGCGCCGAGCCGCTGCACCGTGCTCTCGGCCTCGCCGGCCGGCACGGTGATCATGGCGATGTCCACGCGCTCCTTGCGGCAGAACTCGTCGAGCTCGTGGATGCTGCGCACGCGGTCGGCGTCGTTGTTGCCGTACCGTGCGCCGATCACCGTCGCCGAACTGTCGAACATGCCGACGAGCCGGAAGCCCTGCTCGCCGAACCCGCGGTAGCGCGCGAGCGCGGTTCCCAGCAGGCCGGCGCCGACGATGACCACGTTCCAGGTGTGGTCGAGGCCGAGGCAGCGGGTGATCTCGTCCACCAGCACCGGCACCTCGTAGCCCACGCCGCGGGTGCCGAACTCGCCGAAGTACGAGAAGTCCTTGCGGATCTGCGCGGCGTTGAGGTCGATCATCTCGGCGAGGTCCTTGGAGGAGACCCTGTCGACGCCGCGCGCGCGCAGCTCGCGCAGCTTGCGCAGGTACAGCGCGAGCCGCGGTACGGTGACGCTCGGGACGTCGTTCTTGTCGATGCCGCGCACCGTCAGGCCCCCGCTCCGGTGAACCAGGCGTGCGCTGCCGCGGCGGCTTTGTCGAGATCCTCGTCGGTGAGCGCAAGCGAGATCATCGCCGCCTCGAACTGCGACGGGGCGATGTAGATGCCGGCCTCGAGCATGTGCCGCCAGTAGGAGGCATAGGCGGCGGTGTCCGCCACCTTGGCGTCGGCGAAGCTGTGCACCGGGCCCTCGCAGAAGAACAGCGTGAGCATGGGCCCGACCCGGTTGATAGTGACGGCGCGGCCCGCTGCGTCGGCGGCCGCGCGCAACCCCTGCTCGGCGGCGGCGCCGAGCGCCTCGAGGCGCTCGTAGGTGCCCGGCTCGGCGAGCACGCGCAGGGTAGCCGCGCCGGCGGCCATGGCCAGCGGGTTCCCCGAGAGGGTGCCCGCCTGGTACGTCGACCCGAGCGGGGCCACGGTCTCCATGATCTCGCGGCGGCCGCCGAAGGCGCCCACGGGCAGGCCGCCGCCGATGATCTTGCCGAGCGTGGTGAGGTCCGGCAGGACGCCGTAGCGCTCCTGCGCGCCGCCCCACGCCACACGGAACCCGGTGATGACCTCGTCGAAGATCAGGACGGAGCCGTACTTGGTGCACAGGTCGCGGCAGGCCTCGAGGAAGCCCGGCTGCGGCGGGACGACGCCCATGTTGCCGGCCACCGGCTCGACGATGAGCGCCGCGATGTTGTCGCCCTCGACGGCGAACAGCTCGGTGAGCGTCTGCACGTCGTTGTACTCGACGAGCAGCGTGTCGGCCGTGGTGCCCTTGGTGACGCCGGGGCTGTCCGGCAGCGCGAGCGTGAGCACGCCGCTGCCGGCCGCGGCCAGGAACCCGTCCGAGTGGCCGTGGTAGCAGCCGATGAACTTGACGATCTTCTCGCGCTTGGTGAACCCGCGGGCGACGCGCACGGCGCTCATCGTCGCCTCGGTGCCGGAGTTGACCATGCGGACCATCTCGACCGACGGGACGGCTTCGCAGACGAGGCGCGCCAGCTCGACCTCGAGCTCGGTGGGCGCGCCGTAGCTGGTGCCCTTGTCGGTCTGTTCCTTGATGCGGCCGACGACCTCGGGGTGGCCCCAGCCGAGGATCATCGGGCCCCAGGACGACACGAAGTCGACGAACTCGTTGCCGTCGGCGTCCCAGATGTGGGAGCGCTCCGCGCGCGAGATGAAGAGCGGATGGGGCATGCCCACGCCCTTCATGGCGCGGACCGGCGAGTTGACCCCGCCGGGGATGTACTTGAGCGCCTCTTCGAAGAGGCGTGCGGACGTCTCGGTGTTCACCCGGGTCCTCCGTGCGAGTGCGAAAGGCAGTCAGGAATGTTGCACTATACTACGCGGCCGCTGTACGGCATGTGCCTGTAGACACAAGTACCCAACTCGAGAAGGAATCCAGCATGGACCACGCGACCATCCGCCATGCCGGCCCCGGCGACGAGGCCGCGATCGTGCGCCTCGTCCACGAGATGGCCGCCGAAGACGGACGAGGTCTCGCCCGTCGACGAGCACTACGTGCGCCACTTCCTGGCGTCGCCGGTCAGCGGCGCGCTGCTCGCCCAGGACGGCGGCGAGACCGTCGGCCTGCTGAGCTACTGCACCACGCCGGGCCTCTTCCACGCCGCCGACTCCGGGCTCATCGAGCTCCTGATCGTCACCGGGGCCCGCCGCGGCGAGGGCATCGGCCGCCGGCTCGTCGACGCGGCGCTGCGCCTGTTCGAGGAGGCCGGCTGCGCCGAGGCTTCGGTGAGCACCGGCGAGGCCAACGACCCGGCCCAGCACGTGTACCGCGAGGCCGGGCTCACTGAGACGTCGCTGCTGCTCGAGAAGCACTTCGAGGCTGACGCGCGCGGGATTCAGTCCGGCGGCCGCGCTGCCGACTACTGGAGCGACGACGCGCGGCGGCCGGCCGCGCCCAAGACCCCGGAGATGACTCGATGAGCGCGTCACGCCAGCACGGCCCGGCCGCCGCCGCAACCACGACGCAGCGCGTGATCGTGCCCGACCCGCCGCCGGCCGGCGCGCAGAAGATCCTCCCGTGCGAGCTCGCCAAGTACGAGGAGAACGGCTACGGCCGCTGGAGCTACGCGCCGGGCCTCGACCCCCGAGCGCCGGCTCGACCTGCTGCCGGCGGGGCTACGACGAGGCGGCGGCCACCCCCGCCGCCAGGCTCCTGCGCTTCTTCACCATCAGCGACATCCACGTCACCGACGTGCAGTCGCCCGCCCAGGCGATCCTCTTCGGCTACAAGGGCTTCCTCTCGTCGGCGTACTCGGGCGTCATGCTCTACACCCACCACGTGCTCGACGCCGCCGTGCGCACGGTCAACGCGCTGCACGACGAGGACCCGATCGACTTCGGCGATCTCCCTCGGCGACACCTGCAACAACACGCAGTACAACGAGCTGCGCTGGTACATCGACGTGCTCGACGGCAAGCGCGTCGACCCCGACTCGGGCGTCGCGAGGCGCCGGTGACGCCGCGACCGCGCGCCGCCTTCCTCGACGCCTACGAGGCGGCCGGGCTGGACGCGGCCATCCCCTGGTACCAGGTGCGCGGCAACCACGACCACTTCTGGACCGGGTTCCTGCGCGTGGACGACTACCTGCGCGCGACCTACATCGGGCGAGAGATCCTCGACCTCGGCAACGTCTTCGAGGACCCGCTGCGGCCGGACAGCCGCGGGTTCTACATGGGCTGCCTGGACGGCCGCACGCCGTACGGCGACATCTTCGGCCTCGGCCCGGTCGCGGACTTCGCGACGCCGCCCAAGGTCCTCGCCGCCGACCCTGACCGCCGCTCCCTGACGAAGAGCGACTGGATGCGCGAGTTCTTCGAGACCTCGTCGACCCCCCAGGGCCACGGGTTCGACGAGTCCGCCGTGGAGTCGGGCTTCGCCTGCTACACCTTCGAGCCGAAGCCCGGCGTGCCGCTGCAGCGTGCTCGTGCTCGACGACACGCAGCGCGACGACGACCCCTACGACAACGGCTACGGGCACATCGTCGCTGGACGAGGAGCGCCGCGACTGGCTCTTCGGCGAGCTCGACCGCGGCCAGGCCGACGGCGTGCTCATGATCATCGCCGCCCACTGCCCCATCGGCGTGGAGAAGGCGCCGTCACCCGATGTCCTGGAGCTCCAGCGCCTTCGTGCACCGAGGAGGAGCTGCTGGCGAAGCTGCACGCCTGCCCGAACCTCATCCTGTGGATCGCCGGCCACCGCCACTGCAACGCGGTCACCGCGTTCCCGTCGCCGGACGCGGGCCAGCCGGAGCTCGGCTTCTGGGAGGTCGAGACCGCCTCGCTGCGCGACTTCCCGCAGCAGCTGCGCACCTTCGAGATCGTGCGCAACGGCGACGACAGCGTCTCGATCATGCGCGATCGACGTCGACACGGTGGTCGAGGACGGCTCGCCGGCCGCGACGTCGCGTGACGTACGCCGTCGCGGCCCAGCAGCTCTTCGGCAACGACCAGTCGGCTACCCGCCGAGCGGCACGTACAACGCCGACCTCGTCGCGCCGCTCAGCGCCGCCATGCGCGAGACGCTCGGGCGCTGGCGCGAGGCGTGAGTGCGCGACGAACTCTAAGTCTCAGGTAGAGGGTACGGGTCAGCCTCGGACGCGAGGCCGCGGGAGGCGGCGGAGCGTCAGACGCCCGCGGCCGGGATGCACCAGCCCTTGGGCACGTAGGCGCAGTAGGGCTCCTCGGCCATGTAGTCGCCGGTGGCCTCGTAGGCCCGCGCGCGGCAGCCGCCGCAGACCTTCTTGAACTCGCAGACGCCGCACTTGCCCTTGAGCCCGTCGAAGTCGCGGAGCTCGTTGAAGAGCGGCGAGTCGCGCCACACCTCGGGGAACGTCTGCTTGCGCACGTCGCCGGCGACCTTGTCGAAGTAGCCGCAGCCCTGGACCTCGCCGATGTGGCTGATGAAGCAGAAGCCGATGCCGGCGAGGCAGCCGCGGCTGAGCGTGTTCATGCCGCCGTGGCTGTGCGGGTGCACCTCGAGCTTGCGGCCCTGCGCCTTGGCGCGCTGGCGCATGACGCGCCAGTAGTGCGGCACGTCGGTGGGCTTCATGAACAGGTCGCTCTCCTGCTGCGCGTCGTACATCCACTCGAGCGCCTTCTCGTACTCGTCCGGCGGGAGCTCCTGCTCCTCCAGCTCCTTGCCGCGCCCCGTGGGGACCAGCATGAACGGGTGGAACGAGACGGCGCCGAGGTCGTCGGCGAGCTGCAGCAGCGCCGGCAGGTAGTGCGCGTTGAGCTTGGTGATGGTGCTGTTGATCTGCACCTCGACGCCCGCGGCCAGGCAGTTCTGGATGCCGCGCACGGCGCCGTCGAAGGCGCCGGGGACGCCGCGGAACTCGTCGTGCTCCGCGGCGGTCGGGAAGTCGATGGAGATGCTGACGCGCGCGATGCCCACGTCGTGCATGCGCTGCGCGACCTCGGGCGTGACCAGCGTGCCGTTGGGCGACATGACCGTGCGCAGCCCCTTGCCGATGGCGTACTCGGCGATGTCGAAGATGTCGGCGCGCATGAGCGGGTCGCCGCCGGTGAGGATCAGGATCGGGTTGGCGAACGAGGCGATCTGGTCGACGAGGGTGAAGGCCTCCTCGGTGCTCAGCTCGCCCTCGTAGGGACCGTGGACCGCCGAGGCGCGGCAGTGCACGCAGGCGAGGTTGCAGCTGCGCGTGACCTCCCACGCGATGACGCGCGGGGGCGCGGGACCGTCGGCGGGAGCCGGGCCGCGCGGTCGTGCCGTGCGGGTTTTCAGCGTGAGGGTGATGCAAACCGGACCAGTGTGCCAGAGACGGGCGGGCGGCGCAACGCGCGATCGGTGCGCCGCCCGGCCTCGCCGCAGCCGCCGACGAGCGGCGGATGCCACCCTACGGCGGCGTCGACGGCGCGACGCGCTCGACGCCGTCAGCCGAGCCAGGTGGCGATGTCCTTGGCGTGGTAGGTGATGATGAGGTCGGCGCCGGCGCGCTTGATGCCGGTGATGGCCTCGAGCACGGCGCGCTGCTCGTCCAGCCAGCCGTTGGCCGCCGCGGCCTTGATCATCGCGTACTCGCCGCTCACGTTGTACGCGGCCAGCGGGAACTTGGTCTCCTGCTTGACGGCGTGGATGACGTCCAGGAACGGGATCGCCGGCTTCACCATGATCATGTCGGCGCCCTCCTCGATGTCGAGCAGGGACTCGCGCACGGCCTCCTCGAGGTTGGCCGGGTCCATCTGGTAGGTCTTGCGGTCGCCGAACGCCGGAGCGGAGTCGGCGGCCTCGCGGAACGGGCCGTAGAACGCCGAGGCGAACTTGCTCGAGTACGACATGAGGATGGTGTCGGTGAGGCCGTCGTCGTCGAGCGCGTTGCGGATGGCGGCCACGCGGCCGTCCATCATGTCGCTGGGGGCGACGATGTCGGCGCCGCTCTCGGCGTGCGTGACGGCCATCTTGGAGAGCAGCTCGAGGGTGACGTCGTTGAGCACCTCGCCCTCCTGGACCACGCCGCAGTGGCCGTGGTCGGTGTACTCGCAGAGGCAGACGTCGGTGATGACGACGAGGTCCGGGAACTCGTCCTTGATGGCGCGGACGGCCAGCTGCACGATGCCCTCGGAGTCGTAGGCGCCGGTGGCGGCGGCGTCCTTGTGCGCCGGGATGCCGAACAGCAGGACCGCCTTGATGCCGAGCTGACCGCCTCGCGCACCTCGGGGATCAGGTTGCCGATGGAGAGCTGGAAGCAGCCGGGCATGGACGAGATGGGGTTCTTGATGTTCTCGCCGGCGATGACGAACAGCGGGTAGACGAGGTCGTCGAGCTGCAGCTTCGTCTCGCGCACCAGGTCCCGGATGGCGGGGGTGCGGCGCAGACGCCTCATGCGGTAGCTGGGGTAGTACATGCGGTGGTGTCCTTTCTTCGCGCGGGTCCGGGCGCGGCCCGCCTGCGTCAAGGATCCTCGCGCCGCCGCCCGGTGAAGACAAGCTGGCGGCGGCGTTGACGCGGCGCCGGTGGACGGCTCAGGCGCGCGCGCTCACCGCGCGCGCAGCTCCAGGGCGGCGCGCACGATGCCGGCCACCGACTCGCGGTCGCGCAGCTGGCAGTGCAGCACCGGCGTGGCGGCGTCCAGGCCCAGCACCTTGGTGATCTGCTTCGGCTGAGCTCCTCGCCGGCCATGGACATGTACGTGGCGACCACGTAGGGCACGTCGCCGAGGCTCTTGAGGAACTGCAGGTCGGCGCGCGTGGAGCGCAGGCTGTCCACGTCGTTGGCGTTGGCGAGCAGCACCCACGCCGAGCTCTCGCCGGCCAGCCGCTTCCAGGCCTGCTCGGGGCAGCGTGGAGGCGGCGGTGAAGACCAGGACGTCCTCGCCGGCGCCCTCCTCCCCCGCTCCGTGGCCGTTGCTCGCCAGCAGCTGGCCGGCGACCACGGGGATCTCCACTTCCTTCTCGTCGATCAGCTCCACGCGCAGCTGCTTGACGACGTTGGAGTCGGTGAGCGTGTTGAGGAACACCTCGTTGTAGATGTCGATCGGCCCGCGGACGGCCACGCTGGTGCCCTTGCCGATGGTCTCGATGACGGGCTCGCTCACGTTGATGAGCCCGCTGGAGAACAGGCTGTAGATGACCTTGGCGCCGTGGAACCGGTCGAGGCCGCAGTCGCGCAGGATGGTGTTGATGTCGGCGCGCCCGTCGATGTGGACGACCACGCGCCACTCCTCGGCGGTGAGCGTCAGGCTGCCCTCGTCGTCCACGTGGTCGCCGTAGGCGAGGTGCGGCACGCGCTCCAGCGAGCCGAGCTGCTCGAAGATGAGCGCCCACTCGTCGATGCGGCGGCAGCCCTCCATGATGACCGTCTCGACGTTCATCTCGACGAGGACGTCCTCCTCCGGAGGCGTGTCCTCGGCGGCGAACTCGAACTGGCCGTCGGACCAGCTGAAGAACGTGAAGGCGGTGTCCTGGATCTGGGCACGCACCGCCTGCTCCAGGGTCTCGCGGTCGATGCGGCCCTGCTCGAGGAGGATGCCGCCGAGGCGCGCGCCGTCGCCGGACTTCTTCTGCGCCGCGAGCGCCTGCTTGAGCTGGGCGTTGCTGATCGCGCCGGCCTTGACCAGCCGCTCGCCGAGCGGCAGCAGCTGCGGCTGGGAGTAGGCGTAGGTGATGGTCCCGTTGCGGAAGAACACCTTGCCCGACTCGCCCTCCCGGCGGATGGTCAGCGCGCCGCTCTTGGCGCTCATCTTCACCAGCTGGAAGATGTTGGGGAGACTGAACTCCTGCAGGTTGCCCTGGAGAAGCACCGCCCTCCTTTCGTCGGTCGCGAGGCTCGTCGGCGACGGCCGCGCCGCGCGGCGCCCACCGTAACCTACATCGGCAACGCGGCCGCCGACTTGAACTCGCGACGGCGGCCGGCAGGCCGCGCTCGGGCGCCGTCAGGCGCCGGCGCGGGCGCGAGGCCGGCCGGCGCCGTCGGGCCGGCGCCGGGCGCCGCGGCCTCGACCGCCTCGCCGAGGGCGTCGCCGGCGCCGGACCGTCCGGCAGGCAGGCGCCGCCCTCGCAGGTCCCCTCCTCCACCACGCGGCTGTGCCGCAGGGCGAGCAGGCCCACGGCGGCGGTGACGAGCACGGCGACGCCGCCGATGGCGATGGCCCAGCGCACGCCGAGCCCGCGGGCGAGCAGGCCGGTGATGGGCCCGCCGATGGGCGTGCTGCCGAGGAACACGATGGACCACAGCGCCATCACGCGGCCGCGCATGGCGTCGCCGGCGTTGAGCTGCAGCAGCGCGTTGGTCGTGCTGATGAAGAGCACGCCCGAGCCGCCGATGAGCACGAGGAGCGCGAGTCCGGCGTAGTACCCGGGGACGAGCGCCAGCCCGATGGTGACCACGCCGAAGGCGAAGGCGCCGCCGACCAGCAGCCGGCGCGAGGGGCGCGCCCTGCTCGCCATGAGCAGGGCGCCGGCGAGCGCGCCCACGCCCATGGCCGCGGACAGGGCTCCGTAGGAGCCGCCGCCGCGGTCGAACACGCTCTTGGTGAGCAGCGGCAGCACCACCGAGTAGTTGTAGGCGAGCGTGCTGATCACGGCCAGCATGATGAGCGGCACGCGCAGCGCCGGCGTGTGCCAGGCGTACTTGAACCCCGCGAGCACCTGCCCGCGCTTGCGCGCGACCGGCTTGCCGCGCCGCAGCTCGGCGGTGCGCATGAGCAGCAGCGCCACGATCACCGCCAGCGAACGAGGCGGCGTTGAAGAAGAAGCACGGCGCCACGCCCACGCGCGCGATCAGCACGGCGCCGATCGCGGGACCGATGATGCGCGAGGTGTTGATGACCACCGAGTTGAGCCCGACGGCGTTGGCCAGGTCGTCGGGCCCGACCATCTCGTAGAGGAAGCTCTGCAGGGCGGGGATGCCGAGGGCCGTCGCCGTGCCGGTGAGGCCGGCGAGCACCCAGATCATCCACACGGTGACCACGTCGGTGGCGACGAGCACCCCGAGCACCAGCGCGAGCAGCGCCGGAGCCGCCTGCGTGAAGATCAGCAGCTTGCGCTTGTCCACGCGGTCGGCGAGCGTGCCTCCCCACGCCCCGAAGAGGAGCACGGGGCCGAACTGCAGGCCGACGGTGATGCCGAGGTCCAGCGCGCTGCCGGTCAGGCTGAGCACCAGCCAGTTCTGGGCGACCGACTGCATCCAGGTGCCGCTCATGGAGACGACCTGGCTGAAGAAGTACAGCCGGTAGTTGTAGTTGTGGAGCGAGCGGAACGTGCGCGCGAAGAGCCGGCCGGGCGGGCGCGGGAGAAGTGGCGGTCATGCAGTCAAGTCTACCCGCCGCGACCCCGCTCCTGGGGTCCCCGGCGGCATGGGTAAACGTACCCGCGCCTCCTAGACACACGTCCCATCGCCATCTGAGGGCGCAGTGCCCGACCATCGTAGAGAAGGAACGAGCCGTCGCAACGAGAACGCCGCGACGTCCGGCGACCACGGGCTGGCGCCCAGGTGTAGAGGGGGACGTGGGACATGGAGACACGCACTCGCAGGAAGCTCGCTGGCGATTGGGGCTGGCGGCGCTGGTCGTGCGCTCGGCGGCGCTGGCGCTGCCGTCGGCGGCCCTCGCCGCGTACCTGCCGTGGACGGCGCAGACGTCGGGCACGACGCAGTCGCTCTACGGCGTCTCCTTCGCCAGCGAGTACCGCCGGCTGGGCGGCGGGCGCCGGCGGCACCATCTTGCGCACCACCGACGGCGGTGCCACCTGGAAGGCGCAGAGTTCCAGGACGACCCAGACCCTCTACGCCGTCGCCTTCACCGACGCCTCCAACGGCTGGGCCGTGGGCGGCGGCGGCACGATCGTCCACACCGCCAACGGGGCGCGACCTGGAGCGCGCGCAGACCTCCGGCACCACCAGGCTCTCTACGGCGTGGCCTTCGCCGACGCCACCGACACGGCTGGGCCGTGGGCGGCGCGCGGCACGTGCTTCGCACCACCAACGGCGGCGCCACCTGGACCGCCGTGACCGTCGCGGCACGTGAGACCCTCTACGGCGTCGCCTGCGCCGACGCGCACTCCATCTGGGTCAGTCGGGCGGCCGAGGGCGTCGTGCGGCACTCGACCGACGGTGGCGCGACCTGGACGGTCCAGTACCACCGGCGCCAAGACGCACGCTTCAACGCCGTCGGCTGCACCAGCACCACGGCTGTCGCTGGGTCGCCGGCAACGGCGGCGCGGTGCGCAAGTCCACCAACGGCGGCACGTCCTGGACCAGCGCAGACGCACGGGCACTGGCCAGACTCTGTACGCGATCGCCGCGATCGACGGCAGCCGCGTCCGGGTCGCGGGGTCCGGCGGCGACGGTGCGCGCTGACCGTCAACGGCGGCACGTCGTGGGCCGGCGAGGCCACCGGCAAGACGCAGGCGCCTGTACGGCATCGCCTGGCGCGGCGCTCGACGGCTGGATCGGTCGGCGGCGGCGGCACCATCCTCTCCTACAGCCGCGACACGCCGCTCCCGCCACCACGGCCGCCGGGCTCCAGGCCGACGACCACAGCGGCTGGCCCAACGCGGCCGGTGAGCGTGACGCTGACGGCCGGCGACGACGGCACCGCCGGCGTCGGGTCTCCACCTCGTACACGGTCGACGGCGGCGCGCAGCAGACCTACACCACCGCATTCAACGTGAGCGGCCAGGGCAGCCACACCGTGACCTACTGGGCGCTCGACGTGGCCGGCAACACCGAGGGCACCAAGACCGGCTACGTCAACATCGACACCACCAACCCGACCGTGACCGCAACGCCGACAGCGCCTGGCACACGACGGCCGTCAGCGTGCACCTCAGCTGCCGGCCGACAGCGGCGGCAGCGGCCTCGGCCGCGACCGAGTACCGCGTCAGCGGCGCGACCGACTGGCCGACCGCCGCGCGATGCGTTCGTCGGCGCCGCCCGACGGGTCGGCGACGGCGCGCGGGTCTACGAGTTCCGCGCCGTCGACGCGGCCGGCAACGCCAGCTCCACCGGCCCTGCACCGTCTGGATCGACGCCCTGGCGCCGGTCACGACGGCCGGCCGGCCTCGGCGCCGACGACATACTCGCAGTGGTCGCTTGAACAGCCAGCTCGTGACGCTTTGCGCCGTCGACGGGACCGGCTCCGGCGTGCTCACGACCTACTACGCCGTGGACGGCGGCGCCAGCAGACCTACTCGACGCCGTTCACCGTGTCGGGCATCGGACAGCATCCGGTGACCTTCTGGTCGGTCGACAAGGCCGGCAACGTCGAGTCGACGAAGACCGGCTACGTCAACATCTCCGACCCCTTCGCCCAGGCCGACGGGCTCGCCAACGACAACCACTCGCACTGGCGCAACACCGCCGGCGACGTGACGATCACCGGCGAACGGCGTCCCCGGCGCCGCTGACCCTCCTCTTCATGCTCGACGGCGTCGCTGCGCAGCCGGAGGCACGAGTCCGGTCAGCTTCCAGGTGAGCGGCGTCGGTCACCACACCGTCGTCTTCTACGCGACCAACGGCGACGGCGACGCGAGCCCCACGCAGACGGGCTACGTCAACATCGATCAACTCGCGCCGCACGACGGCCTTGAGGGTCGGCGCGCCGCGCGGCTGGGTCAACCACGCGGTGAGACTCGAATTCGTCGCCGACGACGACCACGCCGGCGTAGCCGCCACCTACAGCTCCCTTGACGGCGGCAACGCCGGTGGCGGGCACCGCGCTCGCAAGTGCCGGCGCCGGCAGATCACAGCGGCGACCGCGCCCACACGATCACGTTCTGGTCCACGGACGTGGCCGGCAACGTCGAGACGCCGAGGCTGGTCACTGTCACGCATCGACACCCGAAAGCCGACGACCAAAGCACCCTACTCGGCCGGGTCGCGACACGCGGTCAGACCGCCAAACTACGCTACGTGGTCAAAGACGAAGCGCCTTGCGCCGGAACGGCCGCGGCCAAGATCGTCATCAAGAACGCCCGGGGCAAGGCTCGTGAAGACGCTCAAGGTCAGGAAGGTCAAGACTGGCCTCGCCGCGACAGTGAAGTTCCGCTGCAAGCTCGGCAAGGGCAAGTACAAGTTCTTCGTGTACGCCACCGACGCAGCCGGGAACCCGCAGAGCAAGATCGCCTACAACCGGCTCACGGTGCGCTGACCGCTGCGGGCGCGGACGGCGCAGACGGGCGGCCCGCCGCCCCCTCGTATCGGCGGCGGGCCGCCCGCTCTCAGAGCCGGAGGTCGGCGCCTCGACGCCGCCCGCCGGCTCTCACGTCTTCTGCAGGTAGACCTGCCCGCCGCGCACCTTGACCCTGACGGCAGCGCCCGACTGGGTGACGGCTTTGCGCAGCCCGACGTTGAGCGAGTTGGCCTTGCGGCCCGGGAGCTCGACGAGCGCCGAGTCGAGGCCGGACGAGATGAAGTCGGCGACGATCTCCGCGTACAGGCCTCCTCGCCCGGCCCGTCTGGGCGGGAACATCGGCAGGGACCAGCCGGTACGGCTTCGCGGTGCGGGGCATGGGCACCTCCAGTGGTGACTTCTGTCGCTTGTCTTTCACGACATCTCGGCGAAGTCTACGCCATCCACTGCCCGGATACACGTCCGCTCACCGTACACCTACAGCCGGAACGACACGGATCTGAGCAAGATCCCTCCTCCTATGGGCTGCGTCTGAAGACTACGGAGATAGGCCCCGGTACTCTGATGGGACATCGGATGGTGACGTCATGGGTGCCATCGGAGTCTGCGGCCCAAGTGGCCGACGGCGGACGACGCGGGCCACCTTGACGCGGCGCGCGCCGGCGACGAACGATGGTCGCACGACCATCACACCGCCGGCGAGGCCGGCGGACGCAGCACGGAGGGAGCGCGATGAAGAAGCTCATCAACCGCCCGGAGGACGTCGTCAGGGAGGAGCTGGCCGGCATCGCACTCGCCCACGCCGGCCGGCTGGTCGTCCACACCGACCCGCACTGGATCGCGCGGGCCGACGCGCCGGTGCAGGGCAAGGTCGCGATCGTCTCCGGCGGCGGCTCCGGGCACGAGCCGCTGCACGGCGGGTTCGTGGGGCCGGGCATGCTCGACGCGGCCTGCCCGGGCGAGGTCTTCACCTCGCCCACGCCCGACCAGATGCTGGAGGCCACCAAGGCCGTGGACGGCGGCGCCGGCGTGCTGCACATCGTCAAGAACTACACCGGCGACGTGATGAACTTCGAGATGGCCGCCGACCTGGCGCGCGACGAAGGGCTCACGGTGGAGCAGGTGGTCATCGACGACGACGTGGCCGTCAAGGACAGCCTCTACACCGCCGGCCGCCGCGGGGTGGGCGCCACCGTGCTGGCCGAGAAGATCTGCGGCGCCGCGGCGGAGGAGGGCCGGCCCCTCGCAGAAGTGGCCGGCCTCTGCCGCACCGTCAACGAGCGCAGCCGCAGCATGGGCGTGGCACTGACCTCGTGCACCACGCCCATGGCCGGCAAGCCCACGTTCGACCTCGGCGACGACGAGATGGAGTTCGGCGTCGGCATCCACGGCGAGCCCGGGCGCGAGCGCCGGCCGCTCGCCTCCGCGCGCGAGGTGGCCGAGGCGCTTGCGGCCGCCGTGGTCGAGGACCTGCCGTTCGCCGGCGGCGACCAGGTGCTCGCGTTCGTCAACGGGATGGGCGCGACGCCGCTCATGGAGCTCTATGTGGTGTACGCGGAGCTGCACCGGCTCCTGCAGCAGCGCGGCATCACCATCGCCCGCAACCTGGTCGGCTCGTACATGACGTCGCTCGACATGGCCGGGCTGCTCCGTGACGCTGCTCAAGCTGGACGACGACCTGACGCGTCTGTGGGACGCGCCGGTCGACACGCCCGGACTGAGGTGGGGAGCGTGAGCGGCGCGGAGGGCGCGCCCGCGCCTGCGCCGCGCAGGCGCCGGAGCCCGGCCGTGCGATGGACGCCGCGGCGCCGTCGCGTGGCTGCGGTCGTTCGCGGCCGAGGTCGCCGCTCGCCGTGACGAGCTGACCGAGCTCGATGCCGCGATCGGCGATGCCGACCACGGCGTCAACATGGACCGCGGCATGCAGGCGGTGGTCGCCAAGCTGGCGTCCGGAGCCGGAGGCGATGGCGGCGCGCCGGAAGAGCGCCGCTCGGGCCGCTCTTCAAGACCGTCGGGATGACTCTGGTCTCCACGGTCGGCGGAGCGGCCGGACCTCTGTACGGGACCTTCTTCCTCGAGTTCGGCAAAGCGGCAGGCGACCGCGCCTCGCTGTCGGCCGAGGAGCTGGCCGAGGCCTTCTCCGCTGCGGTCGCCGGGGTGCAGGCGCGTGGCAAAGCCGAGCCCGGCGACAAGACGATGGTGGATGCGCTGCTGCCGGCGCGGGAGCGCTGCGCGGCGGCAGCCCGCGCAGGGGCCACGCCCGGCGAGGCGCTGCGTGCGGCCGCCGACGCCGCCGCGGAGGGGATGCGTGGCACTACACCGCTCGTCGCGCGCAAGGGCCGCGCCAGCTACCTGGGCGAGCGCAGCGCCGGCCACCAGGACCCCGGTGCGACCAGCGCCTGGCTTCTGCTGGAGACGGCGGCGGCGCTGGGCGGAGCGCCCGGGGCGCCGGACCGGCGTGGCCGGAGAGCCGACCCGGCGTAGCAGTGGTCGGCCTCGTCATCGTCAGCCACAGCGCGAAGCTCGCCGAGGGTGTCGCGGAGCTGGCCGCGCAGATGGCCGGGCCGGAGGTGCGCATCGCCGTCGCGGGCGGCCTGGACGAGCCCGGCGCGCTCGGGACCGACGCGACCAGGGTGCTGGCGGCGATCGACGAGGCGTGGTCGGACGACGGCGTGCTGGTCCTGCTCGACCTCGGCAGCGCCGTGCTCTCCGCCGGACTGGCTGCCGACCTGCTGGACGATGAGCGCCGCGAGCGCGTGCTGCTCACAGCGGCGCCGCTCGTGGAGGGCGCCGTGTCCGCTGCCGTGGCGGCCGGCCTCGGCGACTCGCTGGACCTCGTTGCCGAGGCGGCGCGCGGCGGCCTCGCCGCCAAGCGGGAGCAGCTCGGCGAAGCCGCGCATGACGTCGGCGGGGGCGCCGGCGGCGGACCGGCGGCCGGCGTCGCACCCGGGCCGCCGGTCACCGGCGACGGTCCGTGCGCAACCGCCTGGGGCTGCACGCGCGGCCGGCGGCGCTGCTCGTGCGCACGCTCGCGCGGCTGGACGCCCACGTCTCGCTCGCCGTGCCTGCGCGAGACCGGGGGCCGGCGGACGCGCGCAGCCTGACCGCCGTCGGAGGCCTTGGAGTGCGCTGCGGCGACGACGTACTCCTGCGCGCGACGGGCGCGCAGGCGGCGGATGCGCTGGACGCCCTCCGCCGCCTGGCCGCCGAAGGGTTCGGTGAGCCCGGCGACCTTATCGAGCCGCCGGCCGGTGCGCCGAAGGGGAACACGACGCGGCAAGGCGAGCCCATGGGGTGGCGCCGGTGGAGGCGCCGGAAGGCGCGCGCGTTGAGCCGCCGGCCGCCGGCGCCGTGCTCCACGGCCTGCCGGCCTCCCCGGGCTCGCCTTGGGGCCGGCACGTCTGCTGCGACGGGTCGCACCCGAGCCCACGGCCACGGCAAGCGACCCGCGGGCGGAGTGGCAGGCGCTGGAGGCCGCGCGCGCCGCGGTAGCAGGCGACCTGCGGCAGTCCCGAAGCGCGATGGAGGACCGGGCCGGAGCCGCGGAGGCCGCGATCTTCGACGCGCACCTGCTGCTGGTCGACGACCCGGGACTGGTGGAGCCCGCGCGCGGGCCGTGGTCGAGCGCGGAGCCTCAGCGGGCCGCGCGTGGGCGGACGCGGTGGCGAGCGCGGCCGCGGCGTGGGATGCGCTCGAGGACCCCTACCAGCGGGCGCGTGCAGCGGATGTGCGCGACGTCGGCGACCAGGTGCTGCGGCGACTCGCGTCCACGGGGCGGCGAAGCAGAGGCGGTCAGCGTGGAGGACGCCGCACAAGAGGGCGGCGGGCCGGAGGGCGGCGACGCGGAGGGCTTCGCGCCCGGGCGGCCCGCCGTGGTCGTCACCGGGGAGCTCACCCCCGCGGACGTCGCCGGGTTCGCGCCCGGCGCCGTGGCAGGGGTCGCCTGCGCCGGCGGCGGACCCACGGCGCACGCCGTGATCCTCGCCCGCGCGCTCGGCGTGCCGGTGGTGGTCGGCGCCGGGGAGCCGCTGCTCGCGGTCGCGGACGGCACGCCCCTGCTGGTCGACGGCGACGAGGGCGCCGTGACGGTCCGGCCGCCGGACGAAGCCCTGGCGGCCGTCGGACAGCGGCGGCGCGCGCACGAGCTGGAGGCCGCCGCCGCAGCCTCGCTCGCCGCGGAGCCTGCCGTCACGCTCGACGGCGTGACGATCGCCGTGGAGGCCAACGTCGGCGGCGCGGACGAGGCGGCTGCGGCCGTCGCCGCCGGCGCCGACGGGGTCGGGCTGCTGCGCACGGAGTTCCTGTTCCTGGACGCTCCGGTGCTGCCGGACGAGGACGAGCAGGCGGCGGCCTGCGAGGCCGTCGCCGCCGCCCTGCACGGCAGACCGCTCACTATCCGCACCCTCGACGCCGGCGCCGACAAGCCCCTCCCCGCCCTGTCCCTGCCGCTGGAGAAGAACCCCTTTCTCGGCGTGCGGGGCCTGCGCCTGAGCCTGCAGCATCCGGAGCAGCTGCGCTGCCAGCTACGCGCGGCCCTGCGGACGGCGGCCGCGCGCCCGGTGCGCGTGATGTTCCCGATGGTGGCGGAGCTGGACGAGCTGCGACGGGCGCGCGCGCTGCTGGACGAGGCGCGCGCCGAGCTCGTCGCCCGCGGCGCGCCCGTGCCGGCGCGCCTTGACGTGGGCGTGATGCTCGAGGTCCCGTCGGCGGCGCTCCTGGCGGAGCAGCTGGCGCCGCTCGCCGACTTCTTCTCCGTGGGCACCAACGACCTGACGCAGTACACGCTGGCGGCCGAGCGCGGCAACGCCGGCGTGGCGGCGCTCGGCGACCCGCTGCACCCGGCGGTGCTGCGCCTGATCGAGCGCGCCGCCTCGGCGGCGCTCGCGGCCGGCCGCACCGTGGCCGTGTGCGGTGAGGTGGCCGGCGACCCGGCCGCCGTCCCGCTGCTGCTCGGCCTCGGGGTACGCGAGCTCTCGATGAGCGCGGTGCGGATCGCCGCGGCCAAGCAGGCGGTGCGCCGCACCGACCTGTCCGCGGCCCGCCACCTCGCCGAGCAGGCGCTCGCGGCCGACTCGGCCGCCGCGGTGCGGCGGCTGCTGGCTACCGGGCCCTCGGCGCGGTAGCCTCTGACCATGAGCGACGACCCCGCCACCCTGCACATCTTCGCCCTCGTCGGGAGCCTGCGGCGCGAGTCGTTCAACCGCATGCTCTACGAGGCCGCCGTCTCGCTGGCGCCCGCCGGGCATGACCTTCTCCGAGGCCGACCTCCGCTCACTGCCGCTCTACGACGACGACGTGCGTCTGGAGCAGGACTACCCGGAGCCGGCCCGCGACCTGCGTGCCGCCATCGCCGCGGCCGACGGCCTCCTCTTCGTCTCGCCGGAGTACAACCACGCCGTGCCCGGGGTCCTGCAGAACGCCATCGACTGGGCCTCCCGCCCGCCGGACCAGCCGTTCAAGGGCAAGCCGGCGGCGATCATGGGCGCTTCCACGGGCCGCATGGGGACGGTGCGCATGCAGCACTGCTCTGCGCACCACGCTCGACTCCCTCGAGGCGCACACGCTGCTCAAGCCCGAGGTGATGATCGGCAACGCGCGGGGCGCGTTCGACGAGACAGGCCTCGTCGACCAGAAGGCGCTCGAGATCGTCGCGCGCCTCATGACCGCGTTCGACGCCTGGATCCGGCGCCTCGCACCCGAAGGCGCAGAGGCCCGCTGACCGGCCGCCCACTCAGCGGCCACGCGCGAACACTCAGGCCTTCGTCTCTTGTGGCGCCTCTGAGAACGTAGAGCCGACGTCGATACATCCTGACCCTCGCGACGAGCGCAGTCCACAGTGTAGACACGTTGTAGAAACGGCGGCAGAGGGAGCCGCGCCAGGACCCTCCGTCGCTCGGCCGTCGGCAGCCCGCCCCACGAAACGCTCTCATCCTCTACCTGAGGGTTCGACTCTGTCCTGCCGTCTTCCCGGTCCGCGTTTCACTTGAAGCCCGCCGCCCGAGGTGCGAGGGTTGCGGGGGCGCCACGTGCGCGCCTCGTCCCGCAGACCGACGGCTGGAGTGACACGATGGCGATCCTGCTCGATTCCGCCTCCCTCGACGACGCTGCCGCGGCGGCGAAGCTCGGCTTCGTCAGCGGCATCACCACCAACCCCGCGCTGATGCGGCGGGAGACCGGCAAGCCGCTCGAGCACCTCGCCCGGCTGCTGGACGTCTTCACCGACGGCCCCATCTGCTACCAGCCCACGCTCAGCACGCCGGAGGTGATGGAGGAGCAGGCGCGAGCCGCGGCGGCCCTCGCGCCCGACCGCGTGGTGGCCAAGCTGCCGGCCACGCTCGACGGCGATCACGCTGGCGACGGCGCTGCAGGCGGACGGCATCGACAGCGCCCTCACGGCGGTGTACTCGCCGGCGCAGGCGCTGCTCGCGCACGAAGCCGGCTGCATCTGGGTCATCCCCTACGTGGACCGCGCCGCCCGGCACTCGGCCGGCGCGGTGGTGGTGGAGCAGGCGGCGCTGCTGGAGCAACTCGAGAGCCCCACGCGCATCCTCGCCGCCAGCCTCAAGACGGCGCCGCAGGTCGTGGAGGCCATCCTGGATGGGGCCCACGACATCACGGCGCCGCTCGACGTCATCCGCGCTCTCCCGGCGCACCCGCTCACCGAGTCCGCGGTGCGCGAGTTCGCCGCGCACTGGGAGTAAGGCGGGGCCACGAGCGGCACGAGAAGCCCCACGAGCACGCAGATGAAGCCTGCCTACGCCGATCGCTCGATTCGGATAGCAGACAACCCGGCCCACACATGCAGTGACCGCGATGCGGGCCTGGATGAGACCGTCGCCGCGGTGCGGGCGGGTAGCCGCCGGCGAGGCGGCGGGCCGCCTCGCGCTCCACGGCGAGACCCAGCTCGTTGGGGTCGCCGTAGCGGAGCGCCCGCGTGGGGCACACGCGCACGCACGCGGGCTCCAGCCCGGCCGTCACACGCTCCGCGCAGAGGTCGCACTTCTGCATGCGGCCGTCCGCCCCGAACCGAGGCACGCCGTAGGGGCACGCCATGGCGCAGCCGTGGCAGCCGATGCACAGGCCGCCGTCCACGCGGACGACCGGCGGCTCCCCGCTCCTCCGCAACGCCGTGGTGGGGCACGCCAGCACGCACGGCGCGTCCTCGCAGTGCATGCAGGCGAGCGAGACGTAGCGCAGGCTCGCCTCCGGGTACGCGCCGCTCTCCACGGTGAACACCGTGCGCCAGGCGGTCGCGCCGTCGACGGTGTCGAGGTCGTTCTGGTCCATGCAGGCGACCGCGCAGGCGTAGCAGCCGGTGCAGCGGTCGATGTCGAGGGAGAACGGCGTCGCGGAGCGGTGCACCTTCGGCGCCCCCCTCGATACCTCCACTACGTCGGGTATTCACGACGTCACCTCCCCGAGGCGCCCTCTCGCACCGCGGCAGCGCGCCGACCGGTAGGCGGGAAAGCCGGAGATGGGGTCGAGGTCGTCCGGATGCAGCAGGAGGTTCACGTCGGCGTCCGGGTTGCCGTGGTACATGTGCACCACGCCGGGCCGGGCGAGCTCGGTGAGGTTGGCCAGCACGCGGATCGAGCCGGAGGGCGTGCTGAGCTCGATCCAGTCGTCCTGCGCCACGCCGAGGGCCTTCGCGTCGAGCGGGTTGAGGTCGGCGGCCGGCAGCGGGCGCAGCGCGCGCGTCCACGGCAGCCGGTAGGTGCGCGAGTGGATGAACATCGGCAGGCGCGACCCGGAGTTCAGGATGAACGGGTAGTCGCGCTCCGCGTCGGGGCCGGCCGCGGCGAGCTCCTCGGCCGGCTTCCAGGTGGGCAGCGCCGTGACGCCGATCGCCGGCCCCAGGCGCTCGAGGATCGACGAGGCGAACTCCATCTTGCCCGACGGGGTCGGGAAGCCCTGTTCCAGGTACCGGCGCTCCGGTAACGCCATCGGGTCCTGCACCGGCATCCCGCCCGGGTGCCGCAGGAGCTCGGCCACGGTCATGCCGCTGGGCTCGAAGACCCAGTCGACGGCGGCGGCGAAGGCTGCCGCCGGATCGGCTGCGCCGTCCGGCTCGGGATTGAGCAGGGGGTCGTCCAGCCCCAGCCTGCGCGCCAGCGCGAAGACGATGTCCGTGTCCGAGCGGGATTCGCCGAGCGGAGCGATGGCGGGCTCGGTCGCCGTCACCCACTTCTCGGGGTAGCAGCGCACCTCGCTGCGCTCCACCGAGCTGCAGGCGGGGAGCACGATGTCCGCGTACCGCGCGGCGTCGGTGGCGAAGAGGTCGATGTCGCAGATGAAGTCCAGCTGCTGGATGGCCTCGAGAAACCGGTCCGGCGCTGGGAACATGCGGTGGTTGAGGCCGAAGGCGACCAGCGCGCGCAGCGGGTACGGGTCGCCGGTGCGGATGTGGCGCGGCAGGTCCATGGCCTGCGCCTGGTCGACGAGCTCGGCCCAGACCGGAAAACGGGCGGCGCCGACGCGCGGCGGCAGGTCGTCCCAGCCGCGCGGCAGCTCGAACTCGTGCTGCCGCGTGACGAAGCCGGCGCCGCCGATCTCCAGCCAGCTGAACGGCGCCGGCCGGTTGCCGCCGGCCACGTCGAAGTTGCCCGTGAGGCCGATGAGCGCGTAGACGGCGCGCGCGTTCTGCACGCCGTTGGCGTGGTGGACCACCGGGGCCGCGCTGAACAGGAGCGCGGCCGGCGTGGTCGTCGCGTAGAGCCTGGCGGCCGCACGGATGCGCTCCGCAGGTACTCCCGTGATGCCTTCCACGCGCTCGGGGTCGAACTGCCGCACGTAGGCGCGGTACTCCGCGAACCCTCTGGTGTGCCCCGCGCAGAACTCCGCGTCGTGCAGGCCCTCCTCGAGGATCACGTGCGACACGCCCAGCGCCAGGGCGCCGTCTGTGCCGGGCTTGAGTTGCAGGTGCACGTCGGCACGCGCCGCAAGCTGCGTCCTGCGCGGGTCCACCACCACCAGTTTGATGCCGCGGTCGAGCGCGTCCATCAGGTGCCCCGCCATCGGCGTGTTGGCGTGGAACGGGTTGGCGCTCCACACCAGCGCGCACTTCGTGCTCCGCAGGTCCGGGCCGGCCATCTGCCCGTACAGCAGGCGGAACGCCATCATCGTGGCGGTGAAGCACGAACTGGATTCCGTGCAGAAGTTGGGCGACCCGTACTGCAGCGCCAGACGCTGGACGAACGGACGCATCTGCTTGGGGTAGCCGCAGTAGAAGACGGCCGACTCGGGACCGCTCTCGGCCGCCACACGCTCGAGGTTGGCGGCGACCTCCTCCAGCGCTTCGTCCCACGAGATCTCCTCGAACTCGCCCGATCCGCGCGGACCGGTGCGCCGCAGCGGCGTGAGCAATCTGTCCTCGTGATAGACGTACTGGCGCGTCGCGGCGCCCTTGGCGCACAGCGAGCCGCGGTTGTGCGGGTTCTCGCGCGAGCCCTCCACCTTGACGATGCGGCCCTCGCGCACCGAGAGGTCGAGGCCGCACTGCGTGGTCGGGTCGCAGATGGCGCACACCGACTTGCGGATCTCGATGCCCGTGTCGGCGCCGGGCAGCTTGGCCCTGATCCGGCGCTCCGTCACTTCCACGTGATGCCCTCCCTCACAGCCGCCAGGGAGGCGGCGGCGCTCACGCAGCCGTCCGCCGCCAGGTCGCGGGGCGCGCGGCCGAGCGCCCGCAGCAGCGGGCCGGCCCTCCGCACGTCCCCGAACAGGTTGAAGCCTACCAGCCGGGCGCCCGAGAACCCGAGGGCGGCCACCGATCCGTCGCGCTCGTCGACCTCCACCCGGTCCGCGCCGGCGAACGAGCCGCCCGCGGCGAACAGGCGGTCGCCGGCGTGTTGGATATTGCAGGCCGGGCAGGCCGGGCAGGCCTCGCGGAGCCCGGCCATGGTGCGCCCGGCCGTGCGGCCCTGGACCCGGGCCGTGGCCCAGAGCCCGGTCGTGACGGACTCGCCGGTGACCGGGTCGCGCGAGCGCGCCACGTCGCCGGCCGCGAGCAGCCCGGGCGCGGCCGTGCGCATGCGCTCGTCCACGTCCAGCCCGCCGGAGGCGACGAGGGCCGAACCGGCGAGCGCGTTCAGTTCGGGCCGCGCGCCGGTGCAGACGACGATCACGTCCGCACGCAGGTCGCAGTCGCGGAGGGAGAGCTGGAGCTGGTCGCCGATGCGCACGACCGACAGCGCCTCAGCGCCGAGGCGCAGGTCCAGGCCGAGGCCCTGGAGGTGCCGCTCCACGGCAGCGGCGACGGCCGCGTGCGCCACGCGCGGCAACACCGTCGGCTCGCGCTCGACGACTGCCACGTCGAGACCGAGCCGGTGCAGCACGCGCGCGACCTCGAGGCCGGCGAACGAGGCGCCGAGTACGATCGCCCGCGGCGCCGCCCCGGCCGCGCGCACGCGCGCGGCAACCACGGCGCCGCGCAGGCGCACGGCGTCCGCGAACGACCGCAGGGTGAGGACGCCGGGTCCGCTCAGCCCCGGGACCGGCGGCTTCGCAGCCGAGGCGCCGGTCGCCAGCAGGCACTCGCGGTAGGAGAACGCGTCGCCGCTCGCGGTCACCAGCGTCCGCGCCTCGGGATCGATGCGCGCCACCGGCATCCCGAGGTGGGCGCGCACCCCGTTGCGCTCGTAGAACCGCTCCCCGAACGGGAAGCAACACACCCGGTCCAGCGCGCCGCCCGCGTAGTACGTGCCGAGCATGGGGTTGTACGGAGGCAGCTCGCCGTCGGCGAAGAGGTCGACCGCGCCGTCGAACCCGGAGGCCCGCAGCGCCAGCACCGCCTCGGCGGCCGCGGCGCCGTTGCCGACCACCACGCGGTCCAGCGCGGTGGTCACGCGGGGCCCACGTCGTCGGTACGCACGGCACTCCCTCCGGGAGAGATGAAGTCGCCCTGATTGTAGGGACGTGGCGCGGCCCGGTCCACGACGAGCGGGAGGCACGCCCCCCGGCGGCCTGCTACCGTGGACGGCCATGAGACGCGCGCACTCCACACGAGCCCGGCGGATCGTCATCCTGACGAGCCTCGCCTTGCTGCTGCTCCTCGTCGTGCCCGGCATGGCGTCGGCGGCGCTCAAGGACAAGATCGCCGCCACCCTGCAGCGCTACGGCATGGCCGGCTCCGGCACCTCGGTGGCCGTGTTCGACCTCACGGACAAGGACTACGTGTACCAACTGCGGCCGGACGTGCTGCGCCTGCCGGCCTCCAACGAGAAGCTGGTGACGTCGTCCACGGCGCTCGCTCTCTGGTCCGCCAAGTACAGGTTCAGCACCCAGGTGCTCCTCGAGGTCGCGCCCGACGCCGAGGGCGTGGTGCGCGGCGACCTGTACCTGCGTGGCCTCGGCGACCCGACGTTCTCCACGGAGTCCTTCGCCGAGAGCCACTGGGGTATGGAGACGGGCGACGTGCAGGACCTCGTGAGCGGCCTGCGGATGCTCGGAGTGACGCGGGTCACCGGGAGCGTGCTCGCCGACGAGGGCTACTTCGACGCGGTGCGCCGTGTACCGACCTGGCGGCCGAGCATGAGCGCGTATTGCGCTCCCCTCTCGGCCCTGACGCTCAACGAGACCTGGGCGAGCGACCCGGCCCTCGCCGCCGCGACCACCCTGACCCGGCGGCTCCGCGCGGCCGGCATCCGCGTGGCGCACGCGGCCGGCAAAGGCGTCGCGCCCATCACCGCGACGCTCGCCTGCACCGAGCAGTCTGCCCCGCTGAGCCGGGTGCTGGCCAAGATGAACAAGCCGAGCGACAACTTCCTCGCCGAGGAACTGCTCAAGGGGCTCGGCGCGGGCTTCGGCGGCTCCGGCACCACGGCGGCCGGCGCCGGCGTGGCCCGGGAGTACCTGCAGAGCATCGGCATCTCCGACGGCTTCCGCGTGCGCGACGGCTCCGGCCTCAGCTACCAGGACCGGCTCACCGTGCGCGCCGTGCTCAAGATCCTCGGCGAGATGGCGCGGCGTGAGGACTTCGCCGCCTTCTACCGCTCCCTGGCGGTCGCCGGCGTGGACGGCACCCTCGAGCACCGCATGCGCGGCACCGCCGCCGCCGGCAACGTCCGCGCCAAGACGGGCACGCTCAACGACGCCAGCAGCCTGTCCGGCTACGCGACGGCGGCCAACGGCCACACACTGAGCTTCTCGATGTTCATGAACGGCGACCCCGTGGACGCTACGCGCGCGCACGCGGCCCAGGACGCCGTGGCCGCGCTGCTCGCGCGCTCCGCGCCCTGACGCCCCCGAGCGGCACTCGGGAGACGGTGTGTGGGCTGGGCCTCGGAGCCCGTTCGGGCGCCACATCCGGCGCCACATCCGGCGCCACATCGGGCTCCGACCCCCAAACGCACACACGGCCTCGATCCGCCTCTGCCGCGTCCTTCGACCAGGCCGACGCAGGCCGACGCGGGCCGCGCAGGCGTCTCTGCCTGCCCGCATACCCTCCCGGGGTTATCGCCGCCGCCGGACGGGCAACTCCGAAGGTATGGCACGACCACTCTGGAAGGGCGCGATCAGCTTCGGGCTGGTCACTATCCCCGTGAACGTCTACTCGGCGACGCGGACCGAGACGCTGCGGTTCCGCCAGCTGGACCGGCGCGACAACACGCCCATCCGGGAGAAGCGCGTCAACGAGGAGACCGGCGAAGAGGTCGCCTGGGACGACATCGTCAAGGGCTACGAGTACGAACAAGGCTCGTTCGTGGTCCTCGACCAGGACGACTTCTCCAAGGCCAACGTCAGGGCCACCGAGACCATCGACATCGTGCAGGCCGTGCCGCGCGACGCGATCCCTGCCGAGTACTTCGAGAAGCCGCTGTACGTGGTGCCGGCCAAGCAGGGCGTCAAGCCGTACCACATCCTCCGCGAGACCCTGCGGCGGACGGGCCGCGTGGGCGTGGCGACCATCGTCATGCGCGGGCGCCAGCACCTGGTGGCGCTCATCGCCGACGAGCGGGTCATCACGCTCGAGTTGCTGCGGTACGCGCACGAGATCAAAGCGGTGGACGAGTTGGGCGCCGAGGATCTGCTCGAGGCCCCGGAGGTGCGCGACAAGGAGGTCGAGCTCGCCGAGCAGCTGGTGGCGGCGCTCGACGAGCCGTGGGCGCCGGAGCAGTTCCACGACCAGTACCGCGATGACCTTCTGGAGCTGATCGAGGAGAAGGCCAAGACCGGGCACGCGCCGGTCAAGGGCCGCGAGCCGCAGGAGCGCGGCGCCGAAGTGGTCGACATGATGGAGCTCCTCAAGCGCAGCGTCGGGGAGGCTGAGGGGCGCAAGGGTCGAAAGGCCGGCAAGCCTAAGACCCAGCGCCGCAAGGCGAGCTGACCGGAGCGCTGAGCGCCGATGGGTGAGCTCGGCACCTACCGCCGCAAGCGGCACTTCGAGAAGACGGCGGAGCCGGAGGGGCAGAGCGGCCGGAGCCCGAAGGGCCGGGGCCGCGACAAGCTCTCCGGCGGCATGTTCTGCATCCAGAAGCACGCCGCGCGCGCCCTCCACTACGACCTCCGCCTGGAGCTCGACGGCGTGCTCGTGAGCTGGGCTGTGCCCAAGGGGCCGAGCTATGACCCCAGGAACAAGCGGCTCGCCATGCACGTGGAGGACCACCCCATCGAGTACGGCGACTTCGAGGGCACCATCCCCAAGGGCGAGTACGGCGGCGGCACGGTGATGCTCTGGGACACCGGCACGTGGGAGCCGCTCGAGGGTGACCCACGCGAGGGCCTGGAGAAGGGCGAGTTCAAGTTCCGGCTGGAGGGAGAGCGGCTGCGGGGCGGCTGGGTGCTGATCCACACCGGCGGCCGCCGCGACCGGCCCGAGAACCAGTGGCTGCTCATCAAAGAGGGTGACGACGACGCCCGGCGCGGCGAGCCCGACCCGTGGGGACCGGAGGACCAGAGCGTCTCGACCGGTCGCACCATGGAGGAGATCGCGGACGGCAAGAAGCCGCGGAAGAAGGCCGCGCGGCCGAAGGCGGACGCGGCCGGCGCGGGCGGGGAAGTTGACGGCGCGGAGCGCGGCGGCCGCACGGCGGTCCGCACCCCCTCGAGCGTCTCCCTCTCTTTGGCCACGCTGGTCGACGACCCGCCCGAGGGCGGCGAGTGGATCCACGAGATCAAGTACGACGGCTACCGCATCGCCGCACGGGTCGACGGCGACGACGTGCGGCTGTTCTCGCGCAACGACCTGGACTGGACGGGCCGCTTCAAGGAGGTCGCGACGGCGCTCAAGGGACTGCCGACCAGCGGCACCTGGCTGGACGGCGAGGTGGTCGTGTTCGACGAGCGCGGCGTCAGCGACTTCGGACGCCTGCAGCGGTATGTCAAGGAAGGGCAGCCGGGCGACCTGACCTACGTGGTGTTCGACCTGCTGTTCCAGGACGGAGAGGACCTGCGCGGGCTGTCGCTCAGGGAGCGCAAGCGCCGGCTGCACTGGCTGCTCGAGCGCGGTGACATCGGCCTGCGCGCCGTGGTGAAGTACGGCGACCACATCGAGGGACGCGGCGCCGCCGTGCGCGAGGAGGCCTGCGTGCAGGGGCTCGAGGGCATCGTCTCCAAGCGCGCGGACGACCCCTACTCTGGACGGCGCACCAGATCCTGGCTCAAAAGCAAGTGCGCGCGGCGCCAGGAGTTCGTCGTCGGCGGGTTCACCGAGCCGACCGGCTCGCGGCAGGGGTTCGGCGCCCTCCTCATCGGGGTGCACGACCAGGAGGGCGCGCTGCGGTTCGCCGGCCGCGTAGGCAGCGGGTTCGACGACCGCACGCTGACGCGGCTGCACGCACAGCTCAACGAGTCGGCGCGGGACAAGCCGCCGTTCGCCGACCCGCCGCGCGGAGCCCAGGCCCGCGGCGTGACCTGGGTCGAGCCGCGCCTGGTCGCCGAAGTGCGCTTCAGCGAATGGACCGGCGACGGCCAGCTGCGCCACCCCGTGTTCCAGGGGCTGCGCGAGGACAAGGACCCCGCCGACGTTGTGCTCGAGGCCGCCGGCACAGCGGCGCCCGGGGCCGCGGCGGGACCTCCCGACCCGGTCGCCCCGCCGGAGCCGGCGGCGCGCCCGAAGCCGCCGGCGGCGCAGAAGCCCACGGCACCGCCCAGGTCCAGGTCTGACAAGCCCGCGCTCCTCGGAGTCACCATCAGCCACCCCGACCGCCTCGTCTTCCCCGACCCCGGACTCACCAAGCTCGATGTGGCCGCGTACTACGCCGCGGTCGCGGACGTCATGGTCCCTTACCTCGCCCGGCGCGCGCTCACCGTGATCCGCTGCCCCGACGGCATCGGCTCGGAGTGCTTCTTCCAGAAGCACGTGACGCCGTCGGTCCCCAAGGCGGTCGCCAAGGCGAAGGTGAAGGGCGCCGACGGCAAGTCGGTCGTCTACCCGGTGGTGGACACGCCGGAGGGCCTGATCGCGATGGTCCAGAACGGCGCCGTGGAGTTCCACGTCTGGGGATCGCGGGTGGGCGCCATCGAGACGCCGGACATCCTGGTGTTCGATCTCGACCCGGCGCCCGAACTGGATTGGCGCCGGGTGCGCGAGGCCGCGCGTGCCCTGCGCGACGAACTGGCGGACCGCGGGCTCGAAAGCTTCCTGCGCACCTCGGGCGGAAAGGGCCTGCACGTGGTCGTGCCGTTCACGTCGCGCGCGCAGTGGCCGCGTGTGGGCGCGTTCGCGCGAGAAGTGGTGGAGGCGCTGGTCGCGCGCGAGCCGTCGCGGTACACCGCGACGATGAGCAAGGCCAAGCGCGGCGGCAAGGTGTTCGTGGACCACTTCCGCAACGGGCGCGGGGCGACGTCGGTGACGTCGTACTCCCTGCGGGCGCGAGCGGGCGCGCCGGTCGCGATGCCGATCGGCTGGGAGGAACTGGGCCGGACGAAGGCAGGCAACGAGTGGACGGCCGAACGTGTCCTCCGCCGCCTGCGCACGCGCAAGGACGACCCTTGGCGCGACTTCTGGAGGGCCGGCGAGAAGCAGACGCTGCCCGACGAGGGCCGCTGAGCGGAGACGAGGAGGGACCGACGTGAGCATCCGCCTGAAGCGAGCCTACGACCCGCCGTCGCCCGAAGACGGGACGCGGGTGCTGGTCGAGCGCCTGTGGCCGCGCGGGCTGAGCAAGGAACGCGCGGCCGTCGACCTCTGGATCAAGGAGGCGGCGCCCAGCCCCGAGCTGCGCCGCTGGTACGGGCACGACCCGCAGAAGTGGCCGGAGTTCGAGCGCCGTTACCGCGAGGAGCTGCGCGCGAGGGACGCGGAGCTCGAGCGGCTTCGCACGCTCGCGCGCAAGGGTACGGTCACGTTCGTCTACGCCGCGCGCGACACGGAGCGCAACTCGGCCGTCGTCCTGCGCGACGTCGTCGCGGGGCGCGCTGGTCAGACGGGGCGCGCCGCCGCGTGACCGCCGGCCGAGCGCGGGCTGCGTAGGGCCGCGCCCGGCCCATCCGACCTCTGCCCTGGGGTCTGGGGCGGCGGCGGTGCCCGCGACCCTCCTCCGGGGAAAGACCGTAGTCACGGACTCGGAGAAGGAGCGCTCATGTTCTCAGACAGCCACGCGTTCACAGGGTTCTCGGTCGACGACGTCGCCGCGGCCCGTTCGTTCTACGCAGACGTCCTCGGCCTCGACGTGAGCGAGGCGAACGGCATGCTGACCCTGCACCTCGCCGGCGGCGGCAGGGTCCTGCTCTACCCCAAGCCGGACCACGAGCCGGCGAGCTTCACCGTGCTGAACCTGCCGGTGGACGACATCGACGCCGCCGTGGACTCCCTGGCGACCGCCGGCGTCACCTTCGAGCGGTACGAGGGCATGCCGGCCGACGAGCGCGGCGTGGTCCGGCCGCCCGATCCCTCGTACGGGCCGCCGATCGCCTGGTTCAAGGATCCGGCCGGCAACATCCTGTCGGTGTTGGAGGTCGGCGCGCACCCGGAGGCGGAAGGTGCGCCGACGGCGGGCTCACCGGAGGAGGCCGGCGGCGCGCAGGTGCACCTGCAGCTCTCCGTCTATCCCCTGCGGCAGCCGCACCTGCGGCCGGCGATCGAGGCCGCGCTGCGGGCCGCCGCCGGCGAGGGCGTGGAGGTCACCGTCGGCCGCCTCAGCACGTTCATCCGCGGGGACGAGCCGGCCGTGTTCGCCGCCCTGCGGGCGGCGTTCCGCACGGCCGGCTCGTCCGGCTCCACCGTCATGGTCGCCACCCTCTCCAACGGCGCGCCGGAGGACGCGACGGTCACCGGCATACAGGGCCGCCTCGGCGAGCAGTGAGCCTGGCTGGGCGTCGGCCGAGGTCTGACGGCGGCGGCGGTCGGTCACCTGACCCCCTCTCCCTCGGTCTGGCGGCCAATACCCGACCGAGAGCGACGCGCCTAGACTCAGCCTGAGACCGCGCCTCAGAAGCGTCGGTCGATGACGGCCGTGCGGGCGTTGCGGCCCGAGCACGGGCCTTGGAGAAAGCGGACACGTGAGCGAAGGCAGCCACGCGGCGACCGACACGGCCGGCGTCGTCACAGTCATCTCCCGACTGCGCGCTCATCGGCGGCTCATGCCGGCGCTCGTGCTGGCCGGTCTCGCGGCCGTGCTGGTGGCCGACCTGATGGTGCCCGGCTACGCCATCGCCGCCCTGTACGTACTGCTGGTCGTGCTCGCGGCGGCGGCGCTGCCGCTGCGCGCCGCGCTCGCGGTCTCTGTCGCCGCTCTGGCGTGCGCCCTCGGCATGATGGCCGCCCAGGACCGCCTGGAGGGACAGAACCTCGCCTTGGCCGGGCTCGGCATCCTCGCCGGCGCCGCCGTCCTGTTGCTGGCGGCGCTGTACCAGAGCGCGGCCGCCGCCGAGAGCAGGTTCCGGGACACGTTGGCCAGCACCAGCGACGGCCTGTACCGCGTGGACCTCTCCACCGGCAGGTTCGACTACGTCAGCCCATCCATGTCGACGCTCACAGGGATCCCGCACGCCGAACTGATGCGGCTGACCGGCGAGCAGATGTGGGAGCACGTCCACCCGGACGACCAGGAGGCCACCGACGCGGCGCGCGAAGCGCTCGACCGCGACGGCGTGGCACAGGTCGAAGCCCGTCTGCTGGTCCGCGACGGCTACCGCTGGTACCTGACCGTGATGCACGTCGTCTACGACGAAGACGGAGCGCCCCGGTTCCACGTCGGGAGCCTGCGGGACATCACCGCGAGAAAGCGCCGGGAGCTCGGACGGGACTTCCAGGACGAGTTGCGCGACGAACTCGCCAAAGTCGCCACGGCCGACGAGGTCATGGCCGTGGCCGGCGAGCGCCTGGGCCGGTTCTTTGGAGCGCGGTACGTGTTCTTCGTCGAGCGCGACGCCGGCGCCGACGAGGCGACGAGCCGCATGGTGTGGAACGAGGGCGCCACCGAGGAGCCGCAGCAGCGCGGCCGCACTCTGGACTACGTCTCCGCCGACGTGGTCCGTGACCTGAACACGGGGAGGACGGTGGTCTGCGACGACGTGGCCGCGGACCCCCGGGTGGACGCGGCCAGTTTCGGACGCCGGCGCGTCGGCGCCTGGATCATGGCGCCGTTCCGCCGCGACGGCACCTGGCGCTTCATCGTCGCGGTGGGCGAGGAGGGACCCCGGGACTGGCGCGAGGATGAGGCGCAGGTGCTGTCCGAGGTAGCGGCGCGCACGTTCCCCCGCATCGAGCGCGCCCGGGCAGAGGCGGCGCTGCGCGCCTCCGAGGAGCGGTTCCGCACCATCGTCATGACCGCCGGCGAGGGTATCTCCGTGACCGGCGCGGACGGCCGGATCGCTTACGTCAACCAGGTACTCGCCGGCAGTCTGGGCTATCGCGCGGACGAGATGATCGGCATGAGCCCGCTCGACCTCGTGACGGAGGACGACCGGGCCGAAGTGGAGGATCACCTCGATCTCCGCCGCCAGGGCGTCGCCGAGCGCTACGACGTCCGCCTCAGGAGCAAGGACGGCGATCTGCCCTGGTTCCTCGTCAACGCCGCGCCGATCATGGCCGACGGCGCGCACGCGGGAGACGTCGCCCTGTTCACCGACATCACGGAGCGCAAGGAGTGGGAGTCGGCGCTCGCACTGCAGGCGCACCTCCTGGAGAACGTCCACGACGCCATCTGCGCGCTCGACGGCGAGTACCGCTTCGTCTTCTGGAACGAGGCGGCCGAGGAGTTGTTCGGCTGGACACGTGACGAGGCGCTGGGACGGCAGAGCAGGGACCTGCTGCAGGCGGAGGTGCCGGGATCGTCCTGGGACACCGCCCTCGAGGCGCTCCTGGAAGACGGATGGTACGCCGGCGAGGTGCGGTATCGCCGCAAGGACGGGCGCCAGATCTGGACGGACGTGCGCTCCCGGATCGTGCGCCACGAGGACGGCAGCGTGGAAGGCGTGGTCGCGTCGTTCCGCGACATCGGCGACCAGCGCAGGGCGAACGAGGCGCTGGCCTGGGAGGCGGCGCGGCTGCGCGCGATCGTGGAAGCCGCGCCGGTCGGCCTGAGCGTCGTGGCGGCCGATGGAGAAGTGCTGCTGCGCAACGACGTGCTGCGCAAGATGTGGGTCGGCGAGGCGCCCGTGCACGGGATCGCCGACTTCGAGCAGTACCGGGCCTCCTGGCCGGACACCGGTGAGAGGCTCCGGCCGGAGGAGTGGCCGGCGGCTCGCGCCCTCGCCGACGGCACCGCCTCGAGCGACGTGGTCGTCGACATCGAGCGCTTCGACGGCAGCCGGGGGACCATCGTCATCTCCGCCGCTCCGATCGTGAGCAACGGCGCCATCCTCGGAGCGGTGAGCATCGCCCAGGACATCACGCGCCTGCGTGAGGCGGAGCAGGCGCTGCGGTTCCTCACGGAGGAGGTGCGCGCGCTGCACGAGGCGGTGGTGCTGGACACCTCCGTGTCCGGCACGCAGCTCGCCTACGAGGTGGTCGCACAGGCCGGCCTCCTGCTGGGCAGTGACGGCAGCAGCATCTTCCTGCTCGACGACGGCGCGCTGCGACGCATCGCCGGGGTAGGTGTCGACGACGCGCCCGGCGTCGACGACCTGGTCGCGCAGGCCATCGGTGAGCGCGCGGCGCAGATCAAGCCGCTGCCGCCGCCCGCCTGGCAGGCGTCGCAGGTACCCGGCAACGTCCTGCTCGCCGTGCCGCTCGTGGCGCGCGACCACGTGTTCGGCGCCATGGCGTTCACGTACCGGGACAGGCGCGCGCTGGACGACACCCAGCGGCGCATCGCCAGCGCCTTCGCAGACCAGGCGGCGCTGGCCATCGAGAACGCCCGCCTGCGGGCGCGCATCGAAGAGACCGCCATCGAGACCGAGCGCAACCGTCTTGCCCGTGATCTGCACGACTCGGTGACGCAGTCGCTGTTCGCGGCGAGCCTCAAGGCCGAGGCGCTGATGGAGATGCTCGAGGACGGGCGGCAGGACGAAGCCGAGGCCGCGGCGGAGCTCCGACGACTCTCGCGGGGCGCGCTGGCCGGCATGCGGACCATGCTCATCGAGATGCGCGCGGGCGGGCTGACGGACACGCCGCTCCCCGAGCTGCTGCGCCACCTCGTGGAGGCGAGCGGCAGCCGGTTCGGCGCCGACGTCCGCCTCACCACCTACGGCCGGCTCCGGTTGCCGCCGGAGGTGCAGACGGCGCTCTACCGCATCGCCCAGGAGGCGCTGAACAACGTGGCCCGGCACGCGCAGGCGTCCCGGGCCTGGGTCGACCTGCGCCTCGACGACAAGGGCGCGCGTCTCGAGGTCGGCGACGACGGGCGCGGGTTCGAGCAGTCGCACAACGGGGCGGGGCACTTCGGCCTCGTCAACATGCACGAGCGGGCGGCCGCCATCGGAGCCGCGCTGACTGTGGACAGCAGCGGAGGGCATGGTACCGTTGTGACCGTGGAGTGGCCTTTGGGGCGAGGGGAGGCACACGATGACGGAGAGCACGACAACGAAGCCCATCAAGGTGGTCATCGTCGATGACCACGAGCTCGTGCGTGGTGGACTCGAGACCATCCTGGGACTCTTCGACGACATCGAACTCGTCGGGCAGGCCGACTCCGGCGCCGCCGCCGTCAGGCTCTGCGGCGAGCAGCGGCCCGACGTGGTCCTCATGGACCTGGTCCTCCCCGGCGGCATGGACGGGGCTGAGGCCACCGCGGAGCTGCTCCGCACCTGCCCCGGCGCCAAGGTCCTCGCGCTCACCAGCTTCTCCGACCCGGAACTCATCCAGCGCGTGCTGCGCGCCGGAGCGCTCGGCTGCCTGCTCAAGAACGTGAGCGGCAAGGAACTCGCGGCGGCCATCCGAAAGGCGTACGAGGGCACCAGCACGCTGGCGCCGGAGGCGGCCGACGCGCTCGTGCACGCCATCTCCTCGCCCGCCGAGGTGCACGCCGGCCTCACGCGCCGTGAGGTCGAGGTGCTGGCGCTCATGGTGGAGGGCCTCACCAACGCGGAGATCGCCGAGCGTCTCGTCGTCAGCATCTCCACCGTCAAGACGCACGTGAGCAGCATCATCGCCAAGCTCGGCGCGTCCACGCGCACGGAGGCAGCCGCCATCGCCGTGCGCGAGAAGATCGTCTGACCTCACCCCGCTCCACCAAGGCCTGCTCCGTCTGAGCCCGCTCCACCCGAACCTGCTCCGCATGGTCGTCCCGACTCTGCTCACCTCGCGTATCGGTCATCTGGCCAAGGAAAAGACCGTCTGATTGACCCCCTCGAAGTGTGTCCCCCTGCCCGATGTCGCTACGACCGCCTCTCTCTAGTCTTGGCGTGGCGGTCGGCTCGACCGGTCTCGCGCCGACCGCCGGCTCTCCCCTCGGGGACGGCGACAGTGACAACAGGAGGACTGGCAGTGGATCCGCAGAGTCGCACGCTGAGCCGGGACGAGGTCGTGAGGTCAGAGCGCAGGGCCTGGACAGACCCCGACCACGAGGGCGGCCGTGTGTACTTCTACGACGGCATCAGCTTCTGGTGCCGTCGCGGACGCAGCGACCCGCAGCCCGCGGCGCCCTGGCGGACGCCGCAAGCCGGCTGGCGCCACCGCGACGACTGCCACTGCGAAAGGTGCACATCATGACTACACGGATCACCGGCACGCTGAACCCGTGGGGGCCTGCCTCGCAGGCCAACCGCGTCCGCTCCTACCAGAGCGGCCGCATCTGCTCCCACCCGGAGTGCGGGACGATCCTCTCGATCTACAACCCCTCCAAGTACTGCTCCATGCACGCCAAGATGGCGGTGAACGGGCGTCGCCGCGGCGCACCACGCCCGATCCGCGAGGTGGCCTGCGAGCAGTGCGGGACCGTGTTCGAGACCGGCAACCAGGCGCGCAAGTACTGCAGCGACCGGTGCCGGATGGCGGCCTTCGCGCGGCGCAAGCGCGCCGCGCTGCGCGCGGAGACCCGCATGTTGAGAGCACAGCAAGCCCTCCAGGCGGTGGCCCCGGCTCCCGACGGGCGAGAGCCGGTCGGGAGCGCCGCCTGACGCGCGCCGCTGGGCGGACCCATGCCGCCCGACGCCGCCGTATCCGCCGGCACGTGAGCTCACGGCCCCGAGACTCACGGCGGATACGGCGGCTTGGCGCGTCCTGGGGGGAGTGAAGTGACCGTGAGCGCCGCGCGCATCCTCGTCGGGACGTCGGGCTGGTCGTACAAGCACTGGCGCGGCGTCTTCTACCCCGCCGACCTGCCCGCGCGCGAGTGGCTGCGCTTCTACGCGCGCCGCTTCTCCACGGTGGAACTGAACACCAGCTTCTACCGGACTCCGCGGGCGGCCTCGTTCGCACAGTGGCGCGAGGCCGCCGGCCCCGGCTTCGTCTTCGCCGTCAAGGCGAACCGGTACATCACGCACACCAAGCGCCTGAAGGACCCGGCCGAACCCGTGGCCCACGAACTGCGCACGGTCGAGCCGCTCGGCGACGCGCTGGGGCCGATCCTGCTGCAACTGCCGCCGAACCTCGAGCGCGACCTCGGACGGCTTGACGCCCTGCTGGCCGCGTTGCCGCCGTCCCGCCGCTTCGCCGTCGAGTTCCGTCACCAGAGCTGGCGCGACGCCGAGGTGGAGCGCCGGCTGCGCGAGCACGGGGTCGCCGTCTGCCTGCACGACTGGCGGGGTCGGCCGTGGCCGACAGAGGCGGCGGGCGGCGGAGACCACGCCGGGTTCGTCTACGTGCGCCTGCACGGGCCGACCGGCAGCTACACCGGTCGCTACGGCGAGCGCCGCCTGGACCGCTGGGCGGACCGTTGCCGGACCTGGCGCGACGAGGGCCGCGACGTGTACGTCTACTTCAACAACGACGCGGCCGGCAACGCGGTGGCCGACGCCGTGGATCTCCGGCGCATGCTCGGAGGGGAGCAGCAGCTCGAGCTCCTCGAGGCGGGCTGAGCGACGGCCGGTCGGCCCGGCCGGCGCGGCCCTGGCTGGGATCGCCGGCGGCGACACAGTGCGTTGAGCCGGCGTACGTCCAAACGTACGTGCAAACACCCCATGGGGCTTCTGGACGTACGTTTGGACGTACGTGTCCGCAACGCACTACCCCCTTTGGCGGCGCGGCCGGCGCGAGCACTGCGCCGTCAGTCCAACTGCAGGCCGGCCTCGGCCTGCACGCGCCTCCGCGCCAGGGTGAGCAACTGCGAGACGCGCGACTCCGTGACGCCCATGCGGACGGCGATCTGCCGGTTTGGCCGCGGTGATCCACCGCGTCAGGTCGGCCTGTTCCCAGTACATCTGCCCGCGGAAGGCGGGATCGCCGTTCCAGGCAGCCGCGTCCCAGTACGGGTCGGTGAGGTAGGCCGAGTGCGTCTCGATGAGCCCGTCCTCGATGAACTTGATGCTGTTGAAGCGGTAATACGGCGTCGTGTGCGTCTTGCGCTCCGCCTGCGCGGCCTGCATCCAGGTGGTGAGGTCGTTCCATGCCAGCGCGGTGAGTGAAGCGCGCACCCAGAGGTTCATCTGGCCCGACCGCGCGAGGTCCTCGTAGGCCTGGATGCTGGTGCTGCCGAGCTTGCCCCACGCCTCCCAGACGCCGGTGATGCCGAGCGGCGCGGCCCACCAGTCCTGGTAGGCCTTGAGCGCGAACTTGTACTGGTCGACGGTGTACGCGGGCATGGCCTCCTTCACCAGGATCATGGCCGCCTCACGCACCACCCCGTCGGGCACCCCGTACGGGCTCGCGGGCAGCCCCACGGTGCCCGGGACGCGCTCGATGATGCCGGCCTGCGGATCGGGCGTGAAGCCCGAGATGCCGGCCAGTTCGAGCGCCCTGGAGTTGCACCAGATGGCGTGGGTGCTGTCCGAGTACAGCGTGACCGGGACGCTCGCGGTCACCGCGTCCAGGTCTTCCTTGTGGAGCGTGTTGGCCGGCCATGACGTCGTGGTCCAGCCGAAGCCCTTGACCAGATTGACGCTGGTGTCCGACTCCCACAGAGCTCTGGTGGCGGCCACCATGCCCTCCACGGTCTGTGGCGACACCGAGAACAGGTCGACCCAGGGGAAGACGAAGTTGGTCATGTCCGCGGTGTGCGCGTGTGAATCAATGAAGCCCGGCATGACCATCCGACCCTTGGCGTCGATCACCCGGGTCGAGGGTCCGACGAGCCTGGAGGCCGCCGCATCGGTGCCGACCAGGACGATCTTGCCGCCCTTGACCGCGACGGCTTGAGCCACGGTCGACTGCGCGTCCACGGTGTACACGTAGCCATTGAGCACGACCGTGTCCGCATACGTGACTGCGGCCGCGGACGCGAGAGCGGGCAGCGCCAGCGCGAAGAGCGAGAGCACAGCGAGCACGACGAGGACTCGGCCTGCTCGCACCACCGGACGATCCATGACTTCCCCTTCCCCCTCGGACAGGACGGACCCCTGCGGGTCAGGCCACCACGGTAGCCGCAGGCTTGGAGAGGAGTGGGGGAAGAATTCCCGGTGCAGGGTCACCGGCAAGAGGTGAGCGACATGCTGCGCGGGATCATCGTCATCGTGTACGTAGTGGCCGGCCTCGTGGTGGCCAGTTCCCACCACTACCTGACCGGCCTGAACGACCTGAGGTCTATCCTCTCGGCCGTGCTGGCCATCGTGCTGTGGCCCCTCGTCCTGCTGGGCGTGGACCTGCACCTCGGCTTGGTGCTGGCGCTGCTGCCGTAGAGCCGCAGGAGAGCGCACGCGACGTGCACGCGGAGGCGCCGGCCCGTACGCGCGGGCAGGCCGGGGAAGACGCGAGACATCCTCCCCGGCCCGCAGGCGTCCGGCTCAGAACACCTTCACGTAGCGGTACGGGCTCGCGGAAGCGGCGTGATCGACGTCGCCGGCGAAGGTGGTGGCCCAGCGGTAGGTGCCTTTGTACCTGGGCCGCCACGTCCACGTGTAGGCGCTCGCGGTGCTCAAGGTCCGCACGGCGCTCTTCACCTTGACCCACTTGCGCGACTTGTACCGGTACGCGGTCACGGTGACCGTGCCGGCCGTCGTCCCATCACCGAGCTTGGCGTGGTTGGGAGTCACGGCGCCCCTGGCGTACACGGACTTGCCGAGCTTGTAGGCGAAGTACTTGCCGCTCCTGGCAGAGTACCTGGTCAGGGTCAGGGTGACCTTGGGCTTGATCTGCACCCTGACCGTCCCGACGGCCGGCGGGTACGTGACGGTGCCGATCGCCCCGCCGGCCCACACCGCGCGGTAGCTGGTCGACGCGGTGGGTTTGACGGGGTCCGGGTAGACGAACGAGCCGTCGACGCCAGTCGTGACCGTCTTGGGCAGCGCCGTGTAGCCAGTCGCGCCGCCCGCGCACTGCCCGAAGGTCACGACCTGGCCTGCGAGCGGCACCGCGTCGCCGTTGGCGGCGTCCTGCGGGGTCGGGTCGCTGACGAGCTTGCCGCTCAGGGTCGTCGAGCCGCCCGGCGCAAGCAGCGTCTTGCGGGCCGTCAGCGTGAGCTGCGACGGCGTCGAGGTCGTCTGGTACGTCGCCGTCAGGCTCTTGACCTTGGCCGACGTCGCGCCGTTGCCGGTGAAGCCGAGCACGGCCACCAGCTTGCTGCCCGGGGTGGCCACGCCGTTCAGCGCGATCGTGGCGCCCGTACCCGTCACCGGCGTCGGCACCATGACCTGCGCTCCGGCGTCGTCGCGCACGGTCACGGTGAGACCCGTACCCGCGGGCACGTCCGTCGAGAGGATGAGGTCGCCCCACGAGAGCAGGTACTTGCCGTCGATGGGGCCGATCGGCACGGTGACGGCCGTCGCGCTCGTCGGGAACTGCACCGGCGCGTGGTTCACGGTGAGCTGTTCGAGCGTCGGAGTAGCTGCGCCCGAGTCGCTCGTCATCCTCACCTGCCAGCGCATCTTCTGGACGGACAGCGCGAAGGGGAGGTCCGTGTCGCGCTGGACCTCGTACGGGGTGGACCAGCCGCCGGAGAGCGTCGGGTAGTAGCTCACCCACACCTCGCGCGAGGTGCCGGCCGGCGTGGTCGCCGGCGTCCACCCGATCTTCTTCCAGTCGCGGACCCCGCCGCCGTCCAGCTCGTAGGTGGCGGCGCCGGACGCGACGTACCCGGCGCCGGTCGCCATCGCCTTGCCCGCGCGAGTCCAGCCGAAGCGGTCTGTGCCGGAGAAGAACAGCCCCTCGCCGCTGGCTCCGACAGGGCCGGCGGAGCTCGGGTCGACGCCGGCCTCCGTGAAGTCGTAGGCGTCGGTGGACGCGTCCATCACGACGCCCCGCCTGGTCCACGTCGAGAGGTCCGCCGGCGCCGTGGCGTACGCGATGCGGTGCACGCCGTCCGGGCCGATGGCGGTGTAGAAGAGCCGCCACGTGCCGTCCGCCGCGAGGTGCGCGACGGGATGGCGCATGCCGCCGGCGTCGTAGGTACCCGGCGCGGGCGGGAGGATCTGATGCGCCGAGGCGAAGGTCGTCGGGGCGGCGGTCGTGGAGGTCGCCAGGCCGAGCGACCACTTCCCCGTGCCGTCCTTGCCCGCGTAGAACAGGGTGAGCGTGGAGCCGCCGGGCACGACGCAGGGGTCGGCCTGGCCGGCGGCGTCATACGTGCCGCCGCTCGCGAGCACCGGCGCCGCGGCGGTCCGCGTCACGGTGCCGAGGTCGCTGGACACCGTGTGCATCCCGATGGAGCTGACGGGCTCCGGCGCGCTCGCGTCGAACGAGGTGTGGTAGACCCACCAGCCGGAGGCGTCGTCCTTCACGACCGGGGACGGACAGGCGACGCCGCCCGCATCGAACCCGCTGGGGCCCTTGTCGATCAGGGTCGCGTGCATGCCCACGTCGGTCCAGGTGAGGCCGGAGTCGCTCGACTGCTTGACGCCGATGCGGCTGACGAAGTCGGCGGCGTTGGTGCCGGTGTAGAAGCCGTACAGGCCCGTGCCGGCCGCAGCCGGCTTGGCCACGGGCGTCAGATCCGCCACCTTCATGGTGTCGAACGCGGTGCCCTGCAGGCCCAGGCTCAACACCGAGTTGTCCGGGTAGGGCGCCCCGCTCGCGTAGTCGACCTTGGCCCACTGGGAGAGCGAGTCCACGCTCTTCTGATAAGCGAGGCCGACACGGTCGTGGTAGTTGCCGTGGGCGTCCGGGTTGTTGCCGACGTACCACATCTTGAATGGGTGCGCGGCGTCGGCCGAGTCGCTCAGGATGGCCGGCTGGGAGGTGTTGAAGCCGTCGAACGCCGTGTCGCCGCCGGCGGCCTTGAAGACGATGTTCTTCGCACCCCACGTCAGGCCGTCGCTGCTGTCCGCGTAGATGAGGCTGCTCTGGATGCCGACGCCGGCGACGTCTTGTTGCCGGTGAAGATCATCGAAAAGCCGTTCTGGGTGCGCACGACGGCCGGGGCGAACGCGCCCAGGCTGTAGTTGCCGCCGCTGACGTCGAAGACCACGCCGCCGCGCGTCCAGGTGACGCCGTCGCTCGAGGTCGCGTAGGCCACCCGGCGGTTCTCCGAGTCGTCGGCCGTGTACCACATGAAGTACACGCCGTTGTCGATCAGGACGCACGGCTGCATGACCCGGTAGCTGTCGGGCATGCCGGGCTTGCCCGGCGGCAGGACCTCGCCCTGCTTGGTCCAGTGGCGACCGTCGGTGGAGGTCGCATAGCCGACGCCGCCGCTGGTCTCGTCCTCGGCGGCGTACCACATGCGGAACGGCGCCGTCGCGTTGCCCGCGTCGTAGATCACGCTCGGCTTGGTGAGCTGGCGCGAGTCGAACTCTCCCTCGCCGCCCAGGTCCAGCACGGGATCAGGCTCCTTGGTCCAGGTGGTGCCGTTGGTGGAGGTGGCGAGGTAGATGCGCTGCGCGAACTTGTCCTCGGGCACGCCCGGCGTACCACATGTAGTACTTGTTGCCGTCGCCGCTGATGCGCTGCACGCTCATGCCGCCGACGCTGTAGCCGTCCACGCTCGCGGCCGCGACGGGCGCGAGCACGGGCTCGGCGGCGGCACGCCTGAACGCGAGCGGCACGGACGGCAGCCGCAGCGTGCCGGCCGCCGTCGTCCCGTCCAGGGTGGAGAGGCCGACGATGGGGCCGAGCGGCGCGGCCGGAGCGGTGAAGTCGGCGGTGGAGTTCCACGTGACCGCCAACGGCGTCCCGATGGTGGCCATGCGCAGGCCGCCGAGGGCGTCGAGTGACACGCCGCTGCTCTGGGCGAGGTCGATGCCGCTGAGATCCTGGAACCCGTCGAAGTAGGCGACGTCCGAGCGCGTCACGGCGCCCGCCGTCACGCCCGCGAGCAGCGCGACCGCGACGATCGCCGCCGCGGCGGCTGCGAGCCGCATCCTGTGCCAGATCATGCTGGGACCTCCCCCATCTGTGCTCGGCACGGCGTCTGTGGCGCCGACCGGCGCGCGGCGTCCCCTCAGGCGCCGCCCGCAGTAGTTCATATCGGCCCGCGGGCGGGTTCCTGTAGGAGGCGGGAACAGTCTGAGGTGTGTCGCAGAAAGAAGGTGTGACATGACGACCATCGACAGCGACCTCGTGGGGCTCCACGCGTTCTCCAGCGACGGCGCCAAGCTGGGCAAGATCAAGCGAGTCTTCGAAGTGGGAGGCCGCCGCTACGTTGAGATCGGCGGCTTTCTGGCTCGCGACCTGATCGTACCGGCGGAGGGCGCCCGCAAGACGACGGACGAGCGCGTCGAGCTGAGCTACAAGAACATCTACCTCGACCGCGCGCCCGAACACCGGGGCAAGGCGCTCCGACGCAGGAGGAACTCTCCCGAGTCGACCGGTTCTACCGTACCGCCGCCTGACCGCGCTCCCGTGAGACGGCGACGCCACACGGGCGCCGTCCGGGCGGCGCGCGGCGCTCTTCACCGAGGTCGACGGCGAGCCCGACCCCGCCGCAGGTCAGCGACCACCCGCGATCAGGATCCCGGCCGCCCAGAGCAGCGCCGGCACGACGATAATGAGGAAGAGCGCGATGAGCACGGCGGCGAGGCAGCCGCGGGCGAGCCACGACGCAGACTGCTCGCCCTCGCCTCCGGTCATCGCCGGCGGCACCCCGGTCTGCGCATCCCGCATCAAGCCCTCCCAGTGGAGTCCTCCTCTGCATGGTCTCACCGCGGCCGGCCTGCGACCACGGTCGTCGTGCAGCGACGCTCATGGAGCGGACGGGCTCTCGGCGCGGGGTGAGGTGTGCGCGTTCGGCCCGCGTACGCCCGGACGTACGTGCAAACGTCCCATGGGGCTTCTGGACGTGACGCTTGGACGTACGCGTCCGGATCGCACTACCACGCGCGGACGGGCAAGGGCTACGACGCCGTCAACCGCGCGGCGAAGGTGCGCCTAGAGCGCGCGGATCGCCTGCGGCCTCCGCCGTCCGGCCGAGCGCGCGGCTCACACCGTCAGGCCGAGCGCGGCTCACACCGTCAGGCCGGGCACTTGGCGCAGATGGAGCGGAACTGCATGGTGCTGAGGTAGCGGTCGCCGCGGTCGGGCAGCAGCACCACGATGGTGCCCTCGTCGATCTCGGCGGCGATCTTGCGCGCCACCGCCACGGCCGCGCCGGCCGACGAGCCCACGAACAGGCCCTCGGAGCGCGCCAGGAAGCGCGTCGCGTCGAACGCCTCGTCGTCGTCGCAGAGCCGGCGGTCGTCCAGCTGGTCCGGCGAGAAGATGCCCGGCACCATGGACTCGGTCATGTTCTTGAGGCCCTGGATTGCGTGGCCCATCACGGGCTCCACGCCGACGATCCTGACTTCGGGCTTGACCGACTTGAGGAACCGGCCGGTGCCCATGAGCGTGCCGGTGGTGCCCATGCCGGCGACGAAGTAGTCGACCGCGCCGGCCGTCTGCTCCCAGATCTCCGGTCCCGTCGACTCAACGTGCGCCAGGATGTTGTCCGGGTTCTCGTACTGGTTGGGCATGTAGTACCGCTCCGGCTCCTGCTCGACCAGACGGTGCGCCTCGTGGATCGCGCCGTCGATGCCCTCCTTGGCGGGCGTGAGCGAGAGCTCCGCGCCGAGCCCCTGCAGGATCTGCACCCGCTCGGCGCTCGCGCACTCGGGCATGCAGAGCCGCACCTCGTACCCCTTGGCCGCGCCGATCATGGCGATGGCGATACCGGTGTTGCCGGACGTAGGCTCGAGGATGACCTTGCCCGGCGTGAGGTCGCCGCGCTCCTCGGCGTGGGCGATCATGCTGAGCGCCGGGCGGTCCTTGACCGAGCCGCCCGGGTTGCACCCCTCGAGCTTGCAGAGGATGTGCACGCCGGGCCTGGCGCCGGCGTTCATGAGCTCGACGAGCGGCGTGCCGCCGATGGCCTCCAGCAGATTCATGGCGCCTCCCCGATACCCGCCGCGGCGATGCCGACCAGCACGTCGACGCAGCGCCGCTGCAGTTCTTCCTCCTCCACACCCTGCGCTCCCACCCCGTTGGCGAGCATGGGGGTGCATGACGCGAGTCCCATCATCGCGGCGCCGACCACCACGGCCAGCGCCTCCACGTCCACGCCGCTCCCCTCCGGGACGTGCTCGGCGAGCCAGGCGCGAAGGATCGCCAGCGGGCGCAGCGGCGCGCCCTCGAGCATGAGCTCCGGCGCGAGCCCGTCGAGCTCGGCGCGCAGCATGAGGAGCAGCGAGGTGCGGCCGTCCCCGAGCGCGTGGAGCAGCACCTGACGGAACGCCTCGAGCGAGGTGCCTGCGTCCGCATCCGGACGGCCCATGGCGCTCATCGCATCGCCCTCGGCGAGCAGGATCGCCGCGACCATCTCGTCCTTGGTGCCGAAGTAGCGGTGGACGAGCGCGTGGTTCACGCCGGCCTCAGCGGCGATCCGCCGCACGCTCACGCCGTCCACGCCGTGCGCCGCGAACAGGCGGCGTGCCGCCGCCAGGATGACCTGCCTCGTGACCGCCGAATCTCCGCGCGGCGAACCCATACGTGCCTCCCCCGGGAAGTGAGCCCGGCAATCATACGTCGAAGGGGGCGTGAGCGTGGGACGAGTGTGCTGCGAGGGAGCGCGAGCGTGGCGCGAGGGCGGTCCGCGATCGCGGCGACGCGCGCCTCCGGTGGTAGTCGTAGAGTCACCCCTGGGTTACAGTTCCGCGGGGAGTCGGCGACGAGGGGAGTTCCATGGATGGTCTGACGCGCAAGCAGTTCCTGGCGGCGTCGGGTGTGGCGGCCGGGGCGCTGTGGGCGGGCAACGCGCTCGGGGTCGGCGGTCTGGGCGGACCGTCCGAGGCGGAAGCAGCGGCGGCCATGCAGGCGGCGGCCGCCTCCGGCAACAACGACCAGCTGGAGAAGGCGCGCCAGAAGATCCAGAACAACTGGTACCTGCCCGTGGAGGACCTCGCTCGTGACGAGATGCGCGTCTCGTTCATGGGCAGCAGCTTCACCGCGCGCCGCGCCCAGGCCATGAACAGCGTGTTCATCGAGGTCGGCACGGGCCAGAGCTTCGTCTTCGACCTCGGCTCCGGCACCATCACCCAGTACACCGCCATGGGCGTGCCGTCGTCGCGCATGGACAAGGTGTTCATCACGCACCTGCACGCCGACCACATGAGCGACCTCGTGGCCCTCTACTGCTTCGGTCCGGCCCACGACCGCAAGACGCCGCTCCACATCTACGGCCCGAGCGGCCCGGTGCTCAAGGGCGTCGAGTACAAGGACCAGGGCACCTCCGCCTACTGCCAGAACCTGCTCGCCCTGTGCAAGTGGCACAGCGAGTCCATGAGCTTCATGAACACCGGCCTCGACGCGATCCCCGGTGTGCGCCCGGCCCAGGACGGCTACCAGATCGTCGCCCACGAACTCAAGTACCGCAGAGACCCCGGCGTCGCGTACCAGGACGACGACGTGGTCATCAAACACTTCCCCGCCGCCCACGACCGCGACGGCTCGGTCAGCTACAAGATCCACTTCAGAGGCATGACCGTGGTGTTCAGCGGCGACACCAAGCCCACGGACTGGATGCAGGTGCACGGCAAGGGCGTGGACCTGCTCATCCACGAGATGGCGCTGAGCGTGGAGACCTGGGTCAACCACATGGCCGGGGTCTACAAGGACGAGAACCCGGTGGAGTACGCGCTGGCCTACAAGACGATGAAGGAAGTGCAGGACAACTCGCACACGCCCGAGCGCGCGTTCGGACAGTGCATGGCCCGGTGCCGGCCCAAGATGAGCGTCATCACCCACTGCCACTACAACCAGGACACCGTGATCCCCGCGATCAGCAAGGTACGCCAGTACTACGACGGGCCGCTGGCGTGGGCAGTGGACGGGACGGTGTTCAACCTGCAGCCGGGCCACGCGATCAAGCAGCGGCAGGCGCTCACGTCCGACTTCGCCTGGGACCTCACGACCAAGAGCTACGTGGGCGCCGCAGAGCCCAAGTACGACGGGCCGTACGCGCAGTTCAGCGACTTCACGATGAACCACATCCTGCCGGGCTACAAGCCGCCGAACACCTGAGCAGGAGGCGGCGGAACACGCACCGCCGCCTGAGGAGCGCGCCCGTCCCACGGGGCCGGTGACGGGCGCAGGGAGGCCGCCCGCTGCGCGAGCAGCGGGCGGCCTCCGTCACTTCGACTCCCGCCCGTGCCCCCGCTGGTCCATCAGGCCGCGCGGCGGAGCTTCTCGCTCCCCACGGACGCGACGACCTCGTACGACTTGAACTCCGGGACCGCCAAGCCGGCGGCGCGACTGGCCTCCTCGCGGATCCTGTTCGCCTGCTCCTCGCTGTCGCGGAGGGCCTTCTCGCTCTCGAACAAGGTGATTCCCAGCACGCTGCCGCTCTCGCGGTCGGCCAGCCAGTAGCCGCCCTGGAACCCGGGCAATTGACTGGCCCTGGGGATGACCTCGCCCTCGATCATGCCGGCCATCTTGTCGATCTCGTCGGGGCCGAGCCGCCCCGACATGACACGTGCGAACATCGCTGCTCTCCTGGTTCCTCACGCGCGCCTGAGCGGCGCGCCGCGTTGGTCACATGATGAAGTGATGCCCCGTCGCCACGCGCCGCGCGCCAGCGCCGTCGTGCGGCGCAGACGCCATCCCCCTTTTCTGTGTCTCGACGAGTCTGTGTCAGCGCTGTTCCAGCGAGATGGTCGACTCGACGGGCACGCCCTCGCGAAGCGTGCTCAGGATCACGCAGTACCGCTCGGCGCTGCGCAGAAGGCGCTCCGCGCGCTCGCCTCGTTCGTCGCCGGAGATGACCACTCTGGAGTGCGCACGGACCGCAGTCAGCCCGACCGGGAAGTCGCGCCCCATGGCGAGCGTGCCACGCGGGTCCCAGTCGCCCTCGACCGTGACCTCGAGCTCCTCGAGGGCGATGCCCATGTTGGCGGCGACCATGCGCAGCGTGACCTCCTGGCAGGCCGCGAGCGCCGCGAGCAGGAGGTCGGCGGAGCACGGAGCATCCCCTTCGCCGCCCACGGCGGCGTGCGCGCCGGAGCGGAACTCGGCGCCGGGGACCGAATCGGGCGTGACGACCGCGTGCAAGGGGTCCGCAAGGTCGTGGGAGCCGCCGCGCACACGAAGCGTGCGAGGCGCGGCGGCGGGGTCGTCCGTGTAGAGCTGTCGCAGGGGCGCCTGCCGCTCCCGGATGTCCATGCGCGGGTGGTCCATCTCTGCCTCCAGTGCGAGTCTCACCCTCTACTTGAAGGTTACTCCCGGGCCGCCTCCTCGGGTCACACCTGCGAGTGTGCCCCGCCGAACGGCGGGCCCAAGCTTCGGCCGTCGACGCCGGGACGGCCTCAGGCCTCGGCCGGCGACGCCCGGCGGGCCTCAGGCCTCACGCGTCTACGTCCCTGCAGCGTCCGGCTCCTCCGCGGAGGCCAGCACGCAGTGCAGCAGCACGTCGGCGCCGGCGGCGCAGTCGTCCCAGCTCGTCTCCTCGACCTCCACGTGGCTGCGGCCGCCGATGCTGGGCACGAACACCATGGCCGTCGGCCCGACCGTGGCCATGTAGCTGGCGTCGTGGCCCGCGCCGCTCTCGAGGTCGAGCGTGGAGTGGCCGAGGCGGGCGGCCGTCTGCCGCACCCGCCCCACGAGCTCGGGCGCGAACTCGTTGTGGTCCACGCGCCACGTCTCCTCCAGCCGCAGGCCGCAGCCGCAGCGGGCGGCGGCCTGCTCGAACTCCTCACGCAGCTCCACCCACCCGCGCAGCGCGAGGTCGTCGTCCCAGGTCCTGATGTCGACCGTGAAGTGGACGGCGCCCGGGATCACGTTGCGCGAATTGGGCTGCACGTGGATCTCGCCCACGGTGGCGACGAGCCCACCGCCCAGCCTCGCCGGCATGGCCCGGACGGCGAGGACCATCTCGGCCGCGGCCACCAGGGCATCGGACCGGCCCTCCATCGGCGTCGAGCCGACCTGGTTGGCCGTGCCCTCCACGAAGACGTCGTACCAGTGGAGGCAGACGATGCCGCGGGGCACGCCGATGGTGAGGCCCTCGCGCTCCAGGCGAGGACCCTGCTCGACGTGCAGCTCGTAGTAGGCGTGGAAGGGCCGGCGCTCGCAGGGCACCGGCCCCCGGTAGCCGATGCGCGCCAGCTCGTCACCGAACCGCAGTCCGGCGACGTCCGTGCGCGCGTAGGCCCACTCGCGGTCGAGGGCGCCCGCCCAGACGCCGGAGGCCATCATGGCGGGCGCGAACCGCGACCCCTCCTCGTTGGTCCAGTCGACGAGCTCCACCGGCCGCAGCGTCTCGACGCCGTGGTCGTGGAGCGTGCGCAGCACCTCGAGGGCGCCCATCACCCCGAGCACGCCGTCGAACCGGCCGCCGCGGGGCTGCGTGTCCAGGTGAGACCCGGTGATGACCGGCGGGAGGGCGTCGTCACGGCCGCGCCGCCGCCCGAAGACGCAGCCCATCTCATCGACGGTGACCCGCGCCCCGATCTCGTCCAGCCAGGCGATGAGGAGGTCGCGCGCCCGCTTGTCCTCGTCGCTCACCGCGAGCCGCTGCATGCCGCCGGCCGGTGTGGCGCCGATCTGGGCCATGGCCTCGAGGCTGCGCCGCAGGCGCTCGCCGTCCACGCGGAGCTCGCTGAGATCTGTAGCCAAGACATCCCTCCCGGTCGGGTCCGCGCCATCCTATCCGCACGCTCTGTGCTGTGGCCTCACTTCGCGGCATCGATGTGGCCACAACGGCGGCGTTCAGGGATGGTTTGTGGTCACAGACCACATCTCGTCACCTGGGCGAGGAGATGTGACCCCTCCTCGCCGCCCGCATGTGACCGCAGGCAGAGCGCCGGAGCGGTCCCCTCGCCGGTCGCTCAGCTCGTGAGCACGATCTTGCCGGCCTTGCCGCCGGCGGTGAAGCGCTCGTAGCCGGCGGTGGCCTCCGCCAGGGGGAAGGTCGCGAGCACAGGCACCGAGAGACGGCCGTCGGCGAGCGCCGGCACCACGTTCTCGCCGAGCGTCGCGACGAGCACAGCTTTCTCGCCACTCGGACGGGCGCGCAGCGTGGACGCCGAGATGCGCGCCCGCTTCGCCATCAGCCGGAGCAGGTCGACCTCGACCTTGGAGCCGCTGCCGACGCCGATCACCACTACACGCCCGCGCGTGGCGAGCGCCCGGAGCGCCGCGGGCAGGCTTGCCGCACCGACGAGCTCGAGCACGACGTCGTAGGGTCCTGCGGCCTCGACCTCGTCCGGGACGACCACACGGGCGGCGCCCAGCGCAGCCACGGCGCCGTGTTGTGCGACGTCACGCACCGAAGCGGTCACGGCCGCGCCGGCCGTCGCCGCGAGTTGCACGGCAGCCGTTCCGACGCCGCCGGCGGCGCCGCTGACGAGCAAGCGGTCGCCCAGCGTCAGCCCGGCCTGCCCGAACAACGCGTCGTAGGCCGTCGCGTACGCCTCCATGAAGCCGCCGGCCTCCGCCCAGCTCAGGTCCACCGGCACGGGCAGGGCGTGCGCCTCGTCCACTCTCGCCAGCTCGGCCTGGCCGCCGCCGCCGACCAGCGCCATGACCCGGTCCCCGGTCTGGAACCGGGTCACGCGCGGTCCTACGGCGGCCACCTCGCCTGCCATCTCGAGACCCGGGACCTCCTGCGGCCACCCGGGCGGCGCCGGGTACGTACCGGCGCGCTGCGCGACGTCCGCGCCGTTCACGCCGGCGCCCCGCACCCGCACGACGATGTCGTGGTCTCCGGGCTCAGGGTCGGGACGCTCCCGCCAGTGCAGTTCCTTGTCCTCGATCACGACCGCGTACATGCACGACCTCCTCCGCCGACCGCCGGCGTCTCATCCACTGGCCGCGTCATACCCGCCGCGCTCCTTCCCGGACCGCGCCTCACGCCACCCGGCGCTCCTCGTTCGACCGAGAGGGCAGCGGCACGCTCGACGGCACCACCGTCGTCACCCGCTCGATGAACTCGCGGAACGACTGCATGTACAGTGTCAGGAACGCTCTGGTCTCGGGGCTCTTGATCTCGCCGTCGTCGCAGAAGATGTCGGGCGAGTACTGGATGTAGGCCTCCGGCGCGGTCATCTGGATGGAGTCGCAGAAGGCCAGCACCATGCGCAGGTTGGACTGCATCACGGCGGTGCCGATCTTGCCCGTCGACGCGCCGATGATCGCCGACGGCTTGCGCGCGAACGAGTTGGCGCCCCAGGGCCGCGAGGCCCAGTCGATGGCGTTCTTGAGCGCGCCGGGGATGCCGCGATTGTATTCCGGAGAGATGAACAGCACCGCGTGGACGCCGGCCACCGCCTCCTTGAGCGCCAGCGCCTCCGGCGGGTAGTCGGCGTCGTAGTCCTGGCTGTACAGCGGCAGGTTCCCGATGGGGATCTCGACGAATTCGAGGTCCGCCGGCGCCACCTTGATCAAAGCGCGGGACAGGATCCTGTTGATCGAGTGTGACGACAGGCTGCCGATGAAGTAGCCGACACGGTACGGCATGGGGGACCTCCTTCTCGGTCGTGACTCCCTGAGTGGGCTCTACCCAGAGAACAGGGAAGGAGGCCGGAGCGCCGTCAGAAGACGGCCGCCGGAAGCGGGCCCGCCGTCAGGAGCGGCCGGAGCGCGAGGCGTGGGTGCGCTTGACCGCGTACATCTTGCGGTCGGCCTCGCGCAGCAGGGTACCGGCCGGGCCGGCTCCCGCCGTGTGGGTGCCGATGCTGACGCTGAGATGGGGCGGCCGCGCGGCGGCGTTGCTCGCCGCGACCGCGGCCGTCACCTTGCGCGACACGGCGGCGGCGCCGGCTTCGTTCGTCTCGCTCATGAGGACGACGAACTCGTCGCCGCCGTACCTCGCCACCACGTCGGAGGCGCGGCAGCTCGTGGTCAGCAGCCGCGCCAGCTCGACCAGGAGCGCGTCGCCGGCCTGGTGGCCATACGTGTCGTTGACGTCCTTCATGCCGTCCACGTCGACGAACAGGACGCTCACCTCGCCGCCGCGCCGCTCCAGGTCCTTGACGGCGCGGTCGATGGCGATCTCGAGGTACCCGCGGTTGTACACGTCGGTCAGGCCGTCGTGCACCGCCATGCGCTCCTTCTCCTCCATCAGGCGCCGGTTGTCGAGCGCGATCGCCGCCTGCAAAGCGAACGTGCGCAGCAGCGCGCGCTCCTCCTCGCCGAAGGTCAGTGCGCCCCGGAAGAACAGACCCAGCGCGCCGTAGGTGGTGCGGTTGCTGCTGAGTGGGGAGGCGAGCACGGTGTGCCACGGACCGTCGGGGGCCGCGACGGCCGCGGGGGCGAGCGCCGGCGCGTCCTCCCCGCTCCGCTCCACCACCACCTGCCCGCTGATCAGCGCTCGGCCGTACACAGAGGTCTGCAGCGGAACGACGAACCCATCGCGAGCCCGGTCGCTCAGCCCGACCACCTCGCCGGCCACGAGCACGTCGCCGCGCACCAGCAACAGCGCCGCCGCGTCCGCGCCCATGAGCCGCGTCGCCTCGCCCAGGATGGTCTGTTCGAGGGCGGGAGAATCCAGGCTCGAGTTGATGGTCTCCGCCGCCTGGAGGAGGAGGTGACTCCGCGCCAGCATCTCAGCGGCGACCTGTCCCGCGGCATCGCTCATGGGCATCGCGCCCTCAGCCGCGCTTCTTCTTGCCCGACGACTTCGGCTTGGACTTGGACTTCGCGGCCTTGGCCGTGCCCTGGCGCTCTTCGCGGCCGCCTTGGCCGACGCCTTGGCCGACGCCTTGGCCGATGCCTTGGCGCTCTTCGCGGCCGCCTTGGCCGATGTCCTGGCCGCCTTGGCGGCTGCCTTAGCCGGCGCCGAGGTCTCGGCGACGTTCGCGCGGTCCTTCGTCTTGTCCGCCTTCGCGGCGGCCCTGGCCGCGGCCTTCGCGGCCTTGGCGGCTACCTTCGCATCCTTGGCCGCGGCCTTGGCAGCCTTCGCCGCGGCGAGGCCCTGGGCCGCGTCGCCGCTGCCGACCTGCACGGCCTCAAGGCCGCCGGCCGCCTGCCCGTCGGTCGTGGCGCCGGGGGCCGGCTCGTTAGCAGAGCGCAGCGGTCCGGCCGGGGACTGCGTGGCCGCCGTCGGCCGCGCACCGGCCGGCGCTCCCGAGATGCCGATGGCGCCTGCCGCCTCCGCGGAACTCCGCCCCAGCGTGCGGGCGGCCGCCGGCTCTTCGCCGGCCGGCGACGTGACGATGAGTCGGATCGCCGGCCCGACACTCTGCATCAGGACCAGCGGCTGCACGCCGAGGCCGTGCACGATGACGCCGCCGGCCACGGCCAGACATACGACAGCGAGCGCCCAGGCCGCCGCCCTCCCGCGCAATGTGCGTCCGGTGGCGGCGAAGGCGCGGCGATGCGCCGGCGCCGCGGCCGGCCGCTCCGGGACGTCGTCGAACACCGGGGTCGCCGCCAGCGCCTGCGGCGGCGGCGGCTCGGCGAGCGCCACAGCGAGACCTGCGCCCGTCCCCGCCCAGCCCCTCATCACTTTGCGACACGGCCGGCAGTAGGCGGCGTGACGACGCAGACGCGAGCACTCGTCCTCGCCCATCCCCAGGCCGACGGCCCCGGCCAGAGACTCCTCGGCCTGACGGCACCCCCCGCCGGCCCCGTAGCCGCCGCGCTCGCGCAGCGCCGCCCGGAACTCCTCGCGCGCCTTGAACAGGAGCGCCGCTGCCGCGTCCCTGCTCAGCCCAAGTACGGCCGCGGATCGGGCGGCGTCCAGTCCGGCGAGGTCGTGGAGCAGAAGTGCAGTGCGGGGGCGCGACTCCAGGGACTCGAGCGCGCCCTCGAACCGCTGCCGCATCGCCTCAGTGGTCTCGCCCCTGTGCCGGCGATGTGTCGAGGCGCCGGCTGCGACCGGCCCGGGCACTTCCCCGGCGCCTGCCGCGCGCGCATGCTCCTCGCACGCCGCGAGTGCGCCGGCGTAGGTGAGGACCTCCAGGTCGCGGGCCTCATCCTCGAGGATCGCGCGGCGGAACACGCCGACCAGCGCGGCTTGGGTGACGGCGACAGCCGCCCGTTCGTCGCGGAGCAGCCGCCACGCGAAGTGGTGGACGGGCGCGCGGAACCGGCGGAAGTAGCGCTCAAAGGCGGCGCGATCGCCCTCCCGGAGTTCCCGCAGGAGCTCGTCGAGGTCGACTGTGGCCTTCGGGTCACCAGCCGGGGGCTGTCTGGTGGATGCCGTGGTGCTGACCATCTTCTACAGCCTATCGGCATCTCGAGGGACAACTGAAGGGCCACCGTCGACGTCGGCCCTGCGTTAATCTCGTACTCGATCCAAGTACCGAGTGTCTCTCGTCAGGCCAGCGTGCTCGTGTTCGGGGGCGCCGGCGTGAGCCGGGTCAGGCCAGCGGCACCAGCAACTCGGTCAGGAGGGCGTCCGCGGCGACCGTACCGGGGTCGTTGAGGTAGACCTCGCGCAGCGCACCGCCCGGCTGCCGGTCGTTCTCGGTCACCCAGGCCAGAAGGCTGCGCCAGGACCCCTCCATCGCATCGTAGGGACCCGTGTAGAGGAGCGAGGCCGCCTCGACGGCCGGCAGGTCCTCGAGCTCGACCCCTTCACCCGGGACCGCGCCTGGTGCGACCGGCATGCACACCGCGAACGAGAACTGGGCCTCGACCGGCTCCTCGTACTGCGTGAACGGCGGGCCGATGATCCGCGCCCCGGTGGCCCCGACGTGCCCCATCAGCACGCCGAACGCCTCTCCCATCCGCTCCTTGACCGTCCCGGCGTTCGCGCTCGAGCGCGCCACGAGCACGAGGACGCCCGGCAACGTCTTGATCTTGATGTCGGCGGCCACGCCTCCCCCCTCCGTCGTCCTGTGGATACTCCGCAGGTCGATTATCTCGCCGGAGGAGGGCGGACTGCCGTTGACCGGGCGTCAGCCGGAAGCCGCGCCGGGCCGCCGTCGACCGTCCGGCCCGCCGGCTGCGAGCTCAGTCCGGCCAGACGGCTTCCAGCATCTCCCCGTCGCTACCTTCCGGCTTGGGCCCGCCGATGGCGATCAGGTCCATGCCGTCGGGCCCGGCGGCGAACGCGCGGACGACAGGCGGAGCGCAGCGCACCACGTCCCACTGGCGGAGCTCGTAGACCTTGTCGTCGAGCAGGGCCTGCCCAGACCCGGCGACCACGACGTAGGCCTCCTCCTGCTCCTTGTGGCGGTGTGCCCTGGCGCTCTTCGTGCCGGGCGCGTACCGCCAGTGGCTCACGCCGAGGTCGCGGGAGTCGAGATGAGCCCGGGCGAAGCGCCCCTCCAGCCCCTCCGTGCGGCCGGCGGTGACGTCGTCCAGGTCGAGCAGATTGACGATCGCGAATGGTTCCATGGGTTCCTTCCCTGTGTGAGATCAGGCGGCAGCAGCCGCGGACTCTCTGAGGTACTGGTGGACGAAGGCGATGGCCATGCTGCCCTCGCCCACCGCCGCGGCGACGCGCTTGACCGGTCCCGACCGCACGTCGCCGCAGGCGAACACGCCGGGCAAGCTCGTCTCGAGCAGGTACGGGTCCCTCTCGAGACCCCACGCGCCCGCGGCAGCCACGTCCGGGCCGGTGAGCACGAACCCGCGGCGGTCGAGAGCTATCTGCTCCGGCAGCCAGCCGGTCTCGGCGTCGGCGCCGATGAAGATGAACAGTCCGCCGGACTCCAGGCGCCGGGTCTCCCCCGTCTGGTTGTCCCGCACGTCGATCGCCTCAAGCGCGGTCGCTCCGTAGGCGCCGGTGACCTCGGTGTGGAGCAGGACCCTGATGTTGGAGCGGGAGCCGACCTGGTCGATGAGGTACCGCGACATGCTCTTCTCGAGCCCGCCGCCGCGATAGAGGATCGTGACGCTGCGCGCGTGCGTGGAGAAGAACATCGCCGCCTGCCCCGCCGAATTGCCGGCGCCGATGATGTGCACGTCCAGGCCGTGGGTGTTGGGCGCCTCGCTCCGCGCGGCGCCGTAGAAGATCCCCTTCCCGGCGAGCCGGTCAAAACCCTCGATGTCGAGACGCCGCCAGGTGACACCGCAGGCGAGGATGACGGTCTTTGCGCGCAGCACGTCGCCGCCGTCCAGACGCACCTCGTGCGTGACCGGATCGATGCGCGTGATCTCGCGCGTCACGAGGATCTCCGCGCCGAGCCGCCGAGCTTGCTGCAGCGCCCGGCTGGCCAGCTCCTCTCCCGACACTCCGCTGGGAAAGCCGAGGTAGTTCTCGATGCGCGAGGAGGTGCCGGCCTGACCGCCGGGCGCCTCGCGCTCGACGACGATCGTGCGCAGGCCCTCGGAGGCGCCGTACACCGCGGCCGCGAGGCCGGACGGGCCGGCGCCGACGACCAGGGTGTCGTACTCGACGGCGCCGGCCTCGGTGCCCAGCCCCAGGAGTTCCGCCACGCGGCGCAGCTGGGGCTTGATCACCATCTTGCCGCTGTCGAAGCGGATGATGGGACAGTCGCCCTCGTCCGGCAGCGGGCCGGCGCCCCACTGCTCGGCGGCGTCCGGTGCGTCCGGAGCCACCCAGCGATACGAGATCTGGTTGCGCTCCAGGAAGTGGCGGAGCTGGGCGCACCGGGCGTCCGCGCGCTTGCCGAACACGACGGCGCGCGGAGGCCGGTTCTCGGCCGCGATGCCCTGCAGGCCGCGCGGCCCGGCCATCCGGTCCGCCGCCAGCTTGCCGACCTCCGTGGCCATCTCGGGCGCCAGGGCGGCGACCTCGTGGTAGTCGCGCGCCTCGACGCGCGCCACACGCGAAGGCTCGGCCGCGCGGAACCCCACCGGATACGCGGTGCCGATCACGATGGACACCTCGCCGAAGATGTCACCCGGCGCCCGCTGCCCCAGGACCTTGTCCACACCATCCACGGTCTTCACCGCTTCGATGCGGCCCTCGAGCACGGCATACAGCGATCGTTCGTCACCCTCGTGCGCCGCGAACTCGCCCGGCAGGAGTGTGATGTCGGCCGCCACCCGGGAGAGATGCTCCCGGCTCTTCGCGTCGAGTCCGGCGAAGACGTTGACCCGCGCGATCTCGTCAGGTGTGACCATCGGTGCCCTCCGCTCAAGGTCCAGTCGAACGAGGACCTGAAGAATGTCTAGTGCGGAGGTACCCCGATGGGACACCCCGGGAACGCCGTCGCCCGTCGCTCCGGGTCAGCCCTCGGGTTCGGCCGCCGGCAGGACCTTGGCCGTCGCGAGGGCCTCTTCGGCGCCGCGGAGCGCGGCGGCGGCCTTCTTGCTGCGGCCGACCAGCTCGGACAGCGTGAGCCCGTGGCCGCTCAGTGCGAGCAGCCCGGCGCCGACGCCCACGGCGAGCTGCAGCGCCTGCAGGCCGAGCGCGTAGGCGAGCGCGGGACCGGGGGCCACGCCGTAGGTGGCGAGCGCGGCTACAGCGGCGACCTGGAACGTGCCCACGTTGCCGGGGGTCGCCGGTACGAGGCCGATCAGGTTGGTGAGGACGATGACGAGGGCGGCCCCACGCAGTCCGGCCGCCCCCAGGTGGAACGCCTGGAGCATCGCGAACGCCGCCGCCAGCTGCACGAGCCACGCCAGCAACTGCGCGCCGGACACTCCGAGGGCCGCCGTCGGACGGCTCCAGATGCGCTGGCTGTCGATGAGCTGGGGCAGCCAGAGCGCGGCTCGGCGCATGCGCGTACCGCCGCGCGCGCACGCGAGAGCGACCTTCTCCCGCCGCCTGTTGAGCACGATGCCGCCGACGATGGGCACGGCGATGAGGCCGGCGCTCACGTACAGCGCGCTTTGCGCCCACGCGGGAGCGGCCAGGGTACTGAGGAACAGCAGCGCCATGACGAGGAACGTGGCGATGGCGAACATGCGCTCCGTGAGCGTCACGCCGAGCGCCGTGGCGAACGGCAGGTGCGCCTGCCGGCGCCGGACGAGCACGTAGAGCACGTAGGGCGAGAGGACGGTGCCGGCGCGGACCGGAGCGACCGCGTTGGCGAGCAGTCCGATGCTGGTGGAGGAGAAGGCTTCGACGAAGCGGGCGTGGACGGAGCCGAGCGCCCCGACGATGAGCTGCAGCGCCAGGCTGCGGAGGGCGAGCGACGCGGCCATGAGCACGACGGCCGCGGCGGCCCAGCGCCAGTCGGCGCCGGCGAACGCGCGGCCGGTGCGCACCACGTCGTCCCACCCGAGGAACGCGAAGGCGAGAACGGCGAGCACCAGACCCCCGATGAGCCAGCGGCGACGGGGCGAGGAGACGATGAAGCGTAGGGAGCGGGCGAGCCTCACGGCGGCCCGCCCGAATGCGGAAGGCACACTCATCTCTACGGAGTATCGGCGCAACAGTGGTGCACCTCAACCCACGAAACTCACCGTAGGTCCCTGCTAGGCTGTCCCCATGGCGTCCTACCTTCTGGGCCTCCTCATCGTCGCGCCGCTCAGCGGGCTCTGGATCTGGGCGGTCGCCCGGTATGGCGGGGTCCGGTTCCCCATCGCCGACCTGGTGCTCACCGTCGTGATCTGCAGCGCCGTCGGCACGCTACCGCGCGCCGGCTGGCTGGTCGCGACGATCATCCTGGTCATGGTCGCGCTGCGCATCGAACAGGCGGAGCCGTGGCCCGAGACCGTCATCCTGGCCGCCGGGCCGATGGTCATGTGGTTCGTCGCGGGCATGACCGTGTACGTGGCGATCTGGAACTGACTCTCACGGTACACGTCGGGGACTGACCCCAGCCAGAAACGCGGACTGCGGGCGCAGCAGGCGCGCCACTTCGTGCGCCATCCGCGCCTGCCAGCGCACGCGGCTCTTCGGCAGCAGGTGGTAGAGGTCCACGAAGTCCTCGTCCCCCAGCCGCAGGTCCTTCTGCAGGCGGAGGAACGGCACGCCGCACTCCGCCGCGACGCGCGCGACCGCGCGCCTGTAGCGAGGCAGCACACCGGCCCAGTCCCCGGCGATCTCGGTGTTCAGAGGCTGCTCGAAGAACACCACGCGGAAGCCCCTGGCCCTCGCGAGCCCGACGAGCTCCCGGAGCATGCGAAGGTTGTAGGCGTGGTTGGCGGCGTAGTGGGCGGCGTTGTACTCCCACACGGAGGTGAGGGTCGCGCGCTTGCCGGCCGCGCTCACCGGCACCGCGCCGCGGCCGTAGTAGTGATGCAGGTAGCGCAGCTCCCGGCCGGGCAGCGGGCCGGAGGAGACCCGCGCGCGCACGTAGCCGGAGACGAAATCCCAGACCCCGGGCAGCCCGCCCGTCCAGGAGGCCTCGCGGCCGTAGAGCTCCGGGGCGAGCTCGCGCAGGCGCGGGCTGCGCAGGAGCAGCGTGCGTGAGGCCAGCAGCCCCACGTCGTCCGCCGGCGACGTGTTGAACCGCATGGGGGCGAGACCGACGACCAGTGTGGCCTCGCCCGCCGGCAGGTTGTCGACGATCACCAGGTTCTGCGCCAGAGACTGCGCGTGGTTGGCGAGGCCGACCACCTCGACTGCCTCGCCCGACCAGCGCCCGATGCGCGAGGCGAGCGCACCGTCGCTCACGAAGGCCTCCATCGTGCCCGAGCCGCCGAAGACGTAGACGACGGGGCCGGCGGGCGGGGACGCCATGAGCCGGCCGACCGTGTAGGCGACGTGCAACTGGTCGTCGTGCGCGTGGCGGACCAGACGGTCCTCACCGACACTCGTGAGACCGCCGTGGAAGAAGAAGTGCTGTGCGCCGAACACGGCGAGCGCGCAGAGCGCAGCCCCCGCGAGCAGTACCAGCGGGCTGCGCTGTCGCAAGCCGCGGCCGAACGCGGTCCGCCGCCGGGCAGTGGTCGATCCCCCCTCCATACGGACAGTCTCACACGAAGTGAGGCGGGCTCGCCAGCAACGGCGCTTTCGTTGACGGACCGGAGGGCCGGGTCTACTTTCGAGGACAAGAGGGGCGCAACCGCCTCCTGCAAGGCGATGACTCACCGGCGAGGGGCGGACAGACGCGGCCCCGTGAGCGCATTGGGGGTGGGTCATGCGCGGGCAGCTGAAGACCAGCTGGATTCTCCTCGTCATCCTGTCCGTCCTCGTCGTCGCGCCGCAGGCGCTGGGCGGGCCGCCGCCCTCCCTCGGGCTTCCGGCGGCCCCGTGGACCCCGGCGGCCACAGCCCTCGGGGCGACGGCGCTGTACCAGGAGAGCGACGCCAGGCTCGCCTACAGCGCCGCCTGGAAGTCGGTGAGCAACAGCAAGTGCTACGGCGGTCGCATGCGCACGCGCAACGCCGCCGGCTCGGTCACGGCCACGTTCACCGGGACGGCCGTCAGCGTGTTCAGCACCAAGGGCCGCGCCTGCGGCATCATGAAGGTCACGCTGGATGGAGTCTCGAGCAAGGCCAACCTCTACGCCGCCTCGTCCAGGTTCAAGGCCAAGGTGTTCTCCCGCACGGGCCTCGCGAACACGGCCCACACCCTGACGCTGGCGTGGACGGGCCGAAAGAGCGCCGCGGCTACGGCCAAGACGGTGAACCTCGACGCGCTCAGCATCACGGGTACGCTCACCGGCGGTGACCCGGGCACGCTGCCGGGCACGCAGTACCAGGAGGGCGACACGCACTTGCGCTTCCTCGGCGCCTGGACGCTCGCCTCCGGCGCGAGCTTCGCCGGCGGCAAGCAGGCCACCGTCAACGGCCCGGGGCAGGCCTACATGCAGTTCAGTGGTACCGAGGCCTACGTGCTCGCGACCACGGGTCCCTCCTACGGCAAGATGCTCGTCTACCTGGATGCCGCCCAGCCCGTCACCGTCGACCTGTACTCGGCGCAGGCCAGGTACAAGCAGCCGGTGTTCCGCAAGGGCGGGCTCACCAACGCGGCGCACCAGGTCGTGGTGGCCTGGGCCGGCAGCAAGAACGCTTCGTCGTCGGCCATGACGATCAACGTGGACGCCTTCGGCGCCGTCGGTTCGCTGCTCCAGGTGCCGGACATGACCGGCGGCCTGGTCGGCAAGTGGGGCTTCGTCGAAGACAATTGGGCCGAGCTCTACACCTTCAACGCCAACGGCACGTACACGCGCGTGATCACCACCAACCTCGATCAGGGAAACGACGGAACGTTCGTGCACCAGGGCATCTGGGCCGCCTACTGGCTTGCAGCACAGAACAGCTGGGTGCTCGCGCTCCGATACCGCAGTGAGAAGTTCACGCCGGAGGGCGGTCCCGACGGGAGCTGGGAGGCGCTCGGCGACGTCAACTACCTCTACTACATCGACGGCACCACGCTGTGGATCAAGGAGTACAGCAGCTCCTACACCGACTACCACAAACAGTGACCGTCCCGGAGTCCGACGCCACGACGGCGGTTCAGGACGGGTCGAGCCCCACGAGCCTCTCGCGCCCGGCGTAACAGATACGAGCGCCCCTAGCGCTTGTCGCGCCCGCGGCTGCGCAGGAACAGGGCGACTGCGATCGCGGCGCCTACGGCCGGCGCTGCGATCTTGGCCTTGCGGCCGATGTTCGCACCGCGGCGCCTGCCGTCGTCCACCGCGTCGTCCAGTTCTGCGCGGAGCGCGTCGAAGGAGGCTCCAAGCGCGGCGCGCTCCCTGACGATGTCGGCGCGGACCTCGGCCGCCGGCCGCGCCGGCTGCTTCTGCGCTTGTCCCGGCGTGGCGCCGGCGTCTCCCGGCGTGGAGCCGGCGTCTGGCGTCTGGGTCATGCGTCCTTCTCCGGGTCGGTAGGTGGAGCCTCGCCGGTCCCCGTGGAGGGGCCCGACGGCGGGGGCGGCGGCGCACTCGACCACTCCGTGAGCGGCGGATCGGGCGAGACCGGAGGTTCCTCCGGGGGCGCGCCCGGCCGTCGCGGCCTGAGCCGCCCGGCCACGCCGGTCACCGTACCGCGCGCGTTCGCCTTCACCATCTCCGCGGTGGCCTTGGCCTCGGCGATAGCGGCCTCCGGCTTCGGGTCGCCGATCTTGCGCAGCTGGTCGCGGCCCACGAGCACGAGCACCGCGATCAGCACGAACAGCAGGATGGTCACGATCAGCAGAGACGCCCACATCGGCAGCACGAGCGCCAGGAGCACGGCGACCGTCGCGAGGAGGAACCCGAGGGCGTAGAGGGAGAGCAGCCCGGCGGCGAGGAACAGTCCGATCGCCGTGCCGAACTTGCGTCCCTTCTCCTTGAGCTCGCTGGCCAGCAGTTCCAGGTTCAACTGGACGAGCCGCTGGCTGCGGTCTCGTATCTCAGTGACGCGTGTGGCGATGCGCCGGCGCAGATCCATGGTCAACCTCCCGCTCGAGCCGACCCTACCCGCGACATCGGAGCGCAAACCGCTGTGCCTGTGCGCCTGCTTCCCGCCGCCTGTGATTGTCGCTACTATGGTGGGCGCCACTCCTCGAATGCTCTGCGCGCGAGGAGGGCCGTCAGGGAACGCACAGCGCGGACGGAGCCGTCCGCGGGGGGAGGATCAAGTGCCTCGCTGGTTCAGCATCGCCGCCATCTTCATCATCACCGCCTTCGTGCTGCACGCGGCGCTGGTGATCATGTCCGTCGCCGCCGGCGCCGTCTCGGGCAGGGGACTGCTCACCATGGCAGGTCCGGTCACCTTCCTGGTGGAGTTCGGGCTGGCGGCCGTCATCACGTACTTCATCGTGCGGCCGCGCGGGGGCATCCCCGCGCAGCCCAGCGCGGAGGAGATCGAGAAGCTCGACGCCGACCTCGAGGCCGACGCGCGGCGCCGCGTGCAGGCAGCCCAGCAGCAGTACCACGACGACAAGCGTCTGGAGCGGCTCAAGGTCGAGGTGGCCAAGTGGCGGGAGGCGCACGACCTGCGCGCCTACGCCAACGAGGCGCTCACGGACCTCGGCGACGAGGACGTCCAGACCTCGAGCGGCGGCTCGCTGCGCGAGGAGCTCGAGTGGGCGCTCGAGTACGCGGACAGCATCGACCCCGTCCGCGCCCAGCGCTGACGCGCTTCCGGCCGCCGGGCGCGGACTGACCGGCTCGGCCGGCGGCGGCGCTCAGGCCGGCGGCGCCACTCAGGTCGGCCCCGGCCACCCCTTCGTGACGAACACCGCCGCGCGCTCGTAGCTTGCGGAGCCCCGCGCGGCCGACGGCATCCGGTCGACGATGGTCGGCGTGCGCTCGAACAGCTCACTCGCGGCCAGAGCCTCCAGGGCGTGCGGGTTGACGTAGACGACCGCGCACGCCCGCGGCCACTCCCGCAGACTCGCCTCCAGGTGCGCGACCACCCGTTCCAGCACCGCACCGGGGAACGGGTTGTACAGGTAGACGACCAGCGGCCCCGGCGGGAACTCGAACTCCTCGGCCTCGCCGACCCGGAGCTCGACGCGCGCCGGGTCGATCCGCTCCGGTCCGTAGCGGGCGACGTTGCGCCGCGCGATCTTCACGCACGCCGGCGAGATGTCCACCCCGACGAGCCGGCGGAAGGGGTACGAAGCCGCGACCAGCAGCGGCTTGCCCTTGCCGCAGCCGAGGTCGACGAAGGTGCAGCCGGCGAGACCGGCGCTGAGGCTGTCGAGCGGCATGCGGATGGCCTCCTCGCTCGTCGTCTCGTAGTGGATGACGAGGTGGCCGCCGCGAGTGACCGCAGGCCCGAGCTCGCGGCCGACGAGCACCGCCGCCGTGTCCGTACCGTGCGCGGCGTCGAAGCCGTCCCGCGAGAGCTCCTCGAACTTGCGCCGCTTGAGCCGCCGCAGCGTGAGCGGCGCCGCCGCCGCGGCCGGCAGCTGCGCGAACGTGGCCTTCAGGCCGAGGTCTCGGACGGAGGCGGTGAAGTGGCTCAGGGCTCGCATGCGCCCGAGCGTACACCCCCGCGCCCGTGCCGAAGCCAGACGGGTAGAGTAGCCGCATGCCCACGCCTCACCGGCTTGATCCCGAGCGCGTCGTCGAGTTCCTCCCCGTCCTGTACCGGACCGCGCGCGCGTGGACCGGCTCGCGCGAGGACGCCGAGGACCTCGTCCAGGACGTGTGCGCCCACGTGCTGGCGCGCAAGCGGCTCGTGACCGGCGACGACCTGCACTACCTCGTGCGTGCGCTGCACAACGAGCTCACGAGCCGGCGACGGACGGCGAGCCGCCGCCCGCAGACCGTGGAACTGGACGAGGAGCTGGACGGAGGCCGCGGCCGCGGCGGGGACGACCCGGAGGCCGCGGCCGAGAACGCCGAGGTGTTCGCCGCCATCGCGGCGCTGCCGGAGGAGTTCCGCGACGCGCTCGTGGCGGTCGATGTGGCAGGGCTCTCCTACCAGGAGGCGGCGGCACTGCTCAGCGTGCCCGAGGGGACCGTGACCAGCCGCCTCTACCGCGCCCGCGACCGCCTGGCCCGGCGGCTGGGCGAATAGAGCGGACGCCTGCTGATGTCCTGTGCGGACGCTCCCCATGTGGTCACACTCAGGGCCGCGAATGTGGTCACAAGTCGCGCGGATGACGCCCAAATGTGGTCAGAGTGCCCAAATCACCCGTTCCGGCAGCCGATGAGACCACAATTCGCGCCGGATCTGTGACCACAGCAAGAGGCCCTGCACGTCAGGAGAACCCGGCGGCTCAGTAGGCGACGGCGCCGGTCCAGCTGGCCAAGGCCACGAGCTCGCTGCTCGGCACCGGGCCGGCGAGCACGCAGGTGTGACCGCCGCTCCGCCAGGTGACGACCTGCCGGCCGCCCTGCTCGAAGCTCAGGTACTCGACGCCGGCACGCGTGGTGCTCGCGGCGTCCTGCGGGAGCGGGAGCGCCGCGCCGTCCACGATCGCGTAGCCGATGCGCCGCCCGTCCTTCTCGTAGTAGACGACGGTTGCCGGGCGGCCCGCGACCTCACCCGAGCGCACACCGGTCGGGCGCCAGCCGGAGGCGGCCCGGTAGTCGGGGAAGCTCACGCCGCCGACGCTCGCCGCCAGCTTGCCCGCGCCCGCCGCGGCGGGCGCGGGGCCCGACGGAGCCTGCAACGCGAGCTCCGCGGCGGCGGCCACCTGGGGGGTCGCCGGGCCGCCGCCCACCGTGAGAACGGCCACCACGATGAGCACGGCCGCGACCACGCCGGCGGCGGTGAGGGCAAGGCTCCAGCGCCGCCGCCGGCGAGCCACTCGCGGCCGAGCGGCCTCGACCGAGCTCACCAGCGAGGCCGGCGCCGGCTCTTCGGCCAGCGCCGCCGTGGCCGCCAGCGCCCGGCGCTGGCGGTCGACGAGGGCGGTCAGATCCGGCGAAGCGAGCACACGCGCCTCCACCTCCGCCCACCGTGCCTGCGGCAGTGTGCCGTCGGCGTAGGCGCAGGCGTCGGCGATCTCCTGCTCACTCAATCTGTCGAACGGATCGTCCATTGCCCGCCTCTGGCGCTCGGTCGGATCGCTCTGACTCTAGGTCGGATGGCCCTCCATCAGGGAAGACGCCGCCGCGGCTCGGTTCCTTCCCGCCGCGGCGGCGTCGGCCCCGTCACTTCACGACGACCTTGGCGTGCATGGTCGCCATGGCCGCGTGGATGGTGCACTCGTAGTAGTAGGTGCCGGGCTTGGAGAACGTGAAGCTGAACGAGTCGCCCTGGTTCAGGGTCCCGCTGGCGAACAGACTCGTGGTCGCCGCAGTCACCGAGGGGCCGTTGGTCGACGTCACGTCATGAACCGTGGTGTCGTTGTTGGTCCACGTGACCTTTGTGCCGGCCTTGACGGTGAGCGTGGCGGGCACGAAGGCGAAGTTCTGGATGGTGACGGCGTTGCCTGTGACCGGCGTCTGGGCGGCCGACGCCGCCGGACTGGCGGCCATGCCGGAGGCGGGCGTGTTCGTGGACTTGGTCGCGCTACCGTACGAATTCTGGATCTTGCCGCATCCCGCCAGCGCCACAACGGCCACCAGGGCCACGACCACCGCGGGGAAAGCTCGATGCAGGTTCATGGGAACCTCCTGTGATGATGCCTATGCCAGGTACGACGCCGGAACGCGCGCGCTTCTTCCCGCAGCCCGTCAATCGAGTTGCTGCGGCCGCTGCGCGCGGCACTGGTGTCGGCGCGGGGCACCGGTGTCGGCGCGCGGCATCCGCGTCGGAGTCCCTCTGAGGACCTGTATCCATCGGATACGGGTGCAGCGGTCCGCACCCCGCGTTCGTGGGCCGCGATGGATATCCATCGGATACCTGTCGCCAGAGGCGGCCGCACGCGTCTCGGCCGGCCGCCCGGTGGCCTCGACCCGAGCCTCCTGCTACCCTGAACAGGCACGCACTGAAGCGTGCGCTGCAGCGGGTCTGCGGGGGGCAATGGCGCTCTCGGCCGAGGTCTGGCCGGGGCGCCTTCGTCGTTCCGGAGGCCCTCCTGCGCGATGAGGACTGATCAGGAGGTCAGCTCATGACATTCGATGAAGTCAGCGGCGCCGGCAAAGTGGCCATCTGCCACCTGCCCGGCGGCGTCCAGTTGAGGTACGACCCGGCCGACGGCTCGGTGCACAGCCTGCCCTTCCCCGGCGTGCCGCACCAGTGGCGGGAGGGCTCTGTCTACCGCCAGGCGCTGCCGCGCGAGGGCTGGACCCACTACCGCGGCTGCGATTGCCCCGTCTGCTCCCAGGAGCGGGACGAGACTGCCCTGGAGAAGGAACGCGCCTCTGCCTGAGGCGCTCACCGGCACCCTCAGCCTAGGACGGGCCGGCCCGTGAGCGCGACGCGCTCGATGAGGCCGGCCCCCTTCACTTGGCCCGGCTCGGAGCGGACGCGCGCGGAGACGCTCCGCAGCCGCGCCCGCAGCGCCTCGTCCGCCAGCAGGCGCTCGACCGTCGCGACCAGCTGGTCTTCCGTCCAGTCGTAGGTCGCGAGCCGTGCGCCGAAGCCCGTCTCCTCCAGTCGCTGGGCGTTGTCGTACTGGTCCCAGAACAGCGGCAGGCCGATCATCGGCAGGCCGAACGTGAACCCCTCGCAGATGGTGTTGTTGCCGCCGTGGGTGATCAGCAGGTCACACTGCGGCAGGATCGACGGCTGCGGCAGGAACTCCTCCCCGTACATCCGCTCCCCGAGGCGCATCTGGTCCTTGAGCGGGCCCATGGAGACGACGACGCGGTGCGGCGTGGTCCCCAGCGCGTCGATGAGGCGCTGCATGAGACCTACGTCCATGCAGCCCAGCGACCCGAGAGAGAGGTAGATGACCTTGCCCGTCCCGGGGACGCGCTCGGCGACGTCGAAGGCCGCCTCGCCGCCTCGCACCGACGACTCCATGCGGCGCCAGGTGGGGTCCAGCGGCCGCGAGCGCCGGTAGTCGGCCGCCTCCGGGAACTCGAAGATGTTCAGCCAGGGCGACGCGGTGTTGAACTCGTCCTCCGGGCAAGGGGCGACGCCCACGGAGGCCCGGAACTCGTTGTGCTCGGCCAGCAGGCCGGCGTGCGCGCGGTGGTACTCATCCCTGAAGGCCTGCCACTCGCTCCTGTCGCCGGCCGGCAGCCCAGAGAGTGGCGGCGGGAGTTCCGGGTCCCGCATCTCGAGAGGATTGCACGAGACCACGCGCACCCACGGGCCGCCGGCCAGTTCGACGGCCGGATAGCCGGTGACGTTGTCCGTCACCACCACGTCCGGCCGCACCTCGTCCCAGATCGCCATGACGCGCTCGTGGGAGTACCGCTCGCCCGCCACGAGCGCCTCCCAGATGGGCTTCGTCACCGTCTCGATCTGCGCGATGGTCGGCTTGCGGAACTCCGGCGCGGTGACGCGGATGAACTCGGCCCAGGGGTCTTCGGCCGGGGCCTCGGCCGCCGCCTCGCGCCGCCGGCGCCATGCGGAACAGCCGCTCCTCGAACCCGCGCGCCTCGAGCACGCCGGCGAACGACTCGTCGGCGACGAACACGATGCGATGGCCGCGCTCGCGCAGCACCTCGGCCATCGCGCTCAGGTTGTTGGTCGGGCCCCATGCGCCGGGCTCGGGGAAGAAGGCGATCGTCCTGCGCTCTGTCATGGGGCCCGGCTCCTTTCATCCACAGCCTGCGAGGCGCGCCCTCTCCGGCGCGTGGCGCTCATCCCAGACCCAGGGCGCCGGTGAGGCCCTTCGACTCCTCCTGGCCGGGGCCGACGCGCGGCCGCGTGCGGCGAAGGATCAGCGCCACGACCACGATCAGTATCACGTTGATGAGCAGCATCAGCGTCGCCAGCGCGTTGACAGCCGGCGTGATGCCGAACCGCACCGCCGAGTACAGCACGATGGGCCAGGTGTTGGTGGTGCCGTTGGTGAACGCCGGGACCACGTAGTCGTCGAAGGAGAACGTGAAGGAGAGCAGCCCGCCGGCGATGATCGCCGGCATGAGCCGCGGCAGCGTCACCTGCCGGAACGTCGAGAGCCGGCCGGCGCCCAGGTCGTAGCTCGCCTCCTCCAGCACGTCGCCCATGCCGACGAACCTGGCGCGGATGATCAGCATGCAGAGCGACGCGTTCCACGCCACCTGCCCGAGCAGGATGGTCCACCTGCCGAGCCCGGGGAACACGGGCACGTAGTGATGCGCCTGGACGAAGAAGATGAGAGACGCCACGGCGATGACGATCTCCGGCACCACCAGGGTCAGGTAGACGAGCACGTCGAACGGCGCGCGCCAGAACCGCTTCATGCGCGCCAGGGCGAGCGCCGCCAGCAGGCCGAGCACCGTAGCGATGACGGCCGCCACCAGCGCGATCTCGAAGCTGGTGATGATGGCCGGGATGTACGTGGGATCGTGCAGCCCGGCGCTGAACCAGTCGGGCGTGAAGCCGTTCCACACCGAAACGTTGCCGACCTGGTCGGGCGAGAGTTGAGCGACCTGGTAGTGCTGCGGCAGGTTCTCCACCGCCGCGGCCGAGGGCCGGTTGAACGCGAAGACTGCCATCACGAGGATCGGCAGGTAGAGGAAGGCGAACACGATCCCCGCCCAGACGGTGAATCCGATCTTGGATCTCGTCCAGCTATGCACCGAACCGCTCCTCTCTGCCGGCGAAGAAGATGTAGGCCGCGACCAGCAGCGAGAGCACGATCATGAGCGTGATCGCCAGCGCCGACCCGAACGGCTGGTTCTGCGCCTCGTTGAACTGGTCGCCGATCAGGTTGCCGACGAACTCGTACTTCCCGCCCCCCAGGATGTTGGGGATGATGTACTCCCCCGTCATCGGGATGAGCACGAGCAGCCCGCCGGTGACGACGCCCGGCAGCGTCAGCGGCAGCGTGATCTGCCGGAACGCGCGCAGCGGCGACGCCCCCAGGTCGGTCGCCGCCTCCACCAGCGTCCAGTCCATCCGCTCCAGCGTGGCGAACACCGGCAGGATGAACAGCGGCAGGTAGTTGTAGACCAGCCCGACCGCCACCGCGTACCGCGTGTACATGATGTCGATGTGCGCGTAGGTGGCGAGGTAGCCCTGCGGATCGAGGATGATCTTGAGCGCGTAGGTGCGGATGAGGAACGACGTCCAGAACGGGACGATGGTGAGCAGCAGCGCCAGCATCTTGTAGGTGGTCAGGTAGCGCGCCATCCAGTAGGCGATGGGGTAGCCGACGGCGATGGTCAGCGCGGTGCCCACGAACGCCATCACCATGGTGCGCAGGAAGATGTCGAGGTAGAGGGCGTTCAGCACCTCGTGGAACTGCGCGAGGCTGAAGCCGTAGCTGATCTGCCCGAACCCGACCTGCGTGGCGAGCGAGAACGCCACGAGGATCGCCATCGCGCCAAGGAAGAAGATCACGTAGTAGACGAACGAGGGCAGCACGAGCCACGCGGGGTACCGCGGACTGAAGGACCGGCCGCGCCGCTGCTCCGGCGGCCGGTCCTCGTGTGACCGCAGCGACCGCCCGCGGCGCGACTGCGCCGCCGGCGCCGGCTGGAGCTCGACCTTGCCCTGTGCCATCACGCCGCCTTGAACGCCGTGTAGATCGCCGTGCGCTCCTGCACCACGGCCGGACTCACGTTGAGGATGTACTTGTAGTTGTCCGTGTAGGTCGCCGGGACGTTGAAGAGCGGGTCGTCCCTGAGTGACGACGGGATCTGGGCGAGCGCCTGCGGCTCCGGGATGGTGTAGTCGTGGTAGTTCATCTCGGCGACCGCCGTGCTCGGCTCGAGCAGCCAGTTGATCCAGGCGTGGGCGGCCACGGGATGCGGAGCGTCGCTCGGGATGCACCAGTTGTCCGCCCAGATCTCCGACGCGCCGGTCGGGATCACGGGGGTGATGTCGCCCTGCTTCTTGCGGCCCTGCACGATCCGCCGCACGTCTCCGTTCCAGCCCTGACCCAGGATGATCTTGCCGGCGATGCCGTCGTTGATGTAGCCGTAGGAGCTGATGGTGGTCACGCCGTTGCGGATGGAGAGCAGGTACTGGCGGACCTTGTCGAAGTCGGCCTGGCTGGTGGTGTTGGGGTCGAGGCCGAGCGCCATGAGCGCGAGCGGGACGACCTCCTCGGGGCCGTCGAGGATGTTGGTGCGGCCCTTGCTCACGTACTTGGGGAGCAGGTCGTAGAAGTCCTTGAGCGTCTTGGGCTGCTCCGTGATGATCTTGTTGTTGTAGAAGAACATCGTGATCCCGTAGTCCTTGATCACGTGGTAGCGGCCGCTGGTGTCGTAGGACGCCTTGAGGAACTTCGGGTCCAGGTACTTGAGATTCGGGAGCAGGGCGGTGTCCAGCGGCATGAGGTTGCCCTGCTGGATGAGCTGCGCCACCGCGTTCTGGCTCGGGACGATGATGTCGTAGCCGCCGGCGCCGGCGTTGAGCTTGGCGAGCAGCTCGTCGTTGCTCGAGTAGTAGGTCTCGTGGATGTTGAGGCCGGCGGCCTTCTCCGCGGGCAGGTTCTCGAACTTCGTATAGGTCGACGGCGCGTCGTACTGGGACCAGTTGTAGATCTGGAGCTGGTTTTCGAGCGCCTTGCCGGCCAGCGTATTGGTCGCGGTCGGGACCGCCGTCGAAGTGCTGCCGCCGCCGCCCGTGGTGGTGGTGCCGCAGGCGGCTGCGAAGGCGACGAACGCCGCCGTGCCGCCCAGCGCCAGCAGCTGGCGGCGCGTGATGCCGAACCCATCGGGTTCGGTCACCGCCCGCTTCATGTACTCGAGCTTGGACCGGGCGTGCTCCGGCGCCAGCACCCGGAACTCGTCACTGCGCTTGTCGTCCGTCATGGCTCCTCCTTCGGCCGGGTGACGGGTGGGCTCGCCGCGTTCATGAGGTGCAGAGCGGTCTCGTCCCAGCCGACCGTGATCTGGTCTCCGGGATGGACGCCGTCCAGGGCCGGGTCGGCCTCGGCGCGCTGTTCGCGCACCACGACCTCCGGCCCGCTCTCAAGGCGGGCGACGATCTGCATCTGGTCGCCGAGATACATCTTGGTCAGGACCTGGGCCTCGGAGCAGTTCACGCCGGCGCGGGCGCAGGCCTCGCGCGCGACAGGGTCACCGACCGCGGTCATGCGCTCCGAGCGCACGCCCACGGTCACCTCCTCGCCCGCCGGCGCGTCCCCGCGTCCGCGCACGAGCAGCCCGCCGGTGTCAACGGAGAAGGCGCCGTCCCCCGACTCCTGCACCGTCCCGTGGAAGAAGTTCATCTCGCCGATGAACTCGGCGACGAACGGGGTCAGCGGCCGGTCGTAGATGGCGCGCGGCTCGTCCAGCTGCTCGATGTGGCCGTTGGACATCACGGCCACGCGGTCGGACATCGAGAGCGCCTCCTCCTGGTCGTGAGTCACGTAGACGAACGTGATGCCCACGGTCTCCTGGATGCGCTTGAGCTCGACCTGCATCTCCTTGCGGAGCTTCTGGTCGAGCGCCCCGAGAGGCTCGTCGAGCAGGAGCACGCGCGGGTTCATCACGAGCGCCCGCGCGAGCGCCACCCGCTGCTGCTGGCCGCCGGAGAGCATCGCCGGCCGGTGCTTCTCGCGCCCGGTGAGCTGGACGAGCTCCAGCGCCTTCCGGGCGCGCTCGTAGCGCTCGGCCTTGCCCACACCGCGCTGCTTGAGCCCGTACGCGACATTGTCAAGCACCGTCATGTGGGGGAACAGCGCGTAACTCTGGAAGACCGTGTTGACGTCGCGCCGGTACGGCGGGATGCCGACTGCGTTCTTTCCGCCGATGAGGATCTCGCCCTCGTCGGGTTGTTCGAACCCGGCCATGAGCCGCAGCGAAGTGGTCTTGCCGCAGCCCGACGGCCCGAGCAGCGAGAGGAACTCGCCCTTGGGGACCTGCAGGTCCACGTGATCGACGGCGACGAGCGACCCGAAGCGTTTGGTCGCCCCTCGGAACTCGATGTCGAACTCCTCGCCGGCATCCCGGGCGTCCGCTTCCGCCCGATCTCCCGGTCCGGCGCGACTCCCCGATCCCGTCCGGTCCACAAGTCCGCTGCGGCTGGCCATGCGTGCCCTCCTGACCTCTACCACGCTGGGCACGAGCAGCCGGTCCAACCGGTCCAGCAGTACGAGACTCTGCACACTTGGATTCCCGCGACTCCGGCGAATAGTCCGTCGCCGCAGCATCGCGGACGACCCGACGCGCGCAGGCGCCTCGGCGCAGCGCCGTCAGGACATCATCGGGAGTGCTCAGGCTCCGGTCAGAGCTGTGACGAGTCGGCGAAGAGGATCCGGCGCAGATCCTCGCGCCGGCCCTTGAGCGTCTCGCGAGGCTCGGAGCGAGCCTCGTCGCCGCCGTTCAGCATGCCCAGGGACGCGGCGTCTTCGACGACGGCGAGCGCCTCCTCGGGCAGCCCGCCCCGCTCGAGCAGTGAGCTCAGAGCGTCGAAGCTGCAGAGGAGCATCGCGTGCACGGCCTCGGCGCCGAGCGGGTCCTCGGTCGCGTCCAGGCACGCGACGATGGCGTCGCCGTACAGCGTCGCGGCACGGCCGGGATCCGTCTCTTCCGACCCGGCCGCCTCCTCCAGCAGCGCAGCGACCTCCGCGATGCGGCGCTCAAGCGGGTCTTCGGCGAGGTCGGGAGTCTCTGGAGCTTCCGCCACAGGCGCGCCCGCCTCGGCCGAGTGAGACTCGGCGGTGGTGTCGGCGTCGAGGGAGGAGTCGCCGTCTTGGGCGGCGTGCCCAGCGACGTGCCCGGTGGCAAGGTCGGCGACGAGCTCGGGGGTGGCGTCGTGCCACTCGGAGTTGTCCTCCCAGCGATCCGGCTCGGCGGCCTTGTCGGCCGCGGGCGGCGTGCCGGCCTCGGCCGCGGCCGGCGCGCTCGTATCAGCCATCATCTCGAGCTTGGCATCCGCGTCGAAACGCGCGCCACAGACGGCGCAGAAGGTCGCCGTCTCGCTCACCGACAATCCACACTGCACGCACGCTCGCACGGTCATTCTCCCCAGTCGTGTGCCTCGCCACCGGTTCTATCGGCAGATTCTGCCGTACGCCATAGGGTTCGTGTGCGGTGGCGGGCGACGTTGCGGTGAGCGCGGGACGCCCGCGTGGCTCCGGCGCGGTAGAGTGAGCCCGGCAACAGCGACGATCGCGGGCGACCGCGTGAACGGGGGGGAGCGTATGAAGCGGAATTTCCAGGCGGGCGTGCGGAACGTCGGCGCCCGCCTCGAGGTCTTCAGCGAAGCGGACCTCGACGACATCCACAGGGCGACGCTCGAGGTGCTCGAGCGCACCGGCGTGTTCGTCGAGAGCGAGGAGGCTCTCGACGTCATGGCCGACGGCGGCTGCCGCGTCGACCGGGAGACCAAGACGGTCAGGATCCCGCCGCACATCGTGGAGGACGTGATCCGCTGGTCGCCCAAGAGCATCCGGCTCTGCGGCCGCACGCCCGAGAACGACATCATGCTCGAGGGCGGCCGCGTCGGCTTCACCAACTTCAGCGCCGGCATCATGGTGCTCGACCCGCGCACCGGCGAGCACCGTCAGTCCGCGGCGCAGGACGTCGCCGACCTCGCGCGCATGACCGACTACCTCAGCGAGATCGACACCTACGAGCACTCGGTGGAGAGCCGCGACGCCTCGCAGGACGTGCTCGCCGTGCGCGACGCGGCCATCGGCCTCGCCAACACGACCAAGTGCTGTGGGACCGGCGCGCTCTCGATGGACGACGTGGACGCCATCGTGCGCATGGGCGCCGCCGTCGCCGGCGGCGAGGACAAGCTGCGCGAGCGCCCGCTCGTGTACTTCTGCGAGTGCCCCGTCAGCCCGCTCAAGCTCACGCGCGACGCCGCGGAGGTCATCATGGGCGCCGCGCGCCACGGGCTCCCCAACACGGTCATCTCGATGGCGATGTCCGGCGCCACGTCCCCGGTCACCCTGGCCGGGACGCTCGTCACTCACAACTGCGAGGTGCTGTCCAGCATGACCCTGGCGCAGCTCACCGAGCGCGGCGCCCCCAGCATCTACGGCTCGTCCACGACGACCATGGACCTGCGGCACGCGACCGCGTCCGTCGGCTCGCCCGAGCTCGGCCTGCTCAGCGCCGGCGTGGCGCAACTGGCGCAGCGCTACATGCTGCCGAGCTTCGTCGCCGGGTTGTAGGCAGACTCCAAGCTCGGCGACGTCCAGGCCGGTCACGAGAAGACGATGACCGCCCTCATGGCAGCGTTGGCAGGCGCCAACCTGATCTACGGGGCGGGAATGACCGAATCGGGCGTCACCTTCGATTACGCGCAGTATGTGCTGGACAACGAGATCGCGAAGATGGTCAAGCACGCGGTGCGCGGTGTGCCGGTCAACGACGACGACCTCGGGGTGGAGGACATCCACGCGGTCGGGTCGTTCGGGCACTACCTCGGCCGCCAGTCCACGCGCAAGCGCGGACGCGAGCTCAGCCAGCCCAAGCTGATGGACCGTCGCGGCCGCGAGGGCTGGGAGGCCGACGGCAGCGTCGACGCTTACACCGCCGCGAAGAACGAGGCCAAGCGGATCCTCGAGGAGTACCAGCCGGAGCCGCTCTCGAGCGACGTGGCCGACGAGGTCCAGGCGATCCTGCACGAGGTGGAGAAGCAGCGCGGCGTGGCCTGACCGGCGCTCACGGGCGGCCGGGGCCTCCTCCGCATTCCTCCACACCAACTCAACGCAGGCTTCACATCCGCCGGGCAGGATGTGGTCAAGCCATATGACGGCAACGGCGGCCATCCCCCTTGGTCGCCGGGAAGCGACTGCAGTACGGTGCGCCCCCACCGAGCCGCCTCCCACATGCCCGGACGACCCCTCCAACGTGTCCGGGAGCCGCAGGCCCCACGTGGGCCGCGACGACTGCGAGACAGTCGTCGCGGCCCACTCCCCTTTTCGGGAGCGACCTTCTGGACTGAGCGCGTCACGGAGTCGACTGCGTCTGCCGACGCACGCCGCCCCTTGCGCGGCACGCCGAGTCGCCGTACTCTCAGCCATCATCGTTGTGACTGTACAGACAGTCAGAACGGCGACCCACCCCGCCGGAGCCGGTGCGTGGCGGGGAGCGGCGCCGACGAAGCACGAGAGCAGAGACCGGAGGGTCCATGACGCTCTACGAGCTCGGACAGCGGTACCGGAACGCGCACGACCACAGGGGGAGCGTCTTCATCAGGCGCCGGTCGAACGCTCGCAGGAGCGCGCCGCCCACATCTCCCCCGTCCATCCCGATGCCCTCGGCCCGGCCCAGGCATGCCTGAGCCGCGGGGACGGGCAAGGAGGCTCGTCCCATGAGCAGCCACGTGTGGAGACCCGTGCTGGTCGTCATCGCCCTGGTCGTCGTGCTCTTCGTCTTCCGGCAGTGGTACGTCCCGGACGACTTCGGCGTCCACGCCAACGGCTTCTCGTACGGCTGGTACCGCCAGTCGAGCCTGCTTGACTGGCGGTGGCTCCCGACCAAGTACCAGGGCCGGGACACCTGCTCCGAGTGTCACCAGAAGGAGTACGACGACCTGCACGGCATGCCGCACGTGGTCATCCAGTGCGAGAACTGCCACGGGCCGGCGACCGACCACCCCAAGAACCCCGAGAAGCTGCCCATCGACCGGAGCCGCGCGCTCTGCCTTCGGTGTCACGCCAAACTGGCGTACCCGTCGACCGCGCGCGGCGGCCTCCGGGGCATCGACCCCGCCAAGCACCACCCCGGCGAGCAGTGCGCCTCGTGCCACAACCCGCACAAGCCGCTGCTGACCGGACTGGCGACGCCGGGGCCTCACGACCGCCACGACAACCTCTCGTGCCGCCCCTGCCACCAGGATCAGGTCGACGTGGTCCAGGGGATGCCGCACGAGATCATCTACTGCGAGAGCTGCCACGGCTACGCCGGCAACCACCCCACCAAGCCGGCGAAGCTCACCATCGACACGCAACGGACGCTCTGCCTCAAGTGCCACGTGGGCAAGCGTGAGCACAACCTCGGGGCGCCCCTGCATCACCTGTCACGACCCGCACAAGTCGAGCCTGCAGTTCCTGCGGTTCCAACCCTGACGAGCGAGGTCTTGAGATGATGACGAGACGAGATTTCCTCAAGAAGACCGCGATCGTCGCCGGCGGCATGCTGATCCCCGTGTCGGCCCTGGAAGTCCTCAGCCCCCAGCGGCTCGAGGCCCTGGACAAGGACAGCGGGGTGCGCTGGGGCTTCCTGGTGGACACCGAGCGCTGCGTCGGCTGCGGGTTCTGCGTCAAGGCCTGCAAGCTGGAAAACGACGTGCCCTACGAGGCCAACGCCAGCCGCACCTGGGTGGAGCGCTACGTGGTGACCAAGGACGGGCAGGTCCACGCCGACTCCCCCAAGGCCGCGCGCGACGGCTTCATCACCCCAGACATCGACCAGAACGAGAGCGGCATGCTCGCACATCGAGCCCGGCGACCATCGACAAGGCCTTCTTCGTCCCGAAGCTCTGCAACCAGTGCGACAACCCGCCCTGCGTGCAGGTGTGCCCGGTGGGCGCCACCTACAAGTCACCCGACGGGCGTCGTGCTGGTGGACCGGAAGTGGTGCATCGGCTGCGGCTACTGCATCATGGCCTGCCCCTACGGCGCGCGGTTCTTCCACCCCACCTACCACACGGCCGAGAAGTGCAAGTTCTGCTACCACCGCATCATCGAGGGGCTGCAGTCCGCGTGCGTGCAGGCCTGTCCGTTCGGCGCGCGGCAGATCGGCAACCTCAAGGACCCGGACGACCCGGTGACCAAGACCATCATCACAACGAGCGCGTCAGCGTCCTGAAGAGCGAGTTCGGGACCAAGCCGCAGGTCTACTACGTCGGCCTCGATTGGGAGGTGCGCTGAGATGGTACACGGAGAGCTCTGGACGCTGCGGGACCTCTTCGTCCTGCCCAACGAGTACGTCTACTGGACCATCCTGATCGTCATGTATCCGTTCATGACCGGCCTGGTCGCCGGCGCGTTCGTGCTCTCGTCCCTCTACCACGTCTTCGGCGTCCAGCAGCTGAGGGACATCGCCCGCTTCGCGCTCGTGTTCTCGTTCGCGCTGCTGCCCGGTGCGCTGGTGCCCCTGTTGCTGCACCTGCAGCACCCGCTTCCGCGGCATCAACGTGATGATGACGCCGCACTTCACCTCCGCGATCGCCGCCTTCGGCATCGTGTTCTCCACCTACTTCATGATCGTCGCCGTCGGAGATCTGGTTCATCTACCGGCGGCACTTCGTGGAGGAGTCACTGGCTGCTGCGCGAGCCGCACAAGACGCTTGCGCGAGACGCAGTCTAGGTACGTGGTCTTCACGGTCGCTCACGCCTGTGGGCCTTCGACCTCAGTGAGAAGGCCCTGCGACACGGACCAGAAGGCGACCAAGGTCCTGGCGGCCACGGGCATCCCCGTGGCGCTCTTCCTGCACGGCTACGCCGGCTTCATCTTCGGCTCGGTCAAGGCGAACGCCCTGTGGATGACGCCGCTGATGCCGGTCATCTTCATCGTCTCGGCCATCGTCTCGGGCATCGCCTTCTGTCATGCTCACCTACATCGTCGTCATGGAGATCAGGAAGCTGCTCGCGAAGCGGCAGGCAGCGCAAGGCGGCCGAGCCGCCGGAGAGCCGCGAGCAGATCGCCGGGGCCGAGGTCGAGGTCATCCGGATCACAGCGAAGTACCTCGTCGCCTTCCTGGTGCTCGCCATGAGCCTCGAACTCCTCGACCTCGTCTTCCGGAGGTACACGGCCGTCAAGTCGTGGGACGTGCTGCGAAGCGCCATGTACGGCCACGAGTTCCGGCAGGTCTTCCTCCTGCAGTACGGCATCGGGAGCCTCCTGCCGCTTGATCCTGCTGCTGCTCCCGCGCCTGAGCGTCAGGCGGGCAGCCCTCTGCGTCGCCCTGGTGCTCTTCGGTGTCTTCATGATGCGCTGGAACGTGGTGATCGGCGGGCAGTCGTTCTCGCTGACGCTCATGGGCTACATGCACTACGTGCTGCCCATCGTGCCCACGTCGTGGGAGACGACCAAGGAAGGCCTGGTGGGCGCGCTCGGGGTGCTGCTGTTCCCGTTCGCGCTCTTCTACATCCTGGTCAAGATCTGCCCGGTGTTCGCAGCGCCGAGTGAGGGGCGTGATCTGGCGAGCTGACCGCCCCGGCCTCGAGCGCCGGGAACGCCTCGAGCGCCGGGAACGCCCCCAGCACCATGTCGACGAGCCGGCCTGTCGGTCGCGTCAGCGCGTCCGTGGCCGGGATGCCGAGCTCGAGCTCGTACAGGATGATCGCCGCGCTGACCTCGGCGTCGGTCATGTCCTCGTGGTTGATCGTCAGACCGATGACCGGCGTGCCGGCGAACGCGCGCAGCAGGGCGATCTCGTTCGCCGCCGTCGGCGTCGGGACCTCGGGGAAGTCGCCCAGCATCTTGCGGGCCGGTGCGTGCTGCAGGATGACCGCGTCGGGGCGGGCGCCTCGGAGGATGAAGGTCGAGGAGAGGTACGCGGGATGGCTGAGCGCGCCCTGCCCCTCGATGATGACGACGTCCGGACGCTCGCGCTCGAACGCCTCCACGACCGTGGCCTCCACCTCGCCCGAGCAGAACTGGCAGGGGATGGCGTCCAGCGCCACGCCGTAGCGCGCGCCCTGGATAAGGCTGGTCTGCCCGGTGCCGACCAGGACGGCCTTGATGCCGCGTTCGTTGAGCGCGCGCGTGAGGATGGTCGCGGTCGTGCGCTTGCCGATGGCGCCGTCGGTGCCCAGCACCGCGATGCGCGGGCAGTCCACCTGGTCGATGGCGCCGGTGAACATGCGCAGGTCCTTCTTGGCGCGCGGGCGCCGCACGTCGAGGATGCGGACGCCGTACTTGGCCGCCGCAGCCGTGAACTCGGGGTCGTCGTTGAGGAACTCGTGCAGACCGTTCACGATGTACATCCCGCGGCGCATCGCGCCGATCACGACGGCGCGCTGGTGCGGAGAGAGCAGGCCGCTGAGGGGCGCGACGCCCAGGATGAAGTAGTCGGGCACGTGGCCCGCCAGCGCGATGGCCTCCGCCAGGTCGGCGCACACCGGGATCCCGTTGGGGACGTCGTCGAGGTACGCGCCGGAGTCGGCTCCGGCCCTGCTGCTGTCGATCACCGAGAGGATCTCGTACTTCTCCGAGTGGCGCACCAGGCCGTTGGCGGTCTTGCCGTCGCAGGTGCCGAAGAACCCCTCCGCATAGACCACCGCGGTCGTGCCCATCATGAAGAACCTCCCGGTTCGGGTCGTCTGCCGCAGTCGAAGCGCGGCGTGTGCTCAAGGAGCCCGGAGACGTCGAGGCCCTGATGGAACGTGCCGACATCCTGGCGCTCGAACAGGCGCCCGCGGCCGGTGACGACGGCGCTCTCGCCGCTGACCCGCAGCCACGAGCCTTCGTAGAGCGCCAGCACCGCGCAGTCGTTCTCCTCGAGGAACTCGGCGATGCGCTCGTCCCGCGTCTCGCCCATGAAGGTCGAGGCCGGGTCGGCATCGATGTAGTGCAGGTTGATCTGGAACGGCACCAGCCCGAGGGCCTCGAAGTGGGGTGGCCGGCAGATCGGCATGTCGTTGGTGGTGCGGATCGTCGGGCAGGCGACGTTGGTGCCGGCGGAGGCGCCGACGTAGCGGGTCGCCCCCGCGCGCACCCGCGCGCCGAGCGCCTCGATGACGCCGAGGCGGTACAGGCTGTCGAGCAGGCGGAAGGTGTTGCCGCCGCCCATCATGACGACCTCTGCCTGGACGATCGCCCGGTCCGGGGCGCTCGAGCGATGCGCGGAGACGGCCTCGATGCCGAAGGATCCCAGCGCCTCGATCGCCCTGTCCGCGTAGTCGTCCCAGTCCGCGAGCGCGTACGGGATGAACGTCACGACGCTGCCGGCCGAGACGCCGGAGAAGGCCTCGGCGGCATGCGAGAACATCGTGCCGCCGTAGTTGGTGGAGTTCGAGAGCAGGAGCAGTTCCATGGCACGCCGATCCGATCGGCCGGCCCAGGAGACGATCACGAGAGCAAGCGGTTGCCGAGTCCGCGGGCGAACGGGGAGTCCCGCGGCTGGGAGATGCGCGGGCGAGCGCTTAGAGCGCGGTCACCTGCGTCGCCTCGGCCTTGCCCTTCTGACCGGTGGCTTCCGTGAACGATACGGCCTGACCCTCGGCGAGGTTCTTCACGCCGTCGCCCTGGATCTCGGAGATGTGGACGAACAGGTCGTCGCCGCTTTCACGCTCGATGAAGCCGTAGCCCTTGTCTGCGTTGAACCACTTGACTTTGCCTTCTGCCATGTCAGTCATCCTCTCGCCCCGATCGGGGGCACAAACACAAAAAGCGACCTGACCTTCACCGCCAGAGTGCGGTGTGTCATGTCGCAATCCCGCGAGCCGGGAACGGCTCGCCTGCTAAAAATATAGCACGTTCTGCCCCGGAGCGCCAGAGCGCCCCTCCCCCGTCATCGGGTCCGCCTTCGCCGTTGGCGCGACACGCGACCGATGCGAGATGATGACGAGCGGAAGCACGCTCGGGATCGCCTGGGCGAGGCCGTCGACGCCGCCGACAACTACAGGGGATCCCATGGACCAGCAAGCACAGATCGGGGCAAAGGGCGTGAACGGGACGCTGTTCGTCGCGCCCGACCGCATCGTCATCCGGCGCAAGCGGGCGCTGCTGGTCATCATGAGCCAGGGACTCAAGCGGACCATCGAGAAGGTCGTCCCGGCGGAGCAGGTCGCCGGCACGGAGCTCAAACCGGCGACCTCCTTCGTCAACGGCTACCTGCGGCTGTCCGTCGCGGGAGAGCCGGAGCCCGCCGGAGGCGGCTTCGACGCCGCGCAGGACATCAACGCGATCATGTTCACCGCCAAGCAGCAGCCTGCGTTCGAGGCAGCACAGCGGCTCATCGAGACGTACCGCTCGGCCGCTGAGGGCGGTGAGCCGGCGAACGTGGACTGAGCGCGGCAGAAGTCCTGCCCTTGAGCGCCCTCACACCACTCCCCATCGGTCTCCCGCCGCCCCGGCAGGGGTAGACAGCTATCACCAGGCAGCGTACCCGGACGTGAGGGAGGCGCGAGGTGAAGGCGGCGCGACTACATGAGTACGGGGACGAGCGGCTGCAGCTCGACGAGGTGCCCGATCCCCACATCCAGGGTCCTCACGACGTGATCGTCCGCATCGGCGGAGCCGGCGTCTGCCGCACGGACCTGCACGTGATGGAAGGCATCTGGCGCGGCATCCAGGATCCGGCGCTCCCCTATACGCTCGGGCACGAGAACGCCGGCTGGGTCGAGGAGATAGGCTCCTCCGTCACCACGCTGCGGCCCGGCGACGCCGTCATCGTGCACCCACTGAAGACCGACGGCGTCTGCCCCGCCTGCCGCCGGGGCGAGGACATGCACTGCGAGCATGCGGAGTTCCCGGGCTTGAACGTCGACGGCGGCTTCGCCCAGTACCTGAAGACGGTGGAGCGCTCGACCCTCAAGCTCGAGGACGGTCTCGCCCCCAAGGACGTCGCGGCCTACGCGGACGCCGGACTGACCGCCTACCGGGCGGTCAAGAAGGCGATACCGCTCCTCCCCCCGGGGGCACGCTGCGCCGTCATCGGCATCGGCGGCCTCGGCCACATCGGCGTGCAGTCCCTGAGGGCCATGAGCAGCGCCGAGATCATCGCCGTCGACGTCTCCGATGAAGCCCTGCAGATGGCCGCGCGCATGGGCGCCGATCACTTCGTGAAGGCCGGTGACGACGCCATCGAGCAGGTACGCGAGCTCACGGGCGGCAGGGGCGTCGACGTCGTGCTCGACTTCGTCGGCGAACTGGGCACGACCGCGCAAGGGCCGGCGATGCTGGCCGTGGGAGGCACCTACTTCGTGATCGGCTACGGCGGCCGCGTCGAGCTCCCCGCCATCGAGATCATCTCACGCGAGATCAGCGTCGTCGGTAGCCTCGTGGGCAGCTTCACCGAACTGGCGGAACTCATGGCCCTGGCGGCGCAGGGAAGGGTCAAGCTCGAGACGCGTGAGTACGGTCTCGAGGAGGTCAATGTTGCCCTGGCCGAGCTCCGGGACGGCCACTTGCACGGCCGCGGAGTGCTGGTACCGACGTGAGCGCCGCGAGGCGTCGCCAGACCGATGCGGACACCGGACACACGGGACAAGGAGCGAACATGAGCGACCAGCGGACACCAGAAGAGGTATTCCAGCACCACGGCCAGGTCCTGGGAGCCGGCGACATCGACGGCATCGTCAGCGACTACTCAGACGACGCCATCTTCATCAGTCCGGACGGCACCCTGCGCGGCAAAGAGGGCATCCGGCAGGCGTTCGTCAAGCTCGTCGGTGATGTGCCCGACGCACAGTGGGAGCTCAAGACCGTGTTCGCCGACGACATCCTCTTCCTCGAGTGGTCGGCGGACTCCGCCCACACGCGCGTGGAGGATGGCATCGACACGTTCGTCTTTCGCGACGGTCTGATCCGCGTGCAGACGGTGCGGTACACACTGCAACACAAAGACTAGACTCGCGCGACGCGGCCCTGCCACCGCGACTCGCAGCTGTCCGAAGAGACAAGACGCCTCCGTCATCGACGGTGCGGCGCACCTCAGCGAGGCGCCGCTGCCCGATCGGCTGAGCGCTCAACTCGTTCCCTCTGGGCCGGCGTACCACCGCGGTGGTAGCCGCGGGCGGGGCGCGGAGGCCGCAGGCCCCGCCCGCGCCCCGTCGCTTCTACCCCTGGCCCGGCCGCCCTACCACCGCCGGGGCAGCACGGCCGCCCCGCAAATCCCCCCGCCGGCCGCCGTCAATCACCACCGCCGGGCGATTCGCCTCGCTCGTCCCCCCCGTAGCCTCTCAGCAGGCAATGGAGCCTTTTACCTGGGGGTACGGAAATGGCACGGCAAGCGAAGACCTTCAAGACCGGTGCGGGACTCACGGAGCGGCTCGCCCGCACCGCCGCACTCCATCCCTGGCGCACCATCGCGGTGTACGCGCTGCTCATCGTCCTCGCGGTGGTCAGCGTCGCCGGACTGCTGGGCGGCGGCCTGACCTCGGACAGCAAGTTCCGCGCGAGCGAGCCCGACAGCGTCATCGCCGACCGCCTCATCGAAGAACGACTGAGTGGCCCACACAAGGTCACCGACTTCGTGATCGTCAGGTCGGCGGACCTGACCGTGGGCCAGCCGGCCTTCAAAGCCCACGTGCTTGAGGTCGCCGCCGCGATCGACGCGCTCGGCGGCGACGTCGTCACCGGCACCTCGACGTACTACGCGACCAAGGATCCCGGCCTGGTCTCCAAGGACAGGCACGCGACGCTCGTCCCCGTGATCATGACGGGCAGCATCGACGACGCGATGAAGAACGTCGACCAGGTCCACGAGGCGGCCATGACCGGCCAGAGCGACGGCTTCACCGTCGCCCAGGCCGGCGACGCCAGCCTCAACCAGATGTTCACCGAACTCGCCGAGAAGGACCTCTCCCGCGGCGAGATCTTCGGCGTCCCCGCCGCGCTGATCGTGCTCGTCATCGTCTTCGGCGCCGTGCTGGCGGCGACCATGCCGCTGGTGCTCAGCGTCATCAGCATCGTCCTGGCCCTGGCCCTGACGGCGCTCATCGGCCAGGTCTTCCCGGTCAACGTCTTCGTGCTCAACATCCTCACCATGATGGGCCTCGCGGTGGGCATCGACTACACGCTGTTCGTCATCTCACGCTACCGCGAGGAGCGCGCCCGCGGCCTGGAGAAGATCGAGGCCATCGCCGCCACCGGGGCCACCGCCAACCGGGCCATCCTGTTCAGCGGCATGACCGTGGTGCTCGCCATGATCGGGATGGTCATCGTGCCCATCGACATCATGATCGGCATGGGCATGGGCGTGATGATCGTCGTCTTCACCACGCTGCTCACCGCGCTCATCGCGCTGCCCGCCGTCATCAGCGTGCTGGGCGACCGCGTCAACGCGCTGCGCGTGCCGTTCCTGGGCCGCGCCGCCGGAAAGCGCGCCGACGGGAACGGCGGGGTCTGGGAGCGGCTGGCGCACAGCATCATGCGCCGTCCGGTCATCTGGCTCACGGTCGCCGTCGTAGCGCTGCTGGCGGTCGCCGCTCCGGTCTTCATGATGAACAGCGGCAGCCCCACGCAGAGCGCCGGCTACCTGCCCGACGGGCACTACGCCAAGCAGGGCTGGAACATGCTCGACCGCGACTTCTCGCTCGGCGAGGCCAATCCGCTGCAGATCGTGGTCGACGGCCGAGTGAGCGAGAGCGCCGTGCAGCAGAGCATCGGCCGGCTCCAGCAGGCGATGAAGGAGGACGGCCGCTTTGCGCCCGTCCAGGCCACCACCAACAAGGCCGGCGACCTGACGCTGCTGACCACCGCGCTGGCCGGCGACCCCGTGGGCGACTCCACGCAGGCGCTGGTGAAGCACCTGCGCGACGACCTGATCCCCACTGCCTTCGCCGGCAGTCCCGCCGAGGTGTACGTGACGGGCACGACGGCGGGCGTCGTCGACTACCTCGGCTTCTTCGACGCCTGGCTCCCAGTCGTGCTGCTGGTCGTCCTCTCGCTGAGCTTCGTGCTCCTGCTGGTCGCCTTCCGCTCGATCGTCATCCCGGCGCAGGCGATCCTCATGAACCTTCTGAGCGTCGGCGCCTCCTACGGGCTGCTGGTGCTGGTCTTCCAGAAGGGCATCGGCGCCGGTCTCCTGGGCCTCACGCAGGTGGAGAGCATCGAGGCCTGGGTGCCGCTCATGCTGTTCGCCCTGCTCTTCGGCCTCTCGATGGACTACCAGGTGTTCCTTCTCAGCCGCATCAAGGAGCGCTACGACCAGACCGGCGACACGCGCGAGGCCGTGGGCTACGGCGTCGGCCGCACCGCCGGCATCATCACCGGCGCGGCCGCGATCATGGTCTGCGTGTTCGGCGGCATGGCCACCGGCGAGATGGTCGTGTTCCAGCAGATGGGCTTCGGCCTGGCCGTCGCCATCCTGATCGACGCGACCGTGGTGCGCACGATCGTCGTGCCGGCCGCGATGGAGCTGCTCGGCGACTGGAACTGGTACCTGCCGCGCTGGCTCGAGTGGCTCCCCAACGTGAGCATCGAGGGTCGTCGCGCGCCGCAGTCTGACGACCTGGGGCAGGCCGGCGAGCACGCGCCCGAGTCCGGCAAGGGCCGCTCCCGGCGCGACCCCGAGGGCCGTGGGCTCGCCCACGACACCCGCAACCCCGCGTGGAACCCCACGCCGGCGGCGGAGCGGGCGCGGACCGACTGAGAAGCTCGCACCGCGCCTCAGATGCGAAGAGGGCGGGCCGCCGTGAGGCGGCCCGCCCTCTTCTTCATCTCAGTGTCCGGTGCTCGCGCGCAGAGCGCCGGGTCGCGCGCTCAGCGCACCGTGACGACGCCGGCGACCGCCCGCCCCTGCCGGTTGCCGGCGAGGTCCGAGGCCGCGACGACGTACGTGTACCGTCCCTTGGCTCTCGGGGTCCACTTCGCCGCCTGCCACGCTCCGACCGTCCGCACCGACAGCTTCAGCTTCTTGACCGTCCTGCTCTCCGGACCGGATGGTCACGGTGACGCCGGCGGCCTGCGGACTCAGGTTGTCCTTGATGAGGTACGGCAGCGAAAGCACCCGGCGGACGCGGCCGGCGACGGTCTTGCCTTGCGTCTGCGGCCCTCGGGTGTCCATGCGGACGGTGAGCGTCTGATCGGAGCCGGACACACCGAGAACGTCGGTGGCGTGGTAGGTGATGACGTGGGCGCCGTTCGGCTCGGCCGGGATGTCGACTGAGGCCTGGGCGCCCGAGACCACTCTCACCGTCCCGTCCAGACTCAGCGTGATGCCGGCGACGCCTCCCGCGGGGGCCGCGGCGTTGAAGACGAGGGTGACGTCGCGCGAGAGCCAGGCGCCGTCACTGCCGCCGGAGACGCTGACCGTGGGAGGCCCCGCGGACAGCACGATGCTCGCCCGCAGGGTCGCCACGTTGCCGCGGCCGTCCTCGTACTGGCCGGTCACGGTCTTGGATCCGGCCCCGGCCGGCAGGGTGAGCGTCGCGGTGGAGGCGTAGTCCCGCCAGGAGCCCCACGTCGCCCCGCCGTCGGTCGAGAACCGCATGAGGGCGGGGCCGTGCGCGTCGGTCAGGGCGGAGTCGATGGTGACGCCGGCGGATCCGGTCACCGCCGCGCCCCCGTTGATGCGCATCGTGCCGCTCGGAGCCGTCGTGTCCGCCGAGGACGGGTCGTACTTGAGGATGACCCCGCCGCCGACCGCCCAGCAGTGGGTCGCGTCCGGAGCGGAGACCCCGTAGAAGAAGCCGCCGGAGTGCTCCGTCTGCAGCACCCACGTGGAGCCGCCGTCCGTCGTCGCCCAGATGCCGGATTGACCCGCGGCCCAGCCGTGGGTCGCGTCCGGGAACGAGACCGAGAAGTTGCTGCCGATGTCGTCCCTCGTCTTCCAGGACTGGTAGCCGTCGGAGCTGGCGATGGTCGCGGAGAAGTCGCCGACCGCCCACGCATGGGTCGCGTCGGGGCACGAGACGGCGTTGAGCTTTGACGTCGTGCCCGACCGGCGCCGCGTCCAGGTCTTGCCGCCGTCGGTGGTGACGAGCACTGTGCCCGCGTACCCGACCGCGACGCCGTGCAGGTCGTCGGCGAAGGAGACCGCCGTGAGGTCCGCCTCAGTCCCCGCCTCCTGAGCGGTCCAGTGCGCGCCGCCGTCGGCGGTCGCGACGATGGTCCCGCCGAGCCCCACCGCCCAGCCGTGACTCGCGTCCGGGAACGACACGCCCTCGAGCGTCCTGGTCGTACCCGACGACTGCTGCACCCACGTCGTCCCCCCGTCGGGGGTGTGCGTGATCTGACCCGAGCTGCCGACGAACCAGGCGTGAGCGGCGTCGGGCGCGGAGAACGCCGTCAGGCGCCCGCCCGGACTCCAGTGGGACCACGACGTCCCGCCGTCGGCCGTCCGCAACACCGTCCCGTAGTCGCCCAGCGCCCACCCGTTCTGTGCATCCGGGAACGAGACGGCGTTGTAGGAGAAGACGGCGGGCACGTCCCCGCCGATGCCGGCCCAGAAGGAGCCGTCGGCGCTGTGCATGAGGGTGCCGGCGGTCCCGACCGCCCAGTACTGACCCGACGGCGAACGGGTGATGCCGGTCCACGACTGCGTGATCGCCCACGTCGCGGACCAGTGTGCGCCGCCGTCAGACGTGTACAGGGTGTGGCCGTCCTCGTCGAGCACGCAGCAGTGGGTGGCATCCAGAGCGCTCGCCGCAACGAAGGAGTGGTACGTCCACGTCGTCTGCACGCTCCAGCTGGCGCCGGCGTCCGAGGTGGCCAGGACGCGCCCGCCGTCCGTCGAGATCCATCCGTGCCGCCCGTCGGGCATCGCGATGCCCGTCAACCAGTCCGACGTGCCGGTGGCGTACTTGGTCCAGTGCTGCCCGCCGTCGGTGGTGACCAGTTCGACGCCCCAGGCGCCGACGACCCACCCGTGCGAGGCGTCCGTGAACGTCACTGCCAGCAACGGGTACACGAGGCCCGATGACTGGGGCGTCCACGTCTGCCCGCCGTCGGCCGTCGCGAGGATCGTGCCTCCCCAGCCCACCGCCCAGCCGTGGGCGGCGTCGACGAACTGCACGGCGTAGAGGTCGCCGACGACCTTGGAATCCTGCTTGGTCCAGTGCAGGCCGCCGTCGGTGGTCGCGAAGATGGCGCCGGCGGAGCCGACGGCCCAGGCCCGCGCCGGCCCGGAGGCCGCGACGGCGTACAGGTCGGTCATCGTCGCCGAGGAGGACGGATGCCAGGTCAGCCCGCCGTCCACGCTCTTGAGGATGGTGCCGTGGGCGCCGACCGCCCACAGGTGGTCGGCGTCTCCGGCGGCGATGCCGCCAAGGTCGCTCCCTTGCGGCAGCGGGTCCTGCCAGACCCAGCCCCCGTCCGGTCCTACGCTCGTGCTGCCGGGGGCCAGAAGAGATGAGTCCACAGACGTGGCGCCTCCTGACGGCACGAGGACGCCGCCGACGGCCTGGTACCGGTGAGAGCCGCTGGGATCGTTGAACCGCACCTCGTAGTAGGTCTCGAGCGCCACCGGGATGCCGGTGATGTCGTACACGCCCTGGGCGTCGCTGGTCGCTCTCGCCACGATCTCCCCGGTCGAGGTGGACACACTGACGTCCACGCCCGGCACCACCGCGCCGTCCCAGTCCAGCGTTCTCCCGCTCACCTCGCCGGGCTCGGCCGCGACCAGCCAGGAGTTGGGGCTCGACCCGCCTCCGGGACTGACCGGGAAGGTGTCGCTGAGCTGCGTCGCGTAGACGCCTCGGGGATCGGTGAACCGCATGCGGAGCTGGAGCGTCGACCACCGCGGCGAGTCGGGATACAGGTTCGTCAGCACGAGCTGGTACCTGCCGCTTCCGTCGCTGGTCGTGCGGCCCACCACGGACCCAGTGTCGTCCCGCACGGCCTCCACCGTGATCCCCGGCACGAGCACGTTGTCCATGTCGCGCGTGAACCCCAGCAGCGTGGTCGGCACCAGCGTGAGCTCCATGTCCACGCCGTCCACCACCTGCCCTTCGGTCACGACGAACGAGGAGGCGCCGATCTGCGTGGTCGACCCGTCGTACCACATCGGCTGGTAGGACGAGGCGTCGAACTCGAGTTGATACCGCCCGGCCAGCAAGGTGCACGAGTAGTGGCCGGCCGAGTCGGTGGCGGCCCCGCGGACGCCCGTCCCGACGGGGACGCCCAGAGGCTGGAAGGAGACGTGGGCGTAGGGGATCGGATTGCCGTTGGTGGCGTCGGTGATGGTGCCGGTGACCGTGGCCACGTCCGCCAGAGTGGCGTCGATGTCCGTCGTCGTCTCGCCGACGGTGACGGCGACAGGGTCGGCCTGTCCGAGGCTGGCTTTGCCGTTGTAGTACTGCGTCAGGATGCTGTCGGTGTAGGCGTTGAACTCGACGCGGTAGGTCCCCGTGGCCAGGCCGCCGACGTCGTATCTGCCCAGGGAATCCGTCCAGCCGATGCTGACGTCGTCGGCGCCGAACACCATGACCTGGAAGCCGGGGACGCCGGCGAGGTCGTGATCCCTGACCGTGCCGGTGATGTGGCCGCCGGCCTCCAGGGCCGCGTCGATGCCGGGTGTCGCCGCTCCGCCCGTCACCTCGACGCTGGTCGCGGAGTCGAATGCGGATGCTGAGACGCCGTCATAGTACTGCGCCACGTAGACGTGGTCCGGGTCGGCGAACTTGAGGCGATAGACGCCGTCCGCCAGGCCGCCGATGACGTACCCCCCGCCGGGTGCGGTGGCGACCTGGCCCGCCCACTGCCAGGTCCCGGAGCCGGCGGACAGATAGGCGCTCACGTCGATGCCGGCGAGCGGGGCGCCGCCGGCGGCGTCGGTCACCGCGCCGGTGATGCTCCCCGTGGGATCGGCCAGCGCCGCCGGCGCAAGGCTCCCGAACGCAGCCAGCGCGACGATCGCCCACACGCAGAGCAGCGCGATGCGGCAGTGACCCGGACAACCCATGTCGACCCCCTCCGTCGTCCCCAGAGCGCCGTCGCACTTGACACCCGCGCGGCCGGCGCTCGCCCCGCCGGCCATTCTACTTTCGTCGTGCCAGGGGGCAAAGCTCGCAGGGCTCGCCGCCGGTCAGGGCCGTGCTCGACGCGACGGCAGAGGCCGCCGTCTCGTCTGACGGTTGGCGTTTCCGGAGCAGGCTCAGCGCTCCTGTCCACTCGCACCAGCGGCCGCGGCCAGCTCGAGAGAGAGCCGCTCCTCGAGGACGCTCAGGAGCTCGACCGCGTCCGCATTCAGACCCGGTCGCATCTCTCGCTCCCGGAGGAGCGTGAGCACGTCGGTGAGGGCGGCGAGGCGGGCCTGCCCGGCCGGAGAGCGAAGTGCGAAGACCACGATCCCGTCCAGCACCCGCGGGTGGATCCGATCAGCGCCGATGGCCGCAAGCACCCCGGCGCGGTCCAGGAGGTCGCGGGCCGCCGGGAGGAGGTTGCACAGCCAGAGTTCCACGCCGTCGGCTTCCAGGCGCTGGTGCAGGTGCTCGAGCGCCTCCACGGCGGGGACGTCGACCTCGGGCGTGAGCCCGAGGTCGAGCAAGACCACGGACGGGTGCGGGTCGGCATCCGCGACGGCCTGGACGATCCCCGCACGCACCGAGGCCGCGTTGGCGAAGAAGAGTATCTCGTCGGGGCGCACGATGAGCAGCCCGGGGATCGCCGCGTCCGGGGCCGTGCGCAGGTCCACGGGCTCGAGGCCGCCTCGCGCCCGCCCCAGGAGGGTCAGGCGAGGCTGGCTGGCTCGCCAGATCAGCACGCCGAGCGACACGACGACGGCAAGCGCGAGCGCCCACAGCGTCGGCATGACCAGCACGCCGGCCAGCGCGATCGCGGCGAGCCAGAAGTCCGCGCGTCGCAGCCGCCACAGACGCTTCATCTTGCCCACCTTCATCATGCCCGAGACGGCTACGACGACGATGGCGCCGAGCGTCGCCTCCGGCAGCGGTGCGAACAACGGCGTCAGGAACAGAGCCACCAGGGCGGTCGCGGCGGCGGCCGTGATGAGCGAGGCCGGTGTCTTGGCGCCGGCGCGATCGTTCGCGGCCGACTTCGAGAGCGACGACCCGATGGGGAACCCCGAGAAGAGACCCGCGCCCGTGTTCGCGGCGCCGAGGGCGATCAGCTCTCGATTGGCGTCGATCTTGCCGCCGTGTTCGCGCGCGAACTCCTCGGCCGGTCCGATCGCCTCGGCGAAGGCGACGAGGGCGATGGCGAGGGCTCCCACGATGAGCTGCGGGACGGCATCCAGCCCGACGCCCGGCAGCGAGGGGCCGGCGAGACCGGCGGGCAGCTTGCCGACGACCGCGACACCTCTTGCCTCGAGGTCCAGTGCGACTGAGGCGGCGATGGAGCCGATGAGCACGACCAGCGCCGCCGGCAGCCTCGGCAGCAGCCGCTCCAGCACGATCATGGCGACGATGCCGCAGGCGCCGACCAGGAGGGTGAGCAGATCGGTCTCGTCCAGGTGCGGCAGCAGGTCCCGGATGAGCGCGATCGCCGTGTCGCCGTGGGCCTCGACGCCGAGGAGCTTGGGGAGCTGCTTGACGGTGATCAGCAGCGCCAGCCCGAAGACGAAGCCGAGGAGGACGGACTCGGAGAAGAACTGGGCGACCCGTCCGAGCTTCAGGGCTCCGGCCGCGATGGAGACCAGGCCTGCGAGGATCGCCAGGGCCGCCGTCAGCGCGATGTAGTCGGCGCTTCCGGCCGTCGCGATCTCCGAGATGGTCGCCGCGGACATGATCGCGACCGCCGAGGACACGGCGACGACGAGCTGGCGGGAGCTGCCCAGCAGCGCATAGGCGAGCAGGCCGATCGGCGCGGCGTAGAAGGCGTACTCGGGCGGGACGCCGGCGAGCTGCGCGTACGCCATGCCCTCCGGCACGAGGATCGCGCAGACCGTGAGGCCGGCGACGAAGTCGAGGCGAAGCCAGCTCCGCTGGTAGCCGGGCAGCCACGCGAGGACCGGCCAGCCGCGCGCCGTCGCCCGCCGCGCCCCTTCGCTCTTCATCGCCCTCCCCTTGTCACCCCGTCACCCGACGTCGCCGCACCACTCCACGTCGACCCGAGCGTAGCATCCGGGACCGCCGCCGTTGAAGTGCGGTCGCGTCCGGGAGTCGTCTCACTCGGGGAAGGCCAGGCGCGCGACATCACGCAGGACCTCGACCAGAGCCGCCTCGACGCGGTCGTCGGGCTCGGTGTCCAGGCCGACGCCGTGTCGGATGTACCGTCCGAGCAGCGCATAGCCCACGGTGGCTGAGGAGAGGCACGCGACGATGACGCGGGGGTCGTGCCGCCCGCTGTCGGCCCCGCTCTCGAGCTCGGAGCGAAACCGCTCCAGGAGCCTCGCCATACCCGGACTCTCGGCCGGGAGCTCGTCGAACACGCCGTCCAGAGTCGCGCGCGCGAGCGCGGCGATGAACTCGCGCTCCTGGAGCGCGGCGTGGACGACGGCCGCCGCTCCTTCGACCACATCCGGCATCTCCTCCACGGTGGCGGCCACGTGACGTTGGGCCCGTTCCATGGCGGCGCGCATCAGGTTGTGCTTCGAGCCGAAGTAGCGGTGGACCAGGGTCGGGTTCACGTCGGCCCTGGCGGCGATGTCGCGGACGGTGACGCGGCCGGACGAGCGCTCGGCGAAGAGCGCAGCCGCCGCGTCGATCAAGTCGTTGCTGACCTCCTCGCGCGACCGCCGCGGTCGCCTGCGGCGCGCGGCCGCCTCTTCCCCTGGTTCCATCGCCTGTCTCCGATCCCGACGCGTGGGCAGAAACGGAACCGCCCTTAACGCTGGGATAGTACCATCGGCGGGTCCATAATGTAGTCGTTGGTCTACTTCGGGCGCTGCACAACCGCGGAGGCACGATGAAGGACGACGCGATCCTCCCCAGCTGGAACGCCCTGGAGCGCGAGGCCGTGGCCATGCTCATGCGCGAGTGATCCACAAGGAGGTACTCCCAATGACCACCCAACCGGCACGTCAGGCCGACAGGCCCGAGGACTATGCGCGCCTCGATCTGGAGAGACGCCTCATCAAGCCGTGGGAGGACGGCATCCGCATCGACACCGCCGCGCCCAACCTGGAGTGGTGGTACATCGACGCAGACCTGGACGACGGTACCGGGCTGTGCATGATCTTCGCGACGAAGGACGGCACCCGGCCTCACCAGCCGCTTGGGCCGCAGCTCGAGATCGACATCACCCTGCCCGACGGCACGCGGATGGTGCGGTCCTGGTATCCCAAGATCGAGGAGTTCAGCGCATCCAAGGACGGCTGCGACGTCCGCATGGGCGACTGCCGCTTCACCGGCGACCTGCACGAGTACAGGGTCACGGGGCACGCCGAGGAGCTCTCGGCCGACATCCGGCTCGAGGGGATCACGGAGCCGTGGCGCCCGGAGAGCGGCCTTCTGCTCTTCGGGCCCAAGGACGAGCACTTCTTCGGCTGGACGCCGTTCGTGCCCTTCGGCAAGGTGACGGCCACCTACAAGATCGGCGACGAGGTCCACGAAGCCACCGGCAGGGGCTATCACGACCACAACTGGACCAACACCGATCTCGGCCACCTGATCGACCACTGGTGGTGGGCACGAGGGGAGGTCGGTCCGTACACGTTCCTCGCGGCACACATCGTGGCCACGGAGAAGTACGGCTACACCCCGTTCCACTGGTACATGCTGGCTCGCGACGGCAAGGTGATCGCGGACGACGGCTCCAAGATGACCTTCACGACGCACGGAGCCGAGATCAACGAGAAGACCGGCAAGCCCGAGCCGGATGCCGTCTCCTTCGACTACCAGGATGGAGACACGCGCTACGAGCTGACCATGACGCGCCAGAAGACGCTCGTGGCCTACACGTGGATCGACTTCGCCAAGGGGTGGCAGAAGGAGCTGCTCAAGCTGATCCGGTACCCGGGTGGCTACATGCGCTTCCTGGCGGCCACGGACCTGAAGTGCTACCGGGATGGCAAGCTCGTGGAGCAGTACGAGAAGACGGGAGCGTTCGAGCAGATCTTCTACCAGCGTGAGATCCACGAGGCATCGCTGGAGCACGACATGGCCCGCTAGCGTAGCGGGTGGGAGCGTTGTCTGAGCCTGCTTGAGGGAACAATCAAGCTGCGAAGCGCGGACCCGCAGAGGACCGCGCGCCATCTCTCGACCTGGACGCTGCGCGGATGAGCGTGGGTACGACCAAGGGCAAGCCGGACGACGACCTGCCGAAGCGCAAGAAGAGCCGGCCCCACCGGCTGAGGCGACGCCTCACCATCGCGGGCATCGCCGTCGTGGCCGCCGTCGTGGTCGTCGTGATCGCCTCCCACGTGTACGTCGACTGGCTCTGGTACGGAGAGGTCGGTCTGCGGACCATCTTCTGGCGCCGGCTCCTCATCGGCGCCGTCGTCGGCGTGGCGTTCGCCGCCGTGTTCTTCGCCGTGGTCTACGGCAACCTCGAGATCGCCCGGCGGCTGGCCCCCAGGTACCGGCCGATCGAGGGCCTCGACGTCATAGAGGCCGTGCACGAGCCCGCGCTGCGCTGGGTGCGCCTCATCGGGGTGGTGGCGGCGCTGATCGGCGCACTCATCGCCGGGCGCTCGGCCGTCGGGGCGTGGTTCGTCTACGCCAGAGCCCTCGAGTTCGTCCCCTTCGGCATCCGCGACCCGATCTTCCACCACGACCTGTCGTTCTACGTGTTCCGCCTGCCGGCCTGGGAGTACGCCTACGAGTTCCTGTTCGCCGCGCTCATCGTCGCCCTGATCATCTCGATCGCGGCCCACTTCGCCGTTGGCGGCCTCGAGATCCACACGCGCGGGACTTCCTTGCGGCACGAGGCGCCGGAGACGTGGGAGCGGATGCCGCCGGCGGCGCGCGCGGCCGCGCAGGTCTCGCGCGTCCGGGGCTTCAACGCCGGTCAAGGCGCCGTCATCCACATCTCGTCCCTGGTGGCGGCGCTCTTCTTCCTCGGCGGGCTGGGCTACCTCTTCGAGGCGTGGAACCTGTTGTACTCGACCGCCGGCGTGGTGTTCGGCGCAGGCTACACCGACGTGCACCTGCGCCTCCCCATGATCCGCGTGATGATGATCCTCGCGTTCGTGCTGGGCGGCCTGCTCGTCTACAACGCGGTGCGCCGGCGCCGCCCCTGGTGGCCGGTCGGCGCCTTCGGCATCTGGCTGGTCGCCCTGATCGTGCTCCTCGGCATCGTGCCGGCGGTCTGGCAGTCGCTGATCGTGAACCCCAACCAGCTGGCCAAGGAGAAGTCGTACATCGCCTTCAACATCGCCGCGACGCGCGCGGCCTACGACCTGACGGCGATCTCCAACACCCCGTACTCGCTCAAGGGCGACCTCTCGGCGGCGGCGCTCAAGGTGAACAACGTCACCGTGCGCAACATCCGCCTCTGGGACCCGCAGGTGCTGCTGCGCAGCTACAGCCAGCTGCAGGAGCTGCGGCCGTACTACTCGTTCACGACCGTCAGCGTGGACCGCTACTCAGTGAACGGGGTGTACACGCAGACGATGCTCGCCCCGAGGGAGCTGCGCGTCTCGGGCCTGCCGCCGCAGGCCCAGACCTGGGTCAATCAGCACATCACCTACACGCACGGCTACGGCGTCGCGGTGTCGGCGGTGAACCAGGTCTCCTCCGGCGGCTCTCCCGACTTCCTCGTCCAGGACGTCCCGCCGGTGTCATCGGCGCCGTCGCTCGCCATCACACAGCCGCAGATCTACTACGGCCTTCTGGGCACCAACTACGTCCTGGTCGACACGAAGTACCAGACCTTCGACTACCCCGGCGCCAGCGGCGACGTGTACTCGCCCTACACCGGCACAGGCGGTATCCCCATCGGCTCGCTCCTCAACCGTCTCGCCTTCGCCATCCGGTTCGGCGACATCCGCTTTCTCACCACCTCGGCGATCACACCCCACAGCCGGGTGATCATCCTGAACAACATCCGGGAGCGGCTTGCCGCGGCGGCGCCCTTCCTGACCTTCGACTCGAACCCGTACATGGTCGTCGCCGGCGGTCGCCTGTACTGGATCGCCGACGCGTACACCACCACGAACCGGATCCCGTACTCGGAGCCCAACGGCTCCGTCAACTACATCCGCAACTCGGTCAAAGTGGTGATCGACGCGTACAACGGCTCGATGCGCATGTACGTGTTCGACCCGCAGGACCCGCTGATCCGCACCTACGAGAAGATCTTCCCCGGCGCGTTCCACCCGGAGTCGCAGATGCCGGCGACCCTGCGGCAGCACGTGCGGTACCCGGAGGACTTCTTCAATGCGCAGGCCCAGCTGTTCGCCACGTACCACGTGACCGACCCGGCGCTCCTCTACAACAAGGGCAACCAGTGGGAGATCCCGGGCAACCTCTCCATCTCGGGATCCGCACCGGCCAGCGCCTACTACATGATCATGCGGCTGCCCGGCCAGACCAAGGAAGAGTTCGTGCTCATCCTGCCGTACTCGCCGAACGCGCGCGCCAACATGATCGCCTGGCTCGGCGCGCAGTCCGACGTGCCCCACTACGGCCGGGCCGTCAGCTTCGAGTTCCCGTCGAGCCTCAACGTGTACGGCCCGGCGCAGGTGGAGGCCGCCATCAACCAGGACCCGGTCATCTCCGCGCAGCGCACGCTGTGGGGCCAGCAGGGCTCCCACGTCATCTTCGGCAACCTGCTCACCGTGCCCATCCAGGACTCGCTGCTCTACGTGCAGCCGCTGTACCTGCAGTCGTCGACGACCGCGCTGCCGCAGATCCAGCGCGTGATCGTCTTCTACCGCTCGCCGTCGGCGTCGCCGAACCTGCCCACCGGGCAGCAGCAGAACGTGGTCATGGCGCCGACGCTGGGCGACGCGCTGGCGCAGATCTTCGGCGGCGCGCCGCCGCCCGGCACGCAGGCCGGCGCGCCCGGCGCGACCCCGGGCGGCACGCCGCCCACGGGCACCCCGGGCGCCACCAGCGCGGCGACGGCGGCGCTGATCGCCAAGGCCAACGCGCAGTACGCCGCCGCGCAGGCGTCGCTGCGGCGCGGAGACCTGGCGACCTACGCGCGCCAGATCCAGGCGCTGGGCAAGACGCTGGCGCAGCTCAAGGCGGCCCGCCCGTAGGCGTTGTTCGGGCGATACGTCACGAGCGCCATGGGAATGGACGATCTGCCCGAGGAGCGGATGGAAGCAGGTCCGTGACCCTGCTCCAGGACGTCGCGCGGCCAGCCGGGCGCGATCGTGCTGCACAGTCCAGGGTCCTGTCAGACTCGGCGGCAGTACGCGGCGCCATCCGCCGGGTTCACGCCAAGATGGCTCGCTCCGGCCAAGGGTCTCGCTGTGACGTACCCCAGAGCTTGCTGACGTAGTCGATGGACAGCAGGTCCTCGCACGCGTGAAGCCAGAAGGCCCCACTATCCGACAACGCGATGCGCTCGCCGTCATCCCGCAGAAGACCGAGCCGGCTCATGGGTCTCAAGTAGCGGCCGTACGCCCCGTCGAGCTCCTCGCCGAACCGCTCCAGGTAGTCGGCCCTGCGGAAGCGGGTCTCGTAGATCCGCCAGTACAGCCAGCCGGCACGCTGCATGGCCTCGGTCAGATCGACCGATAGCGCGACGCCCATGCGGCCGTCCTCCAAGGCCTTCACGTACTCAGCCACGCTGAAGGTGTTGAGGTAGAACACGTCCCTGAGATACGACCCGCCGCTGGCCCCCAGACCCAGGTAGAGCGGTACCGTCACCGAGCAGTACCGGGGGGCGGCCCGCTTCGTGAACGCCCACACCGAAGTCCTCTCATAGCCGGACTGAGAGAAGATCCCCTCGAGAATGCTCATCATCTGGCGTCTCTTGAGGCTCTGCCGGATGACGTGTCCTCGCCCGAGATCGGTCCTCCCCATGGGTGTGTAGGGGAAGAGGAACAGTGGATAGGCCGCCACCTGGTCCACCCCTAGCTCGACGAGCTCGTGCCCGGTATCTTCGATCTCCCGGCAGGTCTGGCCGGGCAGGGCGAACATCACGTCCACGTTCACGCACTTGAAGCCTTGGGAGACCGCCCGCGCAACGGCCTCTTTGACCTGGCTTGCGGTGTACGGCCGACACAGCGTCCTCAGGTGCCTGTCGACCAGCGCCTCCACCCCGATGCTCAAGTGCTGCACTCCCAGCGACTTGATCGCGCCCAGATTGGCGGCGCTCAGATGATTGGGATGGCTTTCCATGTGGATGTCGCACTGGAGATCGAACGTCCGACGCACGTGCTCGATGATCTCCGCCAGACCGCTGTACAGCATCGTGGTTGGAGTCCCGCCGCCGATGTAGAACGACGTGACGGGCTTGTGGGCCACGATGCCGGCGTAGAGATCGATCTCTCTCTTCAGGGCTCTCACGTAGCCCTCGGCCAGGCCGCTGCTGTAGAGCACCTTGTTGTAGGGGCAGTAGGGGCAGATCTGCTCGCAGAACGGGATGTGGATGTAGAGCCCTAGCGAATCGATCTCCTCGAACTTCTTGCGAAGCTCGCTGTACGAGGGGACCATGCTCGTCAGGCGGATCTCGCGCTCCCCCGTGAGGAGTCCCAGAAGGGAGCGTCGCAGCAGCCGCTCTATCGCCGCGGCTCCCGGGAGCGCGCCGCGGGAGCCATCACGTTCTTGGGTCAAGGCAACCCCCGATACGACATCCTCAGAAGTACTTGAGGGCATTGGCTACGGCAGAGGGCTTCAGTCTCAGGACCTGGTCGATCTCGGCGTAGCTCAAGTAGCCGCACTTGCGGCACAATCCGGGGTCGCCCGGATACCTGCAGCACTCGTGGACGATGCCCTTCTCATAGACGGAACAGATCGTCATCGGCCGCGCCCAGTCGTTCCTCAGCGCCGATCGCAGTCCCGCAGTGGAATTGAGGATCCGGTACTGCCCGCGGAGAGAGAGCAGTTCGTTCAAGACGCGTTGCCGCTCTACGGAGTCGAGCTCGAGCGCGTCGTGGCCGTAGTACGGCGTGTGGAGGTAGAAGAAGACGCCACGGATGTTGTGCACGCCCTCGACGTAGTCACAGAACGCACGAACGTCGTCCTTGTTGCGGGAGTTCACCGTGTAGTTGATGAAGAGCGACTCGTGCGCCGACTCCCGGACATTCCTCATGATCCGGTCGAACGACGCTCCGCGGAGGGCGTCGTGGGTGGGGCCAAGCCCATCCACGCTGACGAACACCGTGTCGGCCGACGTGCGCAGGGGAAGCGTGCCGTTGGTGTAGACGACGACGGTCATGTACCCGAGGCCGTGGGCGTACTCGACGACGTCGTCGAGCCGGCGAGGCCCGTCCTGCCAGAGGAAGGGTTCGCCCCCCTCCAGATAGAGGCAACGGCCGCCTTCGCGGTAGAAGGCATCGACGGCGGCCGTCACTTCCGCGAAGTCAAGGTCCTGGGGGCCGCGCGTCGCAACTCTGCAGTGCCGGCAACGCAGATTGCAGCGGTTGGTGAGGACGAGCCCGCGGATGAGCGGCGTCTTCTTGCGGAGAACGTGGTAGTCGACGAGGTATCTCAGGCCGTACGCTGGGGCTCTGAAAGCGGCTCGCGCGCTCTGCGCACCTGCGTGGGCGGTCATGGATCCCCCTCTGGCAGACGTAGGGACCTGCTGCGGCGGTTCGGCTCCAAGCTCTGACCGCTCACTCTCTCAGCCTCGCCGAGCGTCCTTGAGCGCGGTGGTGAGCTTGTGGACGAACGACTCGGCGTCGGCGTGCGCATCCCGGGCCACGCGCAGCGTGATCTCCCTGAAGACCCGGCTGTCGCCGATCGGATGCCACAGGGAGGCGAGGCGCACCCAGCTGGCGTCGGTCGCCGACGCCAGCGTCTGCTCGAGCTCGCCTATCTCGGCGGCCGCGGCCGACCGGCGCTCGTGCTCCGCCTTCAACGCGTCACGGATGACACCGAGCATCTCGGCGGTGTCGGCGGCGAGGTCGTATGCCGAACCGTCCGGCCCGACGAGCTCCCGCAACTGGCCGGGATCGCCACGCCAGTCCGATCGAAGCGCGAGCTGGTCGGCGAGCTCGGACAGCTCGACCGGCGTGAGCTCGACCTCGCCGAGTTCGAAGCAGCGCAGGCGGTCGACGGCCACGCCGTGCAGCGTCGAGGCGACCTCGAGGTCGTCGAGGCCCGCGTCCAGCCGCAGGTGGAGCGCCCGGCGCATCGGATACGTCGCAGTGCTCATGGGATCTCCTTTCCGCTCGCCGCCGGCACGGCATCCCCCCGTTCCCCAAAGAAGCCGGCTCCGTACCTGGAGTGTTCCCCTAACGGCAACGCACCAGTTGGTCCCGCTGGAGTCGGACCCGCCCCAGCGCATCTCCAACGGTCGAAGAAAAGGGGCCGTCGGCCGTCTAACTCTCGCATCTGTCCTCGCATGCCTGCGGGGCGGTGATGTCGGGATTCCGCAAGAAGGGGGCGGACGTGAACGAGCAACACGGCAAGCATCCGAGCCTCTGGTTCGCAGCCATGCTCCTGGCGCTCGTTGGAGCCCTTGCGCCGGCCGCCTGCGGGAGCACGGAGAGCTCGCTCCCGAGCTCGCCGAGCACCACGCCCACGCCGGTGGTGGACGGCGCGTCGCCGGTCGCGGGGGATACGGTGGACTTCACGGAGAACCCGCTGGGCAGGCGGACCTCATGGGGCGAGAGTCAGGAGATCACCGACCTCTACGCCCGCGTCGAGACGCCGGTCGAACGTCCCGAGGCACCCACGCGCGCGCCAGGCATGAAGATAGTCGTCGCAGAGGTCACCCTCGAGAACGACAGCGGTGGACGCAGGCGCTACGCCGCCGGAACGTTCACCGCCTTCGACCAGGAGGGGCACAGCTACGGACCCTCAAGGGCGACATCCGAGGCGCTTTCATCAGGTCGACTGGGGCCGGATGAGGCCTTGTGGGGAGTCCTGGCCTTCGAGGTGCCCAGGAGCGCGACCGTTGAGCGCATCGTCTGGACGTTTCCCGCATTCGAGTGGGTCAACGAGTGGACCTGGGAGTAGGCGCCGAGCGCCGCAACACCAAAGCGCCCAGTGTCACCCGGAGTACGACAACAAAGTGGTGCCCCCGGCTGGAATCGAACCAGCGACACCAGGTTTAGGAAACCTGTGCTCTATCCACTGAGCTACGAGGGCATTGTGCCGATTTGCAGGGGTTTTTCCTCTGCGACAGCCGGACCAGAATACCAGAGTTGCGAAAAAGTTGCGAAATTTGCAGGAAACCTGCGCGGCGACGGACGGAGGCCAACGACTCATCCGCCCCCTCCGGCTCTGCGCCTGTGGTGCCTTTCACTCGCCGTCCCTCATCGCCACGGCCCGCCGACCGCAACCGCGATCGTGGCCGCACCTCGCTACCCCTCCCTCCTCCTCGCGATCGGCGAGGCCGCCGTAGGCGGCGACGTAGTACGCGCCGCTCCGGCCCGAGCATCGTGGTCCACCAGTAGCCGTCGTAGTTGATGCCCGGTGCCGGCCAGCTTGCGGCAGACCGATCTAGCCGGTGCGGAAGTCCCAGGGCCGTCCAGTAGTAGACGCCTACACCCGTTCACCGGATCCTTCTGCCGCTCAACGATGTGATGAGCCCGGTCTCTGTCGCCAGCGTCGGGACGGTGTTCGAGGCGACGAACGGTGTTCTCCCAGACCTTGCGCAGCTTGCCGTCGCTGCCGATGTCGACGCGCTCGAAGCCGGGCAGGTTGGTGGTCGAGGTCATGTTGCCGGCGGCGTCGAAGCCGCAGGAGTACCCGTAGCCGTTCTCGACGACGATCGAGTTGCGGTAGCCCACCAGCGAGTTCTCGGCCGCCTGGCCCGCCATGTCCTTGAACACGGGGATCGAGTCGAGCACCGCGCCTCTCGGCCCGCGCGAGCAAGTTCGCGGTCCGGTACACCACGATCTTCATCGGGACGGCGTTGTCGGTGATCGCCACGTACTTGCCGCCGCCCAGGATCGTTGGGCTGGTGCCCGAGCCCAGCGAGTACTGCCCAGGCTTGAGCGTCCCCGTGGTGTCGTAGGCGCGCCGACCAGACCACGTGCGGCTTGCCGTCGACTACCGGCGGCCAGCTTGTAGAGCCGCCGCGACGTGAGGATGTAGGCGCCGCTCTTGGCGACCGCCAGGCCGTTGGAGCAGACCTCGCCGTCGCGCAGCTTGACGTACTTGACCGTCCCCGTGGAGTGGGTGATCACGCCGACCCGCGGCCCGGCGCCGCCGCTCACGCCGGCCGTCTGGAACCAGGTGCGCCTCTGCCAGTCGGGAGCAGGCCGGCGACCTTGTCGCCGGCCGGGATGACCTCGTCGAGTCATACGCTCCTGCCTCGGACGAGCTCGAGGGTGGGCGCGTCCGCGGTGCCGCCCTCGCGCAGCGTGACGATCTCGTGGGTGCCCTTGCCGATGACGACGCGGCCGTTGTTGTCGAGGTACCAGTAGGCGTTGCCCAGCTGGCTGGTGGTGCCCGCCGCCGAGCGAGTAGCTGCACGAGGACCTCGAGCGACGTCTGGTCGAGCACCAGGACGCTTCATCGAGATGCGAGTTGATGAAGGCGCGATCATGTGCCCGTAGCGGTCGAAGCCCATGGTCGCGGTCGCGCCGTTCAGGTGCAGGAGGTCGGGCATGCCGAGCGTCGACGAGAAGGTCTCGAGGTCGGTCCCCAGCGGTCCCGGAGATGGACGTGTCGCTGTTCCAGCTGTCGTTGTGCAGGTAGCTGTAGGGAATCGGCGCCAGACCGGGGTTCTGCGGCACGTTCGCGCTCTGCAGCGGGCGGCCGCGGGCGACCCCGACGAGTCGGGCAGCACGGTCGCCGGCCCGGGCGCGATGGGCGCGTAGAAGGGCGCATAGCCCAGGCCGGCGCCCGCGAGAGCGAGAGCTCACCAAACCTGATGAGGAACATCAAGAACACCGCTCGATGCGCACACCGTCGACTGACTTCACGTGAGCAACCCCCGTACCCCGCGCGACGCCGCGTGCGTCACGATTAACTGAACTATCTGTATTGCTACTCGTCGGCCTGTAAACCGTCGACCTAGTGTCTCCCGATACACTAACCATAACAGTTGACATCAGCCCGCACGCGCTACATGGAGAGGAGCAGGCGCCATCCTGAAGGCTCCACGACGCCGTTCGCCGAGGGCACTTCTCGGCTGTGCGCATCCGCGACATCGCCTTGGCGGCCGGCATGCAGCCACGGCCTTGCAGCACCACTACGGCTCCCGCGAGCAGCTCGTCGGTGCCGTCGTCCGAGCGAGATCGTCGAATTCGCGGCCACCCCGCAGTCGCTCCGGCGAGACGGTCCCTGCTGTCGACTTCGAGCGCGCTGCGCGACGCAGTCGAGGCCGGCATGGCCCGTTTCCACGAGCGATCCTCGGCTCGATCGTGCGCGCCGAGCCGCCGGGGTGGAGCCGGAGAAGCTGCTCGACCCCGCTATGGCCGCAAGGGAAGCTGCTCGCGGTACGCATCCCTGCCACCTCGGCTCGCGCGGGCGACCGCGCTCCGCCGGGCTCGACCCCGACCTGTAAGCACCTACGTCAACGCAGACTCTTCGCCTTCGCTCGTGGCGCCCTCGCTGATTACGACGGTCGGCCTCGAGCCTCTCGATTACGTTCGCGGCTCGTCGTCGTCGATACCTCCGTCGGCTGCGCCCTCCGTCAGGATTCGAGGCCCACATGGCCGCCGACGGAGCGGGTCTGCGAGGACTCGCGGGCGCTGGCTACCGACGCCGGCTGGCGAGCGAGACGACGTTGTCCTCAAGCGGGCTGGGCGTCCTCGAGGACCTTCTCCTCGGCGCCTCGAGCGCCGCCCGCGTCACCTCGTCGAGCCCGGCCACGGCCTTTGCCCGCGCAGCCGTGGTGAGGCGCACGTAGTGGCGCAGCGTGGTCGCCGGGTCGGAGTGCCCGAGCCACTCCTGCGCCTGCTTGACGCCGTAGGTCTCGTAGACCCAGGTGCCGAACGAGTCCCGCAGGCCGTGGATCGGCAGGTGCGGGTCGATCTTCTGCCGCGCCACCCAGTTCCACCACTGGCTCTTCAGGGTCGAAGGCGCCATCTGGCGTGCCGTCCTTCTTGGGGACGACGCGGCCCGCCTCGTTCCATGCCGGCCCCTGGGCCAGGCGGTACTCCTTCTGCGCCGCGAGCCAGACGCGCAGCTCGTCGCAGGCGGCGGCGGGCAGCGGCACGGTCCGCGCCTTGCCGTTCTTCGGCGGGTACTCGAGCAGCGTGCCGTCGTCGTCCTCCTCGACGGTGCGGCAGACGGTGACGAAGCCTCTCTCCAGGTCGAGGTCGCTCCAGAGCAGGCCCGCGACCTCCCCGACCCGCAGGCCGGAGAAGCCGGCGAGCACGCCGGCGGCGTGGACCTGCAGGCCTCGCGCCTTGATCACCGTGCTCGCGATCTCCCCCATGCTCCAGACGGGGCGCGTCTTCGGGCGCAGCGCCGGCGGGTTCTTGACGCGCAGCGCCGGGTTGACCAGCAGCAGCTCCTCCTCGAGCGCCCAGTTGTAGGCGGTCTTGAGCATCGCGTGGTGGTGGGCGACGGTGGTCTCGGCCAGCGGCTTCCTCTTCTTGCTGCCGCGCATCTTCGCGGCGTAGTAGGTCGAGAGCTGCGCGCGGGTGAGCTTGCCGGCGAGCACCTGGCCGAGGGCCGGGTCGACGTGGATCCGGCGGATGCGCCTGTAGGAGTTGTAGCTGGCGACGCGCATCTCGCCGCGGGTCGCCTCGAGCCAGCGGTCGAGGAGCTCGGCGAGCTGCAGGCGATCGGGGTCGATGGTGCGGTGCGCCTCGAGCTCGGCGATCCATGTCTCTAGCAGTCGCTCGGCGGCCTTCTTGCCCTGGCCTCGACCACCTTGGTGGTCTTCGGGTAGCGCTGCTTCTGCCTCCCCTTGGCGTCGAGCACCGGCTGCCCGTCCCTGTCGAACGCAGGCTCGGACGGCAGGTTCACCCACAGCTGCCAGCGGCCGCGCACGGGGACGCCGTTCTTCTTCACGGGGTAGACGAAGCCGGTGAGGCGCTCGGGGTTCATGACGGCACACGAACTGCCAACGGCCGCGCACGGGGACGCCGTTCTTCTTCACGGGGTAGACGAAGCCGGTGAGGCGCTCGGGGTTCATGGGCCGACACTATCGCGCGGGTCGGAGGGAATCAGCGTCGCAGGCCGAGGGAAGAGTCTCGCCGTCTGCCGTCCTAAGGGTCGGTTTCTCGGTCGTCGAACATCGGGACGACGCCCTCTTGTTTGACAGAATAGAGCAATAGAGGTAAGTTATGTCTACTCTATTCTATGGAACACGGAGGGATGAATGACGGGCGATGAAATCCTCTCGACCGCAGCGGCACTTGAGCGGATGCTTCAAGACGAGGCCTTCTCGCTGTTGAAGTCAAAGTCGGAGTATGACGTGGCGCGCGAGCTCATTGACCTGGCGGCTGATGTCGCGCGGATCTCGGCAAGGATCAAGACTGCACTCTCAGCGGATCCGGCAACATCCGCGGTTAGACATTCCCAGCCGGTTCAGAGCGGGAGCCGCACGCGGAAGGCGGCCAACACTTACCCGCGCTTCTATGTCTCAGATGGGCGGCTCGTGAAGCTGGGCAAGGGCAAGCAGAAGACCGCCAAGGAGTATCGACACGAGGCCCCGAAGGAAGTCCTTTGACGCGGTGTGCGCGTGGATTGACCAACGCTCGGCTATGGGCCAGAAGAACTGGGCCGCTTCGGAAGCAGACCGTGATCTGAAAGCCAAGGGTGTTCCCGCCTATCAGATCTACCTGGTGATCGCAGCCCTGAAGGAAGTAGGAGCGCTGAGCCAAGTGGCGCGAGGTCACTACTCCGTTGCTCGCAGCTCGGACTCATGTGAGAACTGGTGGCAATCCCTTGAGATGCTGGATACGGCCCTCGATCCAGACAATGGCGGCAACAGTGAAGCCCAAGAGCATCTCCGTTGTGGACAACCCCGACGTCGTCCCCTACGCCCTGCATCTGCTGGGCGGCGGCTCGTCGTTCGTCGACGTGGAGGACATCGCTGTCAAGTGCTACGAACTGGCGCCTCAGCGCTTCGGCTTCAGGACGCATCCCTACCCCAATTACAAGACCTTCTCGAAGGCGCTTCGAGACTTCGAGGAGAACACCCCGCGATGTTGCTGCGCAGTCCTGACGGTCTGAAGCGGCAGCTCACCGCTGAGGGCGTCGAGTACGTGCGGACCAAGCTCGCGATCTTCGGTCACGCATTCGGCTCTCCATCGGCGAATCCGCCAACCCGGAGGAGAAACCAGCGCGTGCTCAACGAGCTGAGAGACAATCCTCTCACCCAGGCGTTCCTCTCTGGACAACAACCGGAGCTCACGAGGATCGCCGTCGCAGACCTACTCATGTGCTCGCCCGACAGTCCTGCATCCGAGTGGCTACGGCACTGCAAGTCGCTGGAGGCCGGCAGTGCTGGAGGCCGGATGAGGATCTCGCTGGTTTCCTGGGACATCGATCCGAAGGACTGCGGAGTGGTTTGGGGGGACGAAGGCATGACGAGACGAGCGGGTCAAGAGGGTCGAGTCGAGTACACCTACTGGGCGTTCTCGCAGGAGCGCTCTAACAAGCTATGAAGGGCGAGATCGTCCGAGGGCTCATCGAGCTGATTACCAACTCCACGACGGCGACGCGGACGTCGAACTGTCGCGATGCGACCCGGGCCGCATCCTCGTGCAGGTCGAACACCGCAAGAATCAGCCCTGGAAAGTGATCGTCCGCGACCGAGCCACAGGCATCAAGAATCTGGTCGGACCAATCACCAGGGGCTGGGCTGCTTGTCCGGATTGAGGGCAGGCAGAAGCGCGGCAACCTGGACGCCGGCGAAGGACCTGGCCGCGTTCGGTCCGGTCACGTTCGGACCATCCGACGAAGGCCAATTCTCGATAGTGGTCCTTCGACCGGACGGTTCGTGGAAAAGCTCGTCCCGCCTCGCAAAGCGACTGAGGCAGACCGAAGCCTCGTTGGTGCCCCAAGGGGATCGGGGACCATGGTGAGATCCTCGTCGATCCGCAGTTCCGATGCCCGCGCCACGACACCCTCAATACAGCCCTCTCGACCACTTCGCGGACTTTGCGCAACATCATGAGCGACCCCCTACGCAAGGCTGCTGTTGAACATGAACACGGAGGACGATCAGCTCTCTACCAGTACCCCGACCAAGAAGTCGTCGTGAACGAGAGGGTGGATTTCCGAGCAACAGCGCGAGCGCGCACCTAAGAATCTGGAGACTTCCCGAACGTCGTGGTGATGAAGGCCCCGGCAGTTCTTCTTCGAGGCCGAACGGGCACCCGGTCAAGGGCCAGTGTCATTATGAAAACACGCTGTTCGACCTCGAAAGCAGCATGCACTCCGGATGGTTCGGAGGCGAGCTCCAGGTCCTCATCGACGAAGCCTCGGGCGAGGGATTTCGACGACCCGAACTTCAGGCTGGTGCCTCGACCCATGGACCGGGTCAACCCAGTCCTGCGCGGGCGGGACGTACTGGAGCGGAACCATCCCGTCGAACTCGAGCATCAAGGCTGGCGGCGGGTCGAACCACCTCCGCTACTCGTGGCAGTTCGAGGTGGAACGGGCGGAGGCAGAGGAGGGTCGTTCTTGGTCAGCCAGGGACAAGGCGGGCGCTTGACGCTGTCGCGCGGCAGGCTCGGCCCGACACCATCAATGAGGAAATGCGGACATCGAAGAGGAGCTCGCCGGCCTCCCCGACCAAGGCGAGCCGCCAGACATACAGGTCGGTGCCGGAAGAGGCCGACGCCTACCAGGTGAAGACTGCACACTCGACGGTCGCCCGGCGGACAAGATGGCGTGTCAGTCGGCGACGGCGAATTCGCGAGCACGAGCCCGGACGGTGTGCTCGAGCCGCTGATCCGCCGGCTCAACGCTTGGCGAGCATAGACGTCGCGAGGACGGTGCCGGTGACCGATGTCTGACTCAGGCCCGTTCTGGTCGGCCAGATGACCATGGTGACCGTGTGCCATGAAGGTGCCTGCGGCGAAGTCGACGTCGAAGTCCGGAGTCTTGGAGCCAAGGCAGAGGTCTTGGCCAAGTGCGGCGATGCGTCTGCGACCACCAGTGTGGTCGTCTCTCGAAAGGAAGAGGCTCCGGCACTCTCGTGCTCAGTTCAGCGACGAACCATCCGGTACTGGGCGCGGTCTGTTCCAGAACGCGGACGGGGTCACCACCATCAAAGT
>CAVVGY010000003.1:5000-308257 GCA_963747935.1 uncultured Thermoleophilia bacterium | reverse complement strand
TCAGACCGTCGGCGTCCAGAAGCGCGGCAGCGGCATGTCGACCACGGTGAGCATGCCGGGCCTGGCGTCCTTCATGAGCGGGATGTAGTTGCCGGTACTGGCGTAGGTGCCCTTGCCGCCCGGGATCTCCGGCGAGTTGACCATGTTCACGTTGGGGTCGCCGACGATCTTGATGTAGTCGCCGGTGCCCTGGTTGGCCATCTCGGGGTGGATCTGCTGCGGGTGGATGAGGTGGATCTTGAGCTCTCCGTCGACGTAGCCCTTGCCCACCTGCTTGCAGCCCGCGACCCAGCCGGCCGGCACGTGCACGTGCGGCGTGGAGCGCTCGACCTCGGTCACGATGGGCTCACGGGTCTCGATGATCTCGTCGATCTTCCAGCCCAGCGCCTTGGCGATGAGCTCGATGGACTCGGGGAAGCCGATGTGGCCGACGATGCTGCCGTCGGCGACGCCCTTCTCGAACTGCTCGACCGTGGTGCCGACGCCCTGGCCGACCATCACGGTGGGGCCGAACGGCGAGAGGTCGTTGACGCGAGAGGCCTCGATGGAGTCGACGCGCAGGCAGATGGAGCTCCACATGACGATGAGGGCGTCGAGCACGAAGCCGGGGTTGATGCCGGTGCCGAGGATGCTGACGCCGTTCTCCTTGGCCACTTTGTCGAACAGCTCTGCGCGCTCAGGGTCGCTTGCCCACGGGTAGCTGATCTTCTCGGCGATGCAGATGACGTTGCAGCCGGCCTGGAGCGCCGGGAGGATCTGCGGCTCGACCTCGTCGAGGTTGCTCTGCGTGTTGATGCAGACCACGTCCGGCTTCTTGGCGAGCACGGCCTCGAAGTCGGTGGTCATCTTGACGTCGCACGGCCTGTCCAGCAGCTCGCCGACGGTCTTCCCCTCTTTGGCCGGGTTGGTGACGATGACGCCGACGAGGTCGATGTCCTTGGGCCGGTCGAGGATGTAGCCCAGAAGGCCCTGACCCATCATGCCGGTGCCCCACTCAGCGACCTTGATCATGTCTCGCTCCTCTACGTGTGCCTGGCGCCTCGAGGGCGCTGGTTTTCACTCATGCATACGGAATATGCAGCACTGGGCGAGACTCTACCACGGCCGAACGAGGACGCCGCGAAGGGGCGTGCAGCACGTGGGAGACCGCCCGGACTGCAGGCGGAGATGAGCCGGAGCTACGCCCCGCAGGGGCGCTCAGCCGGCGTCAGATGCTGGTGGCTGGGGGAGGCTGGTCGACCGTGTCGTGCGCGAGGATGGCGAGCTCTTTACCCATCACACCCTCCCTTCGGCCGACGCGCCCGCGGCGGGCGCCGGGGCTGACCTCAGGGTATGTGGGGCGGCCGTGGGGCGTCAACCGTCGCCGAAGAGTTCCTCGTTGCCGTCGGCGACGGCGGCGATCCTGTCGCGGTCGGTGACCGGGCGCCGCCGCGCACCGCGGGTCGCGCCCGGCCGGAAGAGCTCGTGCGCGACGACGGCCAGGGTGGCGAGGCGGATCGGCTGGCGCCGCGCGGCCTCGCCCGGCAGGCAGGACGGCGTCTCCCGGATGAAGCGCAGCGCCGCGAGCACCGCCTCCTGCCGCTCGCGGTCCTCCTCCCCCGGGTACGTGAAGCGCCACCGCCGCACCTGGACGGCGATCTCGGCGCGGTCCGGCTCCACGCCGGTCGCCGCGTAGAGCCGGCAATCGTAGGTGCGGCAGACGAGCGGCCGGTCCTCGTAGATGGTGCACCGGCCGCCGATGAGCACCGGGCACGCACCGTCCTCGGTGTAGCCGAGCAGCAGGTACCCCGGCGGCAGGCCGCGGGCGACCGTGAGGTACTCCTTGGGGAGCCGCTTGCGCGCCCGCTTCTCCCCCGGCCGGAGGTGGATCTGGTGGAACGTGCGGCAGCAGGCGTTGCACGGGCCGCACGGCACGTCGGCCGGGGCGTCCCGCAGAAGCGTGTCCAGCGTGGCCGCCACCCAGGAGCCGAAGGGCGCCGCCGGATGAGGCTCGTCAGGCGCGGCCGCGGGCTGAGGCTCGTCGCACACGCCCCTCAGTCCGCTGCCTCCCACGGCAGCGCCCCCCCGAACGGCTCGCCGATGACGATGCCGTCCGGCGTGATGAGGAACTGGCGCATGCCCGGATCGTGGCTGCTGGCGCGCGTCTTGATGACGGCTATCGACCGCTTGATCTGCGTGCCCTCGCGCACGAAGTTGAGCAGCAGCACGTTGTCGGACATGTGGCTGATGCCGTAGCGCGAGAACACCGTGGTCGAGAAGAGGTCGCGGATCTCGTGGGTCATGAACGCGGAGATCCCGTTGACGGCCAGGTACTGCACGAAGGAGTACATGAAGTCGCGGAAGCGCGTGTCGTCGGTGGCCACGGCGAGGTCGTTGATGCTGTCGACGAGGACGCGCTGGCTGCCCTCCCGGTGCGCGTCCTCGCTCACCCGGGCGACGATCTCGTCGATGTAGCAGCCGACCGGCGAGATGTAGCGCAGCGTGAGCATCCCCGAGTCGATCGCCTCCTGCAGGTCCCAGCCGAACCCCTGGACGATGCGCTGGAGTTGCGTGGGGTTCTCCTGCATGGTCGCGATCAGCCCCTTCTCCCCGCGCTCGATGCCGCGGAAGATGAAGTGCAGGCCGAGCAGCGTCTTGCCGCTGCCGGGCGGGCCGAAGACGATGGTGGAACTGCCCTTCCAGATCCCGTCGGAGAGCATCACGTCCAGGGCTTCGACTCCTGTGGTCAATCGCGCAGTCGCGAGCTCGTAGCTGATCGGGACTTCGGGGGTGACGAGGCGCGGGAAGAGCTCGATCCCGCCCGCGCCGATCTTGAACGCATGCTCGCCCACCGCGAACCCGCTCCCGCGCTGCTTGGTCACGCGCAGGTAGCGCACGTCGCCCGTGCCGGTCTTCTTCAGCACCAGCTCCACCACGCTGTCCGCGACGGCGAACTCCGGCAGTTCGGCGATCTCGTCACTGGAGTACTCGCCGACCCAGAACGAGGTGATGGCGAGCGACGAGAGCACGGCCGAGAGCACGGAGAGAGCGGTGCGGAACTCGTTGGCCGACTTCGAGAACGAGTGGAGCGCCTTGAAGCTGTCGATGACGAGGAACGCCGGCCGGTGCTCCTTGATCAACGCGATGACGTGGTCGACGGCCGCCTGGAGGTCGCCGCGCCGCAACGTGTCGCTGAGATCCTCGTAGAGCAGCGCACCCCCGATCATCTCCGGGTCGAAGAACTCGAACTGCTGCACGTAGCGGAGCATGCGGTCCAGCGGCTCCGAGACCGTGGAGAGGAACAGTGCGGGGCGCTCGGGTGTGGCGGCGTGGAAGATGATGCTCTGCGCGAGCACCGTCTTGCCGGTGCCCGGCAGGCCCATGATGAGGTTGGTGGAGTCGGAGACGTACCCGCCGCCGAGGATCCGGTCGAGGGCGGCGTTGCCGCTGTCTACGCGCTCCATCCCTCACGCTCCCTTCGGTGTCCCGGCCGCGGCGCGGGACAGCATGTTGCGGATCAGGTCGATCAACCGCGGCTGCTCGAGAGGCTTGAGCAGGAACGCGTCCGCACCGGCGTCCAGCGCGCGCTCGCGAACGTCCAGGACGCTGAACACCACCACCGGGATGTCCGCGGTCGTGGGATTGGACTTGAGACCGCGGCACACCTGAAGGCCGTTCACGCCGGGCAGGATGACGTCGACGACGACGAGGTCGGGCAGCATGGCTTCGGCCTCCTGCACCGCGGTGCGGCCGTCGAGCACCACCCTCACGTCGTAGCCGGCGCTCTCGAGGAAGAACCGCTCGAGGTCGGCCGTGATGGGGTCGCGCTCCGCGACCATGATCATCAAGGCGCCGCGCCGTTCCGCCTCGCGGGCGACGCCGCCGACCCGCGTCAGTTCGGCCTCCAGGAGCTGGTGCGCCACGCTGGCCTGGACTCCCGAGTCTATCTTGGCCTTGAGCCAGCGCAGCCGCTCGATGTCCTCCTGGCTGTACAGGCGGTGACCGCCGCCGGTGCGCATCGGCACCACGACGCCGAAGCTGCGCTCCCACGAGCGGAGCGTCGTCACGGGGATGCTCGTCATCTCGCTGGTGGCGGTGATCGCGTAGACCCCCACCTCAGACTCTGACTGTGGCACGCTGCACCTCCTGCCGGCCGGACCCGGCGAGGTTCCTGTCGCGCTGGCAGGTCCCTGGGCTGAACCTGAAGTGAAGTTAGACCTATCCTCGCGCACAATCTAGAACTCTGTGCGCTGGACTGCAACAGATTCGAACGATTGCTCGCCTCGGCAGCGCGCGACTGGCCGAGCGGCCGCTGGGTCAGCGCGCCGCCCGGACGATGGCGTCCGCGACGGCGGCCTCGCTTGCCCCGGCTGCGACCGGACCGCTCGGCAAGAAGACGTCCGCCACCCGGACGGCGAGCACGGCGAGCTGCGCCGGGTCTTCGGGCACCTCTCCGCCGGGGAACGCCGCCGCGTGCTCGCGGATCCAGCGTGCGGCGGCGCGGACGGCGGTCTGCTGCTCGGCGTCACCGGGCGCAGGGCAGGCGAAGCGCCAGCGCCGCGCCCGCTCCGTGATCGCGTCGCGGTCCGCGTCCAGGCCGGCGGCCGCGAAGACCCGGCAGTCGTAGGTGCGGCAGGTGAGCGGCCGGTGGTCGTAGATGGTGCACCGGCCGTCCTCGTCCAGGAGCGGGCACCGGCCGCGTGCGTCGTACGGCAGCACCAGGTGACCGTCCGGCATGCCCGGCGCCGCGAACAGCAGGACGCGCGGGACGACCTCCAAGGCCTCGGTCTCGCCGGGCCCGATGTGCACGAAGTGCGCCGTGGAGCAGCACGCGCAGCAGTCGCCGCACGGCACGTCGGCATCCACCTCGTGACGCAGGGCGAGGCGCATCTCCGCCAGCCAGGCGCCGAAGTCGCCGGCGGGCAGGTCGCCGGGCCGGATGTCGTCCGCAGCAGTCACGCCCAAGACGGTGCCGCCCCGGAGCCGACTCGTCAACCTCGCGGCTTCACTCCTCGCCGTCGTGCGCCCGCCGCAGGCCCTCGATGTCCAGCTTCTTCATCTGGAGCATGGCCTGCATGGTCCTCCCCGCCTTCTCCGGGTCCGGGTCGCTCATGTACTCGGAGAGTTGCCGCGGAACCACCTGCCACGAGACGCCGAACCTGTCCTTCAGCCACCCGCACTGCTGCGCCTCCGGCTCGCCGCCCTCACCGAGCAGGCCCCAGTAGTGATCGACCTCCTCCTGGGTCTCGCAGTCGATGACGAACGAGACGGCAGGCGTGAACGAGTACTGGGGACCGCCGTTGAGCGCCGTGAACCGGTGGCCGGCCAGCGTGAACTCGACGACGAGCGTCGTGCCGTCCGGCAGCTTGCTGGTCGCGCCGATCGAGGAGTCCGGGAAGATCGAGACGTACTGGTCGGCCGCATCCTCGGCCTGACCGTCGAACCAGAGCATGGGAGTGATCTTGTGATCGAAGGTGGGCATGAGTGCCTCCTGAGGTCGCTGCCCCGGGTTGTACCACCGTGGCGGTCAGGTCAGGCCTCGCGACCCGGACGACGCAGAACGTGCGCGGCGACTCCTACTGAAGGGCGGCGTCGGGGACTGGATCACCGGCTGCGAGCTCGTCGTCGCGCAGGGCGCGGCCCTCGCCGGCGGCCGCGGCTATCTCCCGGCGCGCCTCCCCGCGCAACTGGTCGTCGACCGCCACCGCGATCACGAGCGCGCCGCCGTCCGGCTCTGTCGCTCGTGCGGCGACGAAACACACGGCGTGCACGCTGCCCGCACCGAGCAGCGCCTCTGCCGCGAGCGCGTAGGCGGCGCCCTGCGGCCGGTAGCGGGCGAGCAGCACGTCGCGCTCCGCGGCGCGGTCGGTCTTGAAGTCGACGACGACCCACCCGTCCTCCCCACGGTAGAGCAGGTCGACGGCCCCGCTGACGACGACACCGTCGAGCAGCGCGCCCACCGGGATCTCCCGGTGCACGTCGTCCGGGTCTGAGGCGGCCGCCCGGGCGGCCGCGCGCACGGGCGCGGAGCGCCAGCACGCGGCCGCGAGCTCGGCCGCCTCGCCGGCGAGGTCGGGCCGCTCCAGCTCGCCGGCGGCGACCTCGGCCGCCCGAGAAAGGGACGACTCGTCGCCGAGGTCGCACAGCTCCATGATCCGATGCACGGCCGATCCGAGCGCCAGCGCCTTCGACCGGCCGGCCGGAGCGCCGGGACCGCCGGTGCGCACCTCCTCGTCCACGTGCTCCAGCCCGCTGGGGCTGGTCGCGGGCGCGGGACGGCGCGCCGCACCGAGCAGGTCCTCGCGCCGGCGCGCCCAGTCTCTGCGGGCGGCGGCGAGGTCGCCGGCGTCCGGCGGCCCGTCGGCGTCGCCGGCAACCGGCGGGACTCCCGGCGGCAGCACCAGCAGGCCGCCGTCCTCGCAGGCCTCGTCGAGCGGGGCCGGCGCAGGCAGCGCGTCTGCGATGGGCCCGAGCAGTACGGCCGACGCCGATCCGTCCTTGTTGCGCAGGCGCCCGAAACACGTGACGACCAGCCGGTCGCGGGCGCGCGTGGCGGCCACGTAGAGCAGCCTGCGCGCCTCGCTGGCCTCCATGAGCTTCTCGCGCTCCTTGAGCGCGGTGTACCGCCGCGGCTCGAGATCCCGCGCCGGGGCTCCCGGCAGCTCGGCCTTCAGCTTGATGGCCAGGCGCCGCTCCTCGCGGTCGACGATCGGCTCGCCACCGCCACCACCGCCGCCGAGCGCCCCGCCGGCCAGGATGACGATGGGGTACTCGAGCCCCTTGGCCTTGTGGATGGTGAGCAGGTGGACCACGTCGCCGTCGTCGTCGACCTGTGACTCCTGCTCGCCGGCGGCGTCACCGGCCTCGGCGGCCCACGCCAGAAACGCGCCGAGGCCCAGGCCGCCGGCGCCGGAGAACGCGCGCGCCCGATCGACGAGCTTCTCGAGGTTGGCGATGGCTTGCGGGCCGCCCGACCCCGTGGCGGCGAGCACTTCGGACGCCCTGGTGAGGCGCAGCAGCTCCGCCGCGAGGTGGTGCGGCTCGCTGGAGGCGCGGTGCGCGTGCAGCGCCCGCAAGGTCGCGAGCGCCTCCGCCACGGCCGCGTGCCCCTCCGGCTGCGCGGCGAACAGGTCGAACCGGCCGCCGGCCGCCCAGAACAGGAACAGCTCGTCGTCACTGAATCCGAACAGTGACGAGTGCAGCGCTCCGTACACAGCCGGTCCGTCCGCGGGATCGTCCACGGCGCGGAGGCAGAGCAGCGCGTCGTCCACCTCCCGGCGGGCGAAGTACGACTTGCCGCCGTCCACCCGGTACGGCACGCCCGCTTCGCGCAGCGCCTGCTCGTAGGTCTCGAGGCCGGTGGTGGCGCGGAAGAGGATCGCCACGTCGCCCCAGCGCGGTGGGCGCAGCGACTCGGTGGCGCCGTCTCCCGCCTCTCGGTCCTGCACGGCCCAGGCGTCACGCTCCTCCCCGTGCATGGCGAGCAGAAGCGCGGCGAGCGCCTGTCCTTCGGCTCGCCGCGCCGCCTCGGCAGCGCCCGCCGCCGAGCCGAAGTCGTCGCCCAGCAGCACGGCCACACGCGGTCCCTCGACAGGAAGCCGGTACGGCTCCACCCACTGGTAGCCCGGCTGCCGCCCCTCCTCCCTGTCGTCGTCGAACACCCCCGCGAACACGTTGTTCACCCAGTTGACGACCGCCGGCGTGGTGCGGAAGTTCTGGCTGATCGCCTTGAGCGCCCCGGTTCCGTCCGGCTGCTCCGCGACGATCCGCTTGACCTGGTCGTACATCCCGATGTCCGCCCGGCGGAACCGGTAGATGGACTGCTTGGGGTCGCCGACCACGAACAGCTTGCCGGGCTGCAGAACGACGTCGCGCCAGTCGCGCGCCACCGGCGTGCGCTCGCAGAGGAAGAAGACGATCTCGGCCTGCAGCGGGTCTGTGTCCTGGAACTCGTCCACGAGGAGGTAGGCGAAGCGGGCCTGGAGGGCCGCCCGGGCGACGAGGTCGCCGGCCAGCAGGTCGCGGAGAAGGCCCAGCAGGTCGGTGAAGTCGAGGCGGCCCTGGGCGAGCTGCGCCGCGGCCGCCCAGCGCGAGAACGCGTCGGCGACGGCGACGGCGAGACGGGTGATGAACGACGCGTACGCCTCCCGCGCGTCCGTGACTCCAGCGACGGCCTCGCGGTAGAGGATCTGCAGCTCGTCCTTGCCCCCCTGCTCGGCGTCCCAGTTGCCCTTGGCGCCTCCGGGCGCCGTGGGCGTCGACCTGGATGGAAGAGCGAACAGCGCAGAGGCCAGCTGGTCAGGATCGTCCGGCGGCGCCTCGAGCAGGGCTCGACCGGCGTCGACCAGGTCCAGAGCCGCCACGCAGCCCTTGTCGCCGGTGTTGCTGCACGCCGAGCCGCAGTACGCGGCGAGGCGCTCCAGCGACGCCCCCAGGGCGGCCAGCGAGTCGCGCAGGTCCGGCTCCTCCAGCACAGGCGGCACAGGCTCGAGGTCGTAACGCTCGCCGAACACGCCGCGCGGACCCACCGCGAGCTCGCGGAGCCATTCCAACCGCACACCGGCGCGCAGCAATCGGGCGAGCCCCTTGCGCGTCGCGTCCGTGTCCGGGTCGCTTGCGGCGAGCTCGGTGAGCCACTCGTCCCAGTGCCGGGCGCGCTCGAGATCTGACCCGAGTTGGTCCAGTTGCTCGAACGCCGGGTCGACGCCGGCCTCCACCGGGAACTCCCGGAGCAGCCGCCCGGCGAAGCCGTGGATGGTGCTGATGGGCGCGTCGTCGAGCGCGTCGAGCGCCGCGTGGATGACCGCGGCGCGAGGCGGATCGTCTACAGCCGCGACCGCGAGCCGCTCGAACTCCTCGCGTACGCGCTGCCGCAGCTCTCCGGCCGCCTTCTCGGTGAACGTGATGGCGGCCACCGTGCGGACGTCGCCCGTACCTGCGTTGTGGGTCGAGCACGCAGTTGACGTAGCGGTCGACGAGGACACGGGTCTTGCCGGTACCCGCGCCGGCCTCCAGCAGGAAGCAGGTGCCGAGGTCGGTGGTGACCGGCTCCCTGACGTCGGCGTCGCAGACGGGTCGCTCAGGCATCGGCGGCCTCCTCGGGCGCTGCCGACTGGAGCGCGACCACGGCGTCAAGAGCGTCGTGCTCGCGCTTGCGGGCCCGCGCCCAGGCGGACACACCGCACGCGTAACGCACGTCGCAGTACTCGCAGCGCTGGCGGGTGGTGCGCGGGAACATGCCTTGATCGACCAGCGCTGCCGCGCCGGCGACCAGTTCGCCCAGCCGGCGCGACGACGCCTCCTCGTCCTGGGGCAGGTCGAGGTCCTCGAACCCGCCACGCCGTGTGATGAGGCGGTAGAGGCAGGAGATCGACGCGTACTGCTGGTCACCCGCCTGTCTGAGCGCCAGCCGATAGACCGGCAACTGCACGCTGAGCCGCTCCTTGATCCGGTTGCGCTCGGTGCCACCGCCACCCGATTTGTAGTCGATGACGCGCGCGCCGGCCGCCGTGACGTCGACCCTGTCGAGGCGGCCGGCGAACCGGACGCTCCTGCCGCCCGCCAGCTCAAGCGTCACCGGTCGCCCGGCGGCCTCCCCGAAGCGCCACTCCACGCCGACGGGGCGACCCTCGGGATCCGCGAACACCGGGTCGCGGCGCACGGTCTCGAGGAGGTCTTCCAGAAGAAGCTCACGGCGTACCTCCCACGACAGCGCCGCGCCGGTGACGCCACGGGCCTCGGCCTCGGCGCAGCACTCCCGCCACGCCGCGGCCACGGCCGCCTGCGCCTCGTCGCGCCGCAGGTGCCCGTCGATCACCGCCTGGTAGGCGCGCTGCAGGATGTCGTGGGCCAGCGTCCCGAACTCGAGCGCGTCCATCTCGAGCGAGTCACCGGGCTCGTCCGGAGCCTGCAGTCCGTAGAGGTCGCGCAGAAGGAACGAGAACGGGCAGGAGACGAAGCGCTCGAGCCGCGTAGGGTGCATCTCGGCGTCGAAGGGGTGCGTCGCGGCGAGCGCGGCGCGGGCCTCGGCGCCGAAGAGGCCGTCCCACGCACCCGGAACGGGACTGCGCGAAGCGCGCCAGGCGGCGAACCTGCGACCGGCGGCGTCCTCGTCGCCGAGCACCGCGGCAGCGTAGGAACGCGCGGCGCCTGGGCGACCGGCTGCCCCGAGCGCCAGAAGCAGCGCGACATCGCGCTCGCGTTCGCTCACCCAGACGACGTCGTCCGAGAACGCCGGCGAGCCGGCGAGCCGGCGCCACACCGGCCGGAGAGCCTCTCCTCCGAGGAACTCGTCGAGGCCCACCGGATGACCGGCCGCCCGCGACGCCAGACGCAGCAGCAACCGCGACGGCAGACGGGGACGTCCGTCGGCGGCTCCGGAGCGCGGCGCGAGCAGCACGAGCCGGTCTCGCGCCGCCTCGCACGCGAACGCGAACAGTACCTGAGACTCGGCATCTCTCTGCTCTGCCAGCGGTAGTCGAACGCCGAGAGCCTGGCCGATCCTGCGGCGCTCGGTATCTCCCAGCAGCGGATCCGGCCTGCCCCGCGACGGGAATCCGCCCTCGGCGAGCCCTGTGAACACCACCGTGTGGAAGCTGAGCCCGCGCACTTCGAGCGGCGTGAGGACCGCCACGCCGTCCCGTCCTACGCGACCCATGGGCACTCGGGACCCCGCCAGCGACTCCCGGAGCACGGCGGTGGCCTCGGAGAGCTCGACCTCCTCGCCGAGCACCGCGAGCCCCTGCAGCCGCGACGCGGCGTCACGAGCCTCCGCCGCCGTCTCCGCATCGAACACCGACTCCGCCACGCTCGCGAAGAAGTCCGACCACCTGCCCCACGGCCCATGCTCGGGCGCCGCAGCGCACGCTTGCACCAACTCGCGGACGACCGCGTCCAGCCCGCCCACGGCCGCAAGCCGGAGACGCGCCGCCTCGACCTTGCCCGAGACCTCGTCCTCGTCGTCCACGGCCTCCACGCCGCGCGTCTCGAGCCGTTCGAGCCTGGCCTGGAGACCCCGCCGCCTGCCTGCAAGGCGCGACGTCCACTGGTTGGACCCGGCCACGATGCCCGCCTGCCTGGCCTCGTCCAGCCACACCGCCGTCTCCCCCGACTGGCCGGAGTGACGGAGCGCGCCCGCGGCGAGCAGGTCGATCACGGCACGCCGAGAGAAGGGCTCCCCTGCCGGCGGCGCGAGACAGTCGGCCAGCCGGGAGAGCACGCGCACTCCGGCGCTGCGCTCCGGCAGCCTGCAGGCCACGGGAAGTCCGGCGTCGCGCAGGGCCGCTGCCACCTGCTCGATGTCGTCGCCGTGCGGGACCACCACCGCGCAGTCCCTGGCAGAGGCGCCGTCCTGCACCGACGTGAGCACGGCACGCGCCGCCTCACGCGCCTCCGCGCGCTCGTCGGAGACCGACACGACCCGCAGACTGCCGTCTCCGCCGAACGTCACCGGCGGCGCGTCCTCGGCCCACACGGCGCGCACCAGGTCGCGGTCGCTCTGCGCGGGCGCCGCCTCGAGGGCGCGCGCCGGCACACTCAGCTCGCGCGCGACCTCGAACACGGGGTGACCTGCCGCGACCCTGCCGGCGGGCGCCGGCACGAACGCGTCGGCGCCCGCAGCCAGGAGCGCCCGGACAAGCGCCTCCTGTGCCTGGTTGACGTCGTACAGACCAAAGAGGACGACCGCACCGCCGACAGGCCGTTGCGCCAGGAGGTCCGCGGCGGCCCTCTGCAGACCGGCGCCGTCGAGCAGGCCGCGCGCCTCCAGCTCTGCGCAGAACGCTCCATACAACGCCTCGAGGTCCGCGGCCTTGGCCTCCGCGGCGTCGCGCACGCCTGCGGGCGCGTCCGCGGCCCGAGCCTGCGCGGCCACCGCAGCCCAGCCCGAACCGGGATCGACGCAGGCCTCGCGCAGATCCGAGAACGTGGCCGCGACCGCCTGAGCGAAGTGCGGGCGGTCGAGCACAGGTCCGAAATACCGCAGGTCACGCGCGTGGCTCGCCACGAGCCGGCGCACCAACCGCTCGCGCGCCAGTGCGCCGAGCACCGCCCCCGGGGCGCCGGAGCGCAGGGCGGCAACGTCGGGGGCGAGGCGCCCCAGCGTGACCACCGAGACATTCGCGAGAGCGCCAAGCCGTTGGATGAGCAGGTCGAGGACGCGCGTGCGCGCAGCCGCGGACCCGACGACGACGGTGACCGGCGCGAGCGGACGGCCGCTCTTGAGCTCGGCGACGCGCTCGCAGAGCGCCTCCTCGAGCTCTGGAAAGCGGCCGCTGACGAGCATCCCCTGTGGTGTGTCGGCCCCTGTGCTCATGGTCGTCGCGAGGGTATCACGCACCCCGGACGGGTCCGGGGCCGGCCCGGGTGGGCCCGGACCGTATGGGCCCGAACGGCCCACCGCCGGACACTGGTTCAGGTGAGCTCGCGGACGATCCCGGCGTGCGCCGGGAACGCGGCGAGCAGGGCCTCCCGCTCGCCCATCTCGAAGTCGGCGAAGTCGAATCCGGGCGTGACCACGCAGCTCACGAGCGCCCAGGCGTGCTCGGCCGGCAGGTGCGGACCACCCGCCAGGCGGGCGCCCTGCCAGCTGCCGGCCGGCACCAGCGCCTGCGGCAGCCAGTCGAGCGACCCCTCAGGCAGGCTCACCGGGAGCTCCCCGGCCGGCTCGTCCCCAGGGTCCCGGCTGCGCACGATCTCCTCGAGGTCGCCGAGCACGCGCCGCCGCAGCTCGCCGTCCGGCGCGATGGTCACGATCTCGAGCGGCAGCCCGCCCTGGAACACCCACAGCTCGTCGCTGCTCAGCCGGTGCAGCTTGCTCACCGACTCCTCGGTGATGAGGAAGAGGATGGCCGTAGAGGCGGGGCGCTCGCCGCGCGGCGTGCGCAGCGTCTGCGCCGCGCGGTACGTCTCAAGGTAGTAGCCGCCCTCCGGATGGGGCTCGAGCCCGAGCGAGGCGGCCATCTGCGCGGCGGTAGGTCGCATGCGGCGAGCATACCAGCGGCTGGTAGGATGCTGCCGCCGAAGGGAGTCCTCATCCAGCTCACCAGCTACACGTTCCTGCTCGCGTTCCTGCCGGTCACGCTCCTCGTGTACTGGCTGCTGCCGCGCGGCGTCTGGCGCCTCGCGTTCCTCGTGCTGGCGTCCTGGGTCTTCGTCGGCTGGTACGACTGGCGCTTCGTCGTGATCATGGTCGGAGCCTCCATCGTCGACTGGGTCGCCGCGCTCCTGATCGCCCGCGTCCCTGCGCCGGCGGAGGGCGACGCCGCCGCAACGCGCCGAGCCACACGCCGGCGGCGCACGATCCTCGTCGTCGCCCTGGTCGCCAACGTCGCGATCCTCGGCTACTTCAAGTACCGGGGCTTCTTCCTCGACTCCCTCGACGGTCTGGGCTCGCTGGTCGGCCTCGACCTCGGCCTGCCCGCGCTCAACGTGCTGCTCCCGCTCGGCATCTCGTTCTACACGTTCAGCGCCATGAGCTACGTGATCGACGTCTACCGGGGCGACGTGCGCGCCACGCGGAGCTTCCTGCGCTACGCGGCGTTCATCGCCCTGTTCCCGCGCGCCATCGCTGGCCCCATCCTGCGCTGGCGCGACGTGGAGGGCGACTTCCAGGACCAGCCGCGCCGCCTGACGACGCGTCTGGCGGCGCTCGGCCTCTTCTTCATCGCCTGCGGCATGGCCAAGAAGCTGCTCATCGCCGACGTGCTGCTGCCGCACGTGGACGAGCTCTTCGGCAACGCCGCCCACCTCCACTTCTTCAGCGGGTGGGCGGCGGCCCTGGGCTACACCCTCCAGCTCTACTTCGACTTCAGCGGGTACTCGGACATGGCCGTCGGCATCGCCTACCTGCTGGGGTTCCACTTCCCGCAGAACTTCGACTCGCCGTACAAGGCCGCCAACCCCAGCCAGTTCTGGCGCCGCTGGCACATGACGCTCTCCTTCTGGATGCGCGACTACCTGTTCATCCCGCTCGGCGGCTCGCGGCGCGGCATGGCGGTCACGGTGCGTAACCTCATGATCACCTTCATCCTCGTCGGCTTCTGGCACGGCGCCGGCTGGACGTTCATCGTCTGGGGGCTGCTGCACGGCATCTACCAGTCGGTGCACGCGGTGGCGCGCAAGAAGGGCTTCACGCCGAAGACCGTGTGGCTGAACCGCGGGCTCACGTTCGTCGCGGTGGTCGTGGCGTGGGTGTTCTTCCGCGCCTCGACGCTGAAGCAGGCCGGCCAGGTGCTCAAGGCCATGGCCGGCCTCAACGGCCTCGGCAGCCTCTACTCGGCCAAGATGCAGATCGGCTACGCGCTCACGCTGCTGATCTTCGCCGGCCTCGCCTGGGTCAACCTCGCGCCGAACACCTGGGAGATCGAGCCGAAGCCGACCTGGCGTTACGGCGTCGTCTTCGGCCTGCTGCTCGGGGCGGCGGATCCTGGCCATGGGCAAGCCCGCCGCCTTCGTCTACGTGCAGTTCTGAGGCGGCGGGGCGGCGGTCCCGCCGCGTCCGCCGCCGCCCAAGCATTGGAAAGGCCCCTCGTCCAGCTGGACCGAGGGGCCTTTCTGTAGCAAGCCGTAAGCCGGATCCTGTCGTGGGTGACCATCCATCTCGGGCCGTCCGTTGCCGGACGGCTCATGCGACCGAAACCCGGGAGCCTCGGACGAGCAACCCTCAAACGCTCCCCTATTTGGTCTTGCACCGGGCGGGGCTTGCCGAGCCGGCCTGTCACCAGGACCGCTGGTGAGCTCTTACCTCACCGTTTCACCCTTACCCGCACCCCTCGAAAGGGGCCGCTGGCGGTTTGCTTTCTGTTGCGCTTTCCCTCGGGTTTCCCCGGCTGGCCGTTAACCAGCGCCCTGCTCTGCGGTGTCCGGACTTTCCTCGATGGGCGCCTCACGGGCTTCGAAAAGCTCCGCGACGCGTGACCACCGCGGCCACCTGGCTTGCCTCAGAAGTGTACCACCGGGGTCGGAAGCTCAGACGTTCGGCGATGCGACGGACGCTTGGCCGGGAAGCCGGTCAGCGCAGGATCAGGATGAGGATCGCGATGGCGACGACGAAGCCGCCGACCCAGGCCAGCGCCCACACCCACGGGCGTCGCTTGTTCCGTGAGCCTTCGTTGGCGTCGGCCATGACCGAAGCCGAGAGCCTCGGCTGTCCCAGCGAGCCACCGCCGACCCACGCCGACCGGGACTCGGAGGATTCGGCTCCCGTCTTGACGGGTTCCCCGGACGGCCGTTCAGACTCGCTCATGACGACTCCTTCGTGCGCTTTGATCAGGAGAGCTCGGGCGGTCGAGCCTCCGAGCCCCACGTGGCGACGAGCCGGCGGTAGTCCTCCGCCTCCAGATGCATGATCACGTCCGCGTAGGAGACGCCGTCCAGCGTGACCGCATCCGGCTCGCGGCGCAGGGGACTGAAGCCGCAGCGGGTGTAGCAGCCGATGGCGCGCGAGTTGAACTCGAGCACGCGAACGGTCAGCTCGCGGAGGCCGAGATCGTCGAAGCCGTGCGCCAGCACGAGCCGCGTGACCTCGGTGCCGAGCCCGTGGCCCAACACGTCGGGGGCCAGCAGCCCGACGGCGTAGGCAGCCGTCGTGCCGTCATCGCTGAAGCTGTGGAGAGACGCGGAACCGATGAAGCCGCCGCCCGCGTCCACGACCCAGGTCACGCGGTCCTCCGTGGAGGCGAGGGCCTCCAGGAGTTCCTCGGACTCCTCCGGCGTCAGCTCCCGCCACTCGTCGTCGGCTTCTTCACCGAAGAGGCGCAGGATCTCAGGGTGCAGGCCGATCCGCCTGGCGGTGTCGGCGTCCGCGGCCGTGGGCGGTCGCAGCGTCACCCTCGGTCCGTGCAGCACGGGAGTCGGCAGGACCGGCCGCGGAGCAGGCTTGTTCTTGCGGCGCTTGTCGCTCACACGCTCCCTCCGGTGGCCTGCTCCCCGAGCAGCGTCACCCCGGGCAGGCCGCGGAAGTCCGCGTCGGCGGTGACCAGTTCGCAACCATGCAAGCGGGCCGTCGCGTAGATCATCGCGTCCGCTGCAGCCAGCCCGTGGTCAGCGCTCAACTGCACCGCGATGACCGCCGTCGTCACATCCGCGGGCGCGAACCGAGTGGCTTCAAGGTGGGCGACCACCTCCATAGCGGCCCGTTCTCCCACGTGCCGGAGAGTCCAGCGGTAGACCTCGAACAACACCTGCACCGGGGTGACGACATCTCGCTCCACCAGGAGATAGGGCGCGCAGGCGTCGGCCAGGACTCCTCCGGCGAGATGCTCGATCCACACCGAGGAGTCCAGCACGAAGGCCGCGCCCTCAGAAGCGGTCGGTCTCATCGCGGTAGTCGTCGGTGGGAGCGCCCTTGGCGATACCGCGCAGCTCCGCGATCGGGCGCTGCGGGACCAGGGCGACGTAGCCATCGCGGTCGATCAGCGCCACCTTCTGGCCCGGCTTCAGGTCGAGGCGCTCCCTGATCTCCTTCGGGATGACGATCTGGAACTTGGGCGAAACGGTCGCTTGCGCCATGGGTGATGACCTCCTTGCTCGGCCATTCCATCATACGCTTCACCTATCGATGCCGCTACTGTATGTCGCTCTCTGTATCGACTGGCATTTCAGGCGCGGGCTTCGGGACTGAGCTCGGCTGCCGCCGCTTCGTCCAGGAACCAGGTGAGCGCGCCGTGGACCGGAGCGACCCCCTGGGCGGGCACGGCGTTGGGCACGCGCAGTCCCTCGATGACCTCGGCGACCATGCCGGCCTTGCCGGCGCCGCTCACCAGGAACCACACGCGGCGCGCGGCGTTGATGACCGGCGCCGTCACGGTGAGCCGCGGTGAGCCGTCGGGCGCCGTGGTCGGCACGCACAGCTGGTCCTCGACGGTGAGGGCCTCGCTGTGCGGGAACAGCGAGGCCGTGTGGCCGTCGGTGCCGAGGCCGAGCAGGACGAGGTCGAAGACCGGCACGTCGACGCGCGGGCGGGACTGCGCGGCGAGGCGGCCGAGCTCGGCGTCGTACTCGTGCGCCGCCTCCTCGGGCAGGTCCTCCCCGCGCATGCGGTGGACGTTCTCCGCCGCGATGGGCACGTGCTTGATGAAGGCCTCGCGCGCCATGCCGTAGTTGCTCCGCGGGTCGTCCGGCGGCACGCAGCGCTCGTCACCCCAGTAGAGGTGGGTGCGACGCCAAGGGACCTTCTGGCTGAACTGCTGGCGCGCCAGCAACTTGTACAGGGCGCGCGGAGTCTCGCCGCCGCTGAGCGCGACGGCGAACTGCGGGCGCGCCGCCGCCGACTCCTGTGCGGCGAGCGCGAACAGGTCGGCGACGCGCAGTGCGACGGCGTCGCCGTCCTTCAGGATCTCGATACTCATGACGCCTCCTCTTGCGGCGTACACGAGCGGGACACCGTAGGCATACCGCTCACAGATCGTCAGCCCCCTTCGCGGGCCGGCGCCAGCTGTGGCCGTCGCGGGCGATGAGCGCGTCCGCCGCCTCGGGCCCCCAGCTGCCGGCCTCGTAGATACTGATCTCACGCTCCGGCCGCTTGGCCCAGGCCTTCAGCACCGGGCCGACGATCCGCCAGGCCTCTTCGGCCTGGTCGCCGCGCGTGAACAGGGTCATGTCGCCCTCCATCGCGTCCACGAGCACGGTCTCGTAGGCGCTGAAGGGCAGTTCGTGCAAGGTGGTCCCGTAGCGGAAGTCCATGGACACGGGCTGCAACGCGACCGCGTGGCCGGGCAGCTTGGACTCGATGCTGAGACTGAATCCCTCGTCCGGCTGCACGTGCAGCACGAGCACGTTGGGCTGCAGGCCGCCGCCGGCCATCGCGTCCTTGAAGAGCAGCACCGGCGGCCGCTTGAAGTGGATGGCGATCTCGGTGACGCGGCGCGCCAGCCGTTTGCCCGTGCGCAGGTAGAACGGCACGCCCTGCCAGCGCCAGTTGTCGATGTGCAGCTTGAGCGCCGCGTAGGTCTCCGTGTAGGAGTCCGGCGCCACTCGCTCCTCCCGGCGGTAGCCGGGGACCTTCTCGCCCTCGACGTCCCCGGCCACGTACTGCGCGCGCACCGCCCAGTCGCCCACCGATTGGGTCGGGATGGGCCGCACCGCGCGCAGCACCTTCATCTTCTCGTCGCGCACGGCGTCGGCGTCGAACGCCGCCGGCGGCTCCATGGCGACGAGCGTGAACAGCTGGATGAGGTGCGGCGTGATCATGTCGCGCAGCGCGCCGGCCTCCTCGTAGTACGGGCCGCGGTGCTCCACGCCCAGCGTCTCCGCGGCGGTGATCTCCACGAAGTCCACGTAGCGCCGGTTCCAGACGGGCTCGAAGATGCCGTTGGCGAAGCGCAGGACCAGCAGGTTCTGCACCGTCTCCTTGGCCAGGTAGTGGTCGATGCGGTAGACCTGCCGCTCGTCGAACACCTGCCCGATTACGCGGTCCAGCTCGTGAGCCGTCTCAAGGTCGCGGCCGAACGGCTTCTCGATGACCAGGCGCGTCCAGCCGGGGCGCGCACCGTCGCCGCTGCGCGTGCTCGCCGTCGAAGGCGCCGCGCCGCGCCAGGCCCGCGGCGCCCAACTGCTCGACGATCACCTCGAACTGGCTGGGCGGTGTCGCGAGGTAGAACATGCGATTGCCGCGCGACCCCGTGTCGTCCAGTACGCCCAGGACCTCGGAGAGCTTCTTGTAGCCCTCGGGGTCGTCGAACTGGCCGTGGACGTAGCGCGGGCTCTGGAGGATGCGCTCGCACATCGACCCGTCAACGACCTCGACGCCGTAGTAGTCGTCGATGGCCTTGCGCATCAGCTCGCGGAACTCATCGTCGGTCATCTCCTGGCGCCCGTAGCCGACCAGGGTCGTGCCGAACGGCAGCACGCCGTGACAGCCGAGGTCGTACAGCGCCGGGATGAGCTTGCGGTGCGCCAGGTCGCCGGTCACGCCGAACATGACCAGGCTGCACGGGTCCGGGTTGCGGTCGCCGCCGAACGGCGACGCCGACTCGGTCTGAGCCTTGCCCGTGACCTTGACGCCGCCGTCGCCGTATTCCGGCTCGTCGTAGGTCAGGTGCTCGCCGGGCTGACGGTCCACCGTCACTCCTTCTCCTTGACGGCGTGGCCGCCGAACTCGTTGCGCAGGGCGGCCAGCATCTTGCCGCTGAAGGTGTCGTCCTGCCGCGAGCGGAAGCGCATGAAGAGCGCCGAGGAGATCGCCGGCATGGGCACGGAGTGGGCGATCGCCTGCTCCACCGTCCAGCGGCCCTCGCCGGTGTCCTCCACGTACCCGGTGATCTGCTCGAGCCCCGGGTCCTTCTTGAGCGCGTCGGCGGCCAGTTCCAGCAGCCAGCTGCGCACCACGCTGCCCTGGTTCCACAGATCGGCGATGGCCGCGAGGTCGAGGTCCCAGTCAGTCGCGTTGAGCAGTTCGAAGCCCTCGGCGTAGGCCTGCATCATGCCGTACTCGATGCCGTTGTGGACCATCTTGACGAAGTGCCCGGAGCCGTGGCCGCCGCAGTACTGGTAGCCGTGGCCGGGAGGCGCCAGCGTCCTGAGGAGCGGCTCGATGACGTCGAACGCCGACTTGTCGCCGCCCACCATGAGGCAGTAGCCGATCTCGAGGCCCCACACGCCGCCGCTGGTCCCCGCGTCGAGGTAGCGGATGCCCTTGGCCTGGAGCTGCGCGCCGCGCTCGATGTCGTGCTGGAACGGCGAGTTGCCGCCGTCGATGAGGATGTCGCCCTCGTCCAGCAGCGGCGTCAGCTCGTCGATCGCCGCCTGCGTCGCGTCGCCGTAGGGCAGCATGATCCAGATCGCCCGCGGCGCCTGCAGCGCCTTGACGACGTCGGTGAGCTCCTTGACCGGCTCGGCGCCCTCGGCGCCGAGCTCCTCGGCCTTGGCGTAGGTGCGGTTCCACACGACCACGCGGTGGCCGCCGCGCAGCAGCCGCCGCGCCATGTTGCCGCCCATGCGGCCCAGCCCGACCATCGCTACGTCCATCTCGTCCTCCTCTTCATGCCGGGCCAGGTCCGGCTTCGCATGGTCACTGTGAGAGCGCCCCCGCCACGAGCGCGCCGAGCCGCTTGACGCCGGCCTGTACGTCGGCGCCGAGGTCCACGCGCAGCGCGCGGCAGCCGTGCGCCCGCAGGGCGCCCAGGTCACCGCGCGCCTGCGCCCGCTTGAGCACGCTGAAGCTGAACGGCTGGCCGGGGATCTCCACGTCGTGCTTGTCGTGCGCCACGAGCTGCAGGAACAGCCCCGTGTTCGGCCCGCCCTTGTGCAGCTGGCCGGTCGAGTGCAGGAACCGCGGGCCGTAGCCGAGCGTCGTGGCGAGCTTCAGCCCGTCCCGCACGCCGAGGCGCAGGGCCTGCAGGTCGTCCCAGACGTGGTGCCCGGGAGCCACGTAGGCCTGGAACGCCACGTAGTCGCCCGGCCGCGCCTGGGCGAGGAACTCCTTGAGCGCGGCCGGCAGGTCGTCGTCGTGCACCCGGTAGGCCAGCCGGCCCTCGCCCTCCGGCAGGTCCTCCAGCAGCTCGCCGCTGGCGATGTAGCCGGCGAGCAGCCGCTTGGTGTTGTCCTTGCTCTCCTGCACGTTGGGCTGGTCGAACGGGTCGATGCCCAGCACGCGGCCGGCCGTGGCCACCGCGATCTCCCAGCGCAGGAACTCGCCGCCGAGGCCGTAGGCGTCCGCCATCTGGTGGCTGGTGACGGGATGCCCTGCCTTGGCCAGCGCCATGAGGTCCTCCGCGATGCCCGTCGCGGCCACGCTCTCCAGGCCGATCGAGGGCGAACACGCGGTCGTCGCCATAGACGGCCGGGGCGCCCAGCGCACTCGAGGTCGACCGGCAGGACGCCCTTGCCCTCCTTGCCGGTGCTCTCGGCGACCAGCTGCTCCACCCAGGCGCCGAGCGCCCGCAGTGGGGGCTCGGTGACGATCGTGAGCTTGTCGCGGCCGGCGAGCGCGGCCTCGCCCAGTACGGCGCCGAGCCGCAGGGCGGGGTTCTCGCTCGCCTTGACGTCCGGACCGCACTCGATGGCCATGTCGCGCACGCCGTCGAGCAGACGCTCGAGGTCGACGCCGATCAGGGCGGCCGGGACGATGCCGAAGAAGCTGAGCGCCGAGTAGCGGCCGCCGATGTCGCTCGGGTTGACGAAGATGGCGCGGAAGTCCTGGGCGAGCGCCTCCTCCTGGAGCGAGGTGCCCTCGTCGGTCACCGCGACGAAGTGGTGACCGGCGTGGCCGCCGTCGAGCTCCTGGAGGCGCTCGTAGAAGTAGGCGTGGAAGCTCGCCGTCTCCGTGGTGCCGCCGGACTTGCTCGAGACGATGAACAGCGTCGTCTCGAGGTCCACGGCGGCCTCCACGGCGAGCACCGCCGCCGGGTCCGTCGAGTCGAGCACGTGCAGGTCGAGGTAGCCCTCGCGCACGCCGAGCACCTCGCGCAGCACCTCGGGCGCGAGACTGGAGCCGCCCATGCCGAGCAGCACCGCGGAGCGGTAGCCCTCGGCGCGAAGGTCGTCGACGAACTCCGTGAGCCCCTCGACCTGCTCGCGCACGCCCTCGAACACGCTGAGCCAGCCGAGGGCGTTGCCGACCACCTTCTGGTGCTCCGCGTCCTCGGGCTTCCACAGGGTCGCGTCGGCCTCCCAGAGCCGCTCTCCGTACCGGTCGGCGTCCAGAGCCTCCAGACGCCTGGCCACGGCTTCGTCGAGCCCGGCCGGCAGCAACCACTGGTCCATGGGTCAGCTCCCTTCTTCGAGCAGCTTCACGCGTTTCTCTTCCACGATCCGCGTGAGGCCGTCGAACGCATCCACGAACAGGTCGATGCCCTGGTCCTGCAGCTGCGCGCCAACACGCTCGAGGTCGATACCCAGATGGCCCAGTTCGCGCACCAGCCGGTGGGCCTCGTCGAGATGCCGGTCGATGGTCCTGGCCGACAGTGCCGTGGTCCTTGAACGCCTTCCAGGTCTCCTCCGGCATGGTGGACACGCTGTGCTCGCCGATGAGCTCGTCCACGTACATCGTGTCCGGGTAGGCCGGGTCCTTGACGCCGGTACTGGCCCACAGCACGCGCTGCACCTTGGCGCCGGAGGCGGCGATGAGCTGCCACTCCCGGCTGTTGAGGTAGCTGCGGAACCGCTCGTAGGCGACCTTGGCGTTGGCCACCCCGGCGCGGCCCTTGAGCGCCCGCAGGCGCCGCCGCTCCGCCTCGTCGGCGGCGGCCTCGATCTTCTCGTCCAGTTCCTTGTCCACGAGCGTGTCCACGCGCGAGACGAAGAAGCTGGCCACCGACGACACCGCGCGGATGGTCTCATCGGCCTGCAGCCGGTACTCGAGCGCCTGGAGGTACGCGTCGGCCACAGCCTCGTACTGGGTCAGCGCGAACAGCAGCGTGATGTTGATGTTCAGGCCGTCCTTGAGGCACTGGAGGATGGCCGGGACCCCCTCCCGGGTGCCCGGGATCTTGACGAACACGTTGGGGCGGTCGACGGCCGTGAACAGCCGGTGCGCCTCGGCCACCGAACCACCGGTGTCGCGGGCGAGGTGCGGCGAGACCTCGATGCTGACGAAGCCGTCCTCGCCTCCGCTCGCGAGGTACACGGGCGCGAGCACGTCGCACGCCGCGCGCACGTCCTCGATGATCAGGCGATCGAGGATCTCAGGCGCCTGCATGCCCTGGCGGGCGAGCGTGAGGATGGCCTCGTCGTACTCCTTGCCGCCTCCGATGGACTTCTCGAAGATCGCCGGATTGCTGGTCACCCCTCCCAGTCCGTCCCGGTCGACCATCTTCTTCAGCCCGCCGCGCTGGATGAGCGCACGGTTGATGTAGTCGAACCAGGGGCTCTGACCCAGACGGTGGAGCTCGGCGAGCCGGCTCTCAGGGGGCACGGCGATCACTCTCCTTTCGTGGGCGCGGGCCCGGGCACTCGTTTGCGGCGAACGTCGCGAGGGCCGCGCGGGCCGCCGGCGCAGCAGCGCCGGCCCTCCGCGCGGCCTCTCTGGCTATCCAATTCCCACTAGACGGGGTTTTCAAGGTTGCGGACGAACGTCATAGTCGTCCGCCCGTCGGCGCGAGGCGCCGGCTCAGTAGTCCCCGCCCTCCGGCACGATGCACACGAACGAGAGCGGCGCGTCGGCCGCGGCGCGGAACTGGTGCTCGTGGTTGGACGGGACGTAGGCGTAGGAACCCGGCTGCAGCGGGTGCTCCTCCCCGTCCAGGAACAGCACGCCGCTGCCGGAGGCGACGAAGTTGATGTGCGGCCAGTCGTGGCTGTGCCTGGGCGTGTGGCCGCCCGGCTCGACGTCGAACAGGCGCATCACCCAGCCGTCCCACCCCTGCTCGGGCGAGACCAGCACGCGCTTGACGACGCCCTCGATGCCGTCGCCGGCCATCGGCGTGGCCGCGAGTTCGTCCTTGCTCCCTACCACCCAGCGGTCGCTCATGCGTGACTCCCGTCGGTCGCGGATCGTTCCTGCACCGGACTCTACCCGATGAGGTCGGGAGTGCTCGCCCGGCTGCGGCGGACTCTACCCATCCGGCCGCGGTCGGGTACATGCAGAGTGTGCGGCTCGCTCCGGCCGCACCGTGCAAACGAGCGACAGGAGGAGCGATGAGTGACATCGATGCGAACAAGGCGCTGGTGCGGCGCTACTTCGACGACTTCTTCAACGGGCGCGACGTCCGCGGCGCCGATGAGCTGTGCGCGACGGACTACCTGGAACACGCCGTCGCGCCCTTCGGCGACACCGAGCCGGGACCGGTCAACGGTCCCGAGCACCTCAAGAGCACCGTGCGCTGGCTCACCGAGCAGTACCCGGACGTGCGCATGAACGTCGAGGCCATGGTCGCCGAGGGCGACATGGTCGTGGCCCGCGTGCTGTCCTACGGCACCAACCTCGGCAAGCTGAACGGCGTCATGAAGCCGACCGGCAAGTGCTTCAGCGCCCGGCAGACGCACTGGTTCCGGGTGGCCGGCGGCAAGCTGGCCGAGCACTGGGCGACGCGCGAGGACCTGCCGGCCATGCTGCAACTGGGGGTGGTCAAGCCGCCGGAACGCCGGGCTGCCTGAGGCGTTCGTCTGGCACGACTGGTCGCCGGCGCCGTCTGCGGCGCCGAAGTGCGTGCTACAGGCCCAGCGTCAGGTGCAGCACGCCGGGCGGCGCCGCGCCGTCGTCCTCAGGCCACGGCGCGACGCGGAACCCGGCTGCCTCGTAGACGCGCAGGGCGGTCGCGTTGGAAGCGTAGACGTTGAGCGAGACGACGCGCGCACCGCTCCGGGCGCGCTCCACGAGCGCGCGGACGATCGCGTGGCCGAGGCCGCGTCCGCGCGCATCCGGCCGCACGATCACCCGCGCCAGGTGCGCGCGCCCGCCGGCCTTCGGTACGACCTGGCCGAAGCCGGCCGCACCGGCCTCGTCACACAGCGCCAGGTTCTCCGCCTCAGTGAACCCGATCTCCCGCTCCAGCCGGCCGGACAGCAGCGGGAACGAGACGGCCGGTCCGGCCCACAGGCGGCACTCCTCCTCCGTGCGCACCCACGACGCGACGACCTCAAGATCCGCGAGCGTCGCGTCCCGCACCGTCAGGTCGCCGCAGTCCGTCTCCGGGCCGTCCACGCGTCCGCCTACTTCTCCCCCGCCTCGACCCGCTCGACCCGGTAGCGCACCATGCGCCGGATGAGGTCGAGCGGCAGCGGCTTGGAATACGGGAACTGCACGGTGCCCCGGCCGCCCTTGTACCCCTTGAGCTCGTCGGCGAAGGCGTCCGCACCTTGGCCCGTCGGGAAGAAGCTGAGGTGGCTCTTGAACGCCGCGAAGTGGCAGAGGTGCCGTCCCTTGAGGTCGAACGTGGGGATGGCGTAGCTGATCGTCTCGGTCGCGTCGGGCGCCTCCTCGCGGCAGACCGCCCGGACCTCCTCGAGGAGCGCCTGCGTCTCCGGCGGGAACGCCGCGATGTACTCGTCGATGGTCTGGGCCGCGGGCCTGGCCTCTCCTCGCGCCATGGTCGCCTCCGGTCGGCGTGGGTGTGCGTCAGCCGGGCTGCCGTGCGCGCACGTACAGCATCCGGAAGAAGATACGCCGCTCACGGCCGATGCGAAACGCCCGGCGCAGGCGCGACCCTCAGGACCGCCTCACCACGCCCAGTGTCCGCCGACCCCGACCTCGTTGTCGACGTGCGCCACGCCCGGCACCTGCGCCGCGACCTCGTCGATCGCCTCGAGCGCCTTGGCGCCGTCGGCCGAGCCGGTGACGAACACGTCGCCGCCGTCGGCCGCGACCCGCACGTTGGCGGCCCTCGTCCTCGGGTCCACGGTGATCGCCCTCCAGACCTGGCTGCTCAGCAGCAGGTCGTCGAACGCTTTGAGCGACTCGTCGGTGGGCCTGAACGGCGCCAGTTCCGTCATCCTCACGATGGTGTCGGCCGCGCCCTCCACCCCCACGCGGTCCACCCGCAGCACCACGTCGTAGAGGCTCGGGTCCTGCCAGTCCACGCCGTAGAGGAACTTGGTCCACTTCATCAGCTGGGTGTTGAGGGTCTTGACGTACTGCGCCGCCTGCTTCTCGTTCATGTCGAAGTCGTCCATGGCGGTCTGGATGCGGTAGGCCTCGCCGGCGATGACGCGCACGCGCAGCACGTGCGAGATGCCGCTGAGCAGCAGGTGCCCGGCGTAGCCGTGGTACACGAAGTCGCCCCCGTGCGCGCGGTTGAGCAGTTCGGTGCGCACGAGGTTGAGGTGCGCGGGGATACGGCCGGGCTGCTTCTCCCAGAACCGGGGCGGCTCCTCCAGCGTCGCCACCAGCGCCTTCTCCTCGAGGCCGGCCGCCCACGCGGCGTCGCGCACGACCTCGCGGCTGATGCACGGCACGCCGAGCCGCTCGGCCACTGCCTCGGCCACGGCGACTCCTCCGGAGAAGGAGCCACGGGAGATAGTGACGATCGCCATTACTGCGTCCCTTCTTCCGCGATGACCACGCCGCGGCGCCGCGGCGCCGGCTGGCCGATGACCTTGCTCACCAGGGCCAGGACGGCGGCGGCGACCAGCAGGCCGCCGATGATGGCGTAGGAGAGGTCCGAGGAGCCGGTCCTGTCCAGGATGAGCCCGTTGACCCACGGCGCGATGAGGCCGGCCGAGCCGAACGCCGCGAACAGGCAGCCGTAGTTGAGGCCGAAGTTGCGGATCCCGAAGTAGTCCTTGCAGGCCGCCGGGAACACGGCCAGGTTGGTCCCGTAGTTGAAGCCGAGCATGAAGACCACGATGAGGATGGGCGCCCAGCCGGCCTCACCGGAGCTCAGCTTGTAGAGCGCCGCCACCACGAGCGCCTGCCAGACGAACTCGATGAGCAGGGTCCACTGGCGGCCGATGCGGTCTGAGAGCGTGCCGGTGAGGATGCGTCCGCTGGCGTTACCGGCGGCCATGACGACGACGACGAGAAAGGCCAGCGATCCCAGCGCGTGCTTGCCGAGGTCGCTGGCGACGCTGATGAACGTCAGCCCCGCCGCCGCGCCGAAGAAGTACATCGCGAAGAGCAGCCAGAACTGCGCGGTGCGCAGCATGTCGCGCCAGACGAACTCCGGCCGCGGCAGACGACCGGCCGCCGCGGCTCCGGACGGCGGCTGCACGAGGTGCCCCTCCGGGGGGTTCCTCACGAAGAGCGCGCACACACCCACGACCACCCAGGTGACGACGCCCAGGGCGATCATCGTCTCGCTCACGCCCTTCTCCACGACGCCCTCCGCGTTCACGCTCTGGAACACGCCGAGCAGCCAGGCGGTGAGCGGCGCCAGCACGACCGGCGCCAGCCCGAACCCGGCGACCACGATGCCGGCGATGAGGCCGGTGCGCTGCGGCGGGAACCACTTGATGGACGCCGGCGTCGTGGCGGCATAGCCGAACCCGACGCCGCTCCCGGTGAGCACACCGAAGCCGATGATGTAGGCGAGCAGTGACGACCCTCCGAGCCCGCACACCACGCAGCCGAGACCCGCGAGCAGACCTCCGACGAGGATGGCGATGCGCGGCCCGAACCGGTCCTGCAGGCGCCCCGCCGGGATCATCGTGATGGCGAAGAACGCGCACATCAGCGAGTACGGCAGCGCCGTGTCGGCCTTGGTCCAGCCCCACGAGGCGGGGATGCCGGCGCGCACGACGCTCCAGACGTAGAGGATGCCGAGGACGAGGCCCGTGAGCGCCGCGGCCACGGTGACGATCCAGCCGCGGTAGATGCTTATCGAGATCGTGACCTCGGTGGACGAACTGCTCACTGCTGCCCCAGTCTCTCCGTCGGTCGGGCCCCTCCTGCTCCGGCGGGCGCCACCCTCGGGACGTCAGTCTATGGCAGGCGACGTCAAATAGCGATAGGCACGATTACATCAGACGATATGGCTCCTGCTACTTTCGCGCTCCCGCGTCCTCCCCGTGGTCCGTCGGGCAGGGTCTATTCCGAGGGAAGCCTGCCCTCAGAGAGCCGGCGCTCGAACGTGTCCTCGCTGCGGCAGCGGTTGATGATGGTGGTCTCCTCGAGGGGCGCGCCCATGGTCCAGTACACGCGCCCCGCCTCCTCGTAGTACACGTGGACGGTGTCGTAGAAGGGCGCCTCGCGCCCGCAAGTGCGGATGAACATCACGAGACGCTCGAACAGCCGCTGGTCGACGCGCTTGCGCACGAGGTACTCGTGCGGCCACTCGGGCATGGTCTTCGCGAAGGTCCACTCCTCGGACTCCACGAACGCCAGCAGGTCGGGCGGGAACGCGCTGGATGAAGGTACCGGATCTCGCATCACGCCCCCGAATCTACCTCGAGGTCCGGACGGCAACCTCGCCGGACGCACTAGATACCGTCGGGCCTCTTGCGTTTGTGGTCAGGTCCGCCGACGACCCGCCAGACCACCAGCACCGCGGCGCCGGCCAGCATGACGACGAAGCCGGCGATACCCGCGAGGCGCCAGTCGAACGCCTGCCCGGCGACGACCAGCAGCAGGCCCACGAGCATGAAGCCCGCGGCCACGAAGTCCCGCTTGGTCCAGACGTCTGCGAACATCGCCACCTCGCCCACAGCTTACAACGCGCGCCGACTGCGTCCCCCCGGGATCCTCGGAACGATGAAGGGCACCGCTCGCAGGTAGGTCATGTAGTCCTCGCCGAACCTCTCCGCGAGTTCCTTCTCTTCCACGCGCTTGAGGTAGAGGACGAGGAGTCCGCCGAGGCCGAGCACGAACGCGGCGCCGGTCGCCGTCGCTGCTGCGATGCTCATGCCCAGATACGCAAGGATGGTCCCGAGCGTCATGGGATTGCGGCAGTAGCGAAACGGGCCGGCGGTGAGCAGTTCCTGGGTCGGCAGCATCGGAAGAGGCGTACCTCGGCCCCTCGTGACCTGCACCGCGATGGACCAGAGCGCGAACGTCAGCCCCACCACGACGAGGATGCTCCCGACCACGAGCGACGCCGGGCTCGGCTTGAGACCACCCAGGCGGATCCGGCGGTCCAGCCTGGGACCCATCACCACGATCAGATACGGAAGGAGTCCGAGAAAGAGGATGCCCGCGAGCACCAGAGCGACGATCCGCACGTCCGGACTGCGCTCTGCCTGCGCCCATCTCGCGAATCGGGACACGGCACCCCACCTCCGTCTCACGAGGTCGCCCGGTGACCGCCGGCGCCGGATGACTACTTGCGGGTCGCCGCCGCCGAGAGGTGGTCGATGCGGTCGACCTCGTCCGCGGTGAGGCGCAGGTCCATCGCCGCGGCGGCCTCGGCGGCGTGCTCGGGGCGCGAGGCGCCGGGGATGGCGACCACGGCCTCGCCGTAGTACGTCACCAGCCAGGCCAGGGCCACCTGGGCCGGCGTGGCGCCGTGCGCTTCGCCGACGGCGCGCAATCCCGCGATGAGCGGCGCCGAGCGGGCAAGGCCCTCGGACGTGAGGTACTTGCTGGACGGGCTCAGCAGGGAGCGGCGCCCGTAGGGCAGCGCCTTCACCCGTGAGGGATCGTCGTGGTAGCGGCCGGTGAGGATGCCCTGCGCCAGCGGCGAGTAGGCGATCAACGTCACGCGGTGCTCGCGGGCCAGGTCCAGGACCCCGTTCGTCTCGATGGAGCGCTCGAGCAGGTTGATGCGCACCTGGTTGGAGGCGAGAGGCAGCCCCTCGGCCTGGAGGGTCGTGCCTGCCTGCGCCATCTGCTTCGCCGAGAAGTTGCTGACGCCGACGGCTCGTGCCTTGCCGGCGCGGACCAGCGCGGACATCTCCCTCATCTGCGAGGCGACCGACGAGCGGCTCCAGGGGAAGTGGACCTGGTACAGGTCCACGGGGTACGGCGCCAGGCACTCGGTCCGCGTGTCGATGTCGCGCCGGAGGTCGCGGGCCGGTTTGAGGAACGGCATCCACTTGGTCGCTACCACCACCCTGCCGGGCTCGACGCCGGCGTGGCGCAGGCCGGCGGCGAGGGCTCGCTCCGACGCGCCGTTGCCGTACACCTGCGCGGTGTCGTACCACGAGATCCCGCCCTGGAGCGCGGCCGCGACGATCGCATCCATGGTCTGCTGGTCGAGCACCGACCACATCTTGCCGGTCACACCCTTGCCCTGCTGCAGTTGCCAGCAGCCGAGCCCGATGGGAGTGACGGTGAGGCCGGTGCGGCCCAGATCGCGAAGCTCCATGGCCTCAGCCTACACCCTTCGTACGGCGCGTACGCCCAATCGCACCTGGGGCCCAGCCTGTCGTTCTGCTCGAAGCGTCTGTTCGACGAGCGGTAGACGTGCTCCAGACCTCCAGACAGTCCTCTCCAGCGCGCCAGTATCTGCGCCGCCGTCTATCGTTTCGGCCGCGAATACGAGAGGATGCCCTTCGCGGCCGTTTGTGACGGCGCCCACATGAGACCACGTGAAGGAGACGCTCCCCGTGAACGCGATGGACGAGTACTGCGCCAAGAAGAGGACAGCGGAGGAGGCCGTCCGGGTGATCCGCTCCGGGGACTGGGTGGAGTACACCTTCGGTCACGGCATCCCACAGGCGCTCGACCGGGCGCTCGCCGCGCGCAAGAGCGAGCTGCGCGACGTCAAGATCCGCTGGATGCTGGCGCTGCGCCCGCTCGCCGTGGTGACGGCGGACCCGGAGAACGAGGCGTTCACGTTCATGTGCTGGCACTTCAGCGGCCTGGACCGGCGCCTGTGCGATCAGGGGCTCGTCCACTACATCCCGCTCCTCTATCGCAACAAGCCGCGGCACTATCGCGAGTCGCTGGAAGTCGACGTCTGCATGCTGGCCACGCCGCCCATGGACAAGCACGGCTACTTCAATTTCTCGCTGTACAACTCGTCCACTCGCGCCATGGTGGAGAAGGCCGGGACGGTCATCGTCGAGGTGAACGAGAAGCTTCCGGTCTGCCTGGGCGGCCGGGAGGAGAGCGTGCACATCTCCGAGGTGGACTTCGTGGTGGAGGGCGAGAGCCCGGACCTGGTGGAGTTGCCCCGCCTGACTCCCACCGAGGTGGACAGGACCATCGCCGGCCTGGTCGTGGAGCAGATGCAGGACGGGTCGACGCTCCAGTTCGGTATCGGAGGCATGCCCGACACCATAGGCCGGATGATCTGCGAGTCCGACCTCAAGGACCTGGGCATGCACACCGAGATGCTGGTGGACGCCTACCTGGACCTGCACGAGGCCGGCAAGCTCACCAACCGCCGCAAGAACATCGACCGGGGCAAGGGGACCTTCGCGTTCTCGATCGGGGGCAAGGGGCTCTACGAGTGGGCCGACCGCAACCCCGGTCTGGCCTCCTACCCGGTGGACTACACCAACGACCCGGCCGTGATCGCCGCCAACGACAACGTGGTGGCCATCAACAACTGCGTGGAGGTCGACCTGTTCGGCCAGGTCAACTCCGAGTCGTCCGGCCTGCGCCAGATCAGCGGGACGGGCGGCCAGCTCGACTTCACCACCGGCGCGTACATGTCCCGCGGCGGCAAGGCCTTCGTGTGCATGTCGTCCACCTACACCGACAAGAAGACCGGTGAGATGCGCTCCCGGGTGGTGCCCACGCTCGACGTGGGCAGCATCGTCACCGGCCCGCGCTCGCAGTCGCCGTACATCGTCACCGAATACGGCATCGCGAACCTGCATGGACGCTCCACGTGGGAGCGGGCCGAGCGCGTGATCGAGATCGCGCACCCGCAGTTCCGTGACGAGCTCGTCGAGGACGCTCAGAGGATGGGCGTCTGGCGGCGGAGCAACAAGGTGTGCCGATGACCGAGATACGCTGGCACGGCCGAGGCGGGCAGGGAGCCATCACCGCCTCGAAGATCGTCGCGACGGCAGCCTTCAACGACGGGTACGCCGGAGCGGTGATGATCCCGACGTTCGGCACCGAACGTCGCGGCGCGCCGATCTTCTCGTCATTGAAGATCGCCCGGGAGAAGATCTACGACCTCTCCCCCATCGAGACGCCGGACATCGTCGTGGTGCTGGACCACCTGCTGCTGGACGAGGTCGACGTGGCCAAAGGCCTCAAGCAGGGTGGGCTCATCGTCCTCAACACCCCCAAGCCCGTGACCGCCTATGATTTCGGGGGTGTGCGCCTGGCCGTGGCCGACGTGAGCGCCCTGTCCGTGGAGGCGGGCCTGCCCCGGGGCCGGGTGAACTCCGGCATCATCGGAGCGCTGTGCAGAGCCTTCGACATCGTGCCGTTCGCGTCGGTGCTCGAGGAGATCGAAGCCGAGTTCGACGGCAAGAAACCGAAGGCGAACGCCGGCGCGGCGCGACTCGCCTATGACAACACCACAGTAGGGGTCGCGTGATGGGCACTCGAGGGTATCGCTACAAGACGTCTCACAGCCTGCCGGGCCCGGGTGACGGCGGCAACACCGGCTCGTGGCGGGTCGAGCGCCCGGTCATCGACCTGGCCCGCTGCACCCCGGCCAAGCGCGGCGTTGAGGCCTGCTTCGCCTGCTGGCTCTACTGCCCCGACGTCGTGGTGTCCCGTACTATCCCGCCGCAGATCGACTACGAGTACTGCAAGGGTTGCGGCATCTGCGCCGAAGAGTGCCCCACCAAGGCCATCGCCATGGTGGACGAGTCCGTCTATCACGAGCACGAGGGCTGAGGCGTGCACGTCATCGAGACCGGGAACGTAGCCGCCGCGCTGGGCGTCAAGCTGGCCGGCGTCCAGGTGGTGGCCGCGTACCCCATCACGCCGCAGACGCCGCTCACCGAGAAGCTCGCCGAGCTGATCGAAGCGGGCGAGATGGACGCCCGGTACGTCCCGGTGGAGAGCGAGCACTCGGCGCTGGCCGTCTGCATCGCCGCGAGTTCGGCCGGCGCGCGGGCGTTCACCGCCACCAGCGCCAACGGACTGCTCTACATGCACGAGCAGGTGCACTGGGCCGCGGGCGCCCGGCTCCCCATCGTCATGTGTGTGGCCAACCGGGCGGTCGGCGCACCCTGGAACATCTGGAACGACCACCAGGACTCCATCTCGCAGCGGGACACCGGCTGGATCCAGATCTACTCCTGCGACCACCAGCAGATCATCGACGACACCCTGAAGGCGTTCCGCGTGGCGGAGACCACCAGTCTCCCGGTGATGGTGTGCTACGACGGGTACCTCCTCTCGCACACCTACATGCCCTTCGCGGTGCCGGAGCAGGAGAAGGTGGCGCAGTTCCTGCCGCCCTTCCATCCGTCCTACGCGCTGGATCCGGACTCTCCGGCCAACCTCAACACCGTCACGCTGCCCGAGGTCCGTCTGGACGTCCACGGCGAACTGGCCCACGGCTACATGGAGATCCGCTACCTCCTGCAAGAAGACCTGCGGCAGGCCGTGCAGGTGGTCGAGGAGACCGACGCCGCCTACCAGGAGATCTTCGGGCGCGGGGGCGTGCCGCTCGTCGAGCCGTACCGCTGCGACGACGCCGAGTACATCGTCGTGGGCATGGGGTCGCTCACTTACCAGCTGCGAGACGTCATCGAGACGCTGCGGGCGGAGGGGCACAAGATCGGCGTGCTCGGGGTGCGGCTGTACCGGCCGTTCCCGGACGCAGCGATCGCCGAAGCGCTGCGCAACGCGCGCGGCGTGTTCGTCCTGGAGAAGGCGCTCTCCTACGGCTACGAGGGCGCCCTCTGCTCGGACCTCAAGTCGGCTCTGTACGACCAGCTCACGGACAAGAGCACGGCGCCGTTCGTCAAGGGCCTCATCGCCGGCATCGGCGGCCGGGAGATCAAGACCGCCGATCTCGCCGAGGCTCTGCGCTCCGGCCTCGGCGGCAGCATCCCGGAACCCAACTGGATCGCGATCCAGCTCTAGGAGTCAGCATGACCACCAGGACCACGATCCTCTCGTTGCCCACGGAAGAGCACGTCCACCCCGGCAATCGCGCCTGCACCGGCTGCGGCCTGGGCATCGCGTACCGCATCGGCCTGAAGGCTCTGGGCCCCGACACCATCGTCATCGTGCCGCCCAGCTGCCTCACCGTGCTGCAGGGCCTCTTCCCCGTGGCCTCCACCAAGCTGCCCAGCCTCAACACGACCTTCGCCTGCACGGCCGCGGCCGCCACCGGCGTGCTCGAGGCGCTGAAGGCCCAGGGCAGGGAGCACATCAAGGTGGTCGCCTGGGCGGGCGACGGCGGCACGGCCGACATCGGCATCCAGTCCCTGTCCGGCGCCGCCGAGCGCGGCGACGACTTCCTCTTCATGTGCTACGACAACGAGGGTTACATGAACACCGGCGTCCAGCGCTCGGGCACCACACCGCAGGGCGCCATCACCGCCAACACCCCCTTCAAAGGCAAGATGCAGCAGAAGAAGGATGTGGCGGCCATCATGATCGCCCACGGTATCGACTACGTGGCCACGGCTTCGGCCGCCTACCCGCTCGACCTCTACGACAAGATCACGAAGGCCATCTCTCTCAAGGGCGTCAAGTACATCCACATCCACACGCCTTGTCCGCCCGGCTGGGGCTTCGAGACGCGCTACACGGTCAAGATCGGTGAGCTCGCCGTGCAGACCGGCTACTGGGACCTCTACGAGGTGGAGAAGGGCGAGTTCCGGCTCACCGGCGCGTCCGCCAAGACGCTGGCGAAGGGCGCCCGGAAGCCGGTGGAGGAGTACCTGCACGCGCAGTCGCGCTTCCGCATCATGTCGCCCGAGCAGGCCGCCGACGTGCAGGCTCGGGTGGATGCCAAGTGGAGCACCTACCAGGCTCCCTGCTAGCCCTCGGGCCCGAACTCCTCGAGTTCCCAGTCCTGCACACGGTAGGCCGTCCCCGGCTTGCCGCCCATCACGAGGAGCACGCAGCCCGCTCCCCGGGCCCACGCCCCTCGGGTCGCCGACGGCTCGACGACGTGGACGAAGGTCCCCTGGGGCGAGTCGAACTCGTCCCCGTCGACTGAGAACCGGGCGTCGCCCAGGGCGACGAAGAAGAGCTCCTCGTGGCCGGTGTCGGTCTCGTCGTGGGGGTAGATCAGGGTCTCGCCCGCCGCCGTGGATCGAAAGAGGTTGACCCCGAACGAGCTGACCGCGAAGTGATGCCTGATGGGCTTCCACTCCCGGGTCCTGTCCTTCTCGGGAAGCGAGTCGATCTCATCGATGTGGGCCACGACGTATCGCCTGCCCTGGTTCTCGGCCATGTGCTCCTCCTCTTGCGTTGCTGACGCCGGCGCGGGCACTCCATCGTGTGCGATGACGGACCCCAGCGGTCCCGGGCCCTCGGCGTCCGTGCCTGGCTCGTCCGCTTCTCGGCCAGCATGTTCCAGGTCAAGGTAGACGTCTCCGCGTGCCGTCACGACGAAGCCATGGCGCTCAAACAGGCGCACGGCCGGGCTCAGTCTCAGTGTGTGCAGCCGCAGCGGGAGCCCGAGTTGCTGCGCACGACGAATCTCACGTTCGAGCAGCTCGCTGCCAAGCCCGCGGTTCTGGAGCTCCGGCAGGACGAGGATCTCGTTGAGCCACACGTGGTCGGCGTGGACCGACGACGAGACGGCGGCCACGAGCTGACCGGCTATCTCTCCGACCTGGAACGGCAGCCGCTCGACCTTGTCCGCGAAGCGCGCGGCCTGCTCGTCCTCGTCCCAAGCGCCGAACTGGTGCGTCACCAAGTCGCGGTAGGCCTCGCCGGCGAGGCGCACCAAGAACGGCGTGTCGCTCTCAGTCGCCGCTCGGATCCGCACGCTCACCCCTGTCTGTCTCACTCACCGCGCACGACCCGGGAGCGTCGCGGCTCCCTCTTGCCGCGACGGCTTTGCGAGCCAGCTTGATCCGCTCGTCAGCTGTGCCCAACCTCATCCCTGCCGGTCGAGGTCGGTGAGAACGGCGCGGGCGTCATCAGCGTCGGCGGCGGAGACGTGCAGCTCCGCGGGGCCGAAGACATCAAGGCCGGTGAGCTGTTGCATGTGTTCGCCCGAAGCGACGAAGGGGATCCCCGCGGAGCGCAGGAGCGACTCGGCGAGCGGCAGGCGACCGCGCTGCGTGGAGCGGTAGACGAGGACCGGGTCGGTGAGCGCTGCCGGACCGCGCTCTGACGGCTCGGCGGTGGCCTCCGGTAGCTCGCCGGGCTCGACCAGGTCGACGAGGCAGTCGGAGCACCGCGTGAAGCCGGGCTGGTACTCCGCGCCGCAGTTCGGGCAGATCATCATGCGCTCCCTTCCGTCGGCTACGCGGCGGCAGACCTTCTGGCGTTCTGCTCGATGCGCCTGTTGTGCGCCGCCTCCAGTCAGACTGCGACCTTCGGCCAGTGAAGCACAAGCGTTGCCACCACGATCGCCGCATTGATGAGAATCGCGTAGGCGCCCTGGGCGTCGAGCCCCTGCAGGCGCCGGTTCCAGAGAAGCACCAGCGCCACTGTCGCCACGATGGCGGTCACAGATGCCAGCGGCCCCCACCAGGACTGTCCTGCGATCAGCGCTACTCCCGAGACCGCGAACCCCGCGGCCACCAAAGAGCACAAGGCCGCCGCCGCTGAATGGACACTCGCGTCTTCCATGAAGCCTGAGAACGCCCACGAACCGTCGGGCCAGGTGAAGCCGGGCTTCAACTCGAAGAGCCTCAGCGCCTGGCCGACATACAGCCCGTAGACGACGCCGTGCGCGATCAGGAACGCGCCGACAAGGATACCCATGCTGGACCCCTCGCTACCGATGGCGGATGACTTCGTGTGCCCAACGCCCGGCGCATGACCTGCGAGCGCGCCGGCCTCCCGTGAGGCCGCCGGAGTCGCGGTGAGTCAGTTTGGTCCGCTTGGTGGGTGGAGACGGTATCGCTCTCACTGTGCCGGTCCGAAGGCGAGCACGCTGAACAGCGCCCGTTGGTTGGTGATGGGCTGGCTGAGGGACCAGGTGGATCCTGAGTCCGACGTCATCAGCAGCGACGGTCTGTTGCCGGAGAGGATCCAGCCGTGTTCGGATGCGCCAGCTCATCATCTCGGCATCAGTGCGAACACACCCCATCCCAGGTACTCACGAGTGAAAGCGGCGTAGCGCTCAGGTTCCGAGATCAGTTGGGCTCGGACATCTTCCGCGAGTTCGTCGTCGGGATTGGCCTCGAGCCATCGGCGCATGGTGAGCCACTTAGCCGCCTCGTATCTGTCCCAGCCGTCTTGGTCAGCCAGAACCATCTCGACGACGTCGTAGCCAAGATGGCGGAAAGACGCGAGAAGTCCAGGAAGCATGAGAAAGTCGGAGATCGAGTTGGCGAGGCACCCCTTGGCAACCTCCTCCGTCGGCGGTGGTTGCCGCCAGTAGGGCTCGCCGATGAGGATGATCCCTCGGGGGCGGAGGCTCCGCGCAAGAAGCTCGATCGTGCCGGCGACGCCCCCGCCGATCCACGTGGCACCGAGACAGGCCGCCACGTCGGCCTTCTCGTCAGAGACATAGCCGGCAGCATCGCCATGGATGAACTTGACTTGATGGGCGACGCCGAGTTCTTCAGCCCGGAGTCTCGCTTGCTCGGTGAACAACTGACTCATGTCGATGCCGGTGCCGACGACGCCGTGATCGCGCGCCCAGGTGCACAGCATCTCCCCCGAACCGCTGCCGAGGTCGAGCACTCTGGCCCCCGGTTCCAGACGCAGCGCTGCGCCGAGTGTAGCGAGCTTCTCGGGCGTGATCGGGTCGTGGATGCGGTGAGCGGCCTCAGTGATGTTGAATATCCGCGGGATGTCCACTGTGGAAGCCTCCCTTACCGGCGTGAGTAGACTCGGTCTCGGCCCAACGCACGCACCGCGCATGACCTGCGCGCGCGACGGCCGCACGTGAGGCCGCCGACGCTGAGGCAAGTCAGGCTGATGCGCCTGTTCGAAGCACCGCAGCTTCCCTGCGTCCCCAACACCTCGCCTCGGGCATCAAGTTCAATCGGCCTGGTTCCGCTCGCGCTCCAAACGCTCGAGTCGACTGTCGACCACGTTGAGGCCGCGGATCACCTCGTTCATGCCTCTGCGCACCGAGTAGTAGACGCCGCCGATCCACACGAGAGCGATACAGATGAGGACAATGATGATGATCTCCACGACTCACTCCCCCTCACGTCGGATGCTTCGAACGCCCGGCGCATGACCTGCGCGGGCTGCGGCTCCAAGTTACTACAGAAGCCGTTTGCCGCGTCAGGTTGGCGCGCTCGTTCGGCATGGCGTCCACCTCAGCCCACGACGGTGAACGGGTCGGAGGTGACGCCCCAGCGAACCGCGACGCCGTCGCGCAGCTGCACGCGCAGGCTACGGTTCAAAGTCACTACAGAGACCGTTGGCCGCGACAGGTTGATGCGCTTGTTGGGCGGCGCGATGCCTCCGCTCCGCGTCACGCTACCGACTCCTCCGCAACGCCACGACCGTAAGGGCGACCAAGACCAGCGTAGTTGCGACCAGCACCCACATCCAGACGGGCGGGTTTAGGTGCGTCATCGTTGTGCCGCGCACGTAAGGGTAGGCCACGATGATCGTCGCCACCGCTGCAACAAGGGTGCAGGCTACGAGAATGGTACGCCCCATCAGCGATCCCTCACGGTTGGACGTCCGCCCAACGCACCGCGCGTAACCTGCGCGGGCTGCGGCTCCAAGTTGCTACAGGAAACGTAGGGCGCGTCAGGTTGACGCGCTCGTTAACCAGTGGCGCCGACATTCTCTTTTGCACAGTAGGCCCGAACGGTAGGCACGAAGAGCAGAACGGCTGCGACGAAGATGCTGGTCGTGCCCACCGTGATGAAGTAGGCCCCGAGCCGGAGGTCCCCTGAGAAGAGGTCCACCAGCCCGAAGATCAGAGCCGGCGAGCCGAGCACGGAGAGGATGCCGAGCAGCGAGCGAGCCCAGTTGGCGCCACGGTAGAGGAAGACGCAGAGCGTCAGGCTGACCAGGAGGCCGATCAGGGAGCCGGCGAGGCCTCCCGACGGAGAACCGGCGTGAAAGGCGCGGGAGATAGGCCACTCCGCCAACACAACGACGATCACCACGATGACCCACACACGGCCTGCATCCTTCTGCGGCATCCTCTGCACCCTCTGCATCGGGCTAACGCACCGCGCATGAGCAGACGCCGCTGACCTGCCGGTGTCCGGCAGACCCTCTGGCGTTCTGCTCGATGCGCTTGTTAGGCGGCATGTAGCGGTTTGATCCTCTCCACGTCGGCCTTGATCGCCTGAGCGGCGTCCCACAGGTCCACGGCGCGCTGGGCGTTCAGCCAGAACTCCGGCGAGTTGCCGAAGAGGCGGGACAGGCGCAGCGCCATTTCCGGGCTGAGCGCCCGCCGCTCGCGCAGCAACTCGTTCACCGTCTGGCGAGAGACGCCGAGCGCGTCGGCGAGCCGGGCGACCGTGAGCCCGTAGTCGGGCAGGAAGTCCTCGCGCAGCATCTCGCCGGGATGGGTAGGCCGGCGCTGCATCTCGCCGGTGTTGGCAATGCTCATCGTGCTCACCTCGCCATCAGTGGTAGTCAGTGATCTCGACGTCGTAGGCGTCGCCGTCCGCGAAGCGGAAGCAGATGCGCCACTGGTCGTTCACCGAGATTGCGTGTTGGCCCCTGCGCTCTCTCTCGAGTGCGTGCAACCGGTTGCCCGGCGGGACCTTGAGGTCGTCGAGCCGGGTCGCCAAGTCGATGTACTCGAGCTTGCGGGCGGCTCGCCCGGCCACGTCCGGCGGGAAGCGCTTCGCCTTGCCCGTGAGGTAGAGCTCCTGCGTGCGCTTGTCCGCGAATGTCTTGATCACGGTGATAAACGTAACGCGTCACGTGACAGTAGTCAATGGGTGACGTTGGTTGTCCGCCCAACTCATCGCGGATGAGCTGCGAGCGCGTCGGCCACAGGATACAAGGCCGTCGCCGCGGCGAGTCAGCTTGATCCGCTTGTTGGGCGTCATGCTCACTGACGCCCGTCCACCGAGAAGGAGATGATCAGACCCTTGCCGTCGAGGTCGATGCGGTAGTAGCCCGGTTCGAGCTGCGGCGTTCGGAACGAGGAGAGGACGAGATCACTGTCGTACTGCTCCGGCCCACGGGTGAGCGTGATCTCCCGCGTGCCGATCATGCCCCCGGCCGGGTCCGCGTACTGACAGACCCTGCATGACCGCAACGGGTGCTTCGCCACGATCTTGATGCTGATGCTCTGGGCGGAGTCAAGGCGCAGGAAGGCCTGTGTCCGATGACGTCCGTCGAGCGTGACGTTGTGGAGGTCGAGGAGCCGCGACTCGTCGAGGGACGCGATAGTTGCCTGCACGCTCGGGCTCGTCGTGACGCTGGGCGCCACGCTGGGCTTCGAGTCGCCACAGGCAGCGGCGAGCATGGCGAGGCTGGCGACGGCAGTGAAGACAACAACAACACGGCTCAGTCGCTTACTCACTCGCCCACCTCCGCCCGCATGAACGCCCAACGCACCGCGGATAAGCTGCGAGCGCTCACGCTACGAAGTGTACCGTAGAGCTGTCTGCGAGCCAGCTTGATCCGCTTGTTAGCGGTCAGCTTCGCTGCGCTCCTGCCAATGCCTCGGGTCACGCCGTGCGTGCAGGCAGGCGATGACACTGACGAGCTCCGGGCGCACGACGAAGAACACGCCGTAGGGGAAGCGGCGAAGGAAGGCGCGACGCGCGCTGCCCCGCACGAGCGGATAGCGCTCGGGCATGCGGGCGATCTCGGCGAGGGTGACGTCAACGGCGCGCAGGAACTCGTTACCCAGACCGGGGGAGCGCTGCTCGTACCAGCGAGCCGCTTCGGCGATGTCCGCCTCGGCCGCGCCCCGGACGACGAGGCGCACGCCTCAGCCGGCCTTGTCCAGGCGCTGCTCGATGCGGGCTCGCACGACCGGCCAGCTCTCGCCGGCCTCGGGGTCGCGCTCAAGCTCGGCGAGGCGGCGGTCGAGCTCGGCGGCCTGCGCCTCGGTGAGTGGCAGATCCCCGGTCTCGGCGGCGACGCTATCCCAGAGGTCCTCGGCGAGCTGGATGCGCTCGGCGACGGAGAGCCTGGAGATGTCGAGGTCGGTGCTGCGCATGGCTTCAGTCTCCCCCGCGCCGCGGACGGACGCAACACCCGACTGGTGGACATTGCCCTCACGGCTCGCTGTACCGCTAACTGCATTTCTGCAGTAGAGAGAAGACATCTGCTGCAGCTTGTAGCTTCTGCGTAAGAAAGGTACCACGAAGCTAGCAGGATTGGTTATCCAGTCTGCGGTGCGTGGCGAAGGAGTGGCGGAGCGTGTGACAGGTGGCGTGCTTGTCGACGCCTGCGCGCCGGACGGCATCCTTGACGGCGCGCTGCACGATCGTCGGGTGGACGTGGTGACGGCCCTGGCGGCCGGTGCGGGCGTCGGTCCAGCGGCGCTGCTGGGGGAACACCCACTGCCAGCGCCACTCCCACGGAGCGCGAGGGTACTTGCGTGCCAAGGCTGCAGGGAAGATCGACGGCGCCCCAACCGTCGGCCAAGTCGCGCTCGTGGAGGAGCCGCGCGCGGCGCAGCTGCTCGCGCAGGTCGGGGACGAGCGCCTGCGGCAACGTGGTAGCGCGGTCCTTGTCGCCTTTCCCCGAGCGGACGATGAGTTCGCCTCGGGCCAGATCGAGGTCCAGCACCCGGAGGCGCAGACACTCGTTGAGGCGCAGGCCTGCACCGTAGAGCAGTGAAGCGATCAGCCAGGTCTGGCGGTCACCACGGTCGAGTTCGCGGAGGACGGCGCGCACCTCCTCGCGGCGAAAGCACGACAGGCAGGCGGGGTTGTCCGCGAGCTCGCACAAGCTCGTGCAGCTCGCCCACCTCCCGGTGGAGCACGTGCCGGTACAGGAACAGGATGGCGCTGAGCGCCTGGGTCTGCGTGCTGGCGCTGACGTGCTCGCTGACGGCGAGGTGGGTGACGAACGCATTGATCTCGGGCTCCGCCATGTCTGTGGGGTGGCGGAGCCCATGGAAGCGGACGTACCTCCGCACCCACCGGCAGTACGCCTGCTCGGTGCGGCGGCTGTAGTGGCGGGCGCGCAGCGCGCGCTGGATCTGGTCGATGAGCTCGGACACGGCCCCAGCGTGGCCGCGCCCGTCCCGCCGTTCAATGGGTGACGGGCAACGTCACCCAGCCGGCTGGGGCTCGCGGCCGGATTCACCCATCGTGGGTGATGCCGTGGGCCCTCGCGTCGCGTAGCGTCGGGACGACAACGGGACTACGGAACGGGGGAGGACCGATGAATCGAAGGCTGCTGATCGCCGTCCTGTTCCTCACCATGGCGCTTCTGGTGTTCACGCTCTCGAGCATTGCCTCCGGACGCGCCGACTCGACGGCAAGGGCCACTCATCACCCGTCGATGAGCGGCGACTTCGCGCACATGCACATCGCCTCTGCCGGGGTGCGGGCGCCGTCGATCTTCGTCCCGTCGGACCACTGGGGTACAGGACCCGCTCACGTCCGGCACCCGGGCGTGAGCCTCCGCGGATCCGCCGCCTGAGTCGCCCGGGCGTGCGGGTCGCGCCTGCGCCGCGTGTCGTCCGGCGTCAGTCGGCCTGGCGCAGGTCCAGGACGCGGCCGGTCTGGCCGGCGGAGCCGGCCGGGGCCGCATCGGTGCCGGAGGCGGCGTCCGCTCCCGGCTCGACCAGCGTCACCCGGGCGCGCAGGCCGAGCTCCGACTGCATGCGCTCGGCGACGGCCCGCTGGAACCGCACCATGTCGCCCATCACGTCGCTGAACAGCATCTCGTCGACCTCCACGCGCACCTCGAGGTCGTCCAGGTTCTTCTTGCGGTCCACCACGATGAGGTAGTGCGGCCGCACGCCCTCGATGCGCGCCAGGACGTCCTCGATCTGGCTCGGGTAGACGTTCACGCCGCGGATGATCAGCAGGTCGTCGGTGCGCTGCCGCACCTTGCGCATGCGCACCAGCGTGCGGCCGCAGTCGCAGCGCGCAGGGTCCAGCACGGTGAGGTCCCGCGTGCGATAGCGGAACACCGGCAGGGCCTCCTTGGTCAGCGTGGTGATGACCAGCTCGCCCTGCTCGCCGTAGTCGAGGGGCTCCTCGGTCTCGGGGTCGATCACCTCGAGGAGGAGATGGTCCTCGTTGACGTGGAGGCCGCACTCGCAGTCACACTCCCCGGCGAGGCCGGGGCCGAGCACCTTGGAGAGGCCGTAGATGTCGCGGGCGATGAGGCCGAGCCTCGCCTGGATCTCGGCCTTCATGGCGTCGGTGCACGGCTCTCCGCCGAAGAGGCCGAGCCGCAGCTTGAGCGACGCGGGGTCGACGCCGAGCTCCTCCGCCTGCTCGGCGAGGAACAGCGCGTAGGACGGCGTGGACACCAGCACCGTGGCGCCGAACGTGCGCATCAGCTGCACGTGCCGCTCGGTCTGCTCGGCGCCCGCCGGGATGATCGTCGCGCCGAGCCGCTCCAGGCCGTAGTGCAGACCCCAGCCGCTGGTGGACATGCCGTAGGGGAACGCCATGAGGACGAGGTCGCCGCGGTGCACGCCGGCGGCCGCGGCGACCCGCGCCGTCAGCTCCGTCCAGGTGTTGATGTCGCCGCGGGAGTAGCCCAGTACCACCGGGTCACCAGACTTGCTGGTGGAGGAGTGCACGCGCACGACCTCCTCGGTGGGCAGCGCGAACCCGCCGAACGGCGAGACCTGCGCCATCGCCGCCTCGTCGGTGAACGGGAGCTTGCGCACGTCGTCGAGCGACTTGATGTCGCGCGGGCGCACGCCGCGCTCCTCGAGCTGCGCACGCCAGTGCGGCACGCGCTCGTAGGCCCACGACGTGGTCATCTGGAGGCGGCGCAGCTGCAGGGCGTGCAGCGCCGCCCGGTCCATGCATTCGTACTCGGGGTTCCAGATCATGAGCCCTCCTCGTGGTTCACGAGCCCTCCTCCTGGTGCCAGGCGCCGAGGTAGATGGTCCGTACCGATTCGTCGGCGAGCAGGTCCGCGGCCGGTCCCTCCAGGACCACACGTCCCGTGCGCATCACCGAGCCGCGGTCGGCGTGCCGCAGCGCCAGCTGTGCGTCCTGCTCCACCAGCAGGATGGTGACTCCTTGTGCGCGCAGCGCGTCGAGCGCCGAGAAGATCTCGGCGATCACCAGCGGCGCGAGGCCGAGCGACGGTTCGTCGAGCAGCAGCAACTGCGGCTCGGACATCAGCGCCCTGCCGACGGCCAGCATCTGCTGCTCCCCGCCGCTGAGCGTCTCGGCGGGCTGGGCGGCGCGCTCCTCCAGCACGGGGAACAGCGCGTTCACGCGCTCCAGCCCGCGCTGCACGAAGGCGCGCCGCTCCCGGCCGCGGCCGTAGGCTCCCAGCTCGAGGTTGTCGCGCACGGTCATGGAGCCGAAGAGCAGACGGCCCTCGGGCACGAGCGCGAGCCCGTCGCGCACCAGGCGCTCCGGCCGCGGCGAGCCGATCCTGACGCCGCGGTAGCTGAGCGTGCCCGAGCGCAGCGGCACGAGCCCGACGATCGTCTTGAGCAGCGTGGACTTGCCGGCGCCGTTGGCGCCGATCACGGCCACGAGCTCGCCGGCGCCGACCGTGAGGTCCACGTCGTGCAGCACCTCGGCCTTGCCGTAGCCGGCCCGGACCGACTTGAGCTCGCAGCAACGGGTCGGCCTCGGCCGGCGTCGCCGCGGGCGTGCGCGCCTCAGCCATCCTCGTCCACCTCCCCGCCCAGGTAGGCGGCGATGACGGCGGGGTCCTTCTGGATCATCCGCGGCGGGCCCTCCGCGATCTTGGCGCCGCGGTCCAGCACCACGATCTCCTCGGAGACTTCCATCACGAGGCCCATGTCGTGCTCCACGATCACCACGGTGATGCCGGAGTCGCGCACGCGGAACAGTGTCTGCACGAGTTCGCGCGTCTCGGTGGCGTTGAGGCCCGCGGCCGGCTCGTCCAGGAGCAGGAGCCGCGGGCGCGTCGCCAGGGCGCGCGCGATCTCGACGAGGCGGCGGATGCCCGCCGGCAGGTCCGCCGCCGGCGCCCCGACCCACTCTTCGATGCCCATGAGGCGCAGCAGCCGGCCGGCCTCCTCGCGCGCGTCGCGGTCCTCGCCGACGGCGCCCGGCAGCCGCAGCATCGCCGTCGTGAACCCGCGGCGCTGGCGCGCCTGGCAGCCGACCATCACGTTCTCGCCGGCGGTCATCTCCTCGAAGAGCTGCGTGTTCTGGAACGTCCGCGCGAGGCCGGCCCGTACCACGTCGCGCGGCTTGCGCCCCACCATCTCCGCGCCGTCGAACAGCACGGAGCCCTCGTCGGGCTTGTCGAACCCCGTGAGCGCGTTGAACAGCGTCGACTTGCCGGCGCCGTTCGGGCCGATGAGCGCCTTGATGGTGCCTTCGAACACGTCGAACGAGACGTCGTCCACCGCCGTGAGGCCGCCGAACCGGCGCGTGACGCCGCGTACCTGCAGCAGGGTCACGAGGTCTCCCCGGCGTTGGGCCGTCCGCAGGTCACGACGCCTCGCTCCCGGCATTGCGCCGCTTCCAGAGCCCCGCGAGCCCGCGCGGCGCGAAGATCACGATGAGGACGATGGCGAGGCCGTAGACGTCCTCCTGATACGACTGGATGGTCTGCGCCGTCTCGCGCGGCAGGCCGGGGATCAACGCGTCGGAGTACTGCACGAGCGTCAGCGCGACGGCCGCGAGGACGGGTCCGGCCAGCGAACTGGTGCCGCCGACGATGGCCATGGCGATGAACGTGATCGACGCGGTGAGCGTGAAGAGGCTCGGCGAGACGAAGCCGACGACGCCGGCGTAGAGCGCGCCGGCGAGCCCCGCCATGAGCGCGCTGACCACGAACGTACGGACCTTGACGCCGACGATGTCCACGCCGCAGGCCTGCGCGCCCAGCTCGCTGCCGTGCAGGGCGCGCATCGCCCGCCCGGGCCGCAGCGAGGTGATGTTGTGGGCCACCAGCACGGCGATACCGACGCAGCCCCACACCAGCCAGTAGAGCGATGAGGCCGAGCGGAACTCCACCGGGCCGATGGACGGGAACGGGATGCCGGTGAACCCGTCCACACCGCCGGTGATGGGCTCGGCCTGCACGAACGCCAGCGACATGAGCAGGCCGAAGCCGAGCGTGGCCATCGCGAGGTAGTAGCCCTTGAGCCTCAGGCTCGGGATGGCCAGGATGAGCCCGCCGAGCGCCGCAACGGCACCCGCGACCGCGAAGCCCAGCAGCCACGGCCAGCCGAGCTCGACCGTGCAGTAGGCGCTCGTGTAGGCGCCCAGGCCCATGAACGCGGCGTGCCCCAGCGAGACCTGCCCGGCGTAGCCGAACAGCAGCGCGAGGCCGACGACGACCAGCGCGTTGATGCCGCAGAAGGTGAACACCTTGAGCAGGAACCGGTCGCTGACCACCAGCGGCACGACGAGCGCCACGGCGACCGCGATGAGGGGCGCCAGCGCCCTGAGCGTGCGGGCGTTCACTAGACCTTGATCCGCCCGGCCTTGGCCAGCAGGCCCTGCGGAGCCACGAAGAGGACGACGAGCAGCACCACGAGCGCCACGCCGTCCTTGTAGGCCGGATCGAAGTACCCGGCCGCGAAGCTCTCGAGCAGGCCGAGCATCAGCCCGCCGGCCACGGCGGTGATGGGATTGCCGATGCCGCCGAGGATGGCCGCGGCGAAGCCCTTGACGCCGATCGCCGCGCCGACGAAGAACGCCGTCTGCGTGAGCGGCGCCACCGCCACGCCGGCCAGGGCGCCGAGGCCGGCCGCCAGCGCGAACGCCACGGTGACCATCATGCCGGCGTTGATGCCGACCAGCCGGGCGGCGTCGCGCCGGATGGCCGTGGCGCGCATGGCCCGGCCGAACGCCGTCTTGCGGTAGAGCAGCGCCAGCGCCACGACGGCCAGCGCCGTGAGCCCCCAGATCCACAGCGTCTGCAGCTCCACGGCCACGCCGAACGCCTTGAGCGAGGCGCCCTCCGTGAACGGCGCGAGCGCCCGCTCGTCGGGCCCGAAGATGTGCAGCGCCAGCTGCCTGATCACCACGGCGCCGCCGATGGTGACCATGATGATGCGCAGCGGGTCGCCGCCGGCGATGGGACGCACGGCGAGCAGTTCGAAGGCCGCGCCGATGGCGGCGGTGGCGGCGATGGCCGCCACCGCCGCCACGGGCAGCGGCATCCCCAGTTCGGTGAACGAGACGCACAGCATGCCGCCGAGCATGAAGAACTCGCCCTGGGCGAAGTTGATCGCCCCGGTGGCGGCGTACACGATCGTGAACCCGAGCGCGATGAGCGCGTAGATCGAGCCGTTCTTGAGGCCCGCCACGAGGAACTGGAGGAACTCGCTCACGCGCCGGTCACGCTGTCGTCCGGTGCGTCACCGTCCCGCGTCACTTGGCCGGCGTGAACTTGCCGCCGACTGATCTCGTACATCTGCAGGTCTTCCGCGCTGAGGCCGTTGTGGTCCTCGGCGGTCATGTTGTAGGTGCCGTCGATACCGACCCAGCCGGTCGTGGCCTGGATCTGCTCGAGCAGGGCATCCGGAGTCAGGTCGCCCTCAACGCGCTTGGCGGCCTCGACCACCAGGTACAGGGCGTCGTAGGCGTAGCCCGGGAACATGCCCGGCTTCTCGCCGTAAGCCGCCTCGTAGTCGCTGGTGAACTGGTCGGCGACCTTGGCGGCCTCACTGCCGGCGGGATAGAGCGACGGGTCGAGCACCTTGCCGGCGGCGAGCTTGATGCCCTCAGAGGCCGCCCCGGCGCCGTCGATGAACTCCTGGCGGGCGATGCCGTGGCTGCCGTAGACCGGCAGGTCGATGCCGAGGTCCTTGGCGTTCTTGGCGATGATCGCGGCCTCGGCGCCGGCCGTCCACATCACGATGGCCTGCGCATCGGAGTTCTTGATCTTGGTGAGCTGCGCGGTCATGTCGGTGTCGCCCGGGTTGAACGTCTCGTCGGCGACGATCTCCACGCCGGCCTTGGGGGCGGATGCCTTGAAGACGGCCTGGCCGTCCGCGCCGAATCCGCCGGCGTCGGAGATCAGACCGATCTTGGTGATGCCCTGGGTCTTCAGGTAGTCGAGGGTGAACGGCACGACGATGGTGTTGGACCACGGCGTGGCGAACACCTGCTTGTCCACGGGGTCGGTGATGACGGTGCCGCCGGCCATGGAGACCTGCGGGATGCCGGCGCGCTGCACGTCGCCGCGGATGGCCATGGTCGCGCCGGTGCCGGTTGCGCCGATGATGGCGACCACGTTCTCCTGCTCGATGAGCCGGCTCGCCGCTGCGACGGCCTGCGCCTCGTCGGTGGCGTCGTCCTCGATGATCACCTCGACCGGCCGGCCGTTGATGCCGCCGGCGTCGTTGATCTTCTTGACCTCCATCTCGATGAGGTTCTTCTCCGGCTCGCCGAGGCCGGCGTACGTGCCGGTGAGCGAGAGGATGGCGCCGATCTTGATCGGGTCGCCGGAGGCGGCGCCCGAAGAGGAGCCGCCCGACGGCTCGTCGCTGCTGCTGCCGCAGCCGGCGACCGCCACGGCAAGCATGGTCAAGAGGAGTACGGCGATCAGCACCGCCGAGAGCCCCATGGTCCGTCCGCGCATCACACAACCCCCACACGAGTAGTCTGTGCGTCCCCCGCTAGCCAGAAGCGCCCGGCGGAGCTCCGGGCCGGCGGCCGAAGGCTGTCCGGCCGCGCTGCGGAGGCTGCGCCGAGCGCGTCAGTCCCGGCGGGGACGCCGGCATGTCACGCTCGCGCCGGCGGGAGGCCGTGGTGATGAGACGGCGGTCGCCCGCTGGGGCGCTCCTGCCGGAGCACGGAGCCCGCGCCCGGCAAGACGTTCGCGCATGATAGAGCACGCGCGCGAGACGGGCAAGGCACCGTCCCGCGCGCGGCGGCGCTGCCGGCGCGGCCAGATCAGGCCGCGCGCCGGCTCAGACCGGCGGCCTCCGGTCCTTCCACGGCCGCGCCTGCTCGAGCTGCCCCGCCAGCCGGAAGAGCGTGGCCTCGTCACCGGAGCGTCCCACGAAGTGCATCCCCACCGGCAGCCCGTCCGCCGTCCAGTGCAGCGGCACCGACATCGCCGGCTGCCCGGTCACGTTGAACACCGGCGTGTACGGAATGAACCCGAACGTCTTGTCGGCCAGCGCCTGGATCACCCCCAGCGCCTTGAACAGCCAGCCGGCGTTGAGCCGGCCGACCAGTTCGACCTGTCGCCGCTCCGAGGCGGTCGGCTGCAGCGAGCCCGTCGGCACCGGCGGCGAGGCCAGCGTCGGCGTGAGCAGCACGTCGTGCACCTGGAAGAACTCCCCGATGCGCCGCGACGCCACCTGCAGGTAGTCCAGGGCCACCGCGGCCTGGCCGGCGCTGTACGTCCGCCCCAGCAAGGCGAGCGCCTGGGTGCCGACCTCGAAGTCCCGCAGGGACATCTTGCGGCCGGCGGTGCGGGCGGCCTGCTCCACGGCCGCTGCCGTCTCACCGGCGATCACGGTGAGGTAGGCCACTGCGAACTGCTCCCGGTCCACCGGCGGCGTGGCCTCGACGACCTCGTGGCCCAACTCCTCGAGCAGCGCGGCCGTCGCCCGCATGCCGCGCTCGCACTCGTCATCCACCTCGTGGCCCAGCAGCGGCCTTGACGAGAACGCCACGCGCAGCCGTCCCGGCTCGGTGGCGACCTCATCCAGAAACGGGCGCGCCGGGGCTTCGCACCAGTACGGCGCGCCCACGTCCGGCCCCGCGATGGCGTCGAGCATCGCGGCGCTGTCCCGCACCGACCGGGTGAGCACGTGCTCCTGCACGAACCCGCGCCAGATCTCGCCCGCGTCCGGCCCGGTCGGCGTGCGTCCCCGGGACGGCTTGAGCCCGAACACGCCGCAGCACGACGCCGGGATGCGGATGGAGCCGCCTCCGTCGCCGCCGCCTGCCAGAGGCACCATGCCTGCGGCGACCGCGGCGGCCGACCCGCCGCTCGAACCGCCGGCGACGCGTGAGAGGTCCCAGGGGTTGTTGGTCGGCCCCCAGACCTCGGGCTCCGTGTACGGCACGAGGCCGAACTCCGGCGTGTTGGTCTTGCCGACCAGGATCACGCCGGCCGCCCTGTACCGGCACACCAGTTCGCTGTCGCGCTCCGTCGGGACGTCCCTGAGGATCCGCGTCCCGCAGCTCGTCGGCACGCCCTCCACGGTGCCGATCAGATCCTTGAGCAGGAACGGAACTCCGGCGAACGGCCCGTCGAGCCCCTCACCGTCTCCCCCGCCGGCCTCCGCGCGCGCTCGAGCCTCGATCCGCGCCCGCTCGAACAGCGGCCGCACCACTGCGTTCAGGCGCGGGTTCCTGGCCTCGATGCGCTCGATCGCCTCATCCACGAGCTCCGCCGGCGTCACCTCTCCGGCACGCACCAGCTCGGCCAGCCCCAGGCCGTCGTACTCGTCGTACTGCGGGAATCCACTCACGCCGACCTCCCTCTCCGCCGTCTGCCCGCTCGCCGCCATCCTACTCGGGTCCGCACGACGGCCGTGGACCAGAGGGGTCGCCCCCGACGGCAGGCACAGGGACAGGAGGACAGAGGTGTGTCGCGTCCGGTCACGTACGTCCAAGCGTACGTCCGGAAGCCCCATGGGGTGTCTGGACGTACGCTTGGACGTACTCCTCGGGAACGGACATACCCTGTGCCGCCGGGCTCGCCCGCGGACTGAGCCTCGCCGGGGCGCCGCTCTCAGACCTTCTTGACGCCGGCGATCAGCTTGCCCGCCACGTCCTGGGCGTCGCCGTACACCATGCGCGTGTTGTCCTCGTAGAACAGCGCGTTCTCGATGCCGGCGAACCCGGCGCCGCGGCCGCGCTTGATGACGAACGCCTGCCGCGCCTTGTCCACGTCCAGGATCGGCATGCCGTAGATCGGGCTGCCCTTCTCGCGGGCGGCGGGGTTCACCACGTCGTTGGCGCCGATGACGATGGCGGCGTCGGCGGTCGGGAACTCGCCGTTGATCTCGTCGAGGTCGTAGATCATGTCGTAGGGCACGCCCGCCTCGGCGAGCAGCACGTTCATGTGCCCGGGCATGCGTCCTGCGACCGGGTGGATGGCGAACTTGACCTGGATCCCGCGGTCGCCGAGCAGCTTGGCCAGCTCCCAGACCTTGTGCTGCGCCTGGGCGACCGCCATGCCGTAGCCGGGCACGATGATGACCTTCTGGGCGAAGGCGAGGGTGACTGCCGCGTCGTCCGGGCTCGACTCCTTCATCGTGCCCTCGATGCCGGCCAACTCCTGCCCGCCCTTGGCGCCGAACCCCGCGAAGAGGACGTTGCCGATGGACCGGTTCATGGCCTTTGCCATGAGCTGCGTGAGCAGGGTGCCGGCCGCGCCGACCACGATGCCCGCGATGATCAGGGCGCCGTTGCCGAGCACGTAGCCCTCGAAGCCGACGGCCAGGCCCGTGAGGGCGTTGTACAGGCTGATGACCACGGGCATGTCGGCGCCGCCGATGGGCAACGTCATGAGCACGCCGTAGAGCAGCGAGAGGGCGAAGAAGGCGATCAGGGTGAGACTCTCGTTCCCGCCCATGTTGCCCGTGTGCTGCAGGGCCACGATGACGGCGAGCACGACCGCGCCGGCGAGCACCAGCAGGTTGACGACGTTCTGACCCGGGAAGAGGAACGACTTCTTGATCAGCCCCTGCAACTTGGCGAAGGCGATCATGCTGCCGCTGAAGCTGACGGAGCCGATGAGGGCGCCGATGATGCCGAGCACGGCGAAGCTCGCCGGCATCGTCTCGGGCTTCATGAACTCGACGGCGGCGATCAACGCCGCGGCGCCGCCCCCCATGCCGTTGTAGATGGCCACCATCTGCGGCATGTCGGTCATGGCGACGCGCCGCGCCGCCACGTAGGCGATGGCGCCGCCGATGACGAGCGCCACCGTCATCCACACGAAGTTGCTCATCTCGGGCGTCGCGAAGGTGATCGCCGTGGCGACCAGCATGCCGACGCCGGCCCAGATGATGCCGCGCCGCGCCGTGCGCGGCGAGCTCATGCTCTTGAGGCCGAGGATGAAGAGGACGGCCGCGGCGATGTACGCGATCTGGATCAGATCACTGCGCATCGCCGCCTCCCTTCGTCTGGGCGGCAGCGGCGTTCTTCTTCTGGTCGCCGGAGCTCTTGAACATGTCGAGCATGCGCTCGGTGACGGCGTAGCCGCCGACGGCGTTGGCGGCGCCGAGCAGCACGGCGAAGAAGCCGACGACGCGCTCGGGCGTCGTGGTCGCCGTGCCGAGCGCGACCATGGCGCCGACGACGACGATGCCGTGCACGAAGTTGGAGCCGCTCATCAGCGGCGTGTGCAGGATGACGGGGACGCGGCTGATGACCTCGTAGCCCACGAAAGCCGCGAGGATGAAGATGTAGACCGCGGCGAAGCCGGTGATCATGACGCGCCCCCTTCCTCGTCCCTCGCTTCGGGCGCGTCGGGGCTCGCCGGGACGTTCTCGTCCGCCTCCCCCTCGGCGTCGACCTCCTGGGTCGCCTGGTCCTGGGCCGGCGGCGCAGCCGCTCCCGGCCCCTCGATCCGCTCGCGCGCCTGCTGGTTCGCGATGGCGCCGTCGCGGGTCAGCACGCTGCCCGCGAGCACCTCGTCGTCCCAGTCCAGCTTGAACTCGCCGTCCTTGATGAACGGCGTCAGGAAGTGCATGAGGTTGCGCGCGTACTGGTCGCTCGCGTGCACCGGCAGCATGCCGGGGATGTTGAGCGGCCCGTAGATGAACACGCCGTTGGGGTGGTTGTACTGCTCGCCGGGCCGCGTGAGCTCGCAGTTGCCGCCGCCCTCGGCGGCCATGTCGATGATCACCGCGCCCGACTTCATCCTGTCGACCACGTCGGCCGTGATGAGCTTGGGCGACGGGCGGCCGGGGATGGCGGCCGTGGTGATCACGGCGTCGGCCTCGACGATGTGGCTGTCCACGATCTCCTTTGCCTTCGCCCTCTCCTCGTCCGTGAGCTCGCGCGCGTAGCCGCCCTCGACCTCGGCGTCGATGCCGGTGTCGATGAACTTGCCGCCCAGCGACTGCACCTGCTCGCGGGTGACTGAGCGCACGTCGTAGGCCTCGACCACGGCGCCCAGACGCCGGGCGGTGGCGATCGCCTGGAGCCCGGCCACGCCCACGCCGAGCACGAGCACTTTGGCCGGCCGGAGAGTACCGGCCGGCGTCGTGAGCATCGGGTAGTACCGGCCGGCCATGCACGCGCTCATCAGCACGGCTTTGTAGCCGGCGATGGAGGCCTGGCTCGTGAGCGCGTCCATGGACTGCGCCCTCGTGATGCGCGGCAGCAACTCGAGCGCGAAGCTCGTGATCCTGCGGTCCCGGAGGGCCTTGATCGAGTCGTCCGCCTTGTACGGCTGCAGCAGGCCGACGACCACCGTGCCCTCGCGCATCTGCGCGACCTCTTCCGGCGTGGGCGGGTCGACCTTGAGGACGACGTCGGCGCCCAGGACCTGGGCCTCGTCGTCGACCAGCGTCACGCCCTGGAACTCCTCGTCGCGAATGTGACTCAGCTGACCAGCGCCGCGCTCCACCAGCACCTCGGCGCCCAGCGCCGCGTACTTCTCGGCGACCGCGGGCACGAGAGCGACTCGCGTCTCCCCCGTCGCCCTCTCCCGCGGGACGCCAATGCGGACTGCCATCGAACCCTCCTCATACGGCGGGCCCGGGTCCGGACCCGACCCGTCACTTCCCGTGCTTCGTTTCACAAAAACCTCGGGCCATGGTGAAAACCCTGACGATGCCCCATCATCGACCGCCAGCCAAGGCGCCGGACCACTCGCCAGCGCCTCTGTACGCGTATCTACAGTGTGTCTACATCACAGACGGTGACGCCGGAATGAGAGCGGAAATGTAGACACGGAGTAGATACGTTCAGCGAGGTGACTCACGCCATCACCCGACATCCCTCACCCGGGCAGGCACTCGGCACCCGACCCGGCGGCCGCTCTACCGCTTGACCGTGAACGTCCCGGCGGTGGCCGCACCCGCGGGAGTCACCAGCCTCACCCTCAGCCTGCCGGGACTCGCGTTCGCCGGCACCTTGCACGTGATGCGGGGTTGGTCAGTCGGTGACGCGGCGCACGGCGGCGGTGACACAGCCGAGGCCGACGTGCGTGGTCAGCACCGCCCCTGCGCGCACGACGGGGACGTCGCCGCCCAGGTGCTCCTCCAGTCGGGCGGCGACGAACCTGGCTCCGGCCTCGTCGCCGCTGTGCACGACCATGGCGCGCGCCGGCCCGCCGTCGGCGTGCCGCACGACACGCTTCACGATCGCGCTCAGCGCACGGTCGAACCCCAGCGCCACCCCCGCCTCTCGCGCCTTGCCCGTCTCGTCCAGCGTGATGATCGGCGAGAGGTGCAGGCGGTCCATCGTCCTGGCCAGGCGCGGGCTCAGACGCCCGCCCCGGACGGCGAAGTCCAGAGAGGCGACGGCGCCGAACAGCCTGATCTCGCGCTTGACGCTCTCGGCGAGGCGCTCGACCTCGTCGAGGTCGGCCCCGCCGGTGATGGCCTCGCCGACCGCCTCGACCAGCAGCCCCGCCCCGATCGAGACCGAGCACGAGTCGATGACCCGGATGCGCTCGGGGTCCACCTCACCGGCCGCCGCGCGCGCGGACTGCACCGTCCCGGAGAGCGCTCCCGCGATGTGCACCGAGACCACGCCCTCCCTGCACTCCAGGAGCTTGCGGTAGGTCTGCACGAAGTCGGCCACGGCCGGCTGCGAGGAGCGCGGCACGCCGGAGCCGGCGAGGATGCGCTGGATGAACCCGTCGAGCGTGATGTCCACGCCGTCGAGGTACTCCTCGTCGCCGAGCGTCAGCGTGAGCGGCACGGCGATCGTCCCGAGCGTGAAGGCCTGGTCCTCCGGCAGGTCGGTGGTGGAGTCGGTCACCAGCCCGAGGTCGGTGGTCCGGCAGGCCAGTTGCTGCAGGACCATGTCGTCGACCTTGGTGCGCTCGATGTGGGCGACCTCGGCGAGGGTCGCGAAGAACCTCTGAGGCTCGTTGGAGTGGATGTGCACGCGCACGCGCGTGTCTCCGCCGGCCACCACCAAGGACTCGCCGAGTTCCGCGACGCGGATCATCACCTCGTCCCGGGAGAGCGGGATGCCCTCGCGCGGCGTGAGCAGCGCCTCCGTGCAGAAGCGGAAGCGCTCGTCGACCTCGTCGTGGACCTCCGAGAAGGGCGGCAGGCCGTGCGGCGACGCCTCGATCGGCACCCACGCGGGCTCGTTGCCGGTGAGCGAGTCGATCAGGCCCTCGAGGAAGAAGACGAACCCCTGTCCGCCCGCGTCGACGACGTGGTTGCGGGCGAGCACCTCGAGCTGGTGCGGGGTCGCGGCGAGTGCTTCGCGGGCCGCGACCAGCCCGCTGTGCAGCAGTTCGGGCAGGTCCTCGTCGTGAGCGCGCCGCACAAGCTCGTGCGACCAGGCGCGCAGCACCGAGAGGATGGTGCCCTCTCGCGGGTCCTGCAGAGCCGCGTACGCGGCCCGGGTGCCGTTCTCCGCGGCGGCGGCGAACTGGCTCGCGTCGGCGTTGCGCAGCCGTTCGAGAGAGGAGGCGAGCCCGTGGAGGAACTGGGCGAAGATCGCCCCCGAGTTGCCACGGGCCCCGTCCAGGGCGCCGTCCGCGGCGACGCGCGCGGCGTCGCCCACCGAGCCGGGAGCGGCGCTCCCGAGCCTGGCCGCCGCCGCCTTGAGCGTCGCCGCCAGGTTCGCGCCCGTGTCCGCGTCCCGCACCGGGAACACGTTGATGCGGTTCAGCGCCTCCTGCTCGCGCACCACCGCCAGCGCACCGGCGCGCACGACGCGCGAGAACGACTCACCGCTGAGCTTGGTCGTATCGTCATGGGTGTCGGTCATGTCAGAGAACGTTCTACCCGCATTCACACACGGATGCGAGATTCTCCATCGCGCGTCAGGCGCCGCCGACGACACCGATCTTCTTGAGCGACTTGCGCGCCGCCCCGGCCACCGACTGGTCCACGTCCAGCGTCGCGCGCAGCAGGAGGTCGGCGGCACGCTTGTCGCCGATCTTGCCGAGCGCCTCGACGATGATCATGCGCAGCAGCGGATCGGGGTTGTGCATGGCCACGCAGAGCGGCTCGACCGCCGCCGGGTCCTTCATCATCCCCAGCACGTAGGCGGCGTCCTGGCGACGGTGCAGGTGCCCGTTCGTGAGGATGAAGATCAGCTTGTCGCGCGCCGGCGGCCCGATGAGCACCAGGGCCTCGCGCGAGGTGTTGAGCTGCACGATGTTCTTGGTCTGCAGCCGCTGGACGATCTTGTCGAGGTAGCCCTCCAGGGCCACGCGAGCGGCCTCGGCGACCGCCGGGTCCTTCTTGTACCTGGCGGCCTTGACGAGACCGTCGATGCTGCCTTTGGCGTCGAGCTTGGCGACGTTGGGCGGGCCGAACAGGGCCACAGACACACTCCTCGGGTCGGAAGGCCGGGCGCAGCGACGCGCGGCCGGAGACGACGACCGGGCCAGTCTATCGCAGGATGCGGTTGGTGACCTCGAGGAGGCGCGCCGGCAGGTCGTGGAAGGTGCGCACCGGGAAGACGTCGCCGCGCCCGGCGTCGGCCAGCTCGCGGCAGAGCTCCGGGTTCATCTTGTAGTCCTCAGTGAGCAGGACGACGAGGTGCGGGAACCGGTGGGCGAGCGGGCGCGGGTCGCCGCCGGCGGTGACGACGCCGTCGGTGATGAGGAGCCCGCTGCGGCGCGGGTTGCGGCCGCGCTCCAGCTCGGCTGCGCCGAGCGCCAGCGCGGCCTCGATGTTGGTGTAGCCGCGCACCGGCTGGTCGAGCATGCGCCGGACCACCTCCTCCGCCGGGTCCGGTACGTCCAGGTGCGTCACGGCGTTGGCCTTGTCCTCGAACACCACGACGCTGAGGTCCTCGGGGTGCAGCTTGAGCGCGAGGACCGCCGCGGCGACGGCGGCGACGGCCATGTTCTCGCCGCTCATGCTGAGCGACGTGTCGACCATGAGCACCACCTGGTGCCGGCGGTCGACGCGGCGCTGCACGATCCAGTCGGCCTGCTCCGGGTACGGCTTGCCGAGCAGGTTGTCGAGCGTGGACTCCACGTCCAGCTCGCCGCCCCACGGCTCGAGCATGGGCTCGCGCACGGTGTGCGTCGCCGACTGCAAGGGGCCGACCAGGCGCGCGGCCTTCTGAAGTACCGCGCGCGCCGCCAGCCGCTCCGCGTAGTACCGCAGGCCCGGGTCGACGATGCGGCAGCCGCTGCGCGTGAGGTTCGTGGCGATCGTCCAGCCGTCCAGCGCCTCGGGCTCGACGCGGTAGCGCTGCGCCAGCGCCTCGAGCGGCGCTTCTCCGGCCGGCAGTTCCGGGGCGCACGTCGGCAGGCCGCGGACTTCCACGCGGCCTCCGTGCCGGAGCGGCGCCCCGGCGGATGAGGTCAGGCTTTTGGGACGGACGCCGGCGGCGCGAGGGCGACGTCCGGGTCCTCGCCGCGCCCGACCACCAGCTCCATGAGCTCGTCGAGCGCGGCGCCGAAGTCCGCGTCGATGTCGTCGCGCAGGTCGACGCGGGTGGTGAGCGCGGCCTCGGCGGCGCGACGCAGCGTCTCGGGGCTCACGGCGCCGCAGGCGTCCCGGTTGTCGGCCCACAGCCGCTCCGCGATGGCCACCGTGGCGATGGCGCCGCGCACGGAAGCGCCCTTGCGGAACCGCGGGTGCAGCCGCGTCGCCCGCGTGAGCCGCACGGCCTTCAGCACCAGCTGGGCGTCGTCCGAGCCGGTCTCGGCGACCACGATCGACGCCTCCTCGTCCGCGCCCTGGTAGTCCAGCGCCAGGTGCTCGAACCGGTCGCGGAGCGCCTCCGAGAGGTGACCGGTGGCGACGTACTCCACGGGATTCTGCGTCGCCACCACCTGGAACCCGTCGGCCGCGCGGATCTCCCCGATGTGCGGCAGCTGCAGGAGCCGCTCGTCGAGCGCCGGCAGGAGCACGTTCTGCACGCTCTCCGGCATGCGGTTCAGCTCGTTGATGAACAGCACCTTGCCGTCGCGCATCGCCTCCACCAGGGGCCCGGCAAAGAACGCCTCCGCCCCGTACCCCTGCTTGAGCACGAGCGGCGGGTCGAACCAGCCGGTGAGCTTGCTCTCCGAGTAGCGGTCGTCGCCGTCCACGCGCACCGTGTCGCGGCCGAGGTGGCCGCACACGGCCAGCGCGACGGTGGTCTTGCCGACGCCCACGGGACCTTCGAGCAGCAGGTGACGCCCCGCGCCCAGCACCGCCAGCGCGGTCGCGAGTTCGTCCTCACGGCCGACGATGCCGTGCTGCTCCTGGATCTGCCTGATGGGGGTCATCTCGTCACCTATCGTCCGCTGGTGTCAGTCCGCTGATGTCAGTCCGCCGTCGCGATGTCGCCTTCGGCTCGCTCGGCGCTCACTAGCTCTTCCGTGCAGTAGTCCGCCGTCGCGATGTCGCCTTCGGCTCGCTCGGCGCTCATGAGCGCCGTCAATCCACAAGGATCAGCGCGTACCGATGATACGGCTCGCCCTCCGCCGCGACCACTTCGAGCGGCCAGCCGGCGTTGGCGCTGGTGCCGAACACGTCGATGCCGCAGCCGGCGAGCCCCGGCCGCAGGCGCTCGCGGCTGGCGCAGGTCTCGGGCGCGCCGCACGCCTCGTCCAGCTCGCACGACCGCCCGCCGGCGATGGCGAACACCTTGTGGCGGCCGGCCAGGAAGAGCTCCTGCTCGAGGGCCAGCGCCGTCCGCAACACCCACGGCGCCGACTTGAGCCACTCCGAGCGCTCGGGGCGCACGTCGAAGCGCAGCAGCAGGATGGTCTCGTACTCGTCGAGCATGCGCCGGGTCTCCTGCGGCGCCGGCGAATGTGGCGGGCAGGTCAGGCAGCGGCCCGCCACCGGGCACCCGTACAGGCACTTCCAGCGCACCCACTCCGCCGTCACCACCTGATCCGGCCGGAGCAGCGCGGCGGCGCTGGCGCCGGCCGCGCGGCCGCGTGCGACCAGGTCGTCGGAGACCGGCTCGTGTCCTGTCATCGCTTCAATCCTCCAAAACCTCTCAAAACTCTCATTTGACTCCAGTCAGGCGGGCCGCGGCCAACCGGTGACCGGTCCAGTATCCCTTAGAGCGTATACGGACCCAGCCTCCCGACTGCGTACTCATCGTCCGCCTCGCCTTCCCGCAGCCCTACCGCAAGACACGATCCGCCACCTCGAGCATGCGGCGCGGGAGGGCCGCGAAGCCGTCCACCCGCACCAGGCCGCCGTCCGCCGCCAGGGCGATGGCCTCGCCCACCGCAAGGCGGGGCGAGATCCACGTGGTGACCGGCACGTCCGGGTCGCGTCGCTCCAGCTCCTCCATGAGCAGCACGTGTAACTCGCCGAACCGCGCCGCCGCCGGCAGCGGGTCGGCGCCGCACGTGTACACGCCGTCGCTGACGAGCAAGCCGCAGCGGCCGGGATCGCGGCCGCGCTGGAGCTCGGCGTGGCCGAGCCGGAGCGCGGCCGCGATGTCCGTGCCACCGCCGCACGGCACCGCGAGCATGCGGCGCACGAGCTCGGCGGGCTCGATCTCCTCACCGAACCGCAGCACCGTGCGCGCGCCGTCGGCGAACAGCACCACCGCGAGGTCGCCCGGCCGCAGCTTGAGCGCGAGCACGGCCGCTGCCACCGCGGCGAGCGCCATCTTCTCCCCCGCCATGCTCAGCGACGTGTCGACCATCAGCACCACCTGGTGCCTGCGGTCGACGCGCCTCTGCACGATGAGGTCGCCGGGCTCCGGGTGCGGCTTGCCGAGCAGGTTCTCGACCGTCGCCTCCACGTCCAGCTCGCCGCCCCAGGGTTCGAGCATCGGCTCGCGGACGCTCCGGGTCGCCGCCTTGAGCGGTCCCACGAGACGCACGGCGCGCTGCAGCACCGCCGAGGCTGCCAGCTGCTGCGCGCACAGGTAGGCGCGCTCGCCGGCATAGCTGAGCGCGCCCGCGCTCAGGTCGCCCGGCGAGCTGCCAGCCGTCGAGATCATCGGGCGCCGCGCGCAGCTGCTCCGCCAGCGCGCGGCGGTCCTCCAGCGTGCAGACGACGGGGCTCCTGAGGGCGCGCCCCGGCGCGTTCCTCGGCGCCACGCCGCTCGTCGCGGTCGCGTGCAACCGCTCCCCGTGCCCGCCGCCCGTCCGCAGGCTCGCCCCACCAGGCGGCGGCAGCCACGTCCGGGTCCTCCCCGCGCTCCACCACCAGCTCCACGAGCTCGTCGAGCAGGTCGCCGAGGTCGGCGTCGCCGTCGCGGAGCTCCACGCGCGTGGCCAGCGCGGTCTCCGCCGCCGTGCGCACCCGCACGGCGAGCGGCGCGCCGTCGCCCCGCTCGCCGGCCAGGTCCACGATCGCCAGCGCGCCGCGCACAGACGCGCCGCGGCGCACACGCGGGTGCACTCGCGTAGCCCGCACGACGCGGACGGCCGCGCGCACCAGCGCCGCGTCCGCGCATCCGGTCGCGGCGGCCACGATCGCCTCCTCCTCCGCCGCCGTCTGGTAGTCCACCACCAGGTGCTCGAACCGGTCGCGCAGCGCCTCGGAGAGGTGGCCGGTGGCCACGTACTCCGCCGGATTCTGGGTCGCGACCACCTGGAACCCGTCCGCCGCCCGCACCTGCCCGAGGTGCGGCACCTGCACGACTCCCTCGTCCAGCGCCGGCAGCAGCAGGTTCTGCGCCGCCTCCGGCAGCCGGTTCAGCTCGTTGAGAAAGAGGACGCGGCCCTCGCGCATGGCGAGCACCAGTGGACCGGGGACGAACGCGTCCTCCCCGTAGCCCAGCCGGAGCACCAGGGGCGGGTCGAACCAGCCGGCCAGCCGACTCTCCGAGAACCGGTCGTCGCCGTCGATGCGGATGGTCTGCCGACCGAGGCGGCGGCAGGCCTCGGCGGCCAGCGTCGTCTTGCCCGAGCCGACCGGGCCCTCCAGTAGCAGGTGCATGCCGCCGTCCAGCACCGCGCACGCGGCGGCCATCTCCTGCTCCCGTCCGATCATGCGACCGACGGTAGCACGCCGGGTCTGGCCGCGCCCAGGAGCGCCGCGGCACGCAGCGCGAGCGGCGCTCAGACCTCGAACGCGAACACGAACCCTGGCCCCTGCTCCGCAAGCGGCACCAGCGGGCTGCCCGGCACGGCGGCGTGCGCCTCGCCGTGGTACTCGCGCGGCGCGACGTCGTTGGGGCCGTCCGCGTACAGCAGGCTCGCGAGCGCCTGGATCTGGTCGCGGCCGATGCCGAGCTCGAACTGGCCGCCGCCGTAGAGGACCATGCCGGCGGCCTGCGCGCGCTCCACGCAGTCGAGCAGCGCGCTCAGACTCCCGAACCGCGAGGGCTTGATGTTCAGGTTGCGCAGCACGAACCGGTCGCACTCGGGCCCGCAGACCGCCCGCACCCGCTCGGTCACGGCCTCCACGTCCTCCCAGGAGTGGATCGGCGCGTCGAAGCTGAACCTCGCCTCCTGGCCCCTGAGCGCCTCGCGCGCCGGACCCTCCAGCGCCGGATCCTCCAGCACCGTGCCGGGGAACGTCTCGCTCACGAGCCGGTACTGCACCGGGTCGGGCGGGTTGTCCACGGGAGAGCCCTCGTAGAACGACTTGAAGTCGAGCTGGCGCACGCGACCCGTCGCGGCGATGTCGCGCATCAGCTCTTCGTCCCACTCGGGTGTCGGGTCGAGCTTGAACTCCAGGTGCGGGTCGACGGCCAGCCAGGGCTTGATGTCGAGCCGCGTGCTGAGCACGAAGCGGACGGGCTCGTAGGGGCGCGCCAGCGCCTCGCCCAGGCTCAGTCTCCGCTGCCGCAGGGCGAGGTCGAGGGCGGCGCTCTCGAACGCCCAGCGCCGGTACGGGCGGAAGAACTCCTGCTGCGGCGGCCTGCCGGGGAACAGGTCCAGGCCGCCCAGGTGCCGCGAGAACCCGTCGAGCGTCCACTCCCCGGCCAGCGGCAACTCCGCCGGGTAGTCGTCGTGGTCCTCGGCCGCGTAGGTCACGTCCTCCCCGCGGCCCTCCAACCCTCCTCCGACGAGCACGATCTCGGTGGTCACTCGGCGGAAGCCGCTCGAGACATCCAGCTCGCGCCGCTCGGTCCGGTATCCCGCTATCTCCAGCCCGAGGCCGGCCACCCGCGCGTACAATCCCTGAGCAACCTCGTCAGCCATCGCGCACCAGTCTTCCAAGTCATGCGACGGCCTCCGCGGCCGCCTCCTGCGCGGCTTCTACCCGGGGGCGTTCTCCGCCTATCGCCGGCCTGCCACAAGAGGGGGTTCTGCGGTTCGGCCGCGGCAGCGCCGGCGCCACCATCGCCCAAGCTCGACGCGCAGCCACACGGCCTCCCTGCCTCTGGCATACTTGAGGCTCGTGAGTGACCTCCCCGACATCGGCATCTCCACCAGCGCGTACGCAGACCAGTTGCTGCCGGCCGCGCTCGAGCAGATCTCGGACCTTGCCCCGGCCGCCGAGCTCCGCTCGTTCGGCTTGCACACGCTGCTCAGCAAGCGGAACCGGGCGGAGGCGCAGAAGGCCGGCCTCCGGTACTCGGTCCACGGGCCGTTCGGCTACACCGGCATCTGGGACCTGGACGACGCGCTCCGCCTCAAGGCGCTCGACGAGCACCGCAGGCACCTGGAGGCGAGCGTCGAGGTCGGCGCCCACCTCTACGTGGTGCACCCCGACTGGCGGCCGGGCGTCCGCCCGCGCGACCCGGCCGTGGCCGCGCAGCTCCACCGCTCGTTCGACACGCTCCGCGACTGGCAGGACGAGCTGGGCGTGGGGATCGTGGTCGAGAACATGCCGGGCGCCGGGATGAGCCACTTCACGCATCCCGGCGACCTCGATCTGCGCGGTCTCGGACTGATCTTGGATGTCGGGCACGCCAGCATCAGCGGCTGCCTGGACGAGTGGCTGGACGACCCGATGGCGCGGTTACGCCACCTCCACGTGCACGACAACCACGGCGAGGGCGACCACGACGACCCGCACCTTGGGCTGGGCGACGGCGTGATCGACGCGGCGGCGGTCATGGCCGCCGCGCGCGACGCCGGCGCCACCGTGGTGCTCGAGCACGCCCACCCGGACGCGGTCAGGACAAGCCTCGCCCACCTGCGGGCCCTCGGCCTGATCTGAGCGGTCCGGCGGGTCCGGCCCGTCCGGCCGCCTGCAGGCGCTCCGGGTCGCGCTGGGCGGCGGGATGACTCGGTCGGGCTCCTCTGGCGTGAGGCCACATTTCCGGGGTGCGGTGTGGTCACAATCGACCGTGAGAGGGGTTGCTTGTGGTCACAGGCCACAGTTCGCCGTGCAAGGTCGATCATGTGACCACAATCGGGCCCTCGGTTGTGACCACCAGCAGAGCGTAGCTGCACCGACCGGCTTTGCCGCGGCCCGTGCCGACCCTACGCGCAGTCGGCCCGGGCGCGGCCTACCTGGCGAGCGCCGCGCCCGCCTCGTAGGCGCGGGCGCGCAGGGCTTCGTCGCGCTCGGCGCTCTCCGGGTCGTTGGCGTTGACGCAGACGATGTTGTCGGCCCACTCGAAGCCGAACGACGGGTACATCGCCGAGGTGTACTCGAAGTACGACTCGTAGGCGTGCGGGTCGTCCAGGCTCTGGGAGTACACCGTGACCAGCTTCTTGGCGCCGAACCGCGGCCGCCCCTCCTGGTCCATCAGCGGGAACAGCCGGTCGTAGAGGTTCTTCACGGGACCGGACATCTGCATCATGTAGATCGGCGAGCCGATCACGACCGCGTCCGCCGTCTTGACCTTGCCGAGCGCCTCGCGCACCTCGTCGTTGATGACGCAGTCCTCCTGCAGCCGGCAGGCGAAGCAGCCTTGGCACGCCATGAACTTCATCTTGAACAGCGTGTAGTACTTGACCTCGGCGCCCTGCTCACGAGCGCCCCTGGCGATGAGGTCCAGGATCGTCACCGTGTTGCCGTCCTTGCGCGGACTGCCGTTGAACACCACGATCTCTCTCATGACACCTCTCGCCTTTCCGCGGACCGTCGTCGGCTCATGCGCCGAGCGGCTCCTGTGAACCACCGGGAGCGGCGAGGGAGGGCCCGCTGCGGACCCTCCCTCGCGTTCCCGCTCTGATGATGCAGCCGGGCGGAACCTAGAGTTCGATGAACCCCATGTTCAGCGAGTCGCCGGCGATGGTCACGTCGGCGGCGTACTTCTTGCCGCCCGTGTCCACCTCGACCGTGTACTCGCCGGCCTGGAGCCCGTCGAACTTGAACTCACCGAAGAAGTTGGTGGTCTGGGTGCCGAGCTCGTCGCCGCCCGCCTTGAGCGTCACGGTGGCGCCCTCGTAGCAGTCGCCGTCCACCAGCACACCGGCGGTGATGAAGTCCCTGGTGTAGCGGTGGAGGTTCTTGTAGAGCGTGTGCGGCCTGGTGCCGTGCTCGGGCAGGTACTCCTCCAGGCCCTCGGCCTCGATGCGCTTCTGCATCTCTTCCGGCTCGACGAGGAGGGTCTCCATCGCCACCGTCGGGCAGGAGTGCGTGCACCGCGTCGTGTGCGGCGTCCAGGTTTCGTCGTCGATCAGGTGTGCGCAGAAGATGCACTTCTGCGGCATGTCGAGTTCGTCGTTCCACCAGATGGCGCCGTAGGGGCACGAGCCCATGACGTCCTTGCTGATGCCCTTGGCCTTCTCCAGGTCGATCAGGACGATGCCGTCCTCGCGCTGGTAGAAGGACCCCTCCGACGCCGGGACGCACGGCGGGTTCTCGCACTGCTGGCACGGCACCGGCAGGTACGCGACGTCGTTGCGTGCGTACTGGCCGCGCTCACGCCGGAGGATGTCCACCCAGCGGTGGCCGTGGCGGGGCTGCGCGTGGGTGTAGCCCGGCCAGTCGTTGCCGACGAACTCGTCCTTGTCGGCCATGAAGCAGTTGTTGCAGTCGTGACACTTGGCCACGTCGATGACTTTGTACCATTGCTTCATCGCAGTGGCTCCTTTCAGGCCTCGGAGAACGACGGGGTCGACGGACGCGGTGGGATCTCGTAGATGCCGCCGTCCCACTTCTCGATCTCGACCTGAGCCGTGTTGGGAGACATCGCAGACGCGTACTTGGACATGTACCGGTCGGGCGTGAGGATGTTCATGCACCCGCCGCGGTCGGCCGACAGGCCCGGCTTGCCGAGCGGGTCGTAGACGGCGCAGGACTCGTAGGTGTGCACGGTGCCGGGCTGGACGCGCTCGCCGACCTGGGCGCAGACGATGACGGATCCGCGGTCGTTGTACGCGCGCACCAGGTCGCCGGACTCGATCCCGCGCGCCTCGGCGTCGACCTTGTTCAGACGCACGATCCAGTAGTACCACCCGTCGACCAGCACGCGGTGGTCCTTGATGTCGTTCATGAAGCTGTCCTTGCCGTCACCCATCGTGTGGAACGAGAAGCGCGGGTGCGGCGAGAGCATGCCGAGGGGGTACTTCTCGGCGAGCGGGCTGTGATGGCTCTCCCACGCCGGCACGTAGGTGTGCATGGCGGGGCGGTACTCGTCGACGTAGCCCTGGTCCTCGAAGTTCTTGATGCTCGAGGCGATGAACTCCACCTTGCCGCTCGGGGTCTGCAGGCCCTTGAGCGCGACCTGGTTGTTCAGGCGGGGGCCCCAGTCCGGCGTGTCCCTCTCACGGTCCTCGGCGAACCAGCGGAGCGCAGGCGTCTTCTTGCGCTCGGGGTTGTCGGGCACCACGAAGTAACCCTTCTCCTTGAACTCGGCGAAGGTCATGTGCTTGGGCATGTCTGTCGCGTTGTAGTACTGCTCGATCCAGTCGAGCTCGTCCTTGCCCTCGGTGAACATCGGGCCGATGCCGAGCTTCTCGGCGAGCATGGCGTAGATGTGGTAGTCCGACTGGCTCTCACCCACGGGCTCGATGCACTTGGCCTGCAGCGAGATCACGCGGTGGTTGCACTGGCCGTAGGTGTCCGGGATGTAGCCGGAGCAGTTGGCGAACTCGGAGATGTCCCAGCGCTCGAAGTTGGTGCAGGCCGGCAGGATGATGTCGGCGAACGGCACCTCGCCCTCGAACCAGATGGACTGGCTCACGACGAACTCGAGGCTCGGGTCGGTGTACATGCGGGCGTAGCGGTTGGTGGCCGTCATGGTGCCGATCCACGGGCCGCCGTACTTCCAGAGCATCTTGATCTTCGGGTAGCCGGGGGCCGGGTACTCGTACATGTGCATCTGGTGCTGGATGTCGCCGCCGGCGAAGCCCTTGCCGGCCCACTTGTACTCGCCGTCCATGATGCACTCCGGCACGCGCAGGCGCGGGATGTGCTGGCCGGCGGCCGTGTTGATGTTCGACGGGCTCGGGAACGTGGTCTTGCCGTCGAACATGCGCCAGGCGAACTTGAAGCCGGCGGCCGAGTTCTCGCAGTCGCCGGAGATGCCGCCCTCGGCGTACCCCGGGAAGTAGAAGTCGTAGTCGACCGGGGTACCCTGCGTGGTCGAGTACATGTTGCTTCCCGGCTTGCCCATGCCCTGCATTGTGGCGAGGGCGATCATGCCACGAGCCCACTCGATGCCGTGCGAGGCGCGGCAGGCGCCGCCCCAGCCGCCCAGGCCGCCGGCGGCGAGCATCGTCTTGCGCTTGGCCCACTCGCGGGCGAGCGCGCGGATCTCGCACGCGGGCACGCCGGACTCGGTCTCGGCCCACTCGCAGGTCTTGGGCACGCCGTCGGTCTTGCCGAGCACGTAGTCTGCCCACTCGTCGAACCCGTGGGCGTGCGTGGCCACGTACTCCTTGTCGTAGGTGCCCTCGTCCAGCCAGGTGTAGGCGATGGCGAACGACAGTGCGTGGTCGGTGCCGATCTTCGGCGAGAACCACTTGTCGCCGATGAGGCCGGCGGTGTGGTTGTAGAACGGGTCGATGAAGACCATCTTGATGCCGAGGTCCTTCATCCACTGGCGGCGGACGGTGGACTCGTGCGCCGCGTAGATGCCGGTGTTGGTCTCCGGGTCGGACGACCAGAACACGATCATCTCGGTGTTCTGCAGGGTGTCCTCGAGCAGGTCGTACTGCTCCGGGTTGCCCAGGCGCCAGCTGAAGCCCCACATGTGCATGCCGCCCCAGTGCCAGCCTTCCCAGCTGTCCGGGTTATGGTCGGCATAGGTGAAGCCCATCATGTTCATGAAGCGGAAGTACGTGCTGTGGCGATAGCCCACGTTGCCCCACATGTGGTGGGAACTGGGGCTGGAGAGGATCGCCGCGGGACCGGCCTCGCGCTTCACGCGGTTGATCTCGCTGACGACGATGTCGGTCGCCTCGTCCCACGAGATCGGCTCGTACCCGGAGACGCCGCGGTTCTCGATGTTGCGCTCGCCGTCCGGGTCGAAGTCGACGCGCTTGAGCGGCGTCATGATGCGCTTGTCCGAGTAGATCATGGACTTGAAGCCGGCGGTGTAGACCGAGTACGTGGTCTTGCGCGGCGGCTCGAAGGTCTGGCCGCGCGCCTCGATCTTCCAGGACGACGCGTCCACGGCGTCGTCGAAGTCCATCGGGGTGATGCGGACGATCTTGCCGTCCTCGACGTACACGAAGACCGGTCCGCCGGTCGACGAGTTCGTCAGTCGGACTACCTCTCCCATGTGGTCCTCTCCTTCAGCTGGCAGGCGTTGGCCGAACGTCTGTGGTGTGCGTGGCGTGAGTTGTACGTGAGTGTGACAGATGCGCAGAATGTCGATGTGCGGTGTGAGGACTTCCCCTGTAGCTCACATTGCGGACATATAAGTCACAATGCGGACATATTAGGGCCACAATGAGCCCCCGTCAAGACTCCCGGAGTGCTTGCTCGCGGGGACGGTCCGTGTCTCCGAGGGAGAGTCTGCTGTCTCTGAGGGAGAGAGTGCCTCCTCAGGCCCTCTGCCCGCGACCACATCTCAGCGCGCCGATGAGGTCACACATCCCGTCGCACGCGGCAAGTTGTGGTCACTGACCACGTGCGCGTCCTCGGCGGCCAAGATGTGACCACAACGCCGGCCGGATTTGAGACCTCAGTGCAGAGCGCCGCCGCAGGCAGCCCGGCCGCCAGTCGGCGGCGCCCGGCCGGCGTCAGCTCTCGAGGATCTCGATGAGCTCTTCCTTGAGGTCGCGCATGCGCACGGAGATCAGGCCGGCCAGCTTCTTCATCACCTGGTAGCCGGCCTCGGGCTCGCGCAACAGGATGGCCTCCACCTCGTCGGCGGAGATGGCCACCACGGCGCTGTCCTCCAGCGCCCACGCGGCAGCCACATACACGTGCGGCGCTACGATGGAGGACCAGCCGGAGATGCCGTACTGGCCCACCTCCACCACCTCGACGATGCGGCCGGACGGGGTGGCCAGCCTGATCGCCAGCCGCCCGCTGGCCACCACGAACAGGCTGTGGGCGACGGTGTCCGCGTCGAACAGCGTCTTGCCCTCATCCACCGTGACCATGCGGCTGTGCTCTGCCAGCGCCTCGATCTGTGCCTCGCTCAGCGGCTCGAGCAGCTCGCAGTGCGCGAAGGTGCTCTCCACGGAAAGGTCGGCGGTCGGCGGTCTCATGTCCTCCCCCTCTGGTAGACATCGACGGCTCGTCTGGGTTGTACCCAGCGGGCCGGTGGTCGCCGCGGGCGCCGGCCGTTCATGCCGTTCCGGCAACGGACCTCTGATAGACTTCCGAGGGTGCCGCTCCGGCGCGCCCCCCGCTCACGTCAACGACCGAAAGCGCACGCCATGAGCCAGTCCTTCACGTACACGGGCACCAGCGACTACATCGCCGCGCCCGACCTCATGCAGACCGTCAACGTCGCGGTGCAGCTCAGCCGCCCGCTGCTCATCAAGGGCGAGCCCGGCACCGGCAAGACCATGCTCGCCCAGAGCATCGCCAAGGGCCTCGACATGCCGCTCCTCATCTGGAACGTGAAGTCGACGACCAAGGCGCAGGACGGCCTCTACGTCTACGACACGGTGCAGCGCCTCTACGACGGCCAGTTCGGGGACAGCGACGTGAGCGACATCGCCCAGTACATCAAGCTCGGCATGCTGGGCCGGGCCTTCTCCGCCGAGGAGCGCGTCGTGCTCCTCATCGACGAGATCGACAAGGCCGACCTCGAGTTCCCCAACGACCTGCTGTGGGAGCTCGACCAGATGGAGTTCCACATCCCCGAGACGCGCGAGACGGTCAAGGCCGTCCAGCGGCCCATCGTGCTCATCACCTCCAACGCGGAGAAGGAACTGCCCGACGCGTTCCTGCGCCGCTGCGTGTTCCACTACATCGAGTTCCCGGACGAGGAGATGATGGAGCGCATCGTGCGCGTGCACGTGCCGGGCCTCGACAAGCGCCTCCTCGACCTGGCGATCCAGGCCTTCTACTGGCTGCGCGAGGTCAACGGCCTGCAGAAGAAGCCCAGCACCAGCGAGCTCATCGACTGGGTGCAGGCGCTGGAGCGCGGCGGGGTCGACCCCAAGGAGATCGCCGCGCGCCTGCCGTTCATGGGCGTGCTGCTCAAGAAGGACCACGACGTGGACGTCGCGCAGAGGGCGCTGGCCTCGAACCGGCGCCGCTGACGCCGGCCCCGGCGGGTCCCGTGTTCACCGACTTCTTCTTCCTGCTGCGCTACTACGGCGTGCCGGTGACGGTCACGGAGTGGCTCGCGCTCATGCGCGGGCTCGCCATGGGCCTCGTGCCCACCGGCCTCGACCAGTTCTACGCCGTGGCGCGCAGCATCCTCGTCAAGAGCGAGGCCTACTTCGACCAGTACGACCAGGCGTTCGCGCACATGTTCAGGGGCATCGAGACGCCGGTGGGGATCGAGGACGAGGTCTGGGAATGGCTGGCGGACCCGCTGACCATGCCCGGGCTGAGCGACGAGGAGCGGCGGCTGCTGGCCGCCGCGCTCGAGGACCTGGACCTCGAGGCGCTGCAGAAGCTCTTCGAGGAGCGCCTCAAGGAGCAGACCGAGGCCCACCACGGCGGCAACAAGTGGGTGGGCACCGGCGGCACCAGCCCCTTCGGCCACTCCGGGTTCCACCCCGGCGGCATCCGCGTGGGCGGAGAGAGCCGCAACATGAGCGCCGTCAAAGTGGCCGGCGAGCGCCGCTACCGCGGCTACCGCACCGACCAGGAGGTCGGCGTGCGGCAGTTCGAGCTCGCCCTGCGGCGCCTCCGCCAGCTGAGCTCGCGCAACGAAGGCCGGCCCGATGAGCTCGACCTCGACGAGACCGTCGAGGAGACGGCGAGCAACGCCGGCCGCCTCAGCCTCGTCTGGCGCAAGAGCCGCAAGAACGCCGTCAAGGTGCTGCTGCTCATGGACGTCGGCGGCTCCATGCACCCCTACATCCGCATGTGCAGCCAGCTGTTCAGCGCCGTCAACCGCAGCAGCCACTTCAAGGACCTGCGGTTCTACTACTTCCACAACTGCGTCTACGACTGGCTCTACACGAGCACGCGCATGACGTCCGCGGAGGCCATCTCCACGCGGCGCGTGCTGCAGGAACTGCCGAGCGACTACAAGCTCATCGTCGTCGGCGACGCGGCCATGGCCCCCAGCGAGCTCATGGCCCGGGACGGCATCATCTGGTGGGGCTACGGCAACGACGAGCCCGGCATCGAGTGGCTCAAGCGCCTGCGCCGCCACTTCGATCACTCCGTGTGGCTCAACACCATCCCCGAGGCGGATTGGGACCGCGCCTACGGCAGCGTGACCATCCGCAAGGTCCGGGAGGTCTTCCCCATGTTCGAGCTCACCGTCGACGGCCTCACCGCCGCGACGCGCAAGCTCATGGTGAGGTATTGAGGCAGCCGTGCGTCGCCTCGGTCAGGTGACCGACGACGAACGTCCCATTCAGGCCGTACGTCGGGCGACCGATACCTCTTCCCGGCGAGAGGATGCGGACCATGGACGATATCGAGAACGCGAGCACGCCGTTCGCACTCGTGCACCACGGCGGCGCGGGCGAAGACGCCCTGCTCGGCGACACGCTGGTCATGCTCGCCGAGCAGATCGCCGAGGTGCTGCACTGCTCCGAGTGCTGCGTCTACGAGTACATCCCCTCGCGCGACCTGCTGCGCGCCCAGGCTCTCTGGTCCCGCGTCCCCAACGAGAACGACATCGACTGGATCGGCGAGGCCCACTGTCTCAGCGACTCGCCCGGCTTCAAGCGGGTCGTCGAGCGCCGCGAGGTCGTGTGCTCCTACCCCGATGACGCGGTGGACGAGGCCACGGCCGGCTTCGAGTCCATGGCGTTCTGGGGCGAGCGGGCCGCCATCTGGGCGCCCATCGTGCACGGCGAGCAGGTGCTCGGCATGCTGGAGCTCACGGAGAAGGAACGCGACCGGATCTTCACCAGGGACGAAGAGCGGCTCGTGCGGCAGATGGCGGCGCTCGCCGCGATCGCTCTCTACAACGCGCGCGCGACGCGCGCGGCAGAAGAGCGCAACCGCCAGCTCTCGGCGCTCATCGGCGCCTCGCGCGCCATGACCTCGACGCTCGACCTGGACGAGCTCCTCGAGGTCATCTGCCGGCAAGCGGCGCTCGCCCTGGACACCGGCTCCAGCTACATCTACGAGTACGACGCCGAAGCCGACGCCATGGTGTGGCTCGCCGAGTACCAGCGCGACGCCTCGCACGCGTTCGAGGAGCCCCTCGGCGCCGTGTACCCCATCGAGGACCTCCCTCAGGACCTCGCGGTGGTGCGCACCCGCAAACCCGTTGAGGTGCGCCTCGACGACCCCGGCCTCGACGACGTCATGCGCCGGCAGTTGCTCGAGTGGGGCGAGATGTCCTCACTCATGGTGCCGCTCGTGGTGGGCGGCAAGGTCGTCGGGTCACTCGAGGTGAGCGAGGTCGTCTACCCGCGGCGCTTCACCGAGCAGGAGATCGGCCTCTGCGTCGCCTTGGGCGAGCAGGCCGCCGTGGCCATCCACCACGCGCAGCTGTACCGCCGCATGCAGGAGCAGAAGGCGACGATCGAACTGCAGGCCACCGTGGACGGCCTCACCGGGCTCTACAACCACCGCTTCTTCTGGGAGCGCCTGCGCGACGAGGTCGCACGGGCCAGGCGCTACGGCCATCCGCTCTCGCTGCTCATGCTCGACCTGGACGACTTCAAGGACGTCAACGACCGCTGGGGACACCCGGCCGGCGACGAACTCCTGCGCGCGGTGGGCAAGGCGCTGCAGACGCAGCTCCGGCAGGGTGTGGACTGCGCCGCGCGCTACGGCGGCGAGGAGTTCGCCGTGATCCTGCCGTCGACGGAGTCGGAGCTCGAGAGCGGCGATCTGGACGGCGCGGTGACCACCGCGGAGCGGATCCGCCGCGCCGTCGCCGCGGCGCGTGTGCCGCTGGTCGTCTCCGGCTGGCACGGCGTCACCGTGAGCATCGGCGTGGCCACCCTGCCGGTGCACGCCGCCGACGCCGAGGACCTCGTGTCCAAGGCCGACCAGGCGCTCTACCGGGCCAAGAGCCGGGGCAAGGACTCGGTCGTCGTCTTCGGCGCCTGACCGCGCGCCGCCCCCGAACGGGTTCCGGCGCCTTCCCGCGCAGCCCCGGGCGCCCTACTTCTTGTCGCCCAGGCAGTAGAAGAAGCCGTCGCGACAGCCCACGTACACGCGCCCGTTCCAGAGCGTGGGCGTGGACTCGAAGCCGCCGCCGGCGAAGAACTGGTCGCGCTCCTCCAGCGTGACGGTCCAGAAGTTGCCGTCGTGCGCCGCACTCGGAAGCGCGCCGGCGTCCCCTTCAAGGGCCGGCGCGTAGACGATGTCGTACAGGTGCACGCGCTGGTCGTAGCTCGCGCTGACGAGCGTGTCCCCCACGATGATCGGCGTGGAGATGGCGCCGCCGTTCCACACCCGCGCGACCTGCACGGGCGTCTTCCACCCCTTCTGCAGCATCGGCCCGGCCACCGTCTTGTCGCCCATGACGTCCTGCGAGACCAGATACAGGTAGCCGTCGATAGCGTTGAACGCGCACAGGGCCGGGTACTCGCCGCCGGTGTTGTAGGTGTCGTTCACCGCCGCCGAGCCGACGACGCCGCCCGCCCAGTCGCCGACCTTGCGGTTGCCCGTCGGGAAGAACCACACCGTCGCCTTGTCCGGCGGCTTCGTGGGGTCGAGGGCCAGCATGCCGCCCTTGCCCTTGACGAACTGCTTCTCCACGCCCTGCAGCAGGAGCCCCTTCTTGTTCGGCACCGGCGTCCCGTTGAGGTCGGTGCCGACGTAGTAGTCCCACACGACCTTGAGGTCCGAGCGCCGGAGGCCGTAGACGTGGCCGGCGCCCGAGGCGATGTAGAGGTTCTTGCCCAGCGCCGAGGCAGAGGCCTCCAGCGCGAGGTCGTCCTTGTGGTTGACGTTGCGCTGGTCGCCGAGAAGCAGGGTCTGCTGGTCGATGACGGGCTTCTTGCCACCCTCCCAGGCGGTGGTCTTGAGGGGGTCGAGCGCGTAGAACCAGCCGCTCTCGACCCCGATGAAGAAGTTGCCGTCATAGAAGAAGCCGCTGCCGTCGCAGTCACGGCTGTAGTTCCTGGTCTGCGGCACCGGCTGCCGCCACAGCTCCTTGCCGCTGCCGAACGTCACTGCCCGCAGCGGTGCGATCGAGGGGTCGTCGATGGTCTTGGGGTATCCGCGCCGCGAGCCGGCGACGACGATGTAGCGGTCGTCCGGACCGGTCGGCGAGGGGTTCTTGAACACCGACGGGCTGCTCTTGATGATGTCCTCGAACTTGTACGCCCACACGACCTTGCCGGTCGCGGCGTCGATCTTGCGCAGGTTGTAGTCGTAGCCGCTGGCCACCAGGTAGGTCTTGCCGCCGTCGACGACGACGTTGGCCTGGCCGGTCCAGCCGCTCCCGGAGTACTTGCTCGGCTTGTCCTGCTCGTACCTGCCGGAGCTCATGCCGCCGCCGAGCTGGACCTTCCAGAGGACGTCGAGGCGCTTGGGCGCCGGGCCCTGCCCGTAGTACCGGCGCCCGTAGTTCCCGAGGAAGGTACCGACTTTGACGCCGTCGCCGGCGACGGCCGGAGCGGGCGGCGCCGGCACCGGGCCCGACTGCTTTGGCCGCACATCCCCGCCGCCACCGCAGCCGCAGCCGCCGCAGGCGGCGGCGCGCCAGATGAGCAGCACGGCGAGCACGGCGACGCCGAGGAGCGCGACGCCGCGCCGGCGCCTCAGCTGGCGCTGACGCTTGGCTGAGCGGCGGCGGGCAGGCCGCCGGTCTTGTCCGGCCGACGTCTCGATGGCGCGACGATATCACCACGCGCCCTCGCCTTGCCCGGACGTCTCCCCGGTCTCTTGCCGGGGCAGTGCACGACGCGACGGATGCCGCTGGGAGCGCGAGCGGGTAGGATGCCTGAGGCCGGCCGGCGAAGCCTCGCCGGCGCTCGAGCACACCGACGATCCGGAGGGACTCCATGGCGACCGACCTCGACCTGCTGCGCGACCTCTGCGCCGCCCCCGCCCCCACCGGGTTCGAAGCTCCCGTGCTCGACCGCGTGCGCGGGCGCCTCTCGGCGCTGTCGGCGCCCGAAGGCGACCCGCTGGGCAACGTGTGGGGCACGGTCAAGGGTCAGGGCGCGCCGCACGTCGTCGTCACCGCGCACGCCGACCAGATCGGCCTCATCGTCACCTACGTCGACGACAACGGCTTCGTCTCGTTCGACAAGATCGGCGGCGTCGACCCTCAGCTCCTCCCCGGCCGCAACCTCATCATCCACGGCGCCAAGGGCGACGTGCCCGGCGTCGTCGGTCGCAAGCCCTCCCACAAGATGAGCAAGGACGAGCGCGCCAAGGCCCCCGACCTCAGCGACCAGTGGCTCGACATCGGCTGCTCCACACGCGAGCAGGCGTTCGGACTGGTCCAGATCGGCGACCCCATCACGTTCCCGCCGAACTTCCTCCAGCTGGCCGGCGGCCGCTACGCCTCGCCGGCCTTCGACAACCGCGCCGGCGTCTACGTCTGCCTCCGCGCCCTGGAGCACTACAACGGATCCCCCGCGGCCGCCGACCTCACGGCGCTGCTCACGGTGCACGAGGAGACCACGTTCATGGGCGCCAAAGCCATGGCGATCAAGTGGCAGCCGGACGTCATCATGGTCGTCGACGTCGACTTCGCCAGCGACGACCCGGGCATGGACGCCAAGAAGCTCGGCGGCGAGGTCAAGCTCGGCGCCGGCCCGGTGATCCACCGCGGCGCCGCCGGCAACCTCGCGCTCACCGACCTCGCCATCCAGGTGGCCAAGGACGAGGCCATCCCGGTGCAGGTCAAGGCGATGCCCGGCAACACGTCCACGGACGCCGAGGAGCTCATGGCCTCCGGCAACGCCGCGACGCTCTCGTTCAGCCTCCCGGTGCGCAACATGCACTCGGCGTTCGAGGTCATGCAGCCGGACGATGCCGAGGCCGGCGCGCTCCTGGCAGCCGCGGTGACACGCCGCCTCTCCGAGGGCGCCTGGGACCCGCAGCGGTTCGTGCCGCGCGCCTAGGTCCGAGGCCCAGCCGCCCCGCCTAGCTCCGAGCGCTCGGCCCTCCCCGCCCAGCCGCGGGCGACGCCGTCGAGACCTTCGCGAACTGGGCGCCGACCCAGTCGATCTCGGCCGGCGCGACGCGACTCCAGTAGTCGTCGTTGTGGCCGCCGGGCTCGAACCCGCCCGCCGGCGGGTCGAGCAGCGTCGCCACGAACGCCTTGTCGGCCGCGCAGAAGGGGTCGTGCTTGCCGCAGTCGATCCTGACCGGCAGGCCGCGGAGATTCTCCACGCCCGCGAAGACGTCGTTCCGGGCGTAGTCGGCCGCGCTGTCGAACGCGTCGCCGACACCGTCCGAGTAGGAGCGCCACAGGGCGGCGCTCACGCCGCAGACGGCGCAGAACTGCTGCGGGTGGAGCTCCGCCGCCCGCAGCGCCCCGTAGCCGCCCATCGACCAGCCCATGATGGCGAGCGGTCCGCCAAGGCCGAGGTCCTCGCGAACGAACGGGATGAACTCCCCGAACAGCATGGCCATCGCGTCGTCCCCGGCTGTGCGCTGGTGCCAGTAGGTGTAGCTCGCCTGGACGGCGGCGGTGACGAAGGGCTGCACGCCGCGCTTCTCGACGGCGTCGGCCACGTAGTCGCCGAACTGCAGATGGCCCTGCAGCAGCTCGCCCGGTGACCGGCCGCGCCCGGGCAGGCAGATCAGCACCGGCGTCGCCGCCTTCGCCTCTTCCCCGGCGCCCTCGAACCCGGGCGGCCAGGCGATGTCGTAGGCCGCCGGCTCGGCGAGGTGCTGCGACGGGAGCGTGCCTTTCTGGTACGTGACCTTGTACGCCGGCGGCGGGGTACCCGGCTCGCCGTAGGCGCCGCTGTAGCGGTACCAGTAGTCACGCACCGTCCAGGACCGCCAGCCCGCCGCGCCGAGCACGGCGGCGGCCGCCACCACAGCGCCGCCGCCGACCAGGAATTGCCGCCGCGTGACCCCCGCCTCGGGATCCCGCGCGCTTTCTGTCTCCCCGCAGCCCATACGCCGATACTACCCGAGGCCCTTGGGTGCGCCGAAAGGTCCACCCGCCCCGCCATTCGTCATCCTGCCCCGCCCTGAACGACAGCGGTATCGTCCCATCTTGCACCTCTGTCGCAGGGATAGCCGTCGGCTATCCGGCTGTCGGAAGCGACGGGGTGACGAAGCCAAATGCGTAGCCCTCGGCTATCCGCTTTCAGAGGAGGCACATGACTACCAAGATCCTGCGCTGGGGCCATGGCCTGGGTGTCCGGATCCCCCTGTCACTCGCTCGCTCGAGTCGGTTTGGAACCGGGATCGGCGGTCGAACTGCACCGCAGAGACCGTCACATCGTGATCGAGCCGCTGCCGTCTCCACCCACGCTGGATCAGCTGCTTGCCGGTACCAGCCAGAAGCTCTGGGCGCAGTGGACTCCTGGGCGAGGCGACATCGTGTCGCAGCGCGTCGCGGCCGGCGGAACGGAGCACTCTCTGGTCCTCTCGCCGGCGCCCTACAGCGCCAGGCTCGGCTTCGCCCTGGTCTGTCCAATCGGAGAGACGAGCGGCCCGTTCGCTATCGATCTGCCCCGCGGACTGCCTGTCCAGGCGCGGTTCTCGCGGATCGGGTGGTGAACCTGGACGTCAGGTCATGCGGGTTGAGAAACGTCTGCTCGGTTCCCGATGACGTGGTCGCGGCTGCACTTCAGAGGCTCGCGCCGCTGGTCGGCGAGCCGCCGAGAGGGTGACCGAACGGCCACCGGGCGCGACCCCGCGGGGACGAGGCGCCAGGCTGTAGGCCGGTCGTCGGCGCTCGTCGCGCCGGACGGCGTCAGCGCAGCGTCGTGCCGTCGGCCGTCGGGCGCAGGGCGACCGGTCCGGCGGGGCGCTGGGCGACGGGCTCGGTCGGCTCGGGCAGGGTCGCGGCGATCTGGCGGGCCATCTCGGGCTGCCACTTGAGGCGCGCCGGGGCGAGCAGGTGGAAGAGGTCGGCGAAGTCCTGGTCGGTGAGGTCGACGTTGCGCTCGATGTGCACGTAGGGCACGTCGTAGCGCCGTGCGAGCTCATCCGCACGCTTGCGGTAGGCCGGCACCACGCCGTTCCACGTGGGGCCGGCGGCGGAAGCGTTGAGCGGCTGGTCGTAGAAGACCACGTCGAAGCCGCGGTCGCGGGCGAGCTTGAGGACCTCCTCGAGCATGGCGAAGTTGTAGTCGCCGTACTTGCGGTACAGCGTGACGTCCTTGGCGAGCACGTAGAGCACGTTGCGGCGCTTGCCCAGCTGCGTGTGCCCCTTGGCGCCCCACGGGTAGTAGTGCGGCTCGTAGGCGATGCGCGTACCCCACGGCGCGTCGCTGGAGGCCCGTTCGCGCAGGTACGAGCCGACGTAGTCGAAGATGCCGGGGATGGCGCCCGTCGTGGGCGCCGGGTGACCGAAGTACTTGGGGCTGAGCTGCTCGAGCCGTCTGCTGCGCACGAGCAGCTCGTGGCCGCTGAGCAGGGTCGCGTCGCGTGCGGGCTTGCCGGTGACGCGGATGGGCGCGAGCCCGATGGCCAGCGTCGCCGGGCCCGCCGGCAGGTTGTCGACGAGCGCCAGGGTCATACCCATGCTCTCCTGGTGCGCGGCCAGGCTGACGACCCGGACCGGCTGGCCGGCGTCGCGTCCGATGGCAGCGGCGAGCGACGCCTCGCTGACGAAGCACTCCATGGTGCCGGAGCCGCCGAAGAGGTACACGGTGCGGGTCTTCGGCGGGTCCTTCTTCAGCTCCTGGACCTTGATCGAGACGTGCACGTAGTCGTCGTGGGAGATGCGCAGGAAGCGGCCTTCGTCCACGGTGGTGAGGCCGCCCCGGAACAGCACGCCCTGGAGGAGGACCAGGGCAAGCACGGTGACCACGGCGGCCGCGGCCAGCACCAGCGGGCTCCGCTGGTGGAAGCCGCGGCTGAACGCGCGCCAGCCGTCGGTGTTCTGGACCTCACGTGGACTCAAAGTGCTCCTCAGCCGGCATCGTCATGCTCTCACAGGTAAACGCCGGAGCGTGGTGGTCGGTTCACTTCGGCCCGAGCGCCGTACCGGGGCCACGCGCCACGCTCACAGCAGGATGCCGTGGATCCACGCCAGCGGCAGGCGGACGGCCATGTAGAAGATCCTGCCGGCCTGTTCGATGCTGCCCGTGGCGACGAACGCGTAACCCATGGCCACGTAGAGGAACGTCGCCGGGTAGCCGAGCCACCTGGTGAACTTCTCATAGCTCGCCGCCGGCGGCAGGCCTGCCTTCTTGCGCGCCTTCTTGCGCTTCTTCTTCCACCGTTCCCAGCGCGCCACGATGACGAGGCCGGTGCCGTGGTAGAGGCCCCAGGCCAGCCAGTTGAGGTCCACCGCGTGCCACAGGCCCATCACCAGCATGCTGGCGTACAGGCCCAGCCACGTCTTGCGCGTGAGGCCGAACACCGGGAAGTACACGTTGTTGCGGCACCAGGTACTGAGCGAGATGTGCCAGCTGCGCCAGAAGTCGCTGAGGTTCTTCTGCCAGAAGGGGAAGTGGAAGTTCTCCATGATCCGGAACCCGAACAGGCGCGAGAAGCCGATGGCGAGGTCGGTGTAGGCCGAGAGGTCGAAGTACGCCCGCACGAAGACGATGACGCAGAAGGCCACGGGCCACCACCAGCTGACGTCGCTCGCGCCGAACGCGGTCTTGCCGACGGTCGTGACGATCTTGCCGAAGAAGATCGAGAACAGGAAGTCGACGACGAAGACCTTCTTGAAGTAGCCGAGGGCGATGCGGCGCAGGCCGTAGTAGAACTCCTGGCGGTCGAACCCGGCGGTGCGCTTCTCGTAGAAGCCCTGGTACGTCTCGAGCGGGCCGGCCGGGAACGTCGGGATCCACATCATGAACGCGGCCAGGCGGAGGAAGTCGTTCTCCTTGATGACGCCGCGCGCGCAGTCGAACACGTACTGCAGCATGCGGAAGACGAAGTAGCTGACGCCGAGAGGCATGATCAGGTGAGTGACGACCCAGTCGCCCTCGGACCACCACAGCGCGAGGGCGCCGCGCTGGCCGTACTTGCCGATGCCCAGCGTGACGAGGGCGATGATGATGGCGATGAGCACCACGCGCGCGCCGCGCAGCTTCTTCTTGCGCATCGCCTCCACCAGCTGGTGCGTGACCAGCACGAGGCCGAGGGCGATGGCCGCGAAGATGGGGTGCAGCGCGCCCAGCACGGCCACGCTGACGACGAGCATGAAGATCAGCCGGTGCGTGTCTTTGCGCAGCAGCAGCCAGAACACCAGCAGCGAGAAGATCACCACCGGGATCAGGTACAGCGTGAAGTAGATCTTCACCCGCCACTCCCTCCAGAGTCCGCGGCGTTGAGGAGCTGGGCCAGCTCCTTCGCCAGTGCATGTTGCCAGATGACGCGCCCGGGCGCGATGAGATGTGAGAGGTCCTGGAAGTCACGGCTGGGGATGTCGACGGTCTTGTTGAGGTCGACGTAGGGGTAGCCGTACTTCGCGGCGAGCTTGGTGACGGGGATCTGGTACTGCCGCTGCGAGGAGGCGAAGCTGTCGCCGACGATCTCCTTGTTGATCGGCAACTCGAGCAGGACCACCCTGACTCCGCGCTCCTTGGCCTGCGCCAGCAGCGCCTCGAGCATCTGCAGGTTGGCGACGCGGTTCTTCTCGAACACGGGCTTGCGGCTAGCGTTCCACTTGGTTACGAGCCGCCTCTTCTGACTGTCGGAGCGCCGCGTCTTCTCGGAGTATCGGTGCAGCTCGTACTCGGTGCTCGGCGGGTCGCCCTCGAGCAGCGAGGCGCCGTGCTTGCGCATCCAGTCGGTGATGTATGCCCAGATGCCCGGGAGGATCGTGTACTGGTACTTCTCGAGGCCCCACCGGGAGGACACGAACTCGTGCACCGCGTCACTCTCCAGCAGGAACTCCCGGCCCTCGGACTGCACGGCGTTCTGCTCCCTGGTCGCCGTGAAGCGGCCGAGGTTGATCCCCACGAGCAGCCAGGCGGGCGTGTCGGGGGCGCTGTCGACCACCGAGAGGCTCTCGGCGAAGTTCTGGTTGATCGAGCCGAGGTCGTAGGCGGCGACCTCGGGGCCGCCCTCCGCGCGGATCTCGGCGGCGAGGGACTCGCCGCCGACGATGCTCTCGCGCGCGCTCGAGCCGCCGAGCAGGTAGAGGCCCGGCACGGAGAGCCCGTCCTGCCGGGCCTTGCCGACCTCCCACGAGATGTACGTGAACGAGTCCTCGCCGTTGCGCAGCACGCGGTCGAGCGGCAAGGCCGTCCAGGCGCCGCTCGTGAACACCCACTGGAACCCGAGCAGCGCCGGGACGAGGCACAGCGCCGCGACGACCAGGACGAGCGGATGACGGTTGCGGAACCCGCGGCTGAAGGAGCCCATCAGAGCTGCGTCCGCAGGGTGCCGTCGTTGTAGAGGCCGGCCAGCTGGCGGGCGAGCTCCGCCTGCCAGATCGCCCGCCCCGCCGGGCGCAGGTGCGAGAGGTCGAGGAAGTCCTTGCTGGGGATGTCGACCTCGTCGTTGAAGTCCAGGTACGGCACGTCGTACTTCTCGGCGATGGCCGTAGTGGGCGCCTTGTAGGCGGCCATCGCCGCGTCGAACGAGCTGCCGATGATCGTCACGGTTCCACGGCAGCTCGACGATCACCATGTCCAGGCCGCGCTTCTGCCCCTCGGCGATGAGACCCTCGAGCATCGCCGCGTCGAACTTGTGGACCTTCTTGAACGCCGGGTAGTACCTGCTGCAGCCACTTCTGCACCAGCTGCCGCTTCTCAGCGTCGGGCAGCGTCCCGCGGCTGTCGAACGCGTGCACCTTGTACGGCTTGGCCTCCTTGCCCTTGAGCCAGGCGTTCTCCTTCTGCTGCAGGTACGAGGCCAGAGCCGAGAAGATGCCCGGCAGGATGGTGTACGAGTACTTGTGCTCGCCGGAGTGGTCGACCACCCAGCGGCGCAGGGAGTCGCTCTTGAGGAGCAACTCGCGGCCGATGACCTGGTTGTAGTTGCTCTCCGGGCTGGTGGTGAAGCGGCCGAGGTTCACGCCGACCAGCACCGTCGTCGGCGTATCCGGGAGGTTGTCGACGATCGCCCAGCTCTGCGCGTAGCGCTGCATGCGCGAGCTGAGGTTGTAGGCGACGATGTCGGGCCCGCCGTTCCGCTGCACCTGGCGGGCCAGCGAGGGGCCGCTGACGAGGGCCTCGCGGCCGCTCGAGCCGCCGAGCAGCACGGCCAGCGGCTTGCTCGGCGGGTTCTTCTTGAGGTGGCTCGTCATCCACGAGACGTACATGTAGTCGTCGGTGGAGTTGCGCTCCCAGCGCGTGGCGGCGATCGCCGTCCAGTCGCCGCTCGTGAACCAGCTCTGAATGCCGAGAAGCGCCGGCACCAGGAGTGCCAGCGCCACGACGAGCACGAGCGGGCTCCTGTTGCGGAAGCCCCTCCTGAAGCTGCTCACCCCAGCTCCTCGGCGAGCATCTTGCGCAGCTCGGCCCTGATCGCCTTTCCGGATCCTGTGCGCGGGATCTGCTCTACGGCGATCACACGGCTGGGCAGGGACGTGGACGGCAGCACGCCGCGCAGCTCACGCAGCAGCTTGCTGGCTCTGAATCCGTCCGGCTCGTTGGGGACCACGAACGCGACCGGCACGTGGCCGAGGATCTCGTCGGGCGCGGCCACCACGGCCACGTCGGAGAAGCGTCCGAGCCCCTGCAGCGCCTCCTGCACGTGGATGATGCTGACCTTCTCGCCGCCGCGCTTGATGATGTCGTCCTTGCGGCCGGCGATCCACACGGCGCCGCTCTCGTCGACCTTGCCGAAGTCGCCGGTCTTGAGCCCTTGCGGCGTGAGCGTCTTCGCCGTGATCTCCGGCTCGTCCAGGTAGCCCTGCATGAGCAGCGAGCCGGTGACGTAGAGCTCGCCCTGCTCGCCGGGCGCGGCCTCCGTGAGGTCGCCGCGCCGGGCGACGACGCGCATGTCGCCGATGGGCCGGCCGACGGAGCCGACCTTGACGTCGAGGTCGGCCGGCGGCAGCACGCACAGCCGGCCGCTCACCTCGGTGAGGCCGTACATGTTGAACAGCGCGATGCCGGGGAGCACCGCGCGGAACTTCTCGATGACCGGCAGCGGCAGGTGGTCGCCGCTGCTCACCCAGAAGCGGAACGGGTGCTCGCGCGGCTCCTCCATCGGCTCGACGACGCGCACCAGGTGGGCCGGGGCGCCGCCGAAGCCGGTGCAACCCTCTGCCTCCATCTCGTCGAGCAGGCCGGTGCCGAAGTAGAAGCCCAGCTGCCCGGCCACGCCGCCGCCGGCGGCCATCAGCGTGAGGAAGTGGCAGATGCCGCTGGTGAAGTACGGCGGCGTGTTGATGAACACGCGGTCCTCGGCCTGCAGGCCCAGCGTCCGCGAGACGTGCCCGGCGTTGCTGGAGACGGCGCGCAGCGTCTGGCAGACGCCCTTGGGCAGGCCGGTGGTGCCGGACGTGAACATGATCATCGCCTGCTCGTCCTCGCGGACGGCCTCGAGCCGGTCCGCGGGTACGGCCGGAGCGGCTTCGCCGCCGGCCGCCCGCACGCCGTCCACCAGGCCCTCCGCGTCGGCGGTGACGACGAGCCGCACCGGGCCGTCCTCGGGAGTCGGGCACGCCTCGTCGTCCGGCAGCACGATCACGTCCGGCCGGCACTTGCCGACCAGCCAGTCGAGGTCGTTCTGCGGCAGGCTGACGTTGAGCGGGACGACGACCTGGCCGGCCAGCCACGCGCCGAGCATGCAGGTGAAGAACTGGTCGTACTCCTCGAGCACGAGCGCGACGCGGGCGCCGCGCGTGCCGGCGGCGGCGAGCAGCGCCGCCGCGACCCGCGTCGCCCGCGCCTCCATGTCCGCGTAGGTGTACACGCGGCCGCGCGTACGCAGCGAGCGTCTCGTCCGCGCGCTCGGCCGCCCAGCGGCGCAGGCGCGCGACGGCGTCGGTCATCAGCGGTTGGGTGGTCACGAGTACCTCGAGGCTGTGGTCAGAAGCCGACGTACCGGAACTCGGTGAGCTTGTTGCCCACGAGCACGGCCACGGTGATGGCGAGGAAGAGCAGGAACCACAGGAACGTCTGCAGGCTCAGGCCGAGGATGTAGTAGAACCACTGGGTCCTCGGCCCCACCGGCTGCGGCGCCTCCGCGCCCTCCGCCGGCTGCACAGAAGCGGCTGCCCGGCTCAGGCATCGCCCGCCTTCTTGCGCGCGACGTAGGCCAGCATGTGGTTCACGGTGTCGAGGTTCTCGTAGACGATGTCCATGGGCTTGACCTTGATCGCGAACTCCTCTTCCAGGAACGCGATGAGCGCCGTGAGGTTCATGGAGTCGAGCAACTGGTCGCGGAACAGCGAGGTGTCGGGAGTGACCTCTTCGTCCTCGAGGTCGGCCTCGTCGCGGATGAACTCGAGGATGGTGTCGGCGTCGGACATGTGGCGATCCTTCCGGTGGGAGGCGGGAGCGTCAGGTACGGGTGCCCTGCGAGTACGAGAAGCGCATGTAGTTCTGGTAGCCGGTGGCCTCGGTGCCGGCCTTGATGAGGCCGGCGAGCGTGAACACGCGCTGGGCGGTCTGGAAGGCCTGCTCGAGGCCCCACTCGTCGCTGATCGATGTGGCCCCTGCCGCCGGCCCAGCCGTAGGCGCCGAACTGGCGAGGTGCCGTCGCCGTTGCCCACCACGAGGCAGCCGTTGCGCACGAACGGCAGCCAGGTCGCGATGATCGCGGTCTCGGCGCCGCCGGAGCGGCGCCCGGCCGTGGCGAGCACGCCGAGCGGCTTGTTGGCGAGCTTGAAGTCCTGGTGGCGCAGCGGGCGCGTGCGCATGATGAACTTGCTGAAGAGGTCCGACGGCAGGCCGAAGTACACCGGCGTGGCCACGAGGAGGCCGTCGGCGGCCACCATCGCGTCCAGCACGCCCTGGACGTCGTCCTCGTGCTCGCGGACGCAGGGGATGAACGTGCCGTCCTTCTTCTTGCCGCACACGGCGCACGCCTTGCACGGCTCGATGTGCAGGTCGCGCAGGTGGACGACGTCGTGCTCGCACTCGCCGGGATACATGGCGTCGAGCTTCTCGAACCCGTGCTCGAGCATGATCGCGCTGTTGCTGTTGTCGCGGGGGCTGCAGTTGAGCCCCAAGAGCCGCACCGTCATGCGTCGTGCTCCTCTCCGTGCACAGCCGCCCGCGTCAGCAGGGGCGGAAGGGAATCGTCATGCCCGCGCGTCGCGTACGGGACGCCATCCTACCAGACGTCAGCCTCGCGCGCGCCCGCGTGAGACCTCTCGCCGGCCTCTGACGGTCACATTCACAGGTGGAACACAGGATTGGTGCCGGAGGTGGGATTTGAACCCACACGCCCTTTCGGGGCACCCGATTTTGAGTCGAGCGCGTCTACCAGTTCCGCCACACCGGCACGGAGGACAGCAGGCGCCTATTCTGACGCATCCGGACGTCGTCGCGCACCCCCGGGGCGGCGCATGGGGGAAACGGCGACGGCCGCCGGGAGCTCGTGAAGCTCCCGGCGGCCGTCGTGTCGCGGCGCCGTGAAGAGGCTCCGCGGGGTCGATCCTCGCAGCGCACTGGGCGCCGCGGGGTCAGAGACTCAGTACTGCGACGCGAACGTCGTGGTCCACATCTGCGGGCCCATGCCCTTGTGGATCGCGTAGGCGGTCGCGAAGATCTGCGAGCTGCCGTCGTAGATGCTGTCGCTGCGCCACGGGTTCCAGCTGGCGGACCAGGTGCCGGTCCAGTACTGGAACAGACCCTTGAAGGCGCTGCTTGCGCCGGCGTACTGCTGGCCGTTGGACTCGCGCATCATCATCCGGTACATGCCGTCGGCCTTGACGTGGTACTTGGCCGCGGCGACCTCGATGATCTTCATCCACTTGTGCTGCTTCTCCCAGCGGACCATGTTCTGCTCGAGCTGGAACTGCCTGGCGAGCTTCTGGACGCGGTGCTTCCACACACGCACGGCCTTCCGGGCCTTGGCGACCTTGGCCTGGAGTTCGTCGAGGGTGGGGACAGCCTCGGGCGTGACGGTGGGCGACGGTGTGGGTGTGGGCGTCGCGGAGGGGTCGGTCGTGGTCGTCCCCAGACCGACCTGCGCAGCCTCGGCGGCGGCGAGAGCGGCCTCGACCGACTTCAGCCGGTCCTTGGACTGGCGGAGCGCGAGCTTGGCGCCGCGCAGCTTGCTCTTCGTGGTGGCGGCCTCAGCCTTCTGAGGCAGGGCGACGGCGGCCAGGGCGGTGGCGATGATGAGGATCGCGACGATCGCGATCCAACTCCTGCATCGACTCACAACGTCCTTTCGACGTGGTTTCCCCAGGGGCAGCGGCTTCCAGCCTGTGCCGACGGGGCGTTCGGCGCTTGGTACGCCGCTGCCCAGCATGCGAACGCCGCGAGAGTGAAAGGGAAGAAAGGGGGGCGAACGGATGTGGGGGGCGGCGGGGGCGCCTCGTTGTTCGTTCGAGGCGTTAGTCAAACAGGTGGTGGGAGCCCATGCAACCCGTCCCCGTCGGCGGAGGTCCGATCAGGACGCTCCTTCAACCCCGGGTAGAGGGTCTACAGGTCCCCGCCTGAGTGACTGGGGCAGGCTCCCTCGGCACGACCCTCATTTTGTGCTCAACGAGCGTTCAGGTCCTGCCGGAGGGGCGCTCATCAACTACCTGAGTAAACCCTCAAGCCTTAGCTGAGAGGCGGCATCAAGTCGGGATTGAGGGTTGCCGAAAGCGCCACTTCGGCAGGGCACCGGTGGTTGCTCCACGGGGCTGTCTCCGCGGCCCAAACGGACTGCTCGCAGGCCTCTCACAGGAGGTCGAGAGGACCGCTCTCTTCGCGCCGAAGACCGTTGGAGAGGCCTCAGGGACGGGCTGAGCAGCTCCGCCTCGACGATCCAGCCGGCGACGTGGCGGGCGCTGCGGACCAGGCGGAATCCGGCGCCTGCCGCCGCGCGCAGGGTGTCGCGGTCGAGGCGGCAGCCCCCCGCCATGGCGGCCCAGGCCGGGGCGGCGGCGGACTGCAAGGCCCGCCCCGGCTCCCACTCGAGGTGGACGTGCTCGAGCAGCAGAAGCGGGCCTCCCGGCACGAGGACCCGGCGGAGCTCGGCGAGCGCCGCCGCCGGGTCGGCCACCGTGCACAGCGCGAACGCGCTGACGGCCGCGTCGAAGCTCCCGTCGCCGAACGGGAGTTCTTCCGCGCGGCCGCCGACCACCGTGCACGCGCGGCTGCCGCCTCGGCCGCCCGCGCCTCCAGGCGCGCGCGCATGCCGTCGTCCGGCTCGAGTGCGGTGACCTCGGTCCCGGGCGCATACCAGCGCAGCTGCGCGCCCGTGCCCGACCCGATCTCGAGCACCCGGCCGCGCGCCCGCGCGGCGACGCGCCGCCGCCACGACGCCGACGGCGGCGCGCTCAAACGGCCACATCACCGCGTCGTACACGGCGGCGTGGCCTCCGGGAGAGGTTGAGAAGCGTGCGTCCATACCAGAGACTTACTCGGTTACCGCGTCCCCGGGTTCATGCCCGGCAGGGCTGCGCCACACGCATCGGGGTGATGGATGGGCCTGTTCGACTTCATCAAGCACGACAAGGACGCGCCCGGCGCGGAGGTCGACGAGGCGACGCGGTTCGAGCTCCGCCGCGTCGCCAACCTCTTCCTCCTCTCGTCGGTCACGCTCATCGTGCTGCTGCTCGAGGTCTTCGCCCGCGCGCTCGAGGTGACCTTCATCCCGCAGCCCGTGTACGCCGTCGGCGGCCTCGTCTTCCTGGTCGGCTGGGCGGCCACGTTCGTCTACGGCCTGTTCGTCACCTTCAGGGCCGGTCGCTGGGGCTGGTTCGTCCTGTGCGTCATCCCCCTCACCTGCGTGCCCGCGAGCGTGGCCTACGCCTGGATCCGCCGCGGGGAGATCGAGCGTGAGGTGCTGGGCGACGCCGGTGGCGCGCAAGGCGGGGCGACACAGCCGTGCGGCGTCCGGGCAGGCGGGATCGCGCCAGCGCCGCGGCGGCAGGAAGAAGCGCTGAGCGACTCCTCCACACCTCGCCGCCGCCACCCCTGGCGCGCGGCGATCATCTTCCTCGTGATCATCGTGGCGCTGTTCCTCATCGTGCCGCGCCTCGCCGGGCAGGCGCACGCGATCGAGCTCATCGAGGACGCCACCCCCGCCTGGCTGGTCGTGGCGGTCGCCGTGGAGTGCGTCTCCCTCCTCTTCTACTCCCTGCTGTTCCGCCGCCTGCTCCGCTTGCTGAAGTGGCCGGTCACGCTCGGCCTGGCGCTGCGCATCAACCTGGCCGGGCTGGCCGCCGCCCACCTCTTCTCCGCCGGCGGCGTCGGCGGCGCGGCCGTCACGTACCGCGTGCTGCAGAAGCGCGGCATGCCGCACTCGCTGGTGCTCATCGCCGTGATCTTCCAGAACGCCTTCGCCTACCTGCTCCTCTTCGCGCTCTTCGCCGCCGGACTCACCGTGCTCATCCTGCGCGGGCAAGGCAGGCGACGCGGCGACGATCATCGCCGCGGCGTTCGTCGTCCTGCTGCTCATCGGCGCCGGGTACGGGTTCTGGCTGCTCAACCACCCGAGCTCGCTGCGCCGCCGCGCCCACCAGATCGTCGGCCGGCTGGAGAAGCGCATCAAGCGCCTGCAGGTGGACCCCACCCTGCTCGAGGAGTACCTCGACGGCGTGGTCGACGGCTGGCGCCGCCTGCGCAGGGAAGGCTGGGGGCACCTCAAGACCGTGGGCCTCGCCGCCGGGTACTGGGGCTTCGACATCATCTGCCTGCTGCTCGTGATGGTCGCCTTCCACGCCGGCGTGAGCCCGGACAAGGCGATCATCGCCTACGCGGTGGCCAACGTCGTGGGCACCTTCTCCCCCACGCCCGGCGGCCTCGGCGCCGTGGAGGGCGTGATGATCGCGCTGCTGGTCGGGTTCGGCATGCCGTCGGCGGCGGCGGTGGCGGTGGTGCTCGTCTATCGCCTGATCAACTTCTGGCTGCCGATCCCGGCCGGGCTCGGCACCTACCTCAGCCTCCGCTAGCCGCTCGTCCTCCCGACGGGCCGGGCGCCGGCCCACGTCCGGTCGGCTCCGCTGCCTGTGGTACTGTCGTGGCCACGCGCAGGGCCGCCGGTGCGGGCAGGCTCGCCGTACCTTGGGGGAACGCCATCAAGAAGACGCTCATCCGCATCATCGTCTTCGCCGTCATCGTGCTGGCGCTCTACCTGCTGCTGCCCAAGCTGGTGGACACGCAGGAGACGGTCAAGTACGTCTCGCACGCGAGCTACTTCCTGCTCGGCGTGGCCGTCGCGGCCGAGATCGCGGCGCTGGCGGGCTACGCCAACCTCTTCCGCTACGTCCTGCGCGTGCTGGACATCCGCATGCGCCTGCGCGAGGTGTGGGCGATCACGCTCAGCAGCCTCGCCGTGAGCCACATCCTCTCGGCCGGCGGAGTCGGCGGCTGGGTGGTCACCTACAACGCGCTGATGAAGCACAAGGTGCCGCACGGCATCATCTTCGTCGCCATCGCCGCGCAGCAGTTCTTCAACTACGTGGTGCTGTGGTTCTTCTTCGCCCTGGCGATGGTCTACCTCATCGTCACGCGCGGCGGCGACTCGATCTTCGGCTACCTGGTCGGGATCGTGCTCATCGTCCTCATCCTGTGGCTCACGCTGTACGGCGTCTACCTCTACAACCACCCCACGCGGCTGCGCCTGCGCGCCCACCAGCTGGCGCGGCTCGTGAACCGCGTGATGCGACGCGAGGTGGTCAAGGAGCACCACATCGACGGCTGGATCGACAACCTGCTGATCGGCATGCGGCGCATGACCAGCCACCGCGGGGCGATCCGCAACACCCTGGTGCTGGCCTGCGCGTTCTGGTTCTTCGACCTGCTCGCCCTGTGGTGCACGTTCGCCGCGTTCGGCGAGAGGATCACCATCGGGCACCTGCTCGTCGGCTTCGTGGTGGCGTACTCCATCGGGACGCTGGCGCCCACGCCGGGGGGCCTGGGCGCCGTCGAGGGCATCATGATCGCGCTCTACGTGAGCTTCGGCGTGCCCTCCGCGGTGGCGGTGGCCGTGGTGCTCGTCTACCGCATCATCAACTTCTGGCTGCCGATCCCGCCAGGGTTCGTCGCCTACGCGATCGTGCGGCCGGGCCGCAAGCCCATCGCCGAGGGCGAGGTCGAGGAGGCGGCCGTCGAGGCGCCGGGCGAGCTGAACGGGCGGAGGTAGACGGAGCGACGGACCTTTGAGCGCTCTGGACTTCGGGCGGCGTCGCCTAGTCGCGCCGCGGCCACAGACGGTACAGGCGCAGCACCGGCCCGTGCTCGCCGGGGCCGGGCCGGAACTCCTTGACCAGCTCCGCCTCGTCGTCGAGCCGCCGGTAGAACTCCGCCAGCGCGGGGTAGTCGGCGGCGGCCGCGAGCACGCGGTCGCGCACGCGCGAGCTCGTCACCACGTACTGCACGCCCTGCTCGCGCAGGCGCGCCAGGTCGTGCGTGGGCTCGGGCGTGCCGGGCAGCGGCAGCTTGAGGCGCACCAGCCGGTAGGCGACGGGGTCCAGCCCCCTCTCCCGGTAGTGCGGGAGCTGGTCCTCGCGCACCAGCGGCGGGCCGTAGTTCTCGACGGCGATCAGCGACCCCTCCGGGATGTTCCGCTGGATCCACTCGCGCGCGATCTCGCGCGTGTCGGCGCCGCTCAGGGTGCGGTCGAACGCGACCGACGCGGCGAGCGGCGGCACGAACGCCACCGCGAGCACGCACCACGGCCGCGGGCAGAGCGAAGCGGCGTGCCCGCGGCCACAGCAGGGCGAGCTCCACGACCAGGCGCACGGCGAGCAGGACGAGCAGCGGCACGATCACCAGCAGGTAGCGGTCGGCGAGTTCCTTCCAGGTCCCGATGTAGGCGAAGTACACGACGACGTAGGGCGCGACCATCAGGTCCAGGCGCGTGTGGCGCCAGAAGGCCCAGACGAGCCCGGCGGCGGCCAGAACGACGAGCACGACGCCCATCGCACCCGTCAGGTTGGGCGTCACGTTGTACCAGAACCCGTTGCCGACGTGCTCGAAGCCGAGCCAGCCGCGGTCCATGATCTGGCTCTGGCGGCGGAAGTCGCGGAGGAAGTGCGGCGCGTCGAGCACGACGAACGGCGACGCGACGACGAAGGCGACCAGCATGGGCACGTACACGCGCAGCACGAGCACGCGTGCCCACAGGAGCGCGGCGCGGCCGCCGGCGGCCGCGCGCCGCGCCACCTCCTCCCTGCAGGCGTAGATCGCCGCCACCGTCGCCGGCAGCACCAGCAGCCCCAGGTTGTACTTGGTGGACGTGGCGAGGCCGGCGGCGAGGGCGCCGAGCACCAGCCAGCGGGCGGCGCGGCCTTCGGGCCGCCTGCTGCAGCAGCACCAGCGCCAGCAGCGAGAGGGCGACCGCGGTCACGTCGGTCACCGCCATGTGGGAGTAGGCGACGTGGAGCGGCGCCACCGCCAGGAGGAGCGCCGCGAGCAGCCCGGCGGCCGTGCCGAAGGCCACCCGGCCGAGCCGCCAGACCAGCCACACCGAGGCCGTGCCCGCGGCCACGGAGAGCAGCCGCGCCAGCAGGAAGTACGGCGTGGGGTCCACGACGAACGACGTCAGCGAGAGCAGGTTGCCCTTGCCCAGCAGCCACCAGAAGGGCGCCGCCAGCACGTACAGCGCACCGGCCAGGTAGAAGTAGAACGACGGATAGAAGAAGAACTGCGGGTTCAGGTGCCCCCGCGCCGCGGCCACCGCCTTGGGCACCACCGTGCTCTCGTCGGCGTTGACGAAGCTGAAGGGAAGGCCGTAGCCGATGCCCTTGAGGCGCAGGACGCAGCGCGAGGATGAGGATGAGGGCGAGCAGCGCGCCGGCGAGCCCGACGCGGCGCCGGCGGCCGGCAGCCTCCGCGCTCACGCTCCCGGCGGGCCGCGTGGCGGCCCCGCCGTTCGCCTCGTCGCGGAAGCAGCTCACGGCGCCCGTGTGGCAGGCCGGCCCGGCGGGCTCCACGGTCATGAGCACGGTGTCGTGGTCGCAGTCCAGACGCAGGGAGACGACGCGCTGGACGTTGCCGCTGGTGCCGCCCTTGTGCCAGAGCTCGCGGCGGCTGCGGCTCCAGAACGTGGACTCGCCCGAGGCGAGCGTGGCGCGCAGCGCCTCTTCGCTCGCGTAGGCGACCATGAGCACCTCGCCGCCGTCGGCGGCCTGGACCACGCAGGGCACCAGGCCGTCGGCGTTGTAGCGCACGAGCGCGAGGAACGCGTCGTGGTCCATCACGGCGAGAGGGACTCCTTCATGATGGACGCGCCGGCGCTGGTGCCGACCCTGACGGCGCCGGCGCTCACCATGCGCTCCAGGTCGTCCGCCGTGCGGATGCCGCCCGACGCCTTGACGCCGATGTGCGCGTCGAGGCAGTCCCGCAGCAGCTCGACGTCCTTGACCGTGGCGCCGTGCGGCCCCACGCCGGTGGACGTCTTGACGAAGTCCACGCCGGCCTGCTCGCAGACCTTGCAGGCCAGCCGCTTGAGCTTCTCGTCCAGGTAGCAGGTCTCGATGATGGCCTTGACGATCACCTGGCCGCGCGCCATGTTGACCCCGCGCACGCGCGCGGCGCGCGCCACCGCGGTCAGCTCGTCGCGCACCAGCCCGAACTCGCCGGAGAGGAACGCGGAGATGTTGATGACCACGTCCACCTCGTCGGCGCCGCGGTGCACCGCGTCGTCGGCGGCCAGCGCCTTGATGCGCTGCGTGTCGGCTCCGTAGGGGAACGAGATCACGGTGCAGGTCTTGACGTCCGTGCCCTTGAGCAGCGACGCCGCCATGGGCACGTAGTGCGGGAAGATGCAGACGGCGGCGAAGTGGAACGCGGCCGCCTCACGGCAGAGCTTCTCCACGTCCGCTGCCGTCGCCTCCGGGCGCAGCAGCGTGTGGTCGATTGTCTTGGCGATCTCCTCGGGCTGCACGCCTCGGCCCCCCTCCGGCTCCTGGTTCTGGCGGCGCGGAGAGTATAGCAACTACAGCAGGCGCTCGATGTAGCGGTCGTCCCGGCGCCAGCGCTTGCGCACCTTGACGCGCAGGTCGAGGAACACGTGCACGCCGAGGATGGCCTCGATCTCGTGCCTCGCGCCGCTGCCGATGGCCTTGATCACGCGGCCGCCCTTGCCCACCACGATCGCCTTCTGCGACTCGGTCTCGACGATGAGGTAGGCCTCGATCTCCACCAGCGGGCGCTCCGTGCGCTCGGTGATGGAGCCCACCTCGGCGGCGATCGCGTGAGGGACCTCGTCGCGGGTCAGCCTGAGCGCCTGCTCGCGGATGAGCTCCGCCACGAGCATCTCCAGCGGCTGGTCGCTCTGCTGGCCCTCCGGGAAGTACATCGGGCCGGGCGGCATGGCCGCCGAGAGCCGGGAGAGCACCTCGGCGAGCCCGTCCCCGCGCAGCGCCGAGACGGGCAGCACCTCGGCGTTCCCGGAGAGCGCGCGCGCCTCCTCGAGGCGGCCCGTCGAGCCGGGGCCCGTCCACGAGGTCGATCTTGTTGAGCAGGACCACCGCCGGCAGGCCGGCCGTGGCGACCGCCCGCGTGATGTACTGGTCGCCGCCTCCGAACGTCTCGTTGGCGTTGAGCAGCACGAGCGCGGCGTCGACCTCCCCCAGCGCGTCGTCCACGGCGGTCTGCATGCGCCGCGTGAGCGAGTCGAACGGCTTCTGGAAGCCCGGCAGGTCGAGAAGCACGATCTGGCAGCCCTCCAGCGACACCACGCCGGTGATGCGCCGCCGCGTGGTCTGCGGGTGGTCGCTGACGATGCTGACCTTGCGTCCCACGAGGGCGTTGACCAGCGTGGACTTGCCGACGTTGGGCCGGCCGAACACGGCGACGAAGCCGCTGTGGAACTCGGCTGCCGGCTCGGCGCCGGCGTCGCTGGCCGGCTCTGCGCCGGCGGCGTCGCCCGGCACGGTGCGCTCGTCAGACATCGGTGCCCCCTTGGGTGAGCGAGAACGGCGCCGTGAGCAGGTCGTGCAACCGCACGACGCCGACCGCGCCGCCGCGGCGGACGACCACATCAGGGTCGCCGAACTCCGCGAGCGCCTGCAGGCAGAGCCCGCAGGGCACGCAGTCGGAACCGTCGAGCGCGGCGACGGCCACGGAGCGCACCTCGCGCTCGCCGGACGTGACGAGCGCGGCGAGCGCAGCCCGCTCCGCGCACAGACCCGCCGGGTAGGCGGCGTTCTCCACGTTGGCGCCGTGGTGGCTGCGGCCCGACGGGCCGACGGCCACGGCGCCCACCGCGTACCCGGAGTACGGCGCGTACGCGTTGGCGGCCACGGCGAGCGCCTCCTCGAACAGCTGGCGGTCGTCGGCTTCGAGCTCACGGTTCACGGCTCACACTCCATCCTCAGATCGGGTACCAGAGCCGGAACAGCACGGCGGTGACGGCGATGCCCAGCGCCGCGCCCGCAGCCACCTCGCTCACCGTGTGGATCTTGGCCTGCACGCGGCTCTGCGCGACCAGCACCGCGAGGAAGAGCGTGATGGCCGAGATGGGCAGCGCGAAGGTGGTGCCGGAGGCGAGGAACGTCACCGCCACCCAGGTCCCGAACGCGACGGCGGCATGCACCGACGGCCAGCCGCCGTGGAACGCGGTCCCCCGGTGGGTCATCGCCTTGAGCGCGATGGCCGCCATGATGACGAGGAACAGCGCGATGACCATGACGTCGATCGGCGAGCCCCGGAGCTTGCTCAGGATCGTGTACGGCACGCTCGTGATCTTGTCGTAGAACACGAGGTAGGCGACGGCGATGGCGTTGACGGCGGCGACCAGCACGGCGCCCGCCGCAACGTCCTTGGCGATGCGGGCGCGCGGGTCGTCCTCGTCGGTCACGAGGTCGACGACGTGCTCGATCGAGGTGTTGAACATCTCGGTGATGACGACGAACGAGATGGCCACCAGCAGGGCGACGACCTCGAGCCGGGTGAGCGCGAAGAACAGCGCGGCGATGAGCACCAGCGCCGCGATGCCGAAGTGGATCCACATGTTCCGCTCCGTGCGGAGCGAGTGGACGATGCCGTCGAACGCGAAGTTGAAGCTGGTGAGCAGGTTACCGCGACGGCGCGACAACGAGTCCCTCCCAGTCGACCAGTTCGAGCACTTCGGCCTGGCGGAGCGCCATCTGGCCGGCGTCCGTCTCGTGGTCGTAGCCGAGCAGGTGCAGAGTGCCGTGCGCGAGCAGCACGGCCACCTCGAGTGACGGCGGGAGCTCGTCCTCGGCCGCCTGCCGGAGCGCCCGGCGCATGCAGACCATGATGTCGCCGAGCATGAGCGGCGGTCCGGCCTCGCCGCCGGCGACCGCCTCCGCGGCCTCGCCGAGCTCGTCCTCCCCCCACTCCTCGAGCGGGAAGCTCAGCACGTCGGTGACCTCGTCCTTGTCCCGGTACTCGCGGTTGATCTGGCGCATGCGCCGCTCGCCGACGAAGGTGACGTCCACCTCGGCGCCGCGCACGTCCTCCTCCTCGAGCACGCGCGCCACGAGCCGCGCGACCAGCTCCTCGTCGACGATCGTGCGCGTGCCGTTGCTCACCTCGACGACGTTCACGCGTCCGTCTCCTTGCGGCGCTTTTCGGCGTCCGCGCGGCGCTGGTCTCGCGCCGCGCCGATCTCGTCATCGTGCGCCTTGTACGCGTTGACGATGCGCTGCACGAGCTTGTGGCGCACCACGTCGTGGCCGTCGAAGCGCACGATGGTGATGTCGTCGATGTCGTCGAGCACCTCGGGCACGGTGACGAGGCCCGAGGTCCGGCTGTGCGGCAGGTCGATCTGCGTGACGTCGCCGGTGACCACCATCTTGCTGCCGAACCCGAGCCGCGTGAGGAACATCTTCATCTGCTCGGGCGACGTGTTCTGCGCCTCGTCCAGGATGATGAACGAGTCGTTGAGCGTGCGGCCGCGCATGAACGCAAGCGGCGCGACCTCGATCTCGCCCTTCTCGATGAGGGCCGCCAGCCGCTCGCCGTCGATCATGTCGTAGAGCGCGTCGAACAGCGGCCGGAAGTACGGGTCGACCTTCTCGCTCACGGTGCCGGGCAGGAACCCGAGGCTCTCCCCCGCCTCCACCGCCGGTCGCGTGAGGATGATGCGTCCCACCTGCTTGCCGAAGAACGCGCTGACGGCCATGGCCGTGGCCAGGTATGTCTTGCCGGTGCCGGCCGGTCCGATGCCGAACGTGATGGTGTTGTTGCGGATGGCGTCCACGTACAGCTTCTGGTTGACGGTGCGCGGGCCCACCTGGCGGCCGCGGTGCGTCCACACGACGTCGCCGTAGACCTCCGAGGGCTTGCCCGAGGAGTTGACGGCGATATCCATGAGCGACTCGACGATGGCAGGGCTCAGCGGCCGCCCGCCCTTGACGACCTCCACGAGCTCCTCGAGCGCGGCCCGCGCCTTTTCCACAGCGCCGGCCTCACCCTCCAGGATGAGCACGTTGCCGCGCAGCGTGAGCCTGCAGTCCAGCCGCTGCTCGAGGATCTTGAGGTTGGCGTCGTGCTCGCCGGCGATCTCGAGCGCCAGGCTGTTGCTGTCGAGGTCGATGACCGTACGCGTCGCGGGAGTCACGTCGTCAGCCTCCCAGCCGCCCGCGGACCATGTCGCTCAGCTTCTTGCCGTCGGCGCGGCCGGCGACCTTGGGCTTGAGCCAGCCCATCACCTTGCCCATGTCTTTGGGCGTGACGGCGCTGGTGGCGGCTATGCCTTCGTCCACCAGCGTCTCCAGCTCGGCGTCGGTGAGCTCCTCCGGCATGTAGCTCTTGAGGAGTTCCTCTTCGTAGCGCTCCTGGTCGGCCAGGTCCTCGCGGCCGGCCTGGTCGTACACTTCGATCGCCTCGGCGCGGCGCTTGCGCTCACGCTTGAGCACCGTCAGCTCGTCGGCCTCCGTGGGCTCCTTGCGGCTGTCGATGCGCTCCTTCTTGAGCGCTGCGACGATGGCGCTGCACGCCTGGCGGCGCCGCTTGTCGCCGGCCTTGAGCGCCGCGATGCCGTCGTCATTGATGCGCTGTTCGATCGCGCCGAGTTCTCTCATGACGCCCCCTCTTCCGGCGTACACGAGCGGGCCGCCGCAGGCAGACCGCTCATGACGCCCCCTCTTCCGGCGTACACGAGCGGGCCGCCGCAGGCAGACCGCTCATGACGCCCCCTCTTCCGGCGTACACGAGCGGGCCGCCGCAGGCAGACCGCTCATGCCATGCCTCCCAGTCGCGTCCCGCCGATCACGTGCCAGTGCAGGTGCTGGACCTCCTGGCCGGCGTCGGGACCCGTGTTCGTGATGACTCTGTAGCCGCTCTCCGCCACGCCTGCGGAGCGGGCCGTGGCGGCGATGAACTCGAGCGCTCGGGCCGAGGCCTCCGGACGCAGGGCCTCGGCGTCGTCCAGCGACGAGATGTGGTCGCGGGGGATGACGAGCAGGTGCACCGGAGCGACCGGCCGCGCGTCCGGGAACGCGACGAAGTGCTCGTCCTCGTTCACCAGCTCCGCGGGGATCTCTCCCGCGGCGATCCTGCAGAAGATGCAGTCGCTCACTTGTCTCACTCCTCAGTCTCTTCGCCCGCACCTGCGCGCCCGCGCCCATCCGCGAGCACGGCACCCGTCACCCCGTCGCCTGCGAGCTCGTCGGCGACCGCCGCGACCAACTCTCCGCGCCGGGCGGGCCCGCGCAGCGCGTAGCGGATGTACTCCGAACTGTACCCCCTCCAGAGGCCGTCGCGCCGCTCCTCGACGAGCACCTCGGCCTCGCGGCCGAGCGCGGCGCGGCGCGCGCCCAGGGCAGCCGCCTCGGCGGCCGCCAGCGCGCGCCCCATGCGCTCCTTGACCACACCGGCCGGCAGGGGCGGCAGCGCCGCCGCCGCCGTCCCCGGCCGCGGCGAGTACGCGAACACGTGCACGCGCCCGAAGAGCCCGCTCTCGAGGGCCTCCAGCGTGCGCGCGAACGCCGCCTCGTCCTCGGACGGGAATCCGACGATCACGTCCGTGCTGAGCATAGCCCCGCCGGGCACATCGCGCAGACCCTCGACCGCACGCAGGTACTTCTCGAACGTGTACGGGCGCTTCATGGCGCGCAGCACCCCGTCGTCCGCCGACTGCAGCGGCACGTGGAGGTGCCGTGCCACGCGCGGGTGCGAGAACAGCTCCAGCAGCGACGGAGTGACGTGCCGCGGCTCGACCGACGACAGCCGCACGCGCCGCAGGCCCTCGAGCTCCGCGACCGCCGCGACCAGCTCGGGCAGGCGCGCCTCGCCGTCGCGCCAGGCACCGAGGTCGATCCCGCTGAGCACCACCTCGCCGCAGCCGCGCTCGAGCCCTGCACGCGCGGCCGCGAGCGCAGCCTCCAGCGAGGTACTCCTGGGTGCGCCACGCACCAGCCGCACCACGCAGTACGTGCACGCCCCCGCGCAGCCGTCCTGGACCTTCAGCACGAGCCGGGTGCGCGCACCGGGTGTCGCCCGCGGAGCCTCGGCGACGCCGTGTGCCGCCCGCCGTGCCGCGGAAGCTCCCGACTCGGAGGCAGGGCAGATGTCGTCTGGGGGTCGGCGCCCGATGCGGAGCCTTCGATGGCGCCTCCTGTGGCGCCTCTTGTGGCGCCACTTGTGGCACCACTTGTGGCACCGGATTCGGCACCGGAAAGGGCTCCGACCCCCGGAGACACATACTCCCTCCAGCCGAGGACGTCTACAGGCGCGCCCTCGCCGCCCGGCACCACGGCCCCACTCCCAGCGAGGGCGGACCCCAACTCCGCCCAGTCGGGCTGCGCCGCGACCGTGACGCCCTCGCCCTCGAACTGCTCGGGGCGCAGCGCGGCGGCGCAGCCGGCCACCACCACGCGCTTGCCGGCCGAGGCCGCGCGCCGCACGAGGCGGCGCGACTTGCGCTCGGCCTCGGCCGTCACGCAGCAGGTGTGCACCACGACCACGTCGGCGGCGTCGCGCGACGTGACCGGCTCGAGGCCGGCGGCGGCGAGGCCCGCGAGGGCCTCCTCACCGTCGGCCTGACTCACCTTGCAGCCGACGAAGCTTGCGGCGACCCGGGTGGGCGTCTGGCCGCCGTCCTGCTCGCGCGCATCGCCGACGCGCGTCACGCGCGCCTCGAGAGATGGAGCGTGAGCCAGGTGCCGTCGTCAGTCCGCGCCGTCTCCGCGAACCGCGGGAACGCCGCGAGCGCCTCGTCCGCCTGCTCCACGAGCAGCCCAGAGAGCAGGAGTTCGTGCGGGAGCCAAGCCGGTCGGCTCGCGCCGGAGGCGTCGTCCGCGGACGCGCGCCCGTCCTTCCAGCGCTCCGCCAGCCGCAGGATCGGGACGGAGCGCGATGTTGGCGACCACGACGTCGGCCTCCGGCAGCGGGTACGCGGGATCCGTGGCGTCGCCGACGAGGAACGTCGGCTCGAGGCCGTTCATCGCGGCGTTGCCCGCGGCGGCGTGGACGGCGACGGGGTCGATCTCGATGCCCGTCACCGGCGTGAATCCCAGCCGCAGCGCCGCGAACGACACCACGCCGGAGCCGGAGCCCAGGTCGAGCAGCGAGCCCGGCGTGAGCGTCTGGATGAGCTCGAGGCACTGGCGCGTGCTCGCGTGCCCGCCGGTGCCGAACGCGAGCCCGGCCTCCACGGCGATGTCGAGCAGGTCGTCGCGCGCGGGATACCAGGGCGGGCGCACGTAGAGCCGCCCGATCACGTGCGGCTTGTGGAACCGCTGCCAGGCGGTCTCCCAGCCGGGAGGCTCGCGGCTGACCTCGAGGCGGCCCAGCGAGCCGACGCGCTTGAGCGCCGAGGCGACTTCTGCGTCGGCCTCGGCGCCGTCCTCCAGCCAGAACACCAGCGTGCGCCCGCCGTCCTCCTCCTGCCAGCCGGCAGGCTGGAGCGCGAGGATGGACGCGACCGCCGAGGGGTCCGTGTACTCGAGCGCCTGCGCGTCGGGACCGCGCACGTAGGCCGCCGCGCCTGACCAGTCGTCGACCGGGTCGGCGGCGGCCGGGGTGGCCTCGGCGGCCACGGCGGTCGGGACCGCCGGCTCCCCCGTCAGGCGCAGGGTGTACCGCGTGTACCGGGGTCGTTGCATGTGCGCGTGTGCTGGTCGGGTGGGATGAGGCGAGGTGACGAAGTCGACGGTCACTGGCGGAACGCTGCGCGGATCTTGTCGAAGAAGCTGTGGTCGGCCTCGTAGTTGGCCTCGCCGCTGAGCTCGGCGAACTGCTCCAGCAGCTCGCGCTGCTCGTCGTTGAGCTTGCGCGGGACGAGCACGTTGACCACGACCTTGAGGTCGCCGCGGCCGTAGCCCTGCAGCACCGGCACGCCGCGGCTGCGGTACGTCTTGACCTCTCCGGGCTGCGTGCCGGCCTTGAGCTGCACCTCGATGTCGCCGTCGAGCGCCGGCACGTAGGTCGTGGTGCCGAGCGCCGCCTCGACCATGGTGATGTCGAGACGGTAGATGAGGTCGTCGCCGTCGCGCACGAAGTCGTCGTGCGGCTCGACGCGGATGGCCACGTAGAGGTCGCCGGCGCGGCCGCCGTGGGAGCCGGCGCCGCCCTCGCCGGCCAGCCGCAGGCGCTGGCCGTCGGCGATGCCCGCCGGCACCTCCACGGGCACGGTGCGCGTCTGGCGCTGGCGGCCGGTGCCGAGGCACGTCTCGCATGGCTCCTTGACGATGGTGCCCAGCCCCCGGCAGACGTTGCAGGTGCTCGTGCGGATGAACTGGCCGAACCCGCCGAGGCTGGAGACCTCGCGCACGCGCCCGCTGCCGTGGCACTGCGGGCACTGTTCGCGCCCGGTACCGGCCTTGGCGCCGCTGCCGGCGCAGGTCTCGCACGGCGTGTCGGCGGTGACCTCGACGTCCTTGGTGACGCCGAACACGGCCTCGGCGAAGGTGAGGTCGAGGCGCGCCTCGATGTCGTCGCCGCGCGGCGCGGGCGCGCTGCCGCCCGCCGCGCCCCACATGCCGCCGGCGTCGCGCAGCACGCTGTCGAACATGCCGCCGCCGAAGAAGATGTTGAAGAGGTCGCCGAACCCGACGTGTTCGAAGTCGGTCATCTGCCGGCCGCGCAGGCCGTCGAACCCGTAGTGGTCGTAGGCGGCGCGCGAATCCGGGTCGCTGAGCACCTCGTAGGCCTCGGCGGCCTCCTTGAACTGCGACTCGGCCTCCGGATCCTCCTGGTTCACGTCCGGGTGGACCTCGCGCGCAAGCTTGCGGAAGGCCTTCTTGATCTCACCGGCGTCCGCGTCTTTGCGCACGCCGAGCACGTCGTAGTAGTCACGCTTCAACAGTCAGCCCCAGTCAGGAGGTGGTCACCAGATGTCTTCAAGATACGCGCTCAGGCCGTCGGCTGTCGCCCGCACGGTCGAGATGACGCGCTGGTAGTCCATGCGCGTGGGCCCGATCACGCTCACGGTGCCCAGGCTGCGATTGGCCACGCCGTAGGTGGTGGAGACGAGCGAGCACTCCTGCAGCGTCGGCTGCGACATCTCGTGGCCGATGCGCAGGTACACGCCGTCCTCGCGCAGCGCCCCGGCCAGCAGTTCGAGCAGGTTGTAGCGCTCCTCGAGCATCTGCAGCACCTCGTTGAGGTGCCCGGCGCCGGCGCGGGAGAGGTTGTCGATCAGGCGCGACGTGCCGCCGAGGTGCAGACCCTCCACGTCGCCCGGCCCGGGGACCTCGAACGCCGGGCGCACCGCATCCAGGAACGCCCGCTCCTTGGGCCGCAGGTCCGGACTGTCGAAGGTGGCGGCGATGCGCCGCGTGCCCAGCTGGGCGCCGACGAGCCGCTCGTTGAGGTACACGCGGGCGAACTCGGCGAGCCCCTCGTCCACCGGCGTCCCGAACGAGAACGTGCGCTTGGTCACCTGGCCGGACGTGGTGATGAGCACGACCATGACGAGTCGCGGCTGCAGCGCGAGGATCTCGATGTGCCTCACGGAGGACGTGGTGACGGCCGGAGCCGAGACCACGGCAAGGAGCTCGGTGACGCGCGACAGCGCCTCGGCCGTCTCGCGCAGTGCGTCGTCGATCTCACTGGCGGCGCGGTCGCGCTCGAGCGTGAGCGCAGGTGCGCCCTCCCGCCGCTCGGTGACCACGGCGTCCACGTAGTGCCGGTACCCGGCGTCGGTGGGCACGCGCCCCGCGGAGGTGTGCGGGTGGGCCAGCATGCCCATGTCCTCGAGGTCGGCGAGGTCGTTGCGGATGGTGGACGCTGCCACACCGAAGTCGAACAGCTCGCTGAGATGACGGGACCCCACGGGAGCGCCGAGCGCGATGTATTCCTCGATGACGGTCCGGAGGACCTGTTCTTGTCTCGACGTGAGTGGCACGTTTCAGCCCCTTAACTGCGTAGCGCGAAACAGACGAACGGTGACCTCGTCGGCCACGTGCCGCCCCTTTCGCGTCACGCGGATTGTACCACTGTGCAGGGAAACCAATCCAGCACGGGCGAGGCCGGCGGCGGCCTCCCGGTCGAGGATGCCGGCCACCTCGCCGAGCGGGACGGGCTCGCCGCAGCGCGCGGCGAGCATGAGGCGCTCGCGGGCGGCCGTGGCCGGGTCGAGCGCCTCCTCGGAGCGCGGCGGCTCGGAGCCTGCGGCGAGCGCCGCCGCCCAGGCATCGGCGTCGGCGGCGTTGCGCCAGCGCCGGGCGCCCACGGTGCTCACGGCGCCCGGCCCGAGGCCGAGGTAGGGCCGGGCGCGCCAGTACGCCACGTTGTGGCGCGCCTTGCGCCCCGGCAGGGCGAAGTTGCTGACCTCGTACCAGTCGTAGCCGGCGCGCGAGAGCTCGCGCACGATGCGCCGGTACCCCTCGGCGCGCACGTCGTCCATCGGGTCCGCGGGCATTGCGTGCGGATCCAGTCCGGCGCCCGGGGCGGCGGGCCCGGCGGCCTCCGCCTGGCCGAGCCGCGCCGCCAGCGCCGTGCCCTCGATCACGTCCAGCTCGTACCAGGAGACGTGGTCCGGCCGCAGGGCGAGCACCGCGGCGATGTCGGCGGCCAGCAGCTCCGGCGTCTGGCCGGGGATGCCGTGGATCAGGTCGAGGCCGGCGTTGGCGACGCCGGCGGCGCGCAGGCGGCGGAAGGCATCCGCCGGGTCCGCCTGCGCCGTGCGCCCCAGGACGGCGCGCAGCTCGGGAGAGAAGCTCTGCGCGCCGAGCGAGATGCGCACGCCACTCCCGGCCGCCCACGTCCGCGTAGGCGTCGTTGACGTCCTCGGGGTTGGTCTCGACGGTCACCTCGGCGTGCGGCGTGAGATGAGGCCGGAAGAGCTCGAGCAGCCGCTCGAGCCGGTCCGGCCCCAGCAGGCTCGGCGTGCCGCCGCCGAGGTAGAGCGTGTGGAGGCGGCGCACGTCGTGCGCCGCCCGCTCCCGCTCCCACTCGGCGGTGACGCCGGCCACGTAGGCGTCGAGCCGGCGGGCCACCTGCGCCCCGGCCCGCCCGCCGGCCTCCTGGTCGACGGCCTCCGAGGCGAACTCGCAGTAGTCGCAGCGCGCCCGGCAGAACGGCACGTGGACGTAGACGTGCCGTACCGGCCCCTCGAACGGCGCGCGCGACGTCGAGCCGGGTGAGCCCTCAGCCGTGGGGCCGCTCATCGCGTCGGGATCCAGAAGAAGTAGCTGCCGTCGCGCTCCTCGTCGAGCACGCCGCCGTTCACCTCGATGACGCGGCGGGAGGCCGGGTTGGCCACCTCACAGTCGATGCGCGCCGGGTCGATGCCCAGCTCGGCCGCCAGCGGCAGCGCCGCCGCCAGCATGGCAGTGGCGTGCCCCTGCCGCCGCGCCGTAGGCCGCACCTCGAACCCGATGTTGCCGCCGTGGTACAGCAGGTGCGGCGTCAGCCGGTGGCGGATCGAGAGGCGGCCGAGGTACTCGTCGCCGGCGACCCACCAGAGCGTCGTCATGGGCACGTACCCATCCACCCACTCGCCGGGCAATGGGGTGCCGTACAGCTCCGCGAAGTAGAAGTCGGGCTCGCCGGGGCGCTCCACCCCGGCATTGACGGCCGCACAGTACCGCGCGAACTCCTCACGGTCCTCGAAGACCTCGGCCTCGAGCTCGGCGTGCCGTCCCTCGGCGTGGTACTCGTGGATGGCCTCGATGACCGAGGCATGGAAGCGCGCGGCCGGACGCTCGAAGTGGGGCCGGGAGTCGGCCGGCGAGGAGGTGCTTCCGGCCGGCGGCGCGCTCATCGAGCGGCAGGCCGGAACCGGAGCGCCGACCAGGTGTCGTCGATCGCCACCTGGCGCACGGGGCGCACGCCGCGGGCGGTCATGAACGCCGCCAGGGAGTCGCGGTTGAGGTCGGCGCCGAGCTTGCCGGCCTTGGGGTACGCGACCCAGGAGAGTTCGTCGGCGGCTGCGGCCTCCACGGCCGGGCCGACGCGCTCCTCGGCCTCGGCGAAGGTGGTGACGAAGACGAGTGTGGCCGGAGCCGGCGCCTCGCCGCTCGCTGCCTCGCCGCCGGCCTCAACACCGTCCGCTGCCAAGTCCACCTGGAGGACCTCCGGGGCATGCAGCACGCGCAGGGCCTGCCCGGGCTTCAACTGCAGCTTCCTGGCCAGTGCAGCATCCATCAGCGGTCCTCCCCGGGCTTCAGCGGTCCTTGTCGGTCGGCTCCAGTTCGAGAACGGCCAGGAAGGCGTCCTGCGGCACCTCGACCACGCCGAGCTGCTTCATCCGCTTCTTGCCTTCCTTCTGCTTCTCGAGGAGCTTGCGCTTGCGGCTGATATCGCCGCCGTAGCACTTGGCGGTCACGTCCTTACGCACGGCCTTCACGGTCTCGCGGGCCACGACCTTGTTGCCGATCGCCGCCTGCACCGGCACCTCGAACATCTGGCGCGGGATCTTCTGGCGCAGCTTGGTGACCAGCGCCTTGCCGCGCAGGTGGGCGCGCTCGCGCGGCGTGATGAGCGAGAGCGCGTCCACGGGCTCGCCGGCGAGCAGTATGTCGAGCTTGACGAGGTCGCTCGTCCGGTAGCCGGAGTACTCGTAGTCGAGCGAGGCGTAGCCGCGCGTGCGCGTCTTGAGCTGGTCGAAGAAGTCGAGCACGATCTCGCCCAGCGGCAGCTTGTAGTGCATCTCCACGCGCTCGGGCGAGAGGTACTTCATGTCCACGAAGTCGGCGCGCCGTCCCTGGCACAGCTCCATGATGGTGCCGACGAACTCGGTGGGCACGAGGATGCTGGCGGCCACGTAGGGCTCCTCGACGCGGTCGAGGTAGTTGGGATCCGGCATCTGCGAGGGGTTGCGGACCACCGTCATCGAGCCGTTGGTGAGGTAGGCGTGGTACTCCACGCTCGGCATGGTGGTGATGAGCTCGAGGCCGTACTCGCGCTCCAGGCGCTCGCGCACGATGTCCATGTGGAGCAGGCCGAGGAACCCGCAGCGGAAGCCGAAGCCGAGCGCGACCGAGCTCTCCGGTTCGTAGATCAGCGCCGCGTCGTTGAGCTTGAGCTTCTCGAGCGCGTCGCGGAGCTCCTCGAACTTGTCGCCCTCGGTCGGGAACAGGCCGGTGAACACCATCGGCTGCACGACCTTGTAACCCGGCAGGGCTTCGCCGGCCGGGCGCTTCTTGTCCGTGATCGTGTCGCCCACGCGCACCTGCGCCACGTCCTTGACGCCGGTGATGATGTAGCCGACCTCGCCGGTCTCCAGGCGGTCGACCGGCGTCATCGCGGGGTGGAAGTAGCCGAGCTCTTCGATCTCGGCGTCCTGGTCCGTGCGCATCAGCGTCACCAGCTGTCGCTTGGTGAAGTGACCGTCCATGACGCGCACGTAGGCGATGACGCCGCGGTACTGGTCGTACTCGCTGTCGAAGATGAGCGCGCGGGGCGGCGCGTCCACGTCTCCCTCGGGCGGCGGCGTGCGCTGCACCACCGCCTCGAGCACGTCCTGCACACCCTCGCCGGTCTTGGCCGAGACGGCGAGGATCTCCTCGTGCGTGGCGCCCGTCAGCTCGTGCAGTTCCATCTCGGCCTCCTGCACGTCGCTCGCCGGGAGGTCGATCTTGTTGAGCACCGGGATGATCTCGAGGTCGTTGTCGATGGCCAGGTACGCGTTGGCCACAGTCTGCGCCTCCACGCCCTGCGTGGCGTCGACCAGCAGCACGGCGCCCTCACAGGCGGCCAGACTGCGTGAGACCTCGTAAGTGAAGTCGACGTGGCCGGGCGTGTCGATCAGGTTGAGCTGGTAGGTCTGGCCGTCCTTGGCCGCGTAGCTGATGCGGACGGCCTGGCTCTTGATGGTGATGCCACGCTCGCGCTCCAGCTCCATCTTGTCGAGGAGCTGTTCCTTCATGTCGCGCGCCTGCACGGTCCCGGTCTGTTCCAGGATGCGGTCGGCCAGCGTCGACTTGCCGTGGTCGATGTGCGCGATGATGCTGAAGTTGCGGATGTGGTCGAGCTGAGTCACGACCGCCAATGATACAGGCTCCGGGCGAAGCGGTCGCGCGGGCCGGCGGAACAACCGTGGACGACTCCTTCTACGAGGCGTATCGTGGAGACGTCTCGGGTCGTCAGACGGGAGGAGCCATGCGCATCACCGTCAGGATCGCCGCTCTCGTCGCCGCGGTGGCGCTCGTCCTCTGGTGCGCGACCATCGCCATCCATAGCTTCACCCCGCAGGCCGGCGCCGGGCTGCCGCGTCTCGACGGCGGCGCCGGGCTCCAGGTCCTGCTCGGGCTCGCGGCGCTCGTCGGCGCCGCGCTCGTCGCGGTGACCGCCTTCGCCCTGACCAGACCCTCCAGCCGCTCCGGGCAGCCGCTCTGGCTCGTCGTGTGCCTGCTCGGGTGGGCGGCGCTCTCGGCCTCGGTCGCCTCCCGCGCCGCGGACCTCTTCCTCGCCCCGGTCGACTACGAGTTGGGCGTGGGGCCGGGTGCGACGGCCACGGTGGCGGCGGCCTGGCAGGCCTACTTCTGGACCGTGGCCGCGGTCTGCGCCGTCCTCGCCGGCGGCCTGCTCGTGCGCACCGCGCTGGCGAACCGGGAGGCGGCCCGCGTCACCCGCCGAGCGGCCTGACCCGTCCGGCCTGACCGTCCGGCCTGACCGCGCGCCGCGATGTCGCCGCAGGGTGCAGGGACACGTCTGCCGGCTCCTCTGAAGACGGATAGCCGACGGATAGCCGTCCGGCCCGAGCGCGTGCCCGGACCGTTGGAGCGGATAGCCGGCGGCTATCCAGGAACAGAGCACGCCGACGACATCTCCCCGTCACCGCGGACGAATCCGACCACGAGCATCGCCGACTCAGCCGGCGCCCGGTCCCTCGTCGGCGGCTTCCACGGGTCCGACGCGCCGGCGCTTGCGGCTCCACAGCCGGCGCACCGAGGCGAGCTCCTCGAGCTTGAGGACCTTGGAGATGCGCAGATACGTGAGCCCTCCGGCGACGACCGCCAGGACCACCGAGACGAACAGCGGCACGAACCCACGCGCCGCGAACCAGTGCAGGGCGTACCAGAGGCCGCCGGAGACGACCGTGAGACCGGCGGCCGCGAGAACGGCGCCGCCGGCCGCCTTGGCGATGCGGCGCCCGTCGATCCTCCCGATCAGGCGCCGCAGCAGCCACACCAGCACCAGCATGTTGAAGATCGAGACGATGGATGTGGACAGCGTGATACCGGCCACGCCGAGCGGCTTGAGCAGGATCCAGTCGAGGACCGCGTTCAGGCCGAGGTTGGCCAGCCCGACGTACAGCGGCAGCCACGGCCGCTGCAGGCTCTGGAAGCTGCGGTTGAACATGATGTTCACGTTCGAGAACGTCAGGCCCAGGGTGAACGCGGCCAGCGCCCACGCCACCTCGTGGGTCGCGGCGGCCGTGAACGTCCCCCTCTCGTACACCAGCCGGACGACGGGCACCGCGAGGATCGTGAACCAGGCGAGGAACGGCAGCGAGACGTAGACCATCTGGCGCACGCCGAGCGAGAGCGTCTCGCGGAACTGCCCCATGTCGCGTTGCGCCGCGAAGCGCGAGAGCGTCGGGAACAGGATGGTCCCGATGGTCACGGCGAAGATCCCCTGCGGCAACTGGTACAGCCTGAACGAGTAGCCGATCTCGGCGGCGGCGCTGTCGCTCACGTACTGCGCGAAATACGTGTCGATGAGCGCGTTGAAGTTGAGGATGCCGAGGGTGATGGTGATCGGCACCATGAGCGCCAGCACCCGGCGCAGGTTCGGGTCGCCGAAGTGGAAGTTGAGGGTGAGGGGCTCGCCGGCCGCCCGCATGGCGAACCCCAGCAGGATCAGCTCGACCACGGTCCCGACGAGCGTGCCCCAGGCCAGCGCGTAGACGCCCCACTCGCTGTGCCAGATGAGCATGAACGCGATGATGACGATGTTCCACACGATGCTGACCACGGCCGGCATGGTGAACCGCTCGTGCGCGTACAGCACACCCGTGAGCACGCCGGCGAGCGCGAGCACGAGCACGGTCGGCACCAGGATCTGGAGGTAGTGCGCCGCCAGGGTGGCCATCTCGCTCGTGCCGGTGAGCTCGGGGTAGATCGCCTTGACGACCGGGGTCGCGGCGAGGATGAGCACGAGGCACACGGCGCCGACCACGGCGAGCATGAAGCCGAGCAGGGTGCCGGTGAGCCGCCGGGCCCGCTCCACGTCCCCGGCGGCGAGCAGCGCCGTGAGCACGGGAACGAACGCGGCGCTGATGGCGGCGTCGGCGAACAGCTGCCGGATGAGGTTCGGCACCACCGATACCGACACGTAGGTGTTGTAGTCGGCGGTGACGCCGTACAGACCGGCGGTGATGACCTCTCGCCCGAGACCGACAACGCGCGAGATGGCGGTGGCCGAGGCGACGATCACCGCCGCCCAGGCGAGCTTGCGTCTGTGCTCGCTCATGAGTCCCTTGATTCGACCGCCGGGCCCGTTTCACTGCCCGGCGGGGCGCAACCGGACGTCGGCCCGGCCGCGGGCGAGTGTACCAGAGGGCGGCCGCGCCTCCCGGCCGGGCCGCCCGTACACCTGTACGTCCCTTGCGCCGCCGAGCCTACTGCGCCGCCGGCGCCAGCCCAGCCGTGCGCTTCAACTCGAGCACTCGCAGGACGGACGCCTCCGCGCGCGCCCGCGGCAGCCGCCCCGACTTGATCGCCGCCGTCACGGCATCGATGACCGGTCCCGGATCCCCGGAGGCGAACAGCGCGAGGTCGGCGCCGGCCTTGAGCGCGCGCACTGCTGCGGCCGGCAGCTTGATGCCCAGCGCCTTGGTCGTCGCCGCCATGGAGAGCGAGTCAGTGACGATCACGGTCTTGTCGCCGGTGCGCGCGCGCAGGTACGTCAGCGCGCTCCTCGAGAGACTCGCGGGCGTCTCGTCGCCGGTGAGCCCCTGGGAACGCAGGTGGCCGACCATGACGAACGGCACGCCGGCGGCGAACGCCTGCTCGAACGGGAGCATGTCGGCCTTGCGGAGCACAGAGAGCGAGGGCACACGGGCCGCGCCGGTGTGCGTGTCCGACGCCCAGCCGTGGCCCGGCCAGTGCTTGACGGTCGAGAGGACGCGTGCGGCGCGCAGACCTCTCACCCACGCCACAACATGCGCGCCCACCACGTCCGGGTCCCTGGAGAAGGCCCTGTCCTGGCTGCTGATGAACCTGCCGGGGATATCGAGGTCGGCGACCGGGGCGAAGTCGACGGCGACGTGCAGCTTGCGCAGCCGCGCCCCGTAGTCTTCCGCGGTGGCCTTGGTCTTCGCCGCGCTCCACGTCCCCTGCACCCGCGCCGACGGCAGCGGGTAGATGACGTCGCGCAGCCGCTGGACCAGACCGCCCTCCTCGTCGCTGGCGATGAAGGGCTTGACTCCGTTCGGTGCGGCGCGCAGGACGGCGGCAAGATCGCCGCCGATGCCGCTGCGCGCCCCGCCGCCCAGGATCACGATGCCTCCCACGCCCATGCGTGCGAACTTCTTGCCGACCAGGGGATTCGTCGCCGGCACGCTGCAGAAGACGAGTTGCGCCGCGAGCCGGCGATTCGACCAGCCGGCGAGCTCGGACGGAGCCGGCGGGCTGGGCGAGGCGGCCGCGGCGGGTGAGGAGGCTGCTGTAGGGGCGGCTGCGCTACCGCCGGCCGCCTGCTCGGCGGGTGCGCCGGTCAGCGCTCCCGAGCCGCAGCCCACTGCGCCCAGCATCGTCAGCGCAGCGACGAAGACTGCCGGCGCGAGTGTCCAGGGTGTACGGCGGGCGGCGTCCATGGCTGCGAGCACGGTACCACCCGGAGGGTGGCCGCCGCGAGAAACGCGCTTGTCAGACGACCGTGACCGGCTCCGCAGCGACCACGGTGAGGGTCTGGGCGTCTGAGCAGACGCCGTCGAGCACGTCCTCGAGGAACTCCATCGCCTCGTCCTCGCCGACACCGCGGGCGTACATGAGCTCGCTGGCGAGGATCTTCTTGGCCTTGTTGAACAGCTGCTTCTCGCCCGTAGGAAGATCCTTGTGGGCGCAGCGGAGGGCGAGATTGCGGACCACCTCGGCCACCTCGAAGATGTCCCCCGTCTTGAGCTTCCCGAGGTTGTGCTTGTAGCGGTGGCTCCAGCTCTCGGGCATCTTGGTGGGGGCGGCGCGCAGGACTGCGAGCACCTCGTCGACCACGCCCGCTTTGACCACCTTGCGCAGACCGGCGCGGTCGGCGTTCTCCACCGGGACCATGACGGTCATGTGGTTGTGGAGGATCTGGATGGTGAGGTAGTCCCGCTCGCGGCCGAGGACCATCTTCTGGTCGATCCCCGTGACGGTACCGGCGCCGTGCTGCGGGTACACGACCTCGTCTCCAACTGAGTACATCGCGTTCAGCCCTCCCTGCCTTACGTGCTCACGCCCTTGCGGCCTGCTAGCATGGCACGCCCTCGGCAAGCGAGGGAGGCGACAACACCGCGCACCTCGGCCTGGCGGCACGAAGGTATGGCGGACGTACGTCTTGGCTGCAATTGTACAGGAAATCGCCGCGCGGCGCTCGCCGGCCCGTCACGCTGTTTGCCCGGTGCGGCGAACGCGTGATAGCATCTCCCGTCCGAACGCAGCCCCACTGCATTCCGGGACCGTCACGAATCTAGCCTGAGAAAAGGGATCACGTGGCCAACATCAAGCAGCAGAAGAAGCGTATCCGCCTGGCCGCCAAGCAGCGGCTGCGCAACCGGCACGCCAAGTCGACCCTCAAGACGCTGTTCAAGCAGCTTGAGACCGAGGTCGCCGAGGGTCAGGCCGAAGAGGCCAAGGAGACCGCGACGTTCCTGACGTCGCGCATCGACAAGGCCGCGGCCAAGGGCGTGCTCCACAAGAACAACGCCGCCCACAAGAAGAGTCGCGTCGCGCACACGCTGGCGCGTCTCTCCGCCTGACGCCGGGCTGAAGACTTCGACGAAGCGGGCGGGCTGCCATCGGCAGCCCGCCCGCTTCGTCGTTCTCGTGTGAGGCGCGGCGGCCGCGCCGCCCCCTACGCCAGCATGCGCGCCAGAGCCAGCTCCACCACCAGCCGGTCGGCGTCGTTGACGCCTCCGACGGACTCGAGCGTGATGGGCGCCCGCCCGCGCAGGCCGGCCTCCGCCTCCGCGAGCGCCCTGTAGGCGCGGCCCAGGCGGCGCCGGTCGAACTGCTCGCGCTGCTGCAGCAGCTTCTTGGCCGTGAACGGGTGCACCTTGAGCTGCTTGGCGGCCGTGGACTGGTCGGCGTGCGGCAGCTGCGACGCCGCGTCCAGTTGCTCGACGTGGCGCTTGAGGCTGTAGAGCACGCCGTTGGCGTCGTTGCGCGAGTTGCCCGACGCGTACAGCGCCTCGAGCAGCTCGAAGCTGTGGGCGCGGTCGCGGTGCCCCACCGCGTCCATGAGGTCGAAGATCACCGCGTCGTCGTCCGGCGTGCAGATGGCGTCCACGTCGGCCTCGGTGGGCTCGCCGCCGCGGCAGTACGCGGCGAGCTTCGCGATCTCCGTGTCCAGCCGCTCGGCGTGGCCGGGGTCGTTGCCGCAGCGGTCCAGCATGTGCCTGGCCACGTGCGAGCTCATGTGCAGCCCGTGCGTCTTGGCCTGCTTGGTCACCCACCCCGCCATCTCGTACTTCTTGGGCAGGTCCCACTGGAGGATGCCGCCGAGCTTCTTGACCGCCTTGTGCAGGGCGTCGGTGGCCGGGATGGACTCCGCCTCGAACGCCACGCACGTGTCGGGCATGGGGTCCAGCAGGTACGCGGCGATCTGCTGCCGCGCCTTGGCGTTCCACTTCTGGCCGTTGAGCACCAGCAGCAGGCGCGTGCCGAACGTGAGCCCGGGGCTGGCCGCCGCGTCCAGGAACTCGTCCACCTTGTCGTGTTCCGCGTCGAGGATCACCACGTTGAGGTCGCTGCCGGCCTCGTCGATCACGCGCTTGCGCAGGCGCGCGACCGCGACGCCGGACCTTGGGGCGGTCCGTGCCGAGGATGAGGTACGCGGGGAGCAGCGGCTGGGGGTCGGCCATGGTGCCCGAAGGATAGCACGGGGGCCGGTCGCCACCGGGTGACGAGGCTCGACGCCGCGAGACGCTCGCACTAGGATGCTCGAGGCTGGCGACGAGCGAAGGAACCGACAGGCGTGCACCCTCTGGCAGAGACGACCCTCCCCCCGGGGCACTGGTCGCGCTGATCGTGCTCGGCGTGGCGGAGGTCGGCCTCGTCGTGTTCTGCCTCGTCGACCTCATCCGGCGGCAAGCCGTCCTCGGCGACCGCAAGTGGGTCTGGGCGCTGCTGATCGTGCTGTTCTCCATCCCCGGGTCGATCATCTACCTGGCGGTGGGCCGCGAGCGCGGCCCCGTCGGCCGAGCAGGCGGACGAGAACGGCGCCGACGCGCGGCCGCGGGCGGACGCGGCGGCGACCGCGCTGTACGAGACCGAGGGCGCTCTCACCAGCAGACCGGCAACGGACCTGGCCACTCCGGCTCCGCCGCGGGCCGGCCCGGCCATCGAGATCACCGGCCTTACCAAGCAGTTCAAGGAGCACCGCGCGCTGGACGGAGTCGACCTCGTCGTGCCAGAGGGTTCCGTCTTCGGGTTCCTCGGGCCGAACGGCGCCGGGAAGACCACCACCCTGCGCATCCTGGCCGGGCTGGCGCGCCCGACTGCGGGTGAGGCGCGCATCTTCGGCCACGACACGACCTCTGACGCCGACGCCGTGCATGGGCTCATCGGCTTCCTGCCCGACGTACCCGGCTTCTACAAGTGGATGACGGCCCGTGAGTACCTGGATCTCTCCGCGGCCCTGTTCGGCATCCCCGCCACGGAGCGCGGCGAACGGATCGAGACGCTGCTCGACCTCGCCGGCCTTGCAGACGTCACGACCAAGGTCGGCGGCTACTCGCGCGGCATGAAGCAGCGGCTCGGCATAGCCCAGGCGCTGATCAACTCGCCTCGCCTGCTGTTGCTCGACGAGCCGACGAGCGCGCTCGACCCCATCGGGCGCCGCGAGGTGCTGGAGATGATCGCGGCGCTCGCCGGACGCACCACTGTCTTCTTCTCGACGCACATCCTGGCCGACGCAGAGCGCGTCTGCGACACCGTCGCCGTGCTCGCCGAAGCGGGCGCATCGTCGAGCAGGCCGCCATCGACGAGCTGCGTTCGCGTCACGGCGGGGCCCAGCGCGTCGTCATCGAGACCTCCGACCCGGACGCGCTTGACGCCGCACTGGCGGCGGAGCCCTGGGCTGGTACGTCGCCGACGCGACGGCCACGAGCTTCTCGTCGAAGTCACCGACCTCGAGGTCGCCTACCGCGAAGTGCCCGCGCTCGTCGCTCGCCTCGGCCTCAGCCTGCGCCGGTTCGAGGCCGACGAGGTCTCGCTCGAGGACGTCTTCGTCGACCTCGTGGAAGGAGCGTCGGCGTGAATACCCGACGGAGAGAAGGTATCGAGCGGGGTGCCGAAGTGGCACCGCTCCGCGGGCTCAACCTCCGCGGCTTCGGCGCCTTCACGCGCAAGGAACTGCTCGAGACGCGCAAGACCTGGCGCCTCTGGGTCCTCCCCGGCCTGCTGGTGTTCCTCGGGCTGACCACGCCGATCATGGCCGCCGCGACACCGACCATCCTCAAGATGACCGCCGAGCGACAGCCCGGCGTCGTCATCCACTTCCCGGCGCCGACGGCCATCGACTCCTACGCTCAGTTCATGGGCAACCTCCTCCAGCTCGCGCTGCTGGTGGTGATCATTACCGGGGCCGCCGCGATCGCCGGCGAACGCCGCGGCGGTACCGCCATCCTCGTGCTTACCAAGCCGCTCTCCCGCACCGCCTTCGTATGGGCCAAGGCTGTCGCCAACCTCGTCATCCTGCTGGCTGCCACGGCCGCCGGCACGGGGCTCTGCATCGCCGTCACCATCGCGCTGTTCGACACCTCTCGCATCGTCCCGTTCGTCGAATCGGTGGTCGTGTGGCTCGCGCTGGCCGCGATGTTCGTGTGCCTGATGATCTGGCTGTCGGCGGCCTTGGACAAGCAGGCCGCGGCAGCCGGCTCGGGCATAGCGGTGTTCGCCGCGCTGTTCGCGCTCACCGGCTTCCCGGCGATCCGCGCCTGGACGCCGGCCGGCATCGTCGCCGCCAACGACGCGCTACTCAAGGGCAAGGATGCACCGATCGCGCAGCCCGTGACGGTCACGCTCGTCCTCGCCGTGATCTTCCTGCTCCTCGCCGCCTGGTCGTTCCGGCGCAAGGAGCTGTAGAAGGAGCCGCTGAGCGGACCTCACAGCGCCCGCTGCATCCGCACCTCCAGTCCTGCGGCTCCGAGCGCGACGGCCACATCGCCGCGCTCGTCGGTGCGAGCACACGGCACTCCCGCGCCGGCCAGGAGGCCGAGGGCCTCGTCCGTGGGGTGACCGTAGGTGTTGGGCCCCACGGAGATCACGCCGAGCCTCGGCTGCAGCTCGGCGAGCAGGCCCGCGCTCACGCCGCCGCGGCTGCCGTGGTGCGGGAGCTCGACCACATCGCAGGGCGGCAGGTCGAGCGCCTCCAGCACCTCACCCTCGGCGTCGCCCGGCACCAGCACACGGTGGCCGGCGAACTCGACCACGGCAATCAGGGCACAGTCGTTCTCACCCTGGTTGCCGCCCTCCCCGCCGGGCGCCCGCGTCGGCAGGACGCGCAGGGCCCAGCCCGTCCCCTGCGCGTCCTGCTCTGCGGTACAGCGGCGGACCTCCGTGCCCGCCGCCGTCAGTCGCGCGGCAAGCCGGTCCAGCGCCTCTGACGGCTCGGGCGGCTGCGGCAGCACCGCCGTGCCGATACGCACGCTGCCCACCACGTCCTCCAGCCCGGCCACGTGGTCGGCGTGTCCGTGAGACACCACCAGCAGGTCGATGCTCCGGACCGCGTGGCGGCGCAGGACCGCCGCCAGCGGGGATGGCCCGGCGTCGACCAGCACGGTGGGTCCCTCCGGCACCTGAAGCAGACCGGCCGCCCCCTCGCCGACGTCCAGGAACGTGAACGTCGGCGTGTCCGGCGGCCGCACCGGCGCCGGACGCGAGCAGCAGCGCCGCCGCGACCACGGCCGCAGTCACGGCCGCCAGCGGCGGCCACCGGCGGCGGTCGCGGACGTACGCGACGGGCCCGCCGCCGGCCCGCAGCGCCAGCGCGCTCACCGCGACCAGTTCCAGGCCCAGCCCGGCGACCAGCAACAGCCGCGGCGTGACGCCCTGGTAGGTGTACGTCGCCCCGGGAAGACCGGCGAAGAACCGCGCGACCTCGAGCAGGAACCCGATGAACAGCCCGGCCATCAAGTTGAGCGGCCGGGACAGCCACTCGCTCACGAACCCCGCCAGCAGCGACAACATGCCGAGGAACATGATCGGCCCCAGGACGAATCCGCCGACGGCGTTGGCCGGCACACTCACCAGCGACGCCGACCCGAACGTGAGCACCGATACCGGCGCCGTGGAGATGCTCGCCGCGGTCGTCACTCCGACCTGCTCGGGCAGGGGTCCCGGCAGGAACGACAGCGCCCGGGTGAGCGGCCGCGCCAGCAGCAGCAGCCCGGCCACGGCCGCGAACGAGAGCTGGAAGCTCACGTCGAACAGGTTGTTGGGGTTCGCCGTGAGCAGCCACGCGGCCGGAGCGAGCCAGAGCAGCCAGCCGTCGCTCGGCCGCGAGGCGAGCACCGCCAGCAGGCCGAGGATGCCTGCCACGCCGGCGCGCACGATGGACGGCGACGCGCCGGTGAGCAGCACGTAGGTCGCCACCACCGGCAGGAGCAGTGCGGTGCGCGCCAGCCGGTGGATGCCGAGCAGCGCGAACGCGAACGACCACATGGCGCACAGCAGCACCACGTTCTCTCCGGACACGGCCATGATGTGGAGCAGCCCGCTGACGCGGAACGCGTCGATCGTCTCCTGCGTCACGCCCTCGTCGTCGCCGAGCACCATGCCCTGCAGGACCTCGGCGACCGGAGAGCGCACGCCGGCCAGCAGGTGCGCGCGCGACGCCTGCCGCAGCCGGTCCACCAGCCCCTGCAGCCCGCCGCGGCGGCCGACCACGGCCAGGTCGGCGAAGTCGCCCTCCAGCAGTACGTGCTCTCCGCGGCGCCGCAGGTACCGCCCGTAGTCGAACGCGCCGGGCTTCGGCTCGGGCAGCGGCTCCACGCTCACTGAGGGCAGCGCAAGGATCGCCCCCTCGGTGAGCGGCCCCGTGGGGTCGTACCCGAGCGTCTGGCCCTCCTCGAGCCGCAGCCGCAGGTGCGCCGGCTCGCCCAGGCGCACCCCCGCGACCTCGGTCACGCGCACCGCGAGCGTGACCTCCCCCTCCTTCTCCGCAGGCAGGTCGGTCAGCACCGCCGTGAGGGCCAGGTGCTGACCGGCGTAGGCAGCCAGAGTGGAGCGCCCGATCGCGTCCAGGCGCGCGCCGCCGAGTACCACCCCTGCGAGAACGAAGGCCACCGCGAGCGCGACCGTGACGGCCGGGAGGCGGTACTCCTCGAGCGCCGCCCAGCGCAGCCTCTCGGGAGGCCGCAGGGCCAGGACGAGAGCCGCGACGGCCGGCGCGGCCACCGCGACCAGCGCGAGCGCCTGCGGCCGCCACGCCAGCGCGGCGCAGAGGCCGGCGCAGTACGCGGCGAGCAGGACGTGCGGAGGAGCGGGCCAGCGCATCCCCGGACCCCTCACACCGTGATCGAGTCCTGCATGGCCGCGAACTTGGCGTCCCCGATGCCGGGGACCTCCTTGATCTCGTCGACGGTCTTGAAGCCGCCGTTGTCGGTGCGGTAGTCGATGATCTTCTGCGCCGTGGACGGGCCCACGCCGTCCAAGGCGTCCAGTTCCTCGAGCGACGCCGTGTTGATGTTGACGAGCGCCGCTGGGGCCGAACCCGCACTCGCGCTCCCGAGGCCACCGGACCCCGCTCCGCTCGCGGGCGCCACCGCGACGCCGCCGGCGACCCCCTGCTCGGGCACCACGATCTGCTGGCCGTCGACGACCGGCGCCGCCAGGTTCACGGCGGCCAGCTCGGCCCTGGCGGTCGGACCGCCGGCGATCTCGAGCGCGTCGGTGACGCGGGCGCCGGCGGGCAGGCGCACGACACCCGGCGAGCGCACCGCGCCGCACACGTACACGACCACGTCGGGCGTAGGTGAGGCGGCCGGAGCCTGACCGGCGCCGCCCGGCCGCCCCTCCGCTCGACCCTCCCTCCGCCCCGCTCGGCGACGCCGCCACCGGCGCAAGCACCACGGCCTCCGCCTGCGACGGCCCCGCCTGCCGCGGGAGCACCACGTACCGCACGCCGACGGCGACGACCACCACGGCCACGGCGGCGTAGGCGAGGATCTGACGACGAGAGAGTGACACGGCCCACCTCCGGCGCCACGTCGGTGAGGGGAGTGACGGGCGCCGGGGGCGCGTCCGGCGCCCGTCGAGCAGCAGGCTACGCCCGGCCCACCTGCACCGCATCGCCCCGGCGGGATGATTTCACGGGGTGACGACGGCTGCGGTATGGTCGCGCAAGCTACGCGACCAGCGAATGGGAGGAGATGACATGTCGAGCAAGGAGATGTTCACCGAGGACGAGTGGCACATCCTGCAGTGGGCGGTCACCGACACGATGGCCTACCTCTCGGTGGCCGACCACGGCTTCTGGGACACCTTCAAGGAGGCCAGCGCCGCGGCCAAGTTCATGGCGCACGCCAAGTCCGACACGCAGAGCCCGCTCATCCACGACCTCGCAGCCGACATCAAGATGGGTCACGACAAGCAGGTCACCCACGACATGGCGGACATGGCCGACGAGGTGGGCAAGCGCGTGCGCGAAGCCAAGGCGCTCATCGAGCAGAAGTCGCCGGCCGACGTGGAGGCCTTCAAGGCGTTCATCCTGGGAGTCGCGAAAGCGACGGCCGAGGCGGCGCACGGCGTGGACGCCCACGAGCAGGCGGCCATCGAGGCCCTGGAGGCCGCGCTCGCCTGACGGCCGACGCGCCCGGCCGCGCCCGGTCCGGGGCGGCCGCTACCTGACGACGAAGTTGACGAGCTTGCCGGGCACGTAGATCTCCTTGACGACCTGCTTGCCCTCGAGGAAGCGCGCGGCGTTCTCCGCCGCGCGCGCCTGCGCCAGCACGTCGTGCTTCTCCGCGTCCACCGGCACGGTGAGCCGCTCGCGCAGCTTGCCGTTGACCTGCACGACGACCGTCACGACTTCGTCGGCGGCGAGCTCCTCGTCCCAGGATGGCCAGGGTGCATCCAGCACGTTCTCGCCCTGGCCGAGCAGCCCCCAGACCTCCGACGCGATGTGCGGGGCCATGGGGCTCAGCAGCAGCGTCATGTCCTGCGCCACCTCGCGCCACTGCGCCAGGGTGAGCGCACCGCGAGCGTTGGCCCACACGTCGAGCACCTCGTTCTGCAGCTCCATGAGCGCGGAGACGGCGGTGTTGAAGCGGAAGCCCTCGATGTCGCGGCCGACCTTGCGGATGGTCTTGTGCAGCGTGCGCAGCACGTGGCGGCCCTGCTCGGCCTCGGCCTCGTCGGCCGCCACCCCACTGCCCTGCGCCTCCACGACCTCGTTCACGAGGTTCCAGAAGCGCCCGAGGAACCGGTACGTGCCCTGCACGCCGCGGTCGCTCCAGGCCACGCTCTGCTCGAACGGCGCGATGAAGAGCTCGTACACTCGCAGGGCGTCGGCGCCGTACTTCTCGACCACGCTGTCCGGGGTGACGACGTTGCCCTTGCTCTTGCTCATCTTCTGGCCGTCCTCGGCCTGGATCATGCCCTGGTTGCGAAGGCGGTAGTAGGGCTCCCCGAAGCTGACGTAGCCGCCGTCCTGCGCCACCTTGCAGAAGAAGCGCGCGTAGAGCAGGTGCATCACCGCGTGCTCGGCGCCGCCCACGTACAGGTCCACCGGCAGCCAGTACTCGACCTTGTCGCGCTCGAACGCGGCGGTCTCGTCGTGCGGCGAGGCGTAGCGGAAGTGGTACCAGCTGGAGCACGCGAACGTGTCCATGGTGTCGGTCTCGCGGCGCGCGGGGCCGCCGCAGTCCGGGCACGTGGTGTTGACCCACTCGGTGGCGCGCGCCAGGGGCGAGCGGCCGTCGTCGGTGGGATGGAAGTCCTCGAGGTCGGGCAGCAGCACCGGCAGCTGGTCCTTGGGCACCGGCACCACGCCACACTTCTCGCAGTGCACCATCGGGATGGGGGCGCCCCAGTACCGCTGGCGGCTGATGAGCCAGTCGCGCAGCTTGAAGTTGATCTTCTTGCGCGCCGTGCCGCGCTCGCCCAGCCAGGCGACGATCTGCTCGAACGCCTCGCCCGGCGCGGCCATGCCGTCGAACCGGCCTGAGTTCACCATGACGCCGTCGCCGGTGTACGCCTCCGCGAGCCGGCCCTGCGGGCCGGACTGCGGCGCGATCACCTCCACGATCGGGATCTCGAACTTGGTCGCGAACTGGAAGTCGCGCTCGTCGTGCGCCGGAACGGCCATGATGGCGCCCGTGCCGTAGCCCATGAGCACGTAGTCGCTGATCCAGATGGGCACCGGCGCGTCGTTCACCGGGTTCACCGCGTAGGCGCCGGTGAAGACGCCGGACTTCTCCTTCTCGGTGCTGAGGCGCTCGATCTCGCTCTGCCGCCGCGCCTCATTCTGGTACTCCTTGACCGCCGCCTTCTGCCCGGGCGCCGTGAGCTCGTCGACGAGCGGGTGCTCCGGCGCAAGCACCATGTAGGTGGCGCCGAAGAGCGTGTCGGGCCGCGTCGTGAACACCGTGAGCTTCTCGTCGCGGCCCTGGATGCCGAAGTCGACCTCGGCCCCCTCGCTGCGCCCGATCCAGTTGGTCTGCATGGTCTTGATCTGGTCGGGCCAGTCCACGGTCGCCAGGTCGTCCAGCAGCCGCTGCGCGTAGTCGGTGATCCTGAAGTACCACTGCTCGAGGTCCTTCTTGGTCACCTCGGTGCCGCAGCGCCAGCACTTGCCGTCGTGCACCTGCTCGTTGGCGAGGATGGTCTTGTCGACCGGGCACCACCACTGTTGTCCCGTGCCCCGGTACGCCAGCCCACGCTCGTGGAGCAGCAGGAAGAACCACTGCGTCCAGCGGTAGTAGTCGGGGAAGCAACTGGTGACCTCGCGCGACCAGTCGAACGACAGGCCGACCAGGTCCATCTGGCGGTGGTAGTTGGCGATGTTGCGCTCGGTGGTCACGCGCGGATGCACGCCCATCTTGATCGCGTAGTTCTCGGCCGGCAGGCCGAACGCGTCCCACCCCATGGGGTGGAGCACATTGAACCCCTGCATGCGCTTGAACCGCGAGACCGCGTCGGTGGGGACGTAGTTGCGGCAGTGGCCGACGCTGAGCCCGTCACCGGAGGGATACGGGAAGAAGTCGAGGGCGTAGAACTTGGGCTTGTCGCTCTCGTCGGGCGTGCGGTAGGCGTCGCGCTCCTTCCAGAGGCGCTGCCACTTCTCCTCGATGACGTGCGGGTCGTAGCGTCGGTCCACTTCAGTCCTCTCTGGCGGTTCTGGCGCGGAAGGGCGATTCTACCTCAGGCCCGCGCGAGCCTGTGCCGCTGCGAGCCTGCGCGGGCGCGAGCCCGTGCCCACAGGCCGTCGGCGAGCACACGGTGCGGGGCGCGCCTTACTGCCCGAACGGCGTGTAGGTGACGACGGTGCGGCCGCCCGGCACGTAGCTCACCGTCGTCACCGCCAGCAGCCGCCGCGACGCGTCGCGCGCGAAGTCGATGAGCTGGAACGTGTACACGTCACGCGAGAGGGCCGGCGGCTCCTCCCCGGCGGCGCCGGCCGGCGTGGCGGACGCGGCGCCGATCGCCTCGTACCCGGACGCACCGGCCGTGCCCGCATCCACCCGTACCACCCCGTCGTCGGCGGTCACGCCGGCCACATGGTCGTTGCCGTAGGCGACCACGAGGGGGACGCCCTCGTCCTGCGCCGAGGCGACGGCGTCCGTCGCCTGCCGCTCGTCGTGCACCAGCAGCACCTGCGGGTGCGGCTGGTCGACGCGCCAGAGCGCGTCGAGCCGCACGGCGCCGGCGGCGAGCCCCGGCAAGTCGGAGGAGACCTGGGGCGTCGACGCCACCGGGTCGGACGTCCCCAGCACGCTCACGCCGTCCACCGTCACCACCCTCCCCCGCAACTCCTGGAAGCCGGCGCGCCGGAACGCCCGCATCGCCGGCGCGTCTTCGTGGTTGCCGCCCACCAGCAGAACCGGTGCGGGCGGGCGGCCGAACGCGCGCAGGAACAGCTGCGCCTCCTCCGCCGAGCCGGTGTCGGTCAAGTCGCCGGCGAGCAGGATGCCGTCCACCGGCTCGCCGCCGCCGGCCGCCAGCCGGGCGGCGGCCCGGGCGCCGAACACGTTGTCGTGGATGTCGCTCGCGAGCAGCAGGCGCACCGCGTCGCCGCGCACCGGCCCTCCGGGCGAAGTGCTCAGCTGGGTGGCCACAGCCTCCAAACCGGCGAGGAAGTCCTGGAGGCGGCTCAGACGGTCTGTCTGGTCGCCGCCGCTGCTCAACGCGCGCAGCAGCGGCAGCACCTCCGGCACGCGCGAAGCGAGCCCCGCGTACCGCACAGAGGGCGAGCGGTCCAGGGTCGCGTAGCTCGCGAGCACGAGACCGCCGCCGAGCAGCAGCGCCGCGGCGACGCCCCCGGCCAGGCCCCAGAGTCGCCGGCGGCGTGTCTGATGGCCCACGACCAGCAGCCCGGCGGCCGCACCGCCCAGCAGCAGCCACGGCACGCGCCCCAGCAGATAGCGGTCGAACGCCTCCCGAGCGCCGCCTTCCAGCCTCGGGAACTGCTCCGTCCCGCTCGCGCCGAGCAGGGCGGCCGTCTGCTCCGGCAGCCGGTAGTCCATCACCACGTCCACCGGCGTGCGGTGGGTGTGCAGGGAGAGCTCGCCGGCGGGGCCGAGCGGCATGACCAGGTGGCCGCCCGGCCAGGCCGGCCGGAGCTGGAACGTGACGGATCCGGCGGAGACGCGGTAGCTCGCCGCCGCCTGCAACTGGACCACGCTGAAGGCAACGACCAGCACCAGCGCGACCCGGAGCACCAGCACGGCCGTGCCCCGCCACCGAGACGGCGACGGCTTCGCTGCGCCGTCCCGGCCGGGTCCAACCGTCCCCGCCGTCTCTCTGGTCGAATCAGACATCACACCCCTGTGGCGTCAGCCCGGTCGCGCCTCTCCCTGCTCTTCGTGTCAGGTTGCCGGTGAAGGCGGGTATGCTATACTTTCGAGCCTGCCGACACCGTCGGCACCCTTTCGGTGGGGGTATAGCTCAGCTGGGAGAGCGTCTGGCTGGCAGCCAGAAGGTCAGCGGTTCGAGCCCGCTTACCTCCACCAAAATCTTCCTCTTCTCGTGTCCCCTGTCGCGCTCGCGCGCACACGTGCCGGCTCGCGGCCATCTACGGCGGGCTGCAAGGCTGCTTCAGGTCACGCCGCGAGGAACGATCGAGGCGAGAGCCCCGTGCTGCGAGTATGGCGAGCGGCTGCAGCGGCTCTTCCCGTCATCACCGGACGCCGGGGCGCCTGCCTCATCGTGTCGTGATCGCCGCCGTGGTCCCCGTGTACGTGGCGGGGTTGGTGGTGCGGGCCGTGACCGTGTGGACCCTCCCCACCGTGCCGCTCGTGTAGAACGTCGTCGTCGCGACGCCGCCTGCGTTGGTCGTGGTGCGAGTCGCCGTGAACCATCCGCCCTTGCCGGTCTTGCTCCAGCGCACGCGCAGGCCAGACCTGGCGACCGGGTTGCCGTACTGGTCGGTGAGCTGCGCCGTGATCGTCACAGCGGTGCCGGCGATCGGGTTGTAGTTGCTGGCCGTCACGACGTACTTGGCCTGCGGGCCGGCGAGGCCGGTCGCAGTGAAGATGACCGGCGAGCCAGTGAGGCCCGCGCAGGTCGCCGTCAGTGTGTTCGCGCCGGCGACCGTGCCCAGCGTCCAGCTACCCACCACGGCGATGCCGGAGGCGTTGGTCGTCGCGTTCGCCCCGGTCACCGAGCCGCCGCCCGAGGCGACCGCGAAGGTGACGGCCACGCCGGAGACGGGGTTGCCGTAGGCGTCGGTCACGAGGACGCTCGGCGCTGTGGCGACCGCCGTGTTCACGGTCGCGCGTCTGGCTGTTGCCGGCGCTCAGGGCGATCCTGGTGGGCGTGGCGGCGACAGTGACGATGGCGGGTGACGTGCCGGTCCTGGTCGGTCCGTTGGTGGTGGCCGTCACGGTGTACGAGGTGCCGACGGTGGTGCCCACGGTCAGCGTGACCGTGGCAATGCCGCTCGAGTTCGTCGCCGGAGTGGCCCCGCTGAGAGAACCGCTGTTGTTGGGAGACTTCGAGAACGTCACGCCCACGCCCGACTGCGCGACGGGGTTGTTGTACACGTCGGCCAGTTGCGCGGTGACGAGCACCGACGAGCCGACGGCCGGGCTGTAGTTGCTCGAGGTGACGACGTACCTGGACGCCGCGCCGGCCGTGCCGGTGGCGGTGAACAGGATCGGCGACCCGTTCAGGCCGGGGCTGGTCGCAGTGAGCGTGTTGGCGCCGGCCGTGGTGCCCAGCGTCCAACTGCCGACGGCAGCGATGCCGGAGGCGTTGGTGGTCACCGACGCGCCGGTCACGGAGCCACCGCCGGAGGCCGCGGCGAACGTCACCGCGACGCCGGCGACCGGGTTGTTGTAGACGTCGGTGACGCGCACGCTCGGGTCGGTGGCGACGGCTGCGCCCGCGGTGGCCGTCTGGCCGTTGCCGGCGTACAGCGTGATGGTCGTGGGGCTGCCGGTGAGGCCGGTGGCTGTGAACGTCACCGGCGAACCGGTGAGGCCGGCACTCGCCGCCCTGAGCGTGTTGGTGCCGGCGGTCACGCCCAAGGTCCAGCTGCCGACCGTCGCGATGCCGGAGGCGTTGCTCGTCGCGTTGGCGCCGGTGATCGAGCCGCCGCCGGAACCTATGCTGAACGTCACCGCCACACCCTGCACCGGGTTGTTGTTGGCGTCGGTGACGAGAACGCTCGGCGGGATGGTGACGGGAGTGCCCACGTGCACCGTCTGCCCGTTGCCGGCGTTCATCGCGATCCGGCTCGCCGTGCCCGGAGTCCCGGTCGCCGTGAACGTCACCGGCGAGCCGGCAAGCCCAGCCCTGGTCGCAGTGAGCGTGTTGACGCCGGCGGTGGGGCCGAGACGCCAGTTGCCGACGGTCGCGATACCTGAAGAGTTGCTGTTCGCGGTGCCCTGAGTGACCGAGCCGCCGCCGGAGGCTACCGCGAAAGTGACGGCCACGCCGGAGACGGGATTGCCTCCGGCGTCGGTGACCTTGACGCTGGGGGCCACGGCGACCGCGCTGCCGGCCGTGGCCGTCTGGCCGTCACCGGCATTGAGCACCATCGTCGTCGCCTGGCCGAACATCCCGGTGGCCGTGAACGTCACCGGAGAGCCACCCACGCCGGCGCAGGCCGCCTGCAGGGTGTTGGCGCCGGCGGCACTTCCGAGCGTCCAGCTCCCCACCGTGGCCATGCCGTCGTCACCGGTCACTGCAGTAGCGCCGGTCACGGAGCCGCCGCCGGTCACCGGGGTGAACTTCACGGTCAGGCCTGACACCGGATTGCCGCCGCCGTCCAGTATCTGCACACTCGGAGCGATCGCGACCGCCGTGCCGGCGATCGCCGTCTGGCCGTCGCCGGCGACGATCGTCAGGGTGTCGGAGCTCAGTGCGCTCGCGGATGCCTGCACAGCAGTCGAGCTCTGGGAGACGAACGAAGCCCCGGACGCAGTCACTGCGCCCAGGGCGGTGGCCACGACGGCGAGCGCCAGCAGCAGCTGCAGCCGGCGGCCCATCGCGCGCGTGCAGGCCCTCGAGAGCCGCAGCCTCACTGCGACACCTCCGTCACCTGCAGGACCAGGGTCATGGTGGCCCCCTGCAGGGAACCGTCATTGGGGCCGTCGGGATACTCGAGGGTGATCCGGTACGAGCGCGAGGCGCCGGGTGCGATGCTGCCCAGCTCCGCGACGTCGAAGTCGGCGACCGTGCCGTCGTAGAGCGTGTCCACGGCGCCGGTCGTGTCCTCGATGGTGAGCGTCAGCGTCCCGGAGAGCGCCGGAGATGCCGGCACGTCCGTCAGGCTCGCGGGCGTCAGCGTGTAGTCGCCGACCAGCGTACCGGCGCCGGTCAGCGTCATGGTGCCGTCGGCGGTGGCTCCGGGCTCCATGTCGTTCGCGGTGACGACCACCTGGCCGTTGTGGTCGTTGACGTGCGCGAGAGTCCCCGAGACGAACACGTTGGTCGGGTTGGCCGACGCCGCTGCGAAGCTGGCGTCTGAGAGGCGCAGCGAGTGGAGCGTGAAGGCCAGGAGCGCGATCACGCAGAGCGCGAGCAGGCCGGCGCGCAGCCACCTCCTGCGGCGCAGGGCGCTCGAACGGACGCCGAGGGCGTCCCTCTGGACGGTCAGGTCATTGCTCATGCCTTGGAGGGGTCTTCGAGGCTCGCCTGCCTTGCCCGCACGGCGAGTTTCCCCGGGCCTACTATCGACATCCCGAGCAGAAGCCTGAGGGGGTGGACCGGAACTGTTGTCTAATCAGACAGAAGAGCGTTGTCCATTCTGACAACAGCGCGGTCCCGGTAGGGACGCAGGCTCCGGTTCTGTAGACTCCACCCCGTGACCAGGCCCATCAACCCGCTAGCGCTGTCCACGCTCGTCTTCCTCGCCGGTATCGGCTCGATGGCCACGGAGATCTGCGCCTCGCGGCTGCTCGCGCCGTACTACGGCTCGTCCACCGTCGTGTGGGCCAACATCATCGGTCTCATCCTGGCTTCGCTGTCCGTCGGCTACTGGCTCGGCGGGCGGATCGCCGACAAGCACCCCTCGCCGCAACTGCTCGCCGTGGTGGTGCTGGCCGCGGCGGCCTGGGTGGCGGCCATCCCGTTCGTGGCCCAGCCGTTCCTCGACCTCTCCATCAAGGGCATCGAGACGCTGTCCACCGGCTCCGTGGTCGGCTCGTTCGTCGCGTCGCTGGCCCTGTTCGCGCCGCCGGTCGTGCTGCTGGGCATGGTCACGCCGTTCGCGATCCGCCTGGCGGCGACCGGCGTGGACGACGCCGGGCGCGTGGCGGGGCGCATCTTCGCGCTGTCCACGGCCGGCAGCCTCATCGGCACGTTCGTGCCGGCCGTGATCACGATCCCGCTCATCGGCACGCAGCGCACGTTGATCGGAGCGGCGCTCATCATCGCCCTCGCCGCCGTGCCGCTGCTGGTGGGCCGACGGCTCGTGTACGGCCTCGTGGTCGCCGGCGTCCTCGCCGCTCTGCTGGCGCTGCCCCCGGCCGTCGTCAAGGCTCAGCCGGGGCTGCTGCACGAAGAGGAGTCGCGCTACCAGTTCATCCAGGTGGTGCAGGACGGCGACGCCCGCTACCTGTACCTCAACGAGGGCTACGCCATCCACTCCGTCTGGCGCCCCGACACGGTGCTCACCGGCGGCGAGTGGGACATGTTCCTCACCGCGCCGCCGCTGCTGGGCCGGACGGCGGCGCGGGTGGCCACGCTCGGCAACGCCGCCGGCACCACCGCCCGCGCCTACGGCGTCTACTACCCGGAGGCGCGCATCGACGGTGTGGAGCTGGACCCCGCGGTCACCGCGGCCGGCCGCCGCTGGTTCGGCCTCCGCGACAACCCGCGGCTCACCGTGCACACGGCGGACGCGCGTCCGTACCTGGCGACCTCGGACGCGCGCTACGACCTCATCCTCATCGACGCCTACCGGCAGCCCTACGTGCCGTTCTACCTGGCCACGCGCGAGTTCTTCCGGCTCTGCCGGCAGCGGCTCGCGCCCGGCGGCATCGTCTGCCTCAACGTGTCCACCGTCCCCGGCGACCACCGTCTGGCGGAGGGCATCGCCGGCACGCTGCGCACGGAGTTCCCGCAGGTCCTCACCTGGCAGGCGCTGCGCTTCAACCAGTTCGTCGTGGGCCTCACGGCGCCGCTCTCGCGCGCGCAGGTGCGCGCCCGGCTGGCAACGGCGCCGCAGGACCTCCTGCCCGACACGCGGCTGTTCGCCGCCGAGTACCGTGAGGCGGGGCCGGCGGCCAAGCCGTGGACCGACGACCTCTGCCCCGTCGAGTGGGTCACCGACCGCATGATCGCGGCCTACGCCATCCGCGGCCAGGCCACGGCCGAGGACCTCCTCCCCACGGCGCCCACCTCACCGTAGAACGCCGCCCGGGACCCTCCCTCCGGGTTTAGCGGCATCCCCTCCCGGAAACTAAACGCACACAGCAGTCAGGGGCCACGGGAGCTGCTCACATGTCCATGGAGGAGGCGCGTATGGAGGACAAGCCGCAATTCCGCGTCGACTACGAAGCGACGGACCCCGACGTGGGCGTGGTGATCCTCGAGGGTGAGATCGACATCTACTCCGCGCCGGAGTTCAAAGAGGTGCTGGTCAACGGCATCGAAGGCGGCGCGAAGCGGGTCATCGTCGACCTCTCCGGGGTCACGTTCATCGATTCCACGGCGCTCGGTGTGCTCGTCAGCGGCGCAAAGCGGGTGCGGCCCCGCAACGGCAACCTCGACATCGTGTGCACCGACGAGAACATCATCCGCATCTTCGAGATCACCGGCCTCGATCGCATCTTCGGGATCTTCCCCAGCAGGGGCGAGGCACTCAAGGCGGCGTCCACCTGAGAGAGGCGGACGCCGAAGCACGAGCAGTGGCGGCACCAAAGGTCACGGGGCGGCCGCCGGGGGCGAACAGATGGAGTTCCGCAGCACAAGAGCGCTACGGGGCAGCACACTCCAACACGTGGCCGACGCCATGCTGAAGACCAGGACATATGGAGCGGGACGTATCTGTATGGTCGACGGTTGCGGGACGCGTCTCTCGGCCTACAACCCATCGAGCGTGTGCGCGCTGCACGGGGGTTCGTGGGAAGAGGAGTACCACCGCACCACGCGCAAGGCCACGCAGCGTGAGGAGATCGCGCGTCACTGCGCGTTCGAGCAGTGTGGCCGCGAGTTCACGACCACCAATCCCGCCAAGAAGTACTGCAGCGACGCCTGCCGCATGAAGGCCTTCCAGGCCCGGGTCATGGAGACGCGGCGCACAGGCGACGAAGCCATCCCGGTCCGGCGCGCCAGTTGACGCCGCGGTACTCCCCGTCCGCCGCATCCGGCATCGCGGCCGGGGCGGCCGGCGCGGCACACTCCGCAGCCTGAGCCCCCTCCGTCCTCCTTGCCTAGCCGGGGACTGCGTGGAACGCGGGCGGGATCACCGGCAGCCGCCCACCCACCACACTCTGTACGGCAGCCTCGATGCTCTCGAACACCGGCACGATGTTGGGCAGCCCCACCACGGCCAAGACCTTGCGCACCTGCCCGACGGGCCGCACCAGCAGCAGTTCCCGGCGCTTGGCTCGCTGCGCCGCCGAGAGCCGGACAAGGAACCCGATGAAGCTCGAGTCGACGAACGTGGTGCGCTCGAGGTCGATCACGAGGTGGTCCTGGTGATACAGCGGACCCAGCGTGCGGCGCAGGAACCGGTCGATCTCCGGCACGGTGTCGAGATCGAACTCGCCCTCCAGCTCGAGCACGGGCGGCCTGCCGTCTCGGACGGCGGACATGCGCAGGCGGACTCCCCTGGCGGCCTGCTCACGCGGCTGGATGACGCGACGAATCACGACGCAACCTCCCCCGGCAGGCACGGCGAGGCCGGGGAACAGCATCCGGTCCTGCAGTGCGGTGATCGTGACACCTGCGCCCCGGGCGGGGCGCGCGCTCGACCCTAGGCCCTCGTCCCGCGCAAGTAAAGGTCTCGTCAGGGAGGTTCGAGAGGTTCTCGCGTCATGCTCTAGGCAAGCCTGAGTGATGACGTGACTCTCTCGAGGGCGAGTCGATGCGGTCTCAGGTGCAGGTGGAGAGTATCGCCGGCCGCTCGTGGCCGCGGAGGCGCGGCCTCAGGCCCGGTCGGCGCGAGCCTGCGCCTTGAGCTTCTTGAACTGCGGCTCGCGCTCCTTGAGCAGCGTGAGGATGGGGCTCGCCACGAAGATGGACGAGTAGGCGCCCGAGAGGATGCCGACCAGCAGCGCGAAGGCGAAGTCCCCAAGGGTGACCCCGCCGAAGAGCAGCAGGCACACCACCGGCAGCAGCGTGATCAACGAGGTGTTGATCGAGCGCGTCAGGGTCTCCCAGATGGAGAGGTTGACCATGTCGGCGTACGGGATGCGGTTGAACCGGGGTTCGTTCTCGCGGATACGGTCGTAGATGATGACCGTGTCGTAGAGCGAGTAGCCCAGGATGGTGAGCACCGCCGCAATGGTCGCCGTGGTGACCTCCCTGCCCGTGAGCGAGTACACGCCCACCACGATGAGGAGGTCGTGGATCTCGGCCGAGATGGCGCCGACGGCGAACTTCCACTGGAAGCGGAAGGTGACGTAGATGAGGATGAGCAGCAGGGCCAGCGCCACGGCCTTGAGCGACGAGCTCACGACCTGCTTGCCGAACGAGGCGCTCACCGTCTCGAGGTTCCAGACTTCCTTGCCGTCCGCCGACGCCAGGCCGAACTTGGCGTCCAGCGCCTGCTTGAGCGCCACCTGCTGGTCGGCGCTCAACACCTGCGTCTGGATCTGGAAGCCTTCCTTGCCGGTGTTGGCGACGTTGGCGCTCTGCTGGATCGTCGCATCGCCGTAGCCGGCCTGAGACACCACGTCGCGCACCTCGGAGAGGCCCGGGCTCTGCTCGAAGGCCACCGAGATACGCGTGCCTTCTTTGAACTCGAGGCCGTAGTTGAGACCGTCGATCGGGTTGCCGCTCCCCTTGATGAACAGGCTGGCGAGGCCGGCGATGATGATGATGCCGGAGATGGCGAACCACCACTTCTTGTGGCCCATGTAGTCGAACGAGTAGATGCCGCGGAAGAACTTCACGAGCTCACCTGCGCTTCTTGCGCTTGCGGTTGGACGTGGACGTGCTGCGGCTGCCACCCTGGCGGCCGGCCGTGGAGGTCGACGCTGAGGCGCCCTCCGCGGCGGGCTCGGTGGTGGGCGCCGGAGCGGCTTCGCCCGTGGCGCCCCGCCGCTTGCGCGAGGCGGCCGTACGCGAGTCGCCCATCATGGCGGTCTCGATGTCGACCTGGCCGGCCTTGACGCCCATGAACGACGGCTTGTTGAAGAAGGCGAACCCCGCGAGCACGCCGAGCATGGCGCGCGTGAAGAGCACGGCGGTGAGCATGCTGACGATGACGCCGACGATGAGCGTGAAGGCGAAGCCCTTGGGCCCGGCGGTGGCGAACAGGAAGAGCACCAGCGCCGTGAGCATCGTGAGCACGTTGGCGTCGAGGATGGTCTTGAAGCCGCGCGTGTAGCCCGAGTTGACGGCGGAGCGCACCGTCTTGCCGCGGCGCACCTCCTCCTTGATGCGCTCGAAGATGACCACGTTGGCGTCGGCGGCCACACCGATGGTGAGGATCATGCCGGCGATGCCGGGCAGCGTGAGCGTGACCGGGATGAGGTTGAACAGGCCCCAGAGCAGGATGGCGTACACGATGAGCGCGAGGTCCGCCACGAGCCCGAGGAAGCGGTAGTACAGCAGCATGTAGAGCAGCACGATGCCGAGGCCGATGGCGCCGGCGATGAGCCCTTCGTTGAGGGAGTCCTTGCCGAGCGTCGCCGAGACCTCCTGCTGGTAGGCGGTGTCGAGCTTGACCGGCAGGGCGCCGGTGTTGAGCACGAGCGCAAGGTCCTTGGACTCGCCCACGGTCATGTTGCCGCCGCTGATCACCGCGCTGCCGCCGCTGATGCCGTCGCGCAGCGTCGGGTCGGTGTAGTCGATCATCGGGTCCGACTCCATGACGTTGTCGAGCACGATGGCGAAGGTCTGCGGCGTCTGCTTGAGCAGGCCGGTGCGGTAGAGCTCGCGGGTGATCTCCTGGAACTTCTTGCTGCCCTCGGGCGTGAAGTCCATGGTGACCTGGGGCTTGCCGTCCTGGCCGAAGCCGGCGTTGGCGCTCTTGACCGTCTCGCCGGTCATGGCCGGCGGGAGCGCGTAGACGTACCAGGCCTCCGGCGTGCCGTCGACCTCGCTGGCGGGCTGGACGACCAGCGCGTACTTGTCCGAGTTGCTCTCGGCGCTGAGTTGGTCAAGTTCGGCCTGCGTGGCGCCCTGGCGCTTGAGCTCCTTGAGCGCGGCCTCCTTGGTCTCCACCGGACCGACCAGCCGCGAGGTGGGGTCATCCTTGAAGAACTGCAACTGGGCCGTCTTGCCGATGACCTTGAGGGCCTGCTCGGCGTTGGTGATGCCCGGCAGGGCGACGGAGATCTGGTCGGTGCCCTGCTTCTGGATCTGCGACTCGGTGACGCCGAGGCCGTTGACGCGGCGGTCGAGGATGCTCACGGCCTGGTCGAGCTGGGCCTGCGTGGGCGCCTTGCCGTCCGAGGTCTTGGCCTGGTAGACGACCTGCAGGCCGCCCTGGAGGTCGAGGCCGAGGCGCGTCTTGGTGCTCGGCGGGACGATCCAGTACACGGAGACGGCGACGAGCACGGCCATCATCGCGAGGATGAGCCAGTTGTTGCGGCGCATGAAGGCGCCGTACATGGCCACCGCGATGGCGACTGCCCAGATTGCCCAGGTGATGTACTGCTGCGTCACGAGAGATCCATGTCCTCAGGTTGAGTGACAACGGCGGTAGAGCGTACCGGACCCACAGGTGCGCCGCAACTGCGCACGCGGAGGGTGACGCTCAGACGCACGGGCGGGTTCAGACGGCCTCAGCGGTCCTTGAGGAAGCTCGGGATGTCGAGGACGTCGTCGTCCACGTCGAACTTGGGCTTGCTCTCTTCGGCGAACAGCGGCGTGCCCTTGGGCTCGCGCTCGGGAGCGGACTCCTGCCGCGACGGCTGCTCGACCGGCACTTCGCGATCGAAGCCGGTCGCGATGACGGTCACGCGCACCTCATCGCCCAGCGACGGGTCGATGACGGCGCCGAAGATGATGTTGCAGTCGGCGTCGGCGGCGCTGCTGATGATCTCCGCCGCCTCGTTGATCTCGAAGAGCCCGAGGTCGTTGCCGCCGGTGATGTTGAGCAGGATGCCGCGGGCGCCCTCCACGCTGGCCTCGAGGAGCGGCGAGCTGACCGCCGCCCGCGCCGCCTCGACGGCGCGGTTCTCGCCGCCGGCCACGCCGATGCCCATGAGCGCCGAGCCGGCGTCCTTCATGATGGTGCGCACGTCGGCGAAGTCCAGGTTGATGAGGCCGGGCACGGTGATGAGGTCGGTGATGCCCTGCACGCCCTGGCGCAGCACGTCGTCGGCGACCTTGAAGGCCTCGATGACGGAGGTGCGCCGCTCGACCACCTGCAGCAGGCGGTCGTTGGGGATCACGATGAGGGTGTCGACCTTGTCGCGCAGGCTCTGGATGCCGTCCGAGGCCTGGCGCGCGCGGCGCTTGCCCTCGAAGGCGAACGGGCGCGTGACCACGCCGACCGTGAGCGCGCTGAGCTCCTTGGCGAGCTCGGCGATGACTGGGGCGGCGCCAGTACCGGTGCCGCCGCCCTTGCCGGCCGTGACGAAGATCATGTCGGCGCCCTTGAGCGCGTCGCGCAGCTCGTCCTTGCTCTCCATGGCGGCCTGGTAGCCGATGGTGGGGTTGGCGCCGGCGCCGAGGCCGCGGGTGATCTTGCTGCCGATGTGGATCTTGACGTCGGCGTCGCACATCTGCAGCGCCTGGGCATCGGTGTTGACGGCGATGAACTCGACACCGCGAAGCCCGGCGTCGACCATGCGATTGACGGCGTTGGTGCCGCCGCCGCCCACGCCCACGACCTTGATGACGGCGAGATAATTCGCTGACGCGTCAATCATCGTGCTGACCCTCCTGTGCTGGTCGAGACTCGCCGTCGAGACCCTGGCGAACCCTCAAGCCTTGCTTGAGTGTTGCTCGTATCATCTGCATGGATGCCGTGAAACCACCCTGTTTGCAGCAGTTCTCAGACTGTCGAAAGGGCTGGTCAGCCTCAGCTTCCCAGCCTTGGACCTACCTTACCCACGCCCCTTGGGGGTGTCAAACAACTTGCCTGCATAGACGCAGATTCCTGCCGGTTCGACCACCGCTTGAGGCAAGGCTCGACCATCACTGGAGCACCGGCTTGGCCAGCGTCCTGTCGGGGATGGAGACGTCGATCTGCGTGCACGTCTTGCCGGCGTCCTCGTACGCGGCGAGGACGGTGCGCAGAGCGACGGTCTTGGCGAGCGTGCGCTCGGCGTCGCCCCACGCCGCCACCGGGCCGCCGTCGAAGCGCAGTGTGAGGCGGCCGTCTTCATCCTCAACCGCGGCCAGACGGCGCCGGAACGAGTTGGGCAGCGCGGTGATGACGGTGAGCTTCTGCGCCGTGGCCTCGTCGTCGAGCACGGCGCCCTCGCGCACGCGCCCCTTGACGGCCATACGAGGGAGCGGCAGGTCCGCTCCCGGCGGGCCGGCGACGAGGCGGCCGGTGAGGCCGCCGGACTCGCCGGCCGTCTCCGTGGTGGCCGTCGTCCCCGTCGCGTCCGTCGCGGCGGTCGCACCTGTCGCGGAGGTCGCGTCCGTGCTTGCTGAAGAGGGCTCCGAAGAAGCCGAAGGGTCGGGTGTCGCCGCGGCCTTGGCGGTCTTGCCCGCCGAGCCCAGCTGGTCGGCGGCTTCGGTGGCCGTGCAGATCACGTAGCCGTTCTCGGCGACCACGTACCAGCGTGTGCCGGCCAGGGCGTAGGCCGCCGGCACGTACTCGGTGACGCCCACCTCGAGCGTGTCGGGGAAGGCGCGGTCCACGGTCACGCCGGCCACGAACGCCAGCGGCTTGAGCGTCTCCCGCACGTCGGTAGCGGTGACCGTGAAGAGGTTGTCACCGGTGTAGGTCTTCTCCAGCAGGCGCAACGTCTTCTTGGCCGGCACGAGGTGCGTCCCGCTCACCTTCACCGCGCTGACATCGAACGAAGACGAGCTGCGTCCCCACGCGTACACCGCCGTCGGCACGGCGAGGATCGCGAGCGTGAGCAGCACAGTGGGAAGCAGGCGGAATCGCGGGCGGCTCGCCCCACGTGCCCTCGTCATACGCCGGACCTCGGTCGGGGTTGGGAACTACCCCAGACTATTCGGCGCGCGCAGCCTCTTCCCCTTGCCCGGCGAGCGTCGCGAGCAGTTGCTCGCCGGCGTGGAAGACGTCCCCGGCGCCCAGCGTGAGCACCAGGTCTCCGGGCCGCACGCGCGGGGCCAGCCGCGCCACCACGTCGTGCAGACGCGGGAGGAACGAGACCGGGCCGCCCGGCCGTTCGATGAGGTAGGCGTCGACGATGAGCTTGCCGCTCACGCCCGGCTCCGGCTCCTCACGAGCCGGGAAGATCTCCGTGACGATCGCCTCGTCGGCGAGCGTGAGGGCGCGCCCGAACTCGCGCTGCAGGTACCGGGTGCGCGAGTAGAGGTGCGGCTGGAACACGGCGATGACGCGGCCGTGGCCGCCCTGCATGGCGGCGGTGAGCGTGGCGGCGATCTCCGTGGGGTGGTGGGCGTAGTCGTCGACCACCAGCACGCCGTCGTGCTCGCCGATGCGCTGGAACCGGCGCGCGGCGCCGCTGAACGTGAGCAGGTGCGGCGCCGCGTCCACGGGCTCGAGCCCGGCGTGCCGCAGCACGGCCAGCGCCGTGAGCGCGTTGAGGACGTTGTGCTCGCCCGGCACACGCAGTTCGATGCGGGCGAGCTCCGGGCCGCCGGCGTCGCGCACGGTGAACGCGCTGCCGGTGTCGTCGACTCGTTCGACCTCCGCGCGGAGGTCGCCGGCGCCGATGCCGACCGTGACCACCTGGGCAGGCGTCTGGCCGGCCAGCGCCTCTCCCCCGCTCCCGGCCACGAGGACGAGCAGGCCGTCCTCCGGAAGCAGGGCCACGAAGCGGCGGAAGACGTCGTGCACCTCGTCCAGGCAGCCGTAGTTGGCGTGGTGGTCGAGTTCCACGTTGGAGACGATCGCCACCTCGGGCCGCAGGTACAGCAGGCTGCCGTCGCTCTCGTCGGCCTCGGCCACCAGCCACTCGCCCTGGCCCACTCCGGCATTGGAGCCGACGTCGTTGAGCTCCCCGCCCACGAGGAACGTGGGATCCATGCCCGCCTGGCGGAGCACGTGCGAGATCATCGACGACGTCGTCGTCTTGCCGTGGGTGCCGGCGACGGCGATGCCGCGGCGCAGTTCCATCACGCGCGCGAGCATCTCGGCGCGGCGCAGGATCGGCAGGCCGGCCGCCTGCGCCGCCCGCACCTCCGGATTGGCCGTGTTGATGGCCGACGACGTGACGACCACGGCGGCGTCGCCGAGGTTGGCGGCGTCGTGGCCCACGGTGACCGGCACGCCGGCCTCTATGAGGTGACGGGTGTACCGGGAGGCTTTGAGGTCCGAGCCGCGCACCTCGACGCCCAGCTGGTGGAGCACGGCGGCGATGCCGCTCATGCCGGCGCCGCCGATGCCCACGAAGTGGACCGGCTGCGGGAAGTCTCTCGCGGCGTCGTTCATCGTGCCCCTCGCCCTCTGCTCGTCAGTACGGCCTCGACCTGGTCCGCGACCCGCTGCGCCGCATCCGGCCTGCCGAGCGCGGCGGCCGCCGCGGCCATGGCCGCCAGACGCCCGGCGTCGCCGAGCGTCTCGGCGACCAGGCGCTGCAGCAGCGCGCCGTCGAGCTCGGCGTCGTCCACGAGGAGCGCCGCCCCGCCGGTGACCATCTCGCGCGCGTTCTTGCGCTGGTGGTCGGCGGTGGCGAACGGATACGGCACCAGGATGGCCGGCTTGCCGAGGGCGGCGAGCTCGGCGACGGATCCGCCCGAGCGCGCCACGACCAGGTCGGCCGCCGCCATGGCGGCGGCCAGACGGTCAGTGTACGGGACCAGGATGTACCTCTCAAACCGCTCGCCGAGCTCCTCGAGGTCGGCGCGCACCTGCGCCTCGTTCTTCGGCCCGCAGACGTGCACCAACTGGAACTCGAGCTCCTTGCCGCCGAAAGCGTCCACGCAGGCCCGGTTGATGCTCTGCGCGCCCTGGCTGCCGCCGAACGCGAGGACGACGGGCAGGTCCGCGCTCAGACCGAAGGCCTCGCGGCCCTCCTCGGGAGTGGCGCTGATCTGCGCCGGCGCCAGCGGCCGCCCCGTGACGACGTAGCGGGGCGGCTCCAGCCCCTCGATGGGGAAGCTCAGGCAGAACCGCTTGACGAACGGCCTGAGCAGCCTGTTGGCGACTCCCAGATGGGCGTCGGCCTCCAGGGCCAGGCCGGGGACGCCGCTCATGGCCGCGACGGCCACGACGGGGCCGCTGGCAAAGCCGCCGCCGCCGACGGCCACGTCCGGCCGCGCCTCCTTGAGGATGCGCCGGACGTGCGGCACGGCGGCGCCGAGCAGCTTGAACGTGCGCGCGTAGGCACGAACGTCCACCCGCCGCTCGAACCCCTTCAGCTCGAGCGCGTACGTGGTGTACCGCTCGCGGACGCGCTCGACCTGGGACGGTGTGGTGACGACGACGACGCGGGCCCCGCGGGCCTCCGCCTCAGCCGCGACGGCGAGCGCCGGCTGCAGGTGACCTCCGGTCCCTCCCGCCGCCAGCAGTACGGTCGCGCCGCTGAGCGCTGACGCCAATGTGACTCCTCCGGTTGGTGCTGATGTTCAGCATGATGCCCAGGCCGCACAGCACGACGAGCATGCTGGTGCCGCCCAGAGAGACGAGCGGCAGCGGCACGCCGGTGAGCGGCAGCAGACCGAGCGCCGCGCCCACGTTGATGCACGCCTGCCCCACGATGATGGCCGTGATGCCGGTGGCGAGCAACTTGCCGAACAGATCCTTGCAGTTGAGCGCGATGCGGAAGCAGATCCAGGCGAGCGCAGCGTACAGCGCCAGCAGGACCAGCAGCCCGATCAGCCCGAGCTCCTCACCGATGATGCCGGTGATCATGTCCGTGGTCTGCTCGGGCAGGAACCCGAACTTCTGCACCGAGTTGCCCAGGCCCACGCCGAACACGCGGCCCGACGCGATGGAGATCAGCGACTGGGTGGCCTGGTACCCGCTCCCCTGCTGGTCCTTCCACGGGTCGAAGAAGGTGACCAGCCGCTCCAGCCGGTACGGCTCCACGGCGATGAGCGCGAGGACCGCGAGGACGCCGGTGAAGAACAGGGCGAAGAGGTAGCGCAGCGGCGCACCGCCGGCGACGAGCACGGCGACCACGGCCGCGACCAGCACGAGCGTGGTTCCCAGGTCCGGCTCGAGCATGATGAGTCCGGCGGCCGGGACGATACCGATGCCGGCCACCTTCAGGAACCCCTTGAGGGACGTGATCTCCCACGGGCGGCGCACGATGAGCGTGGCGACGAGGATGACGGCGGCCATCTTGGCGAACTCGCTCGGCTGCACTCCCTGGCCGCCGAGGAAGATCCAGCGCCGGGCGCCGTTGACGACCGAGCCCACGCCCGGGACGAGCACCAGCAGGAGCCCCGCCAGGGCGACCCCGGCGATGGGCATGGCCGCTTTGCGGAACCACGCGTAGTCCACGCGCGAGAGGAGCCACATGGCGCCGACGCCGATGCACACCCACACCAGCTGACGGCCGAAGAAGTAGAAGCTGGGGTGATGGCTGAAGTAGGCCTCGGCCGCCGAGGCGCTGTAGGCCATCACGAGGCCGTACACGACCAGCAGGAACGTGACCAGCATCAGGCCGCGGCGCTCGGCCACCCCCGGCCCGAGGATGGCCGTCGAAGGCTTCGCGTACCGGTCGGTGCGGCGGACGGGTCTTGCCTCCGCGCCGGCGCGGTCCCGCGCGGCGCCGCGGTTGCCGGAGGACTGCCGCGACGACGGTGCAGGAGTGCGGCGCTCGCCGGAGCGGCGCTCCGAAGAGCGGCGCTCCCGCGCCGGCTCACGGCCGGCGCTCCCGCGCCGCTCCGAAGCGCGCCGGTCGGACCCCGAGCGGGTGCGTCGCGGAGCGTCCTCGACCCAGTCGAGGTGGTCGAGATCGGCATGCTCGGCCCCGTGTCCTGTCGACCTCACGCGGCCCTCAATTCCTTGTTCTCAGCTCGCTCACCAGGTTGAGGAACTGTTCGCCGCGCTGCTCGTAGTCCCTGTACTGGTCCCAGCTCGCGCAGGCGGGGCTGAGCAGCACGACGTCGCCCGCCTCGGCCGCCGCGTGCGCGGTCCTGACGGCGGTCGCGAGGTCGCCGCAGACCACGTAGGGCGTGGCGTGCGTGGGAGCCGCAGCCGCCCGGGCCGCGAACGCGGCCTCGAGCTGCGGCGCCGTCGCGCCGATGAGCAGCACCTCGCGCACACGGCCCTCGGTCGCGGCCGCGAGCTCGTCGAACTCGGACCCTTTGTCGTAGCCGCCGAGGATGAGGTGTACCGGCCCCGAGTAGGCGGTGAGCGCCTTGAGGGTGGCGTCGACGTTGGTCGCCTTGGAGTCGTTGACGTAGGTGACGCCGTCGACGACGTCGCCGACCTGCAGACGGTGCGGAACGCCGCCGAAGGTGCGCAGCGTCGCGGCGGCGGCGCCCACCGGCGCACCCGCCGCGCAGGCGGCCGCGGCGGCAGCCAAGGAATTGAGCACGTTGTGGTCGCCGCGCAGGGCGAGCTCGTCGCGGCGGCACAGCCGCCGCAGCTCGCCGCGGATGCGCACCCACAGCACGTCGTCCTCGACGCCGGCCACCAGCTCTTCCCCGCCGGGGCCCTGGGTCACGTCCTCCACGGCGGAGAACCAGCCGCGGCGGGCCGCGCCCGTGATCCGCCCGGCGTCCCACTCCTCGAGGATGCCCGCGTCGTCGGCGCACAGGAGCGCGAGATCATCTGCGGTCTGCCGCTCGAAGATGCGCAGCTTGGCGTCCGCGTAGGCACGGTAGGTGCCGTGCCGGTCGAGGTGGTCCTCCGTCAGGTTGAGGAGCACGGCCACGGCCGGCCTGAAGCGTTCGATGTGCTCGAGCTGGAAGCTCGAGAGCTCGGCCACGACGGTGGCGTCCGGCTCGATCTCCCCCGGCATCGCCGCGAGCGCGTGGCCGACGTTGCCGCCCACGGCCACCGGCAGGCCCGCATCGCGCAGGATCGCGCCGGTGAGCTCGGTGGTGGTGGTCTTGCCGTTGGTGCCGGTGATGCCGATCACGGGGTTGGGCAGGAACCGGCAGGCGAACTCCACCTCGCTCCAGAGGGGGACGCCGCGGCGGAGAGCCTCCTGCACCGCGGCGCTGGTGTCCGGCACGCCGGGGCTCTTGACCAGCAGCCCGGCGTCCTCCGGCAGCACGGCCGCCGGGCCCGTCAGGACCTCGACGCCGGCGGCCTCGAGCACCTGGACCGTGTCGTCGTCCGGCGCGGCGCCCTCGTCCAGCGCGACGACCCGCGCGGCCGGCAGCTCACGGCGGGCGAGCAGCGCCGCCGGCCGGCCGCTCCGGCGCAGGCCGAGCACGGCGACACAGCGGACGTCGGAGAGCTCCACGGTGCCTCCCTCAGAAGGTCGCGTAGTACGCCGCGAACCCTGCGCCGGCGAAGATGGCGGCCACGATCCAGAAGCGCACGATGATCTTGGTCTCGGACCAGGCCTTGAGCTCGAAGTGGTGGTGTAACGGCGCCATGAGCAGCACGCGCCGTTTGAACAGCTTGTACGAGATGACCTGCGCGGCCACGGAGCCGGCCTCGACCACGAACAGGCCGCCGATGATGATGAGCACCAGTTCGGTACCGGTCATCACGGCCATGCCGGCCACCGCGCCGCCGAGCCCCAGCGAGCCGGTGTCGCCCATGAACACGTCCGCGGGGAAGGTGTTGTACCAGAGGAACCCGAGGGCGGCTCCACCCACGCAGCCGGCGATCACCATCATGTCGGTGATGCCGGGGTCGCTCGTGTTGCGCCCGATGATGAACGCGATGCCGGCCATGGCCACGAGCACGATGGCGGAGGCGCCGGCGGCGAGGCCGTCGAGGCCGTCGGTGAGGTTGACCGCGTTGGAGAAGCCGGCGAGCGTGAGGAAGATGAGCGCGTAGAAGCCGACGGTGCCGAGCTCCAGCTTGAACGAGGTGAAGGGCACATCGACGGCGGTAGTGACGCCGACAAAGTGCAGAGCGATGAACCCGATGAACAGTGCGAGGAGCAGCTGCAGGAGCAGCTTGTAGCGCGCCGAGAGGCCCAAGGAGCGCTTGCGCACGATCTTGATCCAGTCGTCGGCGAATCCGATGAGCGCGTTGCCCACGGCCGCGATGAACACCGTCAGCGAGGCGACGGAGAAGCGGCTGAAGACCAGGTAGGCGACGAGCACGGCGAACCAGATGAGCACGCCCCCCATGGTGGGCGTGCCCTCTTTGGTCTTGTGGCCCTCCGGCCCCTCCTCGCGGATGTTCTGGCCGAACTCGTTGAGGCGCAGCCAGCGGATGAAGGCCGGCCCGATGATGAGGACCAGCACCATCGCCAGCACACTGGCGCCCATGGCCCTAAGCACGAGATGCTCCCTCAGCGGCGAGCGCCTCGGCCACGCGCTCCATGCGCATGAGGCGCGACGCCTTGACGAGCACGGCGCTGCCGGCGGGCACGGCCTCGGGCAGCGCCTCCAGGCACTCGTCGACCGTGGCGAACCACTGCTCGCCGGGAGCGCCGGTGAGGTAGTCGCGCGCGAGGTCGCCGACGGCGACGAGGCGCACGCCGGCGGCGACGCAGTGCTCGCCGACGGCGCGGTGGTAGGTGCCGGCGCCGGGACCGAGCTCGTACATGTCGCCGAGCACGGCCACGGTGGGCCGGCCGTCGGCGATGCCGACCAGGTGGTCCACGGCGGCCTTCATGGCGACGGGGTTGGCGTTGTAGGCGTCGTTGAGCAGCAGGCCCCCGCCGGGAAGCTCGGAGAGGGCGCCGCGGAGGTCGCTGAAGGCGACCTGTCCGGCGCCCTCGGCGGCCTCGTCCAGGCGGTAGCCGAGCTCGACGAACGCGGCCACCGCGGCCAGCGCGTCGTGCAGGTAGTGGCCGCCGGTGAAGCTGAAGTCCATGCGGGCGCGGTGCCCGAACGCGTCGAGCAGCACGTGCGTAGCTCTCGCCGCGACGCTCCTGCGCCACGACGTGCACGTCCGCGTCCTCGGCGCCGAACGTGACGACGCGGCCGCGATAGCGGTGCACGTGCCGGTCCAGCAGGCGCTCGTCCGCCGGCACCACGGCCGTGCCGCCGTCGGTGAGCTCCTCGATGAGCTCGGCCTTGGCGGCGGCGACGTCCTCGATGGTGCCGACCAGCTCGAGGTGCACCGGCGCGATGTTGGTGATCACGCCCACGTCCGGCTCGGCCACGCGCGCGAGCTCGCGGATCTGCCCCACGCCGCGCATCGCCATCTCGACGACGGCGACCTCGGTGGAGCGCTCCACCTCGAGCAGCGTGAGCGGCACCCCGATCTCGTTGTTGAGGTTGGCCTCCGTGGCCACGGTGCGGGCCACCGGCTTGAGGAGCGCCTTGAGGATGTCCTTGGTGGACGTCTTGCCGGCGCTGCCGGTGATGCCGACCACCTTGACGCCGGCTCCCCGGCGGACGGTGGTGGCGAGGTCCTGCAGCGCCTTGAGGCCGTCGTCGACGACGATGCGGGCCGCGGAGGCCGGCAGGGCCGCCGCGGCTCCCGCGCGCACGACCACGGCCGTCGCGCCGTCCGTGAGCGCCTGCGCGGCGTACCGGTCGCCGTCGAAGCGCTCTCCCTGCAGCCCCATGAACAGGTCGCCGGGCTGCAGCGCGCGGCTGTCGGTGCAGACGCGTCGCACCTCGAGCTGAGGATCGGGGACTTCGAGGCGGCCGCCGCAGGCGGCCGCGACCTCGGCGAGGGTCAGCGGCAACACGGCGTCACCGGGCCCCGGAGAGCGCCGCGATCTCGTCCTCGGCGACCGTGCGGTCGTCGAAGGGGATCTTGCGGTCGCCGATGAGCTGGCCCTGCTCGTGCCCCTTGCCCGCGATGACCACGGTGTCGCCGTCCCGCGCCTCGCGCACGGCGATGCGGATCGCGGCGCGGCGGTCGGGCTCGATCACGACGTTGCCGCCGAGCTCGTCGGGCACCCCGGCGGCGATCTCTTCGATGATGGCGACGGGGTCCTCGGTGCGCGGGTTGTCCGAGGTGATGACGGCGCGGTCGGCGAGCCGGGCGCCGATCTCTCCCATGAGCGGCCGCTTGCCGCGGTCACGGTCGCCGCCGCAGCCGAACACCACGAGCACGCGCCCCTCGGTGACGGCGCGCGCCGCCTTGAGCGCGTTCTCGAGTGAGTCCGGGGTGTGCGAGTAGTCGACGACCACGCTGAACGGCTGACCGGCGCGCACCGCCTGGAAGCGGCCCGGCACGCCCTCGGTGACGCTGAGGCCGCGCAGGACGGCCTCGGGCGACAGCCCGAGCGCCAGGCCCGCGGCCGCGGCGGCGACGGCGTTCTCGACGTTGAAGCGCGCCGCCAGGCGCAGCGTGACGCGCTCGTCCAGGCCCAGGCGCGGGCAGACGAGCGTGAAGGCGGAGGCGTCGGCGCGGAGTTCCAGGTCGCGGGCGACGACCGCGGCGCCGGAGGGGCCCTGCTCGTCGACCGCGCAGGTCCAGAGGTCGTCGCCGTACAGCGGCGCGCACTCGTCCGCGAGCCGCGCGCCGAACTCGTCCCCGATGTTGACGATGGCCCTGGCCGTGCCCTGCCGCTGCTCGTCGGGCAGGAACAGGCGGCGCTTGGCGCCGAAGTAGTCCTCGAGGTCCTTGTGGTAGTCCAGGTGGTCACGCGTGAGGTTGCTGAAGACGACCGCGTCGAAGTCGATGCCGAGCGCGCGGTCCTGGCTGAGCGCGTGCGAGCTGACCTCGAACGCGCATGCTTTGTCCCCTGCCTCGACCATCTCGCGGAACATCCGTTGCAGGTCCAAGGACTCGGCGGTGGTCAAAGTGACCGCGTGCTCCACCCCGCCGATACGGTTGGCGACCGTGCCCAGCAGCCCCGAAGGCTTGCCGGCGGCCGCGAACAGGCCGGCGACAAGGTGAGCCGTGGTGGTCTTGCCGTTGGTGCCGGTGACGCCCACCACGCTGAGTTCTCGAGAGGGATCGCCGTACCAGCGCGCGCCCAGGAGCGCCATGGCGCGGCGCACCGACGGGACGAGGACGTGGGTGACGGGCAGGCCGGTGTCGCGCTCGCACACGAGCGCACTCGCACCGGCCTCCACGGCCTTGTCCGCGAACGCGTGGCCGTCGAACTTGAGTCCGGGGACGCAAAAGAAAAGCGTGCCGTCGGCGACGTCACGCGTGTGGTAGGCGAGGCCCCGGATCTCGGTGCCGGGATCCCCGCGCACCGTCGCGCCCGAGACCCCTTGGACCAGCTCACTCAGCTTCATCGGCGCGGATTCTAGCAGACCGACCCGGCGCTCGCTTGCGCCGGCCGGGCCGGCATTCACGGCGCGATCTCCAGGTGTTGCAGGCAGAACCGGGTGATCTTCTGGAACGCCGGCGCCGCCGCCTCCCCGCCGTACCGGGGCGTCGAGTCCACGGCCACCAGGCAGACGAGGCGCGGGCGGTCGGTCGGCACCATGCCGATGAAGGAGCCGACGTAGATCCCTTTGGCGTACCCGCCGGACGTCGGGATCTCGGCCGTGCCGGTCTTGCCGCCGACTTCGTATCCCGGGATCCTGGCGTTGGTCCCCGTGCCAAGTGGGTCGTCAACCGCCAGTTGCAGCATGCTGCGCACTTGCCGGGCGACCTTGCCCGAGATGACGCGGTGCTTCTCCACCGTGTCGAAGACCTGGGTCCCGACCTGCTTGACCAGCCGCGGCTTGACCTGCCAGCCGTTGTCGGCGACCGCGGAGAACGCCGACGCCATCTGCAGGGCCGTCACCGCGATGCCCTGCCCCATCGGGATGTTGCCGATCGACGATCCCGACCACTGGTCCAGAGGCCAGACGATGCCGCCCGACTCCACCGGGAACTCCACGCCCGTGGGCTTGCCGAACCCGAACGCCTTGATCCACTTGTACATGCGCTCTTCGCCCATGTCCAAGCCGATCTTCACGGCGCCGACGTTGCTGGAGAACTTGATGATGTCGCGCACCGTGTAGCTCTCGGTGCCGTGCTCGTGGGAGTCGTGGACCTCACGGTCGGCGACGTGGATGCTGTACGGGCAGTCATACGTCGAGGTCGGCCTGACGACGCCCTCGGCCAAGGCGCCGGAGATGGTGACGAGCTTGAAGATCGAGCCGGGTTCATACGCGACCTCCACGGCGCGGTTCCTCTCCGACGCCGGATCGCCCTTGCCAAAGCCGTGGAAGCCGTCGCGCGTGACGCTCGCCATCGCGTAGACGTCCCCGGTCTGCGGGTTCATCACCACGCACGTCGCCGCTTTGGCCGGCGCCGTCCGCAGCGTGCTCTTGAGCACGTTCTCCGCATAGTTCTGGATCTCGCTGTCGAGCGTCAGCACGACGTCCTTGCCGGACACCGGCAGCTTCTGCTTGGTCGTCCGAAGGGTGTGCCCCGCAGGGTCGCGCACCACAGTCTCGCTGCCCGGCTGGCCGGTGAGCGCCTCATCGTAGAGGAGCTCGATGCCGTACAGACCGTGGTTGTCCATGCCGGCGAAGCCCACTACCTGGGCGGCGGTACCCTTGAGCGGGTACGTGCGCTGCTCCTCAGCGTAGCTGCCCACGCCGGGGATGCCGAGGTCAACGGCCGCCTTGGCGTACTCGGGGTCGACCTTTCGCGCCACGTAGCAGAAGCCGAGGCCCTTCTTCGTGGCGTCGACCAGGTCCTTAGCGACGTCCTCCCTCTGGCGGCGCCGGTTGATCTGCAGCGCATCGCACAGCTCCTCGGCGGCGGTCTGCGGGTCCCTTAGCAGGTACGGCGTCGCGAACACGGTCTGCTGTGGCTTGCCCACGGCTAGCTCGGTGCCGTTGCGATCGAGGATCGACCCGCGCAGCGCCGGCAGCACGACCTGGGCGGTCTGCTGTTTCACGGCGTACTGAGCGAGGTGCTGGGAGGACGAGGCGAGCGCCACGGCCTTGCCGCCGACGAGCACCAGGAACACCAGGAACGCGAAGCGGAGGAGCCGGATGCGGCCGTCGGTGCCGTTGCGGGCCGGCCGGGGACTCCCGAGGGCGCCGCGCCGGCCGGCCTGGCGACGACGTCCTGTCGAGGGAGCCGCCATCAGCGTGCCGCCGCTACCTCTCGCTCGCCCTTGGGCAGCAGCGGCTCGGGGTAGGCGATGTGAGTGGCGAGCTCCAGCCCGAGCTCGGTCTCGGCGATGTGCTGGATGCGCACCGGCGAGCCGAGGTCGGCGAGCTTTCCCTCGAGCTGATCGTTCTTTTGGCTGATGCGCCGCTCCTCGCTCACGATCGCGTCCGTCTGCAGGGTCTTCTGCACCACGGCGAAGCTCAGCGCGACGCGGCCGACGGCCAGCAGCGTGAGGCAGCCCACGAAGATGACGAACGTGCGCATAAGGCGAGAGCGCTGCGCTGCGCGAGCCCGCGTCCGCGGCGCCCGGTACGCATGGGCGGGCGCGTGCTCACGCGCGTCCGCCTCATAGCGTGGCGCGGGCGCTTCGGCGCGGGCGTGTCTGGCGGCGGTGGCCATCGAGCGGCCGTCAGTCCTCGAGCTTGACGGCCACGCGGAGCTTGGCCGACGAGCTGCGCGGGTTGGACTCGATCTCCTTGGCGCGCGGCGTGACCGGCTTGCGCGTGAGCACGCGCATGGTCGGCTCGTGGCCGCACACGCACATCGGCAGGCCGGGCGGGCAGATGCAGCCTGCCGCCTTGCCCTTGAAGAACTCCTTGACCATGCGGTCCTCGAGCGAGTGGAAGCTGATCGCCGCCAGACGGCCGCCCGGCCGCAGCACACGGTAGGCCTCGTCGAGGCCGCGGGCGAGCGAGCCCAGCTCGTCGTTGACGACGATGCGCAGCGCCTGGAACACGCGGCGCGCCGGGTTGCCGGCGGCGAAGCGGGCCGGCGTCGGGATGGTGCGCTTGACGATCTCCACCAGCTCGCAGGTCGTCTCGAGCGGGCGCTTCGTGCGCTCCCTCACGATGCCGCGGGCGATGTTGCGCGCGTACCGCTCCTCCCCGTACCGGCGGAAGATGTCGGTGAGCTCGGCCTCGGGCAGCGTGTTGCAGAGGTCGGCGGCGGTGACCTCCAGCTCGGGGTCCATGCGCATGTCGAGCGGAGCGTCGTAGGCGTAACTGAAGCCGCGCTCGCGGCGGTCGAGCTGCATGGACGAGACGCCGAGGTCCATGTAGACCACGTCGGCCGAGGCGTCGTCGCGCTCGGCCAGCACCTCGGAGAAGTTGCCGTGGTAGAGCTCGCACTCACAGGGCGCCTCGCGGGCGACGTCGCGGAAGTACTCCGCGACGCTCGGGTCGCGGTCGACGGCGATCAGGCGGCCCTCAGGACCGAGCGCCGCGGCGACGGCCTCGGCGTGACCGCCGGCGCCGAACGTGCAGTCGATGGCCGTCTCGCCCCTGGCCGGCCGCAGCAACTCGACGAGCTCATCGAGAAGGACCGGTGTGTGGGCAAGGGCCATCTCGTACTCACGAAGTTGGATGCTCGTCAGCGGAAGCATCGGCCTCCTCCTCAAGGTGGGCGAGGTACTCTGTCCAGGCGGCGCGGTCCCAGATCTCCACGTGGTCTGCGACGCCGATGATGGTCACGTCCCGGCTGATGCCGGCGTAGGCGAGGTGCTTGGCGGGCAGCGTCACGCGACGCTGCTTGTCCAGCTCCGGGAAGAACACGGCGGTGGCGGCGAGGCGGCGCTTGACGTTGCGCCGCTCCACGGTGCCCGCGGGGGTGACGTCCACGTCCTCCTCCAGGCGGCCCTGGAACTCGTCGGGGTTGTAGCCGCCGAGGCAGCGCTCGTTCTCCTGAGTGACGTAGATGCCGTCGTTGAATGCGGCGTGCAGCCGTGCAGGGATGGCGATGCGGTTCTTCGCATCGAGCGTGACTTCGAACTCCCCTACCAACAACGGTCGCTGCATGCGCGCCACTCTACCCCACTTCTCCCCATCACGCAACACTTTTTGCCACTTCTTCCCCACTTAGTGGGGAATCAGTCCACAGGCACGTCTTCAGGCGTGGCTACGCCCGCTCGGGACGGCGCGGGAGGCGCAGAAGGCGGGTGCCAAGCGAGGCTGGGGAGAAGCCGAAACGCGCGAAGAGGTCAGCCCGCGCCGACGCCGGGCCGGGGAGAGCCTGGGTGGTGCGAAGTGGGGAGAGGCGGCGCTACTGCGCCGGCACGACGATGCGCTGACCCACCACCAGCGTGCTGCCGCTGAGATCGGGGTTCATGTCCTGGAGTTCGGCCGTGCTGGTGTTGAAGCGGACGGCGATGCTCGAGAGCGAGTCGCCGCTCTTGACCACGTACTTCTTGGTGGTCTTGGCGCCGCTGTTCGTGGTCTTGGTGGCCTTCACCGTCGGTGTGGTCACCGGCTCGTCGGAACCGCCCATGACGCCCGAGTTGACGACGATGCCCAGGAGGGCGATGACGGCGACCAGGAACACCACCGGCGCGACGATCCGCGCGACCATGCGTGAGGAGCGGGAACCCGCGGGCTTGGGGCGGACCTTGGAGGTCCTCTTGGACGACCCCATGGGCCGCTGGGAGCGCGGCGGAGGCGGCGCGCTGAACGAATCGACGGCCGGCTGCGGCGGCAACGGGTCGAGCGGGAACGACGACGGAGGCGGCGAGGACGAGGCCTGCTGCGGCGCGCCCATGGACTCCAGCCGCCGCAGAGCGGCGTCCGGGTCGTCCGGGGTCACGCCCGGCGCGAAGGACGGCGGAGCGTCGCCCGGCGGCACGGGACGAGGACGGCGAGTCCTGTTCTCTGGCGTCTCGTCGGTCACAGACTGTCCTGGAGGTCGTTGCGCATAGATTCGGCGGCGGCGGCAGCAGCCCTTCGATAGTCCCCGCCGGCGTCTTGCCAGGCGAAGATGATGGAGCGCGACGCGTTGACCACGAATCCGGCCGCGTCGCCGGCGGCGATGCCGGCGAGCGCCTCCGCGCTGCCGCCCTGGGCGCCGTAGCCCGGCACGAGCAGGAACGCGTTGGGCAGCGCCTCGCGCACGGCGCGCAGCTGCTCCGGCGCCGTAGCGCCGGCGACCGCGCCGACGTCGCTGTAGCCGGAGTCGCCGACGTGCGCCGCGCCGAGCTCGCGGACGAGGTCGGCGACCCGCAGGAACAGCGGCCGCCCGTCCACCTCGATCTCCTGGAGCAGGGCGGCGCCGGGATTGCTCGTGCGCGTGAGGATGAAGACGCCGTGTCCGCCGGCGCAGTGGTCGACCAGCGGCTGCAGAGAATCGTCGCCGAGGTACGGGCTGGCGGTGATGGCGTCCGCGCCGATGCCGGCGGCCGGACCGGCGAAGCCGGCGGCGCCGCCGAACGCGGCGTGCCCGTAAGCGGCGCCGGTAGAGGCGATGTCGCCGCGCTTGACGTCGAGGATCACCGGCAGGTCGTACTCGTGGGCGCAGCGGATGACGGCGCCGAGCGCCTGCCAGCCGGCGGCGCCGTACTGCTCGAAGAACGCGGCCTGCGGCTTGACGCAGGCGGCCACGTCGGCCACGGCGTCGATGACGCCGCTGCAGAACTCCTGGAAGCAGGCGGCCACGGCGGCGTCTTCGCCGATCTCCGCGGCCTGAGGCCGGTACTTCTCCACCAGTTCGGGCGGCATGCGGTCCAGCACCGGGTCCAAGCCGACGCACACCACGCTGCGCCGGGCGCGGATGGCCGTTGCGAGTCTGTCAGAGAAGTGCTGCACGAGGAGCCCCTTGTGTCGAGCGGGCCTATGCTACCGCACCGGGCCCGAGCCCGGTAGCGGCGCCGCGGACCTCACCCCTCGGGGGAGTCGTCCGCCCCGCTCTGCTGCCGGGCCTGGAACTGACGCACATTGCGGCGGATGGTCGCGATCTTGGCGCGCACGTAGTCGGTGGCCTCGTCGCCCGCACTCCCGTCCTCCGCCGTGACCTCAGACTGCGCCTGCATCTCCCGGAGCACGCCCATCAGCTCGTCGTCACCCATGGTCGAGAGCGTGTTGATGTCCCACTTCATCGCCTTGCTGGAGACCTCGTGCACGGCGTCCAGCTTGGAGCGCACGACGGGGTTGAACACGGCCCCCGGATCGACCTGGGCGGTGATCTCGTCCACGTCGCGGATCATGTCCTCGAGGGTCGCCCCGGCCTTGGGGATGATCTTGATGCGCCCGTCGTCGTCCTCCTCCACGCGGTCGATGGAGAGGTAGGCGCGCAGGAACCCCTCGGTGAACGCCACCGGCACGGTGACCGCGTAGGCGATGACCTGGAGCACCTCGGCGGCGAACTGGGTGAAGGTGCCGGTGTGCAGGTAGCTGTCCTCGATGAGCCCGAGCAGCATGGACTTGAGGTACGGGTCGACGCGCACGTCGCGCGGGCGCCCGCCGGGCAGAGACCGGCTCGTGGTGTCGGAAGGATCGCTCATCTCTCTGCCCGCTCATATCGGCACCTCGCGAGGGAACTTGACGCGAGCAGGCGTGCGGTCCGTTGGGAACGCCCGGCGAGCGGGTAGGCTCAGGCCGCCGGGCGAGACGGAGGGGAGCCGTGGACGCAGGATCGCCGATCATCAGCGGGCGCGAGGCGCTGGACGCGCTGCTGCGCGCCGCCGCCGAAGCTCCGCACGCGGCGGCGCTGTTCTGCGACATCGACGGCACCATCTCCCCCATCGCCTCCACCCCCGGCGACGCGCACGTCCCGGCCGCGTTCCAGCAGTTGCTGGCACGGCTGGTCGCGCGGCTGGGGCTCGTGACGTTCGTCACCGGCAGGTCGCTCGAGGACGGGCGGCGCATGGTCCCGCTGGACGGCGCCGCCTATGTCGGCACGCACGGGCTCGAGGCGATGGCGCCGGACGGCAGCGTGACCACCGACCCGCAAGCCGAGCGCTATGTGGCCACCATCCACGACGTCCTGGAGGCCGCCGGCCGCGACCTCGACTGCGAGAGCCTCGGGGTCGTCCTGGAGGACAAGCGCACCATGATCGCCGTCCACTACCGCCTGGCCGAGGACCCGGCCGCGACGCGGCACCAGATCCTGACCCGCGTGATCGAGCCCGCGCGCGAGCGCGGGCTCGCGATCGCCACCGGCCACTTCGTGTTCGAGGTGCGGCCGCCGCTGCCGTTCACCAAGGGGTCGGCCGTCCGGCGCCTGCTCGGGGACGGAGACTACCTCTCCGCCCTCAGCTGCGGGGACGACCTCACCGACGTCACCATGTTCGCCACGGTGCGCGACTGGGGCGAGAGGGACGCGCGACGGCGCACGCTGGCGGTCGCGGCGGTCACGGACGAGACGCCGCGCACGGTGACCGAGGCGGCCGACATGCTCGTGCGCGCCACGCCTGGCGTGCACGAGGTGCTCTCGCGCCTGGCCACCGCCGTCGGCGCCTGAGCCGCGGTCAGCGCCCGGTGAACTCCGGCGCCCGCTTCTGCAGGAACGCCTGCATGCCCTCGGTCTGGTCGTCCGTGGCGAACGCCAGCGCGAACAGATCGCGCTCGATGCGCTGTCCGGTCTCCAGGTCGGTATCGGCGGCGGCGTTGACCGCGGACTTGCAGTAGCGCATCGCCAGAGGGCTCTTGCCGGCCAGTTCTTCGGCGAGCTTCATCGCCTGGGTCATGAGCTCGTCCTTGGGGAACAGGGCCTGGACGAGCCCGATGCGCAGCGCCTCCTCGGCGCGGATGATGCGGCCGCTGAGGATGAGGTACTTGGCCCAGCCCTCCCCGACGTTGCGCGAGAGGCGCTGCGTGCCGCCGAAGCCCGGGGTGATACCGAGGTTGATCTCGGGCTGGCCGAACTTGGCGTTCTCCGCGGCCAGCCTGATGTCGCACGCGAGCGCCAGCTCGCAGCCGCCGCCGAGGGCGAAGCCGTTGACGGCGGCGACCCACGGCTGCGGGGACGCCTCGATGGCGCTCATCACGGCCTGGCCGAGCGCGCCCCACTGGCGCGCCTGCTCGGGCGTCAGCGTGCTCATCGCAGCGATGTCGGCGCCGGCCACGAACGACGTGTCGCCGCCGCCGGTGAGCACCACGGCACGGACCGATTCGTCGGCCGAGAGTTCACGCGCCGCGGCGAGCAGCCCCTCGTTGGTCTCGGCGTCGAGCGAGTTGAGCGCTTCCGGACGGTTGACGGTGACGACGGCGACGGCGCCTTCTCGGACGACCTCGACGGCCATGGGGACCCTCCTAGCGGCGTGAGACAGGACTGGCTGCGGCCAACTCTATCGCAGGGACGCGGGAGCCCGGGCGGCACGGGTACGCCCGCGCGTCGTCAACCTCGCTCCCGCATCGTCACCCTGTACAGGCGGCTGCACCCGTGATGAAGTGAACGGTGGGCGCCCCGAGACTGGAGGTGGAGTGTGCACCGGCATCGTGTCCCCCTACGCGACCACTGCGGCATCGCGCGACTCACGGCAGCGCTCGCGTTGCTCCTCGTCGCGGTCGGCTGCGCGGCCCTGCTCGCCGCCTGCGGCTCGTCCGCAGGCGTGGCCGCCGCGGCGAGCCCAGCGAGTCCTTCGCCGACGCCCGTCCCTTCGCCCCAGATCACGAGCGGCGAGCCGCCGGCCGCGGCGGTGGACGTGGTGCGCAAGTTCTGGACTCTCGTCGGTGAGGGCGAGCTGGAAGAGGCGAAGGCCACCGTGGTCGCGCCCGGGTCGCCGATCGAGCAGTGGACCGGCGACGACATCGCCGCGGCGCACTTCATCCGTGTCGTGCCCGATTCCGTGGGGCGCGGGCCTGTCCAGGCTGCGACCATCGAGTTCTGCGCCGACGTCTGGATCGAGCCCTCGCAGTCCGGCCCGAACGTGTGGGGCGACCCGCGCGAGCACCAGCTCTTCGAGCACGTCGTCCGCATGTCGGACGGCACGTGGCGTATGTGGGACAGCGGCACCGGACCGTGACGGTGCCGGCCGGGCGCCGCTAGGAGCGGAGCTTCTTGAGCGGCGCCACGCTGGCCATGAGCCGGCGCTCGGAGCCGTCGTTCTCGAAGCGGATGAGCACGATGCCGCCGCTCTGCATGTTCAGCACCGTGCCCTCGCCGAGAGTGGCGTGCAGCACGCGGTCGCCCGGGGCGAAGAACTGCTCCACGACCTTCTCGTCGAGCTTCTTCTCCTTGGGCGTGAAGCGGCGCCCGCTGCCGAGTGACCCCAGGGAGTCCTCGTCCTCGTCACGGCGGCCTCCGCGCCAGCCGCCTCCGCCGCCCCACGAGCCGCCTCCCGACCCGCCCGAGCCGCCCCAGCCGCCACCCGACCCGCCGCCGTCCCACTGCGTCTGGCGGCCGCCGACGATCTGGTGCTCGGTGAGCTCCTTGGGGATCTCGTCGAGGAACCGGGACGGTACGTTGTACTGCGCCGAACCCCACAGCGTCCTCGCGCGTGCGTGCACCAGGTACAACCTGTCCATGGCGCGCGTGATGCCCACGTAGGCCAGCCGGCGCTCCTCTTCCACGTTCTGCTCGTCGAGGGAGCGCTGGTGCGGGAACACGCCCTCCTCCATCCCGGGGATGAACACCACGGGGAACTCGAGGCCCTTGGCGTTGTGAAGCGTCATCAGCGTGAGGAGTGAGCTCGTGTCCGCGAGCTTGTCGGTGTCGGCGTAGAGGGAGATCTCCTGGAGGAAGACGTCGAGGCTCGGCTCGTCGCTGCGCTTGTCGTACTCGGCCGCGACGCCGCCGAACTCCTCGATGTTCTCCAGCCGGCCCTCTGCCTCGAGCGTCTTCTGCACGGCGAGGGCCGCCTCGTACCCCGTCTCCTCGAGCACGCTGCGGACCACCTCGGCCACCGGCCGGCCGCTGAGCGTGGCCTGCAGGCCCTCGATGACGCGCGCGAAGGCCAGCAGACCGTTGACGGCGGCCGCTGAGAGCCCCGGCACCTGGTCGGCGTCGCGCAGCGTCTGCCAGAGTGTCTGGCCCACGGTCGCCGCGTGCGCCTGCAGGCGTTGCAGGCTGGTGGCGCCGATGCCCCGCTTGGGCGTGTTGACGATGCGCAGCAGCCGCTGCGTGTCGTCGGGGTTCACGAGGATGGTGAGGTACGCGACGAGGTCTCGGATCTCGGCGCGCTCGTAGAACTTGGGGCCGCCGATGACCTGGTAGGCGATGGCGTAGCGGCCGAACTGCTCCTCCAGCACGCGGCTCTGGGCGTTGGTGCGGTAGAGCACGGCGACCTCGTCGGGCCGGTAGGCCCGCTCGGCGCCGTCCGCCTCGCCCTCCAGCAACTTCTGCACCTCAGAGGCCACGAACTGCGCCTCGGCGCGCTCGTCGTTGACCTCCACGACCTGGACGAGCGCGCCCTCCCCCCTCGGGGTCCACAGGTTCTTGCCCTTGCGCTTGCGGTTGTGGGTGACCACCGCGTTGGCGGCGTCGAGGATCTTCTGCGTGGAGCGGTAATTCTGCTCCAGGCGGATGACCTCCGCGTCCGGGTGGTCGCGCTCGAACTCAAGGATGTTGCGGATGTCGGCGCCGCGCCAGGAGTAGATGCTCTGGTCGTCGTCGCCCACCACGGCGAGGTTGCCGTGCGCGCCGGCGAGCAGGTTGGCGAGGCGGTACTGGGCGTGGTTGGTGTCCTGGTACTCGTCGACGAGCACGAAGCGGAACGCCTGCTGGTAGTGCTCGAGCCGGTCCGGATAGCCCTCGAGGAGCTCCACGGTCTTCATGAGCAGGTCGTCGAAGTCCATCGCGTTCATCTCGGCGTGGCGCTTCTCGTAGAGCTCGTAGACGTCGGCGGCCACCTGGGAGAAGCGCCCGCCCTGCTCGCGGAACTGGGCGGGCCCCATCAGCTGGTTCTTGGCGTCGCTGATCTGGCGGCTGATGGCCTCCGGCGGGTAGCGCTTGGGGTCGACGTTGAGCTCTTCCATGCAGCGCTTGATGAGCCGCCGCCGGTCGTCCTCGTCGTGGATGGTGAACGTGCTCTTGTAGCCCATGCGCTGCGCCTCGCGGCGGAGCAGGCGCGCGCACATGCTGTGGAACGTGCTGATCCACATGGTGCGCGCCACCGGGCCGACCAGCGCCTCGATGCGTTCCTTCATCTCGCCGGCGGCCTTGTTGGTGAACGTGATGGCGACCACCTCGTCCGGGCGCACGTGCTCCACCTGGACGAGCCAGGCCACGCGGTGCGTGAGTACGCGCGTCTTGCCGGAGCCAGCTCCCGCGAGGATGAGCAGCGGCCCGTCGACGTGCGTGACGGCCTTGCGCTGCTCGTCGTTGAGGCCGGCGAGCAGAGGGTGGTCCTCACCGGCCCGGACGCGCGCCGTCATCCGACTCCTCCGCCGAGCACCAGGCTGATGACGAGGGCGATGACGCCGGCGAACACCAGTTTGATGCCGGAGTACCACAGGCGGTCGCGCGAGATCGAGCCGAGGAACACGCCGAGTCCGAAGAGCTCGACCAGACCGACGACGATGGCCAGGTAGTACGCCATGTGGATGCCGAGCATGCCGGCGAACAGGAACGGGATCATCGCGATCATCGCCGCCGCGAACGGCGAGGCCCCGTCGATGAGCGCGATGACGATGGTCGCATAGCGCGACGCGGACGCGATGGTGGTGTCCTGCAGGCTGGACAGCGTGGACTCCTCGAGCTCGCGCATGGCCCTGTCCCGCTCGGCGCGCTCGACAAGGTACGAGCCGTAGAACCCGGAGACGCCCATGCCGACGGCCGTGGTGAGCACGACGACGAAGATCGCGCGAGCCGTGTCGATGTTGCCGAAGTAGCCGCCGACGAGCACGCCGATGGTGGTGAGCACGCCGTCGAACGCGTTCATGGCGAAGTACCGGCGGGCGATCTCGCCGACCTCGGCGATCTCGTGGTAGTGACGCAGCGTGGCCAGCTGACGCCGCACACGCATACCGATGCTGGGACTGCCGGGCAGGCTCATCGGCTCAGGGTGTTAAGCCGGACGGTCAGCGCAGCCAGGGCGCGCCGGCGTCCTGGGGAGTCTCGACCTCGTCGATGAGGCGCTTGCCGGTCGAGACTTTGTCGATGGAGTGGATGCTGCCGCCGGCGTCCTGCACGACCTCGGCGACGTCCTGGAAGTCGACGTCGTCGCCCTCCAGGGTGATCTTGATGTTCTCGACCTTGTTGTCGATCTCGATGAGGGTGATGTCGACCCCGTGGATACCCTCGAGGTCGCCGAGCTTGTCGGCCAGCACGAGCATCGTGGGCTGGTGGGGTTTGAGGACGTCGAGCACGAGTCGCCTGACCTCGCTCATGGTGTGATCACGCTCCGTTCGAGGGTCGCCGTGGAGGGCAGCAATCGTAGCATACCCTCCTCCCCGCTCCGGTCACCCGTGCGGGTGACGCTCCAGGACGGTGAGGTCCCAGTGCACACCCCCTGACACTCCTCCACGTACGTTCCTGCACGTATGCCCGGGTTTCCCGGGAAAGTCGAGGACTCGTGCTCATGTGCCCGCGCCGTCCGGTTCCCGATGACTCCAGTGAGGGCGAGGTGGACCCTCGAAGACGGCGAGGAGGCGGAGATGAGCGGCGTGGCGAGCGGCTACACGCTGGTGCTGGCGGACGAGGCGCGCGACGGCGCTCCCAGGACCGACTACATCGTGACCGACGGCGGCGTGCTGTTCGCGACCGCCGACCACGGCGCCAGCTGGCGCTGCTACGGGCTCGTGGACCCGGAGCTCTTCCTGCTCGACCTGGGGTTCGTCGAGGCCTGGGAACTGCTCGACGCCGACGCCGCTCCGGCGCCGACGAGCCGCAGGCTCCTCGCCGCCTGACGCCGGACCGGCCACCGCGGCGAAGCGCGCCGCGACGTCAGATGCCGGCGCCCTCGTCGAACTTGAGCAGCTCGGCGAGCATCTCCTGCGTCTCGCGCACCGCCTGCTGACGCTGGCCGCTGCGCTCGGGGTGGATCTCGTCGAGCTCCTTCTCCATCTCGACGATGCGCGCCACGAGGCACTTGATGGCCTCGGCCACCGGGTCCGGCAGGTGCCGGTAGTCGATGTCAGGGATCCCGACCTTCTCGCCTCGGAGCAACACGGGCCGCCCCGGGTTGCCGACCACGGTCGAGTTCTTGGGCACGTTGCTGACCACGACGCTCCCCGCGCCGACCTTGGCGTTGTCACCCACCGTGACCGCGCCGAGCACTTTGGCTCCGGCGCCGAAGATCACGTTGTCGCCGACCGTGGGGTGACGCTTGCCAGTCTCCTTGCCGGTGCCGCCCAGGGTGACGCCCTGGTAGATGGTGACGTTGTCGCCGATCTCGGTGGTCTCGCCGATGACGACCCCCGACCCGTGGTCGATGAACAACCCGTGGCCGATGCGCGCTCCGGGGTGGATCTCGATGCCGGTGACGAACCGGTTGAACTGGCTGATCCAGCGCGGGAGCAGCGGGACGCCCTCGTCGCGCAGCTTGTGCGCCAGGCGGTGGAGCCAGAGCGCGTGCAAGCCGGAGTACGAGGTGATGATCTCCAGCTTGGACGTGGCCGCCGGGTCGCGGTCCTGGATGGCCCTGACGTCGCTCGTGATCTCGCCGACGGCCGTGTGGACGTCCTGGCTGAGCTCGCCGATGACTCCGTTGACCGGGCGACAGGCCGTGGTCCCTCGTCCCAGGAACCAGCACGCAGCCACACTCAGGCCAGTCAGGCCCAGCAGCTTGCGGATCACGGCCGTCACCTCCCCATCTCGTCTGTACGCGCTTCGTTCATGCTTCCCGTGCGGAAACCGTCCAGGTCCAGAGCCACGTAGGTGAAGCCCGCGTCGTGGACGGCGCGGACGATCTGCTCACGGAGCGCGAACGCGCGCTCGAGCTGGTCGGGCTCGACCTCGAGGCGCGCCACGTCGCCGTGATGGCGCGCCCGGCACTGGCGGAAGCCGAGCTCGCGCAGCGCCTTCTCGGCGGCCGCGACGGCGGCGAGCTTGTCCGGAGTGACCGGCTCGCCGTAGGGGACGCGCGAGGCCAGGCACGCCTGCTGCGGCGCGTCCCACGTGGGCAGGCCGAGGTCGCGCGCCAGGCGCCTGACCTCGGCCTTGGTCACGCCGGCCGCCAGCAGCGGCTGCAGCACGCCGCGCTCGGCGGCGGCCTTCATGCCGGGGCGGTGGTCGCCGGTGTCGTCGGCGTTGGCACCGTCGACGACCACGGCGCCGCGTTCCGCGGCCACCTCCAGCAGCGCGTCGAGCAGGCCGGCCTTGCAGAAGTAGCAGCGGTCGCGCGAGTTCTCCACGAACCGCGGGTCGTCGAACTCGCGTGTCTCCAGCACCAGGTGCTCCACGCCGAGGCGAGCAGCCACGTCGGCGGCCGCCGCGAGCTCTTCATCGAGGTAGGTCGGCGACGTCGCCGTGGCCGCGAGCACGCGGTCGGGCCCCAGGGCCCGCGCGGCGGCGGCGAGCACCAGGCTCGAGTCGACGCCGCCCGAGAACGCGACCACGGCGCCGGGCACGCCCTCGAACAGTGCGAGCACGCGCTCCAGGACGGGATCCTCAGAGGACAAGGTCCACCAGTTCCTTGACGGACGGGTCGTCGCCGCACACCGGGCACGTCGGCACGCGCGAGACCTCGACCTCGGTGAACGTCATCGCGGCCCCGTCGTACTGCAGCAGGCGGTCGTAGAGCGGCCGTCCGGCGCCCGTGAGGACCTTGATGACCTCCAGGGCCTGGATGGAGCCGATGAGGCCGGGGATCGGGCCGAGCACCCCGGCCTCCGAGCAGCTGATCACCCCGGCGGGCGGCGGCGGATCCGGGAACAGGCAGCGATAGCAGGCCGTCTCCCCGCCCTTGATGGTCATGGCGAGGCCCGTCATGCGCAGCACGGCGCCGTCGACCAGCGTCTTGCCGGCCAGCACGCAGGCGTCGTTCAGCAGGTACCGGGTCGGGAAGTTGTCGACCGCGGTGACCACCACGTCGTAGCGGTCGACGAGCGCCGGCGCGGCCGCGGCCATGAGCCGCGACGTGTGGGGCTCGAGCGCGATCTCGGGGTTGAGCGCCGCGAGGCGCTCCGCCGCGACCTCCGCTTTGGACCGCCCGATGTCGGCCGTGGTGAAGAGGATCTGGCGCTGCAGGTTGGAGAGCTCCACCACGTCGTCGTCGACGATGCCGATGCGGCCGACGCCGGCGGCGGCGAGGTAGTACAGGATCGGTGCGCCAAGCCCGCCCGCGCCGACCACGAGCGCGGAGCCGTGGCGCAGGGCATCCTGCCCGCGCTCCCCGACCTCCTTGAGGACGAGCTGGCAGTCGTAGCGCTGCCGTTCGGTGCCGCTGATCCTCACGCCTGCGACTCCGGAAGGTCGGCGAAGAGCGGGGTCGAGAGGTAGCGCTCGCCGGTGTCGCAAAGGATCGTGACGACGACCTTGCCGCGCATGCCCTTGCGCAGGGCGAGCTCGTGCGCGGCCCACACGTTGGCGCCGGCGGAGATGCCCACGAGGATGCCCTCCTCGCGCGCCAGGGCGCGCGCGGCGGCGAACGCGTCGTCGCCGCCCACGGTGAGGACCTCGTCGTACACGGCTTCGTCGAGCACCTTGGGGACGAAGCCGGCGCCGATGCCCTGGATACGGTGAGCGCCGGCGGCGCGGCCCGAGAGGACCGGGGAGTCCGAGGGCTCCACGGCGACCACCAAAGCCTCGGGCCGGCGCTCCTTGAGCACCTGCCCGACGCCGGTGAGCGTGCCGCCGGTGCCGACGCCGGCGACGAACACATCCACCTCGCCGCCGGTGTCCTCCCAGATCTCCTCGGCCGTGGTGAGGCGGTGGATCTCCGGGTTGGCCGGGTTCTCGAACTGCTGAGGGACGAACGTGTCGCCGAGCTCCTTGGCCAGCTCGCCGGCGCGCTCGACCGCGCCGATCATGCCCGACGAGCCGGGGGTGAGGACGAGGCGCGCGCCGTAGGCCTTGAGCAGCGCGCGCCGCTCCACGCTGAACGTGTCGGGCATCGTCAGCACGAGGTCGTAGCCGCGGGCGGCCGCCACCATCGCGAGAGCCACACCGGTGTTGCCGCTGGTCGGCTCGATAAGTGTGGTGCGGCCCGGGGCGATGCGCCCGTCACGCTCGGCCGCGTCGATCATGGCCAGGCCGATGCGATCCTTGACGCTGCCGCCGGGATTGGCCGACTCGAGCTTGCCCAGGACCTCCGCGCCGGTCTCGTCGGAGATCCGGTTGAGCCTGATCAGCGGCGTGTGCCCGATGAGCTCCGTGATGCTCGCTGCCCTCTTCATGCGTTCTCCTCGTCAGATGTGGTACATCGGCGCGGCGTGGCGCAGAGAATCCTCGCGCCGCAACAGGTCGCCGATCGTGGTGGCGGTGAGGACGTCCTCGAGCGCCTGCTGCGCCTGGATCCACACGGAGGAGGCGCCGCAGCGGTCCACCTGGTCGCAGCGACCCTGGGTGCACTCGGCCGGCGAGGGGACGCCGTCCAGCGCCGCTACCACGTCGAGGACGGTGATGTCGTCAGCCGGCCGGGCCAGCGAGTAGCCGCCGGCGGCCCCTCTGCGGCTGCGCACGATGCCGGCGCGACGGAGCGCCGCGAAGACCTGCTCCAGGAACTGGAGCGGCATGTCGCGGCGCTCGGCGATGTCGCCGAGGCGTACGGGCTTGCCGGTCTGGGTCTGCTCGACGCGGGCCAGCTCGGTGAGCGCGCGGACCGCGTATCGACTCTTCATGGAGATGTTCACGTGATTCGCGCTCCTCGACAGAGAGAAAAATCCCGATAAATCTAGTCAAGATTACGAGAAGGAGGCGCCTCAGTCAACGCGAGCGCGGAGCGTCGCGGAGGTCCTCGCCGGGAGCGCCGAGGTCGCCGCTCCCCGCGCCGCCGCCGGGGCCGTCGCCCCGCCGGCGGCGGCGCAGCCAGTGCGACGCCAGCGCGGTGAGCGCCAGCGTGACGAGCGCCGCCCACAGGATACGGTACGCGACCACCCAGAAGACGCTCGCGCCCAGGGCGATGAAGATCAGCGAGTCCTCCACGATGGCGTGCACCATGCTCAGGAACACGCTCATGATGAACACCTGGCGGCGCGGCAGGTCGTGGCGGCGCACGTCGCGGACGATCACGCCGCCCCCGTAGGCGAGCCCGAACAGGAACCCGACGAGGGTGGGCGCCGCCGAGCGCTCGTCCAGCCCCACGTGCCGCACCACCTTGGCCCACCAGCGCACGACAGCACGGAACGCACGCGTGCCCTCGAACAACTCCAGCACCACCATGATCGGCACCACGATGAGGAACACGCGCAGCAGCAGGTCGAACGACCCGGTGGCGAAGGTGCGCAGGAACTCGCTCATCCCACCAGCCCCATCAGGAGGTTGGCGACCGCGGCGGCAGCCAGACCCGCGACGACACGCAGCGCACCGAAGGCGAAGCCGTTCATGCCCGCCTTGTGGAGCACGGCGCCCTCCACCACGAGGTTGTGACCGATGAGGATGGCGATGGCGAGCACCGTGATCTGCTGCGCCGTGAGGTCGAGCGCCTGCATGGACCCCACGGCGGCGTAGATGTTGAGCACGTAGCCGACGACCAGCGGGACGGCCGCGTCGCCGGGCAGCCCGAGCGCCGTCATGAGCGGGCGCGCGAGGTCGGAGAGCCAGCCGATCACGCCCAGTTGCTGCAGCGCGAGGGTGATGCCGTAGGCCGGGATCATGACCTTGGCCAGGTCCCAGAAGGTCTGCAGCCCGGCGAGGACCCCGAGCCTGAGGTCGCGCCGCACCGTGGGCCAGAAGCCCTGCGGCGGCTGCGGGAGCGGCGCTCCCGGCGGGCTGTCGTCCGTTCCGGTCATGCGCGGGGATTGTCGCACGGCCGCCGGCGCGGCGCTGAGCGACATGACGGTCGGCGCTGCGCGAGATGACAGTCGCGCAACGTCACCGCCCTCCGCCCCGCGTCACCCTTGAGGCTCACGGGAGGCGCACGCGACGATGCTGCCATGCCGTCCGTCCGCACATACGCAGTCGCCGCCGCCGCACTCGCCGTGGCGACGGCCATTCTCGCGGCCTTTGCCGTCCAGCAGGGCTGCACCGCTCGCGCGGCCGTGCCGGCGCCCGTGCCGGTGCCGTCGGACGTCCACCTCGCGGACGCGGACGCGGCCGAGGCCGCGGCGGCCGCGCCGTCCTTCCGCGGCCGTCAGGACATCGCGTCTGTGGCCGACGCGGGCCGGCTCGAGGCGGCGCGCACCGTGGCCGCGTACTGCCACCTGATCGACGAGGGGCAGTTCGCGCGCGCCGGCGAGCTGTGCGCGCGACGGCGACTGTGGTCGCGGCGCGCCCTGGGCGCGTTGACCGGGTTCCGCTTCCGCTCCGCCCGTGTCTACGCCGCGCCGGACGCGCGCACGCTGGTGCTCAAGGCACGCGTGCACGTGCACGCGGGGCGAGGCTGTCCGCTGCCGGATGGCCTCGCCGTCGTCTTCTTCACCCTGGGGAGGGCCGGCAGCACCGTGGGGGGATGGCTCATCACAGCCGTCTCCACCCGCCCGTAACCCTCTCGAAAGGGGACAGCATGACCAAACGGCACTGGGCGCACATCCTGGCGGCCGCGGCGGTGACCGCCGTGCTCGCCGCGGCCGCTCCCGCGGCGGCCTCGCCCGCTGCGGCGGGCGCCGGCGCGGAGGCTCAGGCCGACGCGGCCGGGGCGCGCGGAGCGGACGGCCCGGCGGCCACGGCGAGCGCCTACCTGCAGGCGCGCACGACGGCGATCACGGCCGAGGACCCGTCCGCCGTGCTCGCCCCCTACCTCGTCGCCGGCAGCGCGCTCGCCCGCAACGAGGCGGCTCTGGCGGCCGGCATCGAACTGCGCGGCGAGAGCATGGGCCGCACCGTCGAGGCCGCGGACTGCAAGGTCGTCATCCTCGACGTGCAGCCCGCCGACGACGGCGTCACGGCTTCCGTCGGCGCGCGGGCCGTCACCACCCTCACGTGGCGCACCTCCGCCGGCAAGACCGACGTCGAGGCCAGCGGCATCGACCACACGATCACGCTCAGCCGCACCGGCGACCGCTGGGTGGTCACGGCGGACAAGTACACCGACGTCCTGCGCGCGGCCTGCCTGGAGGCCTCGGGCGCCTCGCGTGCCCGGGTGCGCGCCGCGGCGCGCACGCTGGAGCGCCGCGCCACGCCGCTCTCGCTGCCACCCGCCGCGCCGACCGGCACGCCTATCCCTGCGCGTCGCTACACGGACATCATCGAGTACGACCGCCCGGCCGCGCAGGCCTACGCCGACACCTACTGTCTGTCGTACAACCCCACCTTCACGCGCTTCGCGGGCGCCGACTGCGCCAACTTCGCCTCACAGTGCGGTCGTGCAGGCGGCATGCCGCAACAGTCCGGCGGAGCCACCAGCGGCTGGTGGTACGACAAGGACGGCAGCTCCAACCCCAGTGACGACACCTACAGCCTGAGCTGGATCAACGTCACCCGGCAGATGAGCTTCTGGAACACGCGCCGCACCGACTGGGAGACCTCAGCCGGCGTCCTGAGCCGCGGCGACTTCATCTACTATGATTGGAGTGGGGACGGCGTGTGGGACCACGTGGCCGTGGTCGCCGGCACCAACAGCGCCGGTCAGAAGGTCATCGACGCCCACACCACCGACCACTACCGCGTGTACTGGAAGCTCGGGTACACCGGCACCAAGTACAAGTTCGCCCGGACGCGCGTGTCCTGGATCATCTGAGCCGAGAGCCGGGCCGCCGCGGGGGGCGCAGCGCCTCCCGCGGCGGCCTCGCTCGAGCGGCCGATCAGTCTTCGGCGGCCGTCGCGGGCGTCTCGAACCCCGGCGCGAGGTCGTGCGCCACGAGGTCGGCGGCCGTGTCGGCGCGCCGGATCTGGACGAGCTCGCCGGCCGCGGTCACGGCGAATGCCGCGGCCCGCGGGCGGGCGTTGTAGGGGTTCATCATCTCGAGCGTGTAAGCGCCGGCGTCGAGGAACGCGACCACGTCGCCGACCGTCGTCGCACGCGGGAACCAGCGGTACGCCGAGTCGGCGTCGCCGGCGAACACGTCACCGCCGTCGCAGAGCGGGCCGGCGAGGCGGAACTCGGCGTCCGCCTCCTCGCCGGCACGGTTGGCGACCACCGTGCGGTAGTACCAGTGGTAGTTGGTGTGCTCGAGCAGCGTGTTGAAGCCGGCGTCCACCGTGACCCAGTGCTCGTCGCCGATGCGCCGCCCGGCGGCGTCGCGGCGGCCCTTGGTCTTCTCGCTCTCCACGCGTGAGACGAGCACCGCGGTGGTCGCGGCGATGGAGCGGCCCGGCTCCAGGAACAGCTCGAGGTCCGGCCGCCGCGCCTCGAGCCCTCCGCCGACGACCTCGGCGTAGTCGTCGGCGGTGAGCAGCGAGCAGAAGTAGTCGCTCGGGTGGCAGGTCACCGGCGCCTCGCGGTAGGGCACGGCGAAGCCGCCGCCGGCGTTGAGGAAGCGCAGCTTGACCCCGGCGGCCCCCTCGACCTCGTCGACGATGTCGAGCGCCGCCGCCAGCGCCTGCCGGTAGGGCTCCACGCTGGTGATCTGCGAGCCGACGTGCAGATGCATGCCGGCCGGGTCCAGGTTGGGATGCTCGGCGGCCAGGCGGAACGCGGCCGCCGCGTCGTCGCGGTCGATGCCGGCCTTGCCGCCGTGGGCCGTCTCGAGACCGGGGTGCGTCATGGTCGGTACGTGCACGTCGATGCGCGGCGCCACGGCGGCGACGGCGCCGAGGCTCGCCGCCACCTCGCCGATGCGGCCGAGCTCGTGCAGGGAGTCGACCATGAACGCGCGCACGCCGACGGTGACCGCGCGCGCGATCTCGTCCTTCGTCTTGGCCACGCCGTTGAACACGATCTGCCGCGGCTCGAACCCCACCGCCAGCGCCTTCTCCAGCTCCCCGCCGGCGTTGACCTCCACGTTGCTCCCGGCGTCGCGCGCCACGTGCAGGAACCAGAGGTTGGAGCACGCCTTGCTGGCGTAGAACACCTCGGTGGCGGCGTGCCTGCGGCGGAACGCGCCGGTCACCGCCTCCACGTTGGCGCGCAGCCGGCGCTCGCTGAACACGAAGAACGGCGTCGGGGCGATCGGCGGCCAGATCGACGAGGTCGACACCGTCGAAGCACAGGTGCCCGTCGCGGACGGAATAGAGCGGATCGGTAGACGGCATGCAACGCCCCCTGCTTGTCGAACGTTCGGCCGGCGAAGTATACTGCGCCCGCTTTGTCCCACCGGCCACGGGAGAGACCGCGTGGTTGACGCAAGCCCTCACGATCGTCGGCGTACCGCCTTCACGGGCGGCAAAGTCCACGACTTCTAATACCCTCCTCCACTGACGCACACCGTCCGCGCCGCAGCCGCGTGCCGGACCGGTAGCCGTCCCACGTCCCGAGGCGCCGTGCGAGCGCCGGACCACCCAGCGCGCCGCGGCCTCGTCGCCGCACCCGTGCACGACCGGTCCGGCTCACGCGGCGCCACACCCAGACGAAGTGGAGAAGGATGACCCTCCCCCGGCTCACCATCGACCTCGACGCCGTCGCCCAGGCGACGGAGCGGCTGGCCGCGGACCTGCGTGCCCGCGGCCTGACGCTCGTCGGCGTGACCAAGTGCGTCGACGGCGAGCCGGCGGTCGGGCGGGCGATGCTCGAGGCCGGCGCCGAAGGCCTGGCCGACAGCCGTCTGCCGTCCCTGGTCCGGCTCGCCGGTCAGGCGCTCGGTCCGCTCACGCTGATCCGGGCGCCGCAGCCGGACGAACTGGAGACTGTGGCGCAGGTCGCCGACCGCGTGCTGCTCAGCGACCCGGGCGCCGCCCGCGTGCTCGGAGAGCACGTCCCCGGCGCCCCCGTCCAGGTCCTGCTCACCGTGGACCTGGGCGACCGCCGAGAGGGCGTCCTGCCGGACGCCGCCCCGGCGGTCGCCGCCGAGCTCGCCGCCCTGCCCGGCGTCGAGCTGGCCGGCGTGGCCGTCAACTTCGCCTGCCTCTCCGGCCAGCTGCCGTCGCAGGAGCTGTTCCGGCAGGCCGAAGACGTCCTGGCCGAGGTGGCCGGCTTCTGTGCCGCCGAGCCGGTGCTCAGCCTCGGCGGCACCTGCGTCGTCCAGCACCTGGACGGGTACCGCCCGCGGTTCGCGACCGAGGTCAGGTCGGGCGGCGGCCCCATCTACGGACACGACTTCGTCAGCGGCTGCGGCATCACGGGGCTCCGGCGCACCGACCCCGTGCTCACCGCCGCCGTGCTCGAGTGCTACCGCAAGCCGCCGGCGCCGGAGGGCCCCGGCGGACTCGACGCGTTCGGCCACGTGCCGGAGGTCGACCTGCCGGACGAGGACGCCTGGTACGCCATGCTGGCCGTCGGCCGGCGGGACATGGAGCCGGCCGGCCTGCGCCCGCTCCTCCCCGGCGCGTACCTCGCCGGCGCCACCAGCGACGTCAGCGTGCTCATCACGCCGGAGCCGCTGCGCCCCGGCGACGAGGTGCAGCTTCTCCGTCGACTACGACGCGCTGGTGCGCGCCGTCACCTCGCCGTTCGTCGCCCTGGAGTGCGTGCACGGCGGCGGCGCGGCCTGGACGACGACAACGACGTCTCGAAGGGAGACGCATGATGGACCACGCCGACGCACGCTACGTCGGGCCGCGCCGGCCGCTCGAGATCGTGAGCCCCGCCGAGGTGGAGCGCATCCACGCGGCGGCGCTCGAGGTGCTCGCCGAGACCGGCGCCATGTTCCACTCCGACCGCGCGCTCGACGTGCTCGAGGCCCACGGCGCGACCGTGGACCGGGAGACGACCGTGGCGCGCATCCCCGCGAGCGCGGTGGAGGAGGCTCTGGCCTCCGTGCCGCGCTCGTTCACGCTCGGCGGCCGGGAGCCGCGAGTTCGACCTCCCGGTGGACGGCGAGCACGCCTACCTCACCTCCGACGGCTGCGCCACGATGGTGCGCGAGGCCGACGGCACCGTGCGGCAGAGCGTCAAACAGGACGTCTACGACGCCGCGCGCGTCGTCGAGGGCCTCGACAACCTCTCGGCCACCTCGGCGCTCGTGTCCGCGCAGGACACGCCCGAGGAGAGCCGCGTGCTGCACGAGTTCGACGCCTGCATGCGCGCCTCGCGCAAGCACAGCGTCGTGGTGAGCATCAAGGACGCGGCCGAGGCCAAGCCGCTGATCCGCATGGCCGAGGCCGTGGCCGGCGGGAGCGCGGAGCTCAAGAAGCGCCCGACCTTCTCGGTCATCCTCTGCACCGTGAGCCCGCTCCACATGGAGCGGTTCGGCATGGAGCTGGCGTTCGAGCTCGGCGAGGCCGGCATCCCGATGATGCTGTACCCGATGCCGATCCTCGGCGCGACCAGCCCGGTCACGCCGGCCGGCACGGCCGTCGTGGGCGCGGCGGAGATCCTCGCCGCCGTGACGGCCATCCAGCTGGGCTGCCCCGGCGCGCGCGTGGTGCACGCCGGCGGGCCGACCGCGCTGTTCATGCGCACCGGCTCGTACTTCGCCAACGTGCCGGAGGCCCTGCTGCTGCGCGCCCTGCAGGGCCAGATGGCGCGCTTCTGGGGCCTCCCCGCCGGTCTCGGCTGGGGCGGCACCAAGGCCAAGCGGCCGGAGGCGCAGAGCGCCTACGAGAACACGCTCGGGCTGGTGCTCGAGCTGATGGCCGGCGCGGACTTCTGCTTCGGCGCCGGCCTCCTCGACAGCGTGCAGCAGATGAGCGCTCGAGGAGCTCGTCATCGCCGACGAGGTGTTCGGCATGGTCACGCGGCTGGTGCGCGGGGTGACGGTCGACCGCGAGACCCTGGCGGTCGACCTCATCAAGAAGCTCGGCTTCCGCGGCGACTACCTGTTCGAGCAGCACACGCGCGAGCACGTGCGCGAGCTCTGGCAGGCGCGCCTCGGCGAGACCGGCACCTACGACAGCTGGAAGAACGCGGGCAGCCCGCGTCTGGAAGACAAGGCGCGGGCCGTCGCCGACGGCATCCTCGCCTCCCCTGCGCCCGAGTTCCCCGAGGCGCTCGGGCGCGAGTTCGACGACATCATCGCCGCGGTCGAGTCCGGCCGCTTCTGAGAACGCAAGGAGACCCCTGATGGCATACGCAGACAAGTGCTACGTCGGCAAGCGCGTCAAGCTCAACCTCCTCGACGAGGGTGAGGTCCGCCAGATCCACGAGGCCACGCTCGACGTGATCGAGACCGTGGGCGTCAAGTTCCACAGCCAGAACGCGCTCGACGTCCTCGAGGCCAACGGCGCCGATCGTGGACCGCGAGTCCACCGTGGCGAAGATCCCGGCCGCCGTGGTCGAGAAGGCCATGAGCACGGCGCCGCACGAGTACACGCTCGGCGCGCGCAACCCCGAGTACGACCTGCCGCTGGACGGCGAGCACGTCTACATCAGCTCCGACGGCTGCGGCGTCTTCGCCCGCGACCCGAAGACGGGCGAGGTCAGGAGCTCCGTCAAGCAGGACCTCGCCGACTGCGCCAAGGTCGTGCAGGCGCTCGACAACGTGAGCGCCACGAGCGCCGTCGTCAGCGCCCAGGACTGCCCGATCGAGACCCGCGTGCTGCACGAGTTCGACGCCTGCGTGCGCAACTCCGAGAAGCACAGCATCGTGGTGAGCATCAAGGAGGACTGGGAGGCCCGCAGCCTCATCAAGATGGCCGAGGCCATGGCCGGCGGCAAGGAAGAGCTCAAGAAGCGGCCGATGTTCACGACCATCATCTGCACCGTGAGCCCGCTGCACCAGGAGCGGTACGGCATGGACCTCGCGCTCACGCTCGCCGAGGCCGGGATCCCCGTGAGCTTCTACCCCATGCCGATCCTGGGCGCGACGGGGCCGATCACGATCGCCGGCTCCGCCGTGGTGAACAACGCCGAGTTCCTCAGCGGCGCCACGCTGGTCCAGCTCGCCCACCCCGGCGCCCCCGTGATGCACGGCGGCGGCCCCACGGCGATGTACATGAACTCCGGCGCCTACGCGAGCAACTCGCCGGAGGCGATGCTCATCCGCAGCGTCCAGGGCCACATGGCCGACTTCTACGGCGTGCCCGCCTGGTACGGCGCCGGCGCGACGACCGCCAAGGAGCCCGGCATCCAGAGCGCCTACGAGAACGCCCTCGCCATGTTCATGGCCTACAGCAACGGCGCCGACGTGCACCTTCGGCACCGGCCTGCTCGACGGCTCGCGCATCCTCTGCCTCGAGAACATGGTCGTGGACGACGAGATCATCGGCATGGTCAAGCGCATCCTCACCGGCATCGAGGTGAGCGAGGAGACCCTGGCCGTGGACCTCATCAAGAAGATGGGCTTCAACGGCAACTACCTGTTCGACAACCACACCCGCGCGCACGTGCGCGAGCTGTGGCAGGCCAAGCTCGGCGAGACCGGCAACTACGACGGCTGGAAGAACGCCGGCGCGAAGAGCACGACCGAGAAGGCGCAGGAGAAGGTGGCCGAGATCCTGGCGGCCCCGGCGGCCGAGTTCCCCGCCGACCTGGGCGCCGAGTTCGACGCGATCATCGCCGCAGCGGCCAAGGAGGCGGCCGCGGTCTGAGCTTCGCCGCGTGACGAGGCCGGCGCGGGCGCGCAGCGGACCCGCGCGCCGGCCGGCGGCTGCATCCCGGGGCCGGGCCGGCGGCGGGCGGCGCAGCCGCTCCCGCCCCTCTCCCCCACCACGCCGCTCCTGCGGTAGCATGAGACGCCGGCGCCCGCCCTGGGCGCCGGCGTCTCGCCGTCTATCAGGGGGGTCTCAGCTTGAGCCCGCAGAGTATCCGCGAAGAGGGCTTCAGCAAGGACGCCGACAAGCTCGTCCGGCGGCTCTCGCTGGTCGCGCTGCTGCTGTCGCGCCGCGGCCAGCCCGTCACGGCCGCCGAGATCCGCAGCCGTGTGGAGGGCTACCCGCTGATGACCGAGGAGGCGTTCAAGCGGCGGTTCTTCGAGGACCGCGACGAGCTCAAGCGCCTGGGCATCGAGATCCGCGCCGACCAGGACCCGTTCTCCGAGACCTCCACCGAGCTCTACAGCCTGCCGGCCGACGCCTACTACCTCGAGCCGGTGGAGCTGGACGGCGAGGAGCTCGCGGCCCTGGCCGCCTGCCTCGCCGTCCTCGAGCACCGGTTCGCCTACTCGCAGCCGCTGCGGCTGGCGCTGCTCAGCCTCGCGCAGGGCCGCCCCGAGCTGCTCACCGAGGCCGAGGCGCCGCCGCTCACGGTGGTGCCGGAGACGCGCGAGCCGGCCGCCGCCCTGCCCAAGCTGCAGGCGGCCGCCGCAGAGCGCAAGACGGTGGAGTTCGAGTACTACGCCATCACCCGCGACGAGACCATGCTGCGCACCGTGGACCCCTACGGCCTGCAGCTCGTCGCCGGCGAGTGGTACCTCATCGGCTGGGACCACCTGCGCGAGGACCTGCGCACGTTCCGCCTCTCGCGCATCCGCTCCAAGGTCAAGCACCACACCAAACGGCCGCACGACTTCACGCCGCCGGCCGACTTCGACCTTGCCACCTACCGCGACCGCCCCGCCTGGCAGCTCGCCGAGCCGCGCGGCGCGGCGCGCATCCGCGTCTCGCCGGTCATGGCCTGGTGGGTGGCGGCGCACTGGGCGCACTGCGGCGCGGTGGAGCAGCTGGACGACGGCGCCATCGTGTACGAGACGCCCTACGCCGACGCGCGGCCGCTGCTCAGCTGGGTACTCGGCCTGGGCGACGAGGCCGAGCTGCTGGAGCCGGCCGAGCTGCGCAGGCGCATCGCCGGCGAGCTGGACGGGCTGGAAGCGCTCCTCGACGCGCCGGCGCCCGAGCGCAGCGGCAAGGCGCCGGCCGTGGCCAAGGCCCCGGCCGGCCGGCGCCGCAGGCCGGACGACGACCTCAGGGTGGAGGTCGACCGCTTCACGCGGCTCACCGCCCTCACCAGCTACCTGCTGCGCAGGTGCAAGGACGACGAGGCGCTGCTGGACGTCGCCGACGTGCGCGCCGACCTCGGCGTGACCGCCGACGAGCTGCGCCAGGACGTGCGCCTGCTCAACCTCGTCAACTTCGGCGCCGACGGCGCCCTGCTGTACGCGGAGTTCGAGGGACGCAGCAAGCTGAGCGTGTTCTGCGACCTGGCGGGGCCGGCGCTGCGGCGCCCCGCCCGCCTCTCCCCGCTGCAGGCCGACACCCTGCTGCTGGCGGTGGACCTGGTCGGCAACCACCTGCCCACCACGACCGGCGCGGCGCTCAGCAGCGCGGCCGACAAGCTGCGCGCCGCCCGCGGCGGCCACCAGGCCGTGGTCTCCAGCGACCTCCTGCACCCCGACGACGAGCTCCTCACGCTGGTCAACCGGGCGATCGTGGACCGCCGCCTGCTCGCCATCGAGTACTGGACCGAGGGCACCGACCGCGTCACGGAGCGCGTGGTCGAGCCGTACCTGCTCGTGCACAGCCGCGGCGAGTGGTACTTCGTCTGCTGGTGCCGCACCGCCGGCGGCACGCGCGTGTTCCGCGTGGCCACCACGAAGAAGGCCGAGCTGCTCGACGAGACGTTCTCGCCGCGCGAGGACGTCGAGCTGGACGTGTACCGGCGTGAGGGCATCCCCACGTCCGGCAGCTACGCGCCGCGCGCCGCTACCGTGTGGTACAGCCCGGTGGTGGCGCGCTGGATCGCCGAGCGGCAGCCGGTCGAGCAGCTCGCCGACGGCAGCTGTGTGGCGAGCCAGCCCTACGTGGACGTCCGCTGGCTCGCCGCCCACCTCCTGCGCTTCGCCGGCCAGGCGCGCCCGCTGGACCCGCCGGAGGCGGTCGACGGCGTGCGCGCCGCCGTGCGCCGCCTGCGGGAGCGGTACGCGTGACGGCGAGCTTCTCCCTGCTGGTCCGGTTCGCCGTCGATCCGGTGCTCTACGGCGCCTACGTGGCCGCCTGGGCGTTCTTCGCCTACGGCCCGCAGCTCGTCATCTGCATGCTCTTCGCCTGGTCGGCGTGCAAGCGCACGCGCGGCGACATGCTCGCCTGGCTCGTCAAGGGGTTCCTGTGGTCGCTGCTGCCGTTCGTGGGCGTGGCGGCCATGTGGTGGATCTGGCGGCAGGCCTCCCACAGAGCCGGCAACGACGCGCAGGAGCCGCCGGCCACCACGACGGCGCGGCCGTGGGCGACTCGTGACCACCGCGCCCTGGGTCTGGTGCGGCGCGCAGCGCACCTCCGTGCCGCGCGCCGATGCGTTCGAGCCGCCGGCGTCGTTCGAGCCGGTCGCGGACCTGGAAGAGACGCTCCTGGCCCGGATCGCCGAACCGCTCGGGGCGCCGCGCCTGCGTGAGCTGGCGCGCGGCGCCCGCTCCGTGGCCGTCACCATCCCCGACTCCTCGCGGCCGTGCCCCAACGAGCCGGTGCTGGCCGCGCTCCTCGAGGAACTCGCCGCCGGCGGCGTGCCCGACGACGCGGTCACCGTGGTGATCGGCTGCGGGCTGCACGCCACCACCGGCCCGGAGGAGCGCGAGCGCCTCGCCGGGCCCTCGGTCTCCGGCCGCGTGGCCGTCGTCGACGCCCAGGGCATCGAGTCGGAGACGCGCGACCTGGGCCAGACATCGCTGGGCACGCCCGTGCGGATCGCGCGGTCCATCACCGACGCCGACCTCGCGATCACCGTCGGCGTCGTCGAGCCGCACCTGTACGCCGGCTTCTCGGGCGGCGTCAAAGGAGTGTCCATCGGCTGCGCCGGCCGGGAGACGATCGCCTGGACGCACCGTCCGGCCTTCATCTCCGAGCCCGGTGTCTGCGTCGCCGGGCTCTCCCACAACCCCTTCCAGAGCACGCTGCGGGAGATCGCCGGGCGCACGCCGCTGCGCTGGGCGGTGAACCTCGTCGTTGAGGACGGAGCCGCGGTGGCCGTGCGCGCCGGGCGCCCCACCGCCGCGCAGGAGGCGCTCGCCGCGTGGGCGGCTCCGGCCTGGCTGCGCGAGGTGCAGCGACCCGCTACGACGTCGTGGTGGCCGGCATCCACGATCCCAAGGGCGACTGCCTCTACCAGGCGAGCCGGGCGGCGACGTACCTCGGGCTCGCCGCCCGCCCCTCCGTAGTGGAGGGCGGGCTCATCGTGCTCGCGGCGGACCTGCCGCTCGGCGCCGGCGACGGACCGGGCGAGCGGAACTTCCTCGACGTGCTCGCCGCCGCCTCCTCCCCGGCCGAACTGCTGCGGCGCGGCCTGCGCGAGCCGCTGGGCCCGGGCGGCCAGCGCTCGTTCGTCGTCGCCCGGGTGCTGGACCGGTTCCGCCTCGCCGTCGCCGGCGCCCTGGACCCCGGGTTCCTCGAGCCGCTCGCCCACCTCGGGGTGGCCGCGTTCGACTCCGTCGACGCGGCCCTCGCCGCCGAGGACGCCCGCCTCGGCCGGCGCGCCTCCGTGCTGGCCGTCGCCGACGCGATGGCGACGGTCGTCACCGTCGCCTGACGCGCCGAGCCGTCGCCCCGCCGTTCCTCCGGGTTTGGTGCGTGGAACAACTCCATTGCAAGGATGTGATGGAGGACACCATGAACGGCATCAGGTCATGAGCGGCTTCAAGATCGGGCGGATCTTCGGCGTCGACGTGGCCATCCACCCCAGCTGGTTCCTCGTGCTGGGGTTCTTCGCGTACTCGCTCGCCACCGGCTTCTTCCCGCGCGCCTACCCCGGCTGGGGCGCGGCCGCGAACTGGACCACGGCGATCGTCGCCACCCTGCTGCTGTTCGTCTCCGTGCTCGCGCACGAGTTCGGGCACGCCCTGGTGGCCCGCTCGCAGGGCATCCCCGTGCGCAACATCACCCTGTTCGTCCTCGGCGGCGTCGCGCAACTGGAGCGCGAGCCGGACAGCCCCGGCCACGAGGCCTGGATGGCCATCGCCGGCCCGCTCGTGAGCGCCGCCATCGGCGGAGTCACGCTCGGCGCGGCCTACCTCCTCCCCGGACCGGAGCAGGTCGTCGCCGTGCTGGCCTACCTGGGCGTGGCCAACCTCGCGCTGCTCGCGTTCAACCTGCTGCCGGGGTTCCCGCTGGACGGCGGGCGCGTGCTGCGCGCGCTGCTCTGGCGCCTCACGCACGACGTGGTGCGCGCCACCCGCTGGGCCGCGCGTGGTCGGGCAGGTGTTCGCCTGGGGCTTCATCGCCCTCGGAGCCGCGGAGCTCCTGTTCCGCGGCAGCTTCGGCGGCATCTGGCTCGCCCTGGTCGGCTGGCTGATGATCCAGGCGGCCCGCGCGACCGCGCGGCAGACCGCAGATCGACCACGAGCTCCGCGGCGTCCCCGCCGCACGGCTCATGACCAGGTTCGAGAGCTGGCTCTCGCCGTACACGACGCTGGACTGGGCGGCGCACGACCGCCTGCTCGACTGGGACACCCGCTGCCTGCCGGTGGCCGCCGAGGACCCGGAGGCGGAGTACGGCGGCCTCATGTGCGCCCGCGACCTGGCCCGCGCGCAGCGCGAGCGATACGACCGCGACCGCGTGCGTGACGTGATGACGCCGGCGACCAAGCTCCCTTCGGTGACGCCGGAGACTCAGGCCGTGGACGTGCTCAGGCTGCTGCGCGAGCGCGAGACCGACAGGGCCGTGGTGGTCGACGCCGGCGGCAAGCTGCTGGGGTTCATCGACCTCGACGCGATCCTGAGGTTCGTGAACCGGACGGGCGACCGGACGGGCGCTACGGCAGCTTGATGGTCACGACGGCGCAGTCGTCCGCGAGGATGCCGCCGGCGTACTCCTTGACCGCCTCGAGCAGCGTGTCGGCCAGGCTCTGCGCGTCCAGAGGCAGGTTGGCGCGGACCGCCTCGAGCAGCCGCTCCTCCCCGAACAGGACGCCGTCCCGGCGCGCCTCGGTGAGGCCGTCGGTGAAGAGGACGACGCAGGAGTCGTCGGGCAGCACCGCCCGGTTGGTCGCGTAGGTGGCGCCGCGGAAGATGCCCACCGGCACGTTGCCCTCGCCGGGCATGGGGAACTCTCCGTGCCCGGCGAGCACCAGCGGCCGCGGGTGCCCGGCACAGGCGTACTCGAACATGTGCCGGGCCACGTCCACGTAGGCCACCACGAGGGTGACGAACGGCTGGTTGGGGGTCTGCGTGATGACCGCCGAGTTGAGCCGGGAGAGCGCCTCTCCCGGCGAGCTCTCGGCGGCGTAGGCGCGGAGCATGTAGCGCACCACGGCGGACTGGGCGGCCGCCGCCAGGCTCTTGCCGCACACGTCCCCCACGATGACCATCAGCTTGCCGGGCCCCAGCGAGACGAGGTCGTAGAAGTCGCCGCCCACGCGGGCCGCGTCGGTGGCGGCACGGTAGTGCACGCCGACCTCGATGCCGGGGATGGGCGGGGCGTCCATGAGCAGGGCCTGCTGGAACGTCTCCGCGATCACGTGCTCGCGCTGGTAGGCGATGGCGTTGTGCATGCTCGCGTTGAGCTGCGCGGCGAGCGTGGAGAGCAGCAGCCTGTCCTCGGCGTCGAACTCGCCGCGCTGCTTGTCGGCGACCACGAGCACCGAGGGCGGCGGCGCGGCCTCGCCCTCGAGCGGCGCGAACAGCATCGTCTCGTCGTCGCCGGGCGTGACCGTGAGGCCGTCGGCGCCGACGAAGTGCTCGCTGGAGGCGATCATCCTGGGCGCGCAGCGCTCCAGCAGGTCGGCCTCGGCCGCGGCGAGCACGCTGGGCGGCGCCGCGCCGGCCACGGCCAGCGAGCGCACCGCCACGTAGTCGCCGCTGCCGGCCATCACCGCCGCCGAGCGCACGTGCAGCAGGTCGACGGCGGCGCGTGTGACCTCGTCCAGCACCTCCTGCAGGTCCGCGCGGTCGAGCCGCTGGTTGAGGCCGACCGCGAACGACTGCAGGCGCTGCAGGCGGCGCGCCAGCCCGTCGCGCCGCTCGGCCATGGCGCGCTGCTGGTCGAAGAGCCGCGCCTTGTCGATGGCCAGCGCGGCGAACCGGCAGATGCTGCGCGCGAGCTCGATCTCCTCGTCGGCGAAGGTCCGGCCCTGCTCGCCGTCCAGCAGTTCCACCACCGCGATCACGTGCTCCCGGATGCGCAGCGGGATGCTGAGCTGGCAGTTGACGTCGTCGCGCAGCCAGGACTCGCGCTCCACGTCGTTGAGCCTCGGGTCGTCGACCGAGGTCACCACCACCGGCCGCCGGCTGCGGATGGCCATGGCGGTCGTGGCGAAGTGATCGATGTCGTACTCCCTGCCGAGCCACTCGCTCTGGTCGAACACCCCGTCCTCGTAGGTGACGAGGTTGCGCATCATCCCGGCCTCGACGTCGACCTCGTAGATCTCGCACGCCTGCATGTCGAGCGCCCCGACGAGCCGCGTGGCGACCGCCTCGAGCACTTCTTCCATGTCGATGCTCTGCGCGAAGTCGAGGCTGGAGTCGCGCACCAGCTCCAGGTCACGGCGCCGCGTGTTGAGCTCGTAGAGCAGGCGGACGTTGTCCACGGTGACGCCGATGTAGCGGGAGAGGCTCTCGGCGAGCTCCACCTGGTCGCGGCTGTAGTCGCCGGCGTCCTGCGGCCGGTTGAACACCAGCACGCCTACCTCGCGGTCGAGAGCGCGGATGGGGACGACCAGCACGCGCTCGAGCTTGACGTACGCGGCGAGCGCCGCGAGCGGCGCGGGGTCCGCGTCGGTCAGGTCGCGCGTGAGCGCCATGTCGGCGATCAGCGCCTGCGCCGCCAGAGGGATCTCCGCGTGCCTGGCGGCGACCTCCCGGGCGTCCAGGCCCATGCCGAAGCCGGCGCGGCCCACCCAGTCCCCTCGTTCCAGCAGCAGGAGCAGGCCGTTGATGGCCTCGAGCTGCTCGCCCAGGCGCTCCAGGGCGTACTCGAGCAGCTCATCCAGGTCGTCGACCGAGCGGCCGCTGCTGAGGATGTCCGCCCCGGCCTCCGAGAGCTGGGCGCGCAGCTCCGCATAGTCGGTCAGCGTGAGCAGTCGCCTGATGAGGTAGGAGAGCACGACCAGACCGAGGCCGATGAGCACCGCATACGCAAGGATGAGGTAGTGGTCGGTGTCGTAGGACTGCTCCCAGAACATCACGAACGCCGAGAGCGCCACACACAGTGCGGCTGCGAACGCCATGGGGCGCCAGTTGACGGCGAGCGCGAGGAAGAACAGCGGGATGAGGTAGAGCCCGTTGACCAGAACGCCGGGGAGGGCCAGATCCAAGGCGAACACCAGCGCGATGCCGGCGGTGCCCAGCATGCCGCAAGCGACCGGGTGGCCGCGCAGCCACGAGATTGCGGCCAGCACGCGCGGCGTTCTGCGCTGGACGGCGTCCAGCGTGGTGCCAGTGTCCGTCACCTGCGTGCTCACCCCCCTCGCCTTGCCCTGTCCCCCTGCACGGGAAGGTTACTACCGGAGGCGCGAACCTGCCAAAGCTACCGTCGAGCGACGCGCGCCAGGACCTTGTCGCTGCGCAGTTCGCGCAGCGCGTCGCGCGCGACCCAGCGCATGGCGCGGGCGGCGGGGTCCCTGCGGTCGGCAGGCGGCGCGGCGCTCTCCCTCGGCCAGGATCGCCTCGGCCGTCTCCAGCGCCGCCGCGTGCAGCCGCAGGTCGCGCTTGCCGATGTTGCGCAGGGCCCAGTTGACCGCCTTCTTCACGTAGTTGCGGTCGTCGCCGGCCTCGCGCCGGCAGAGCTCGAGGATCTCGAGGAACGGCTCGTCGGCCGCCCGCTTGTCCTGCACGGCCAGGGCGGCCGCCGTGGCGAACGCGGCTCGCTTGACCCACTCGTCCGGCGAGCCGCTCCACTGCCCGCACCTTGTCCCAGGCGAACGGCGTCTTGTCGAACAGGTTGGAGGTGACCTGGTCGCAGACGTCCCAGGAGTCGAACTCCGCCGCCCACTCCTCCATCTGCGCGCTCGGTGACCTGCGCCGGGTCGTCGACCATGCTCGCCAGCAGGCGTGCCTCGTGGTTGCCGGTCACCCAGAGGGCGAGCGCCAGCTCGTGGTCTCGCCCCAGTCCTTTGGCCACCTTGCGGAGCTCGTAGATCGAGACGCCGAACGCATCCTCGGTGCGGATGCCGTAGCGTGCCATGCCGGCGCGCGCCTCCTCGCTGCCGAGCGGCGCGATCCGGTCGAGCACCTCGCGGGCGCGGCCGGCGGCGTCCGCCGCGCCCGCCTCAGCCCGGCCACGCTAGGCGATCCGCGCGTCCACGAACTCGTGGAAGCCGGTCGAGGTGGGAGACGGCCCGGTGGTACGCACCCTCCACCTCCGGGCCGGTCTGCGGGTCCGAGGGCTGGAGGTCGAGGCGGACGGTGAGCGTGACCTTGGTGCGGGCCACGCTCACCGACTCGAAGTGCACGTCGCCGGTGCCCATCAGACGCCCGGCGCCGTCCGCGGCCAGCCACTCGTCCGGCGCGAAGTCGCTGTCGGCGAAGCGGTGCGCCACGAAGTCGGCCCACAGGTGGCCGGCCCGCTGCACAGGCTCGTCGACGACCACCGAGTGCCGGACGACGATCATGAGATGAAGGGGATGTGCGGCAGCCGCTTGAGCGCCTGACGCGCGGCGAACCCGGCGCTCACCGCCACGACGAGGCCGGCGCCGGCGCCGAAGGCCAGGCCGAGCGCGACGGCCGCGAGCGGCCCGAACAGGATGCGGCCGCCCTCTCCGACCTCCACGTGCCAGCCGAGCGCCACACCCACGCCGCCGCGGTCCACACGCACCGAGGGCGCCACGGCAGCTCCGCAGCCGCCCTTGTCGATGGTCACGTCGCCGGCGGCCACGACCCACTGCGCGCCGGCCATCTCCATGTGCACGTCGCCGAGCGTCGGCACGGCCACGGCGCCGGCCATCTTGATGTTCGTGTCCCCGCCGGAGACGACGGCCATCGAGGCCGCCTGCTGGACGTTCGTGGCGCCCCGGGCCGTCGTCACCATCGTCATGGCCTGCTGCACGTTGACGTCGCCGGCGGCCCTCACCACCCCGGCCACGCCGCGACGCACCTCGGTCGTGCCGGTCTGCTCCGCGTTCACGTTCTCGTCCATGGTGCTCCTCTCGTCGTAGCTCTCGAGGGGAGCATCCCACATCGAAACGGCAAGAAGGTAGAGGCTCGGAGGCCTCTGGCCGTCAGCCCCGGAGCTCGGCGTCGGCGGCGGCGAGGATCCTCGCCAGCTCCGCCGCCTTGTCCTCCTCCAGCGGCTCCGGCCGGTAGTCGCGCCACAGCTCCTCCGCGCGCTCGCGCGCGACCTCCACCGGGTCGCGCGGCGCGCCGCCCGGCCCCAGCACGTGCGTGATGCCGGGCGTGACCGCGGCGCGCATGTGCGCCCGCGTGTGCCGGTGGCCGAGGAAGTGCCCGCCGGGGCCGACCTCGGCGATGGCGTCCAGCGCGATCTCCTCGTCGTCCAGTCCGATGTCCTGCACGGCGTAGCGCGCGCGGCGGTAGATGTCGTCGCCCAGGATGAGGTGCTCCGGAGAGAAGAGCGTGTAGACGTTGACGAGGCCGATGCTGGGCATGAGGTCGGAGCCTTCCTGCGCCGCCTGCGCAAGGTCGAGCGCCTCCTCCACGCCGGCCTGCCAGGTACCGGGCACGGGTGAGTCGGTGCCGCAGGCCGCCGACTCCGCCGGCACGCCCCAGTGGTGCGCGAGCTCCGTACCCAGGGCTCGCGTGCGGCCGTCGAGCGGGAAGCTGACGAAGTTGCCGCTGCGCGGGTCGGCCCAGCTCTGCATGGTGGAGTGCAGCACCGGCGCGCCCGGACTCGCGAGCTGCAGCACCACGGTGGCGGCGACGAGCTCCGCCGACCCGAGGGCGTAGGCGCCGGCCTTGGTGGCCGGGGCCGTGGTCCCGAGGGTCGGCATCGTCACCCACGTGACCGGCACGCCGGCGGCCGCGAACACCAGGGCCGCCTCGATCGCGTCCTTGTCCACCACGAGCGGCGAGACGGTGCCGATGAGGTCGCTGAGCACCGGACGCCGGCGCAGCTCCTCGGCGCTGCCGGCGATGACGGTCGCCATCTCGACGGCGTAGCGGGCTTCGCGCGCGCCATTGACCATCCCCTGCAGGTGCTTGACCGTGTTGTTCCAGCCGGCGTCCAGCTCGTGCAGCTGCGCGGTCTCGCCGCAGTCGCCGGCGCTCACCGTGGGCCACCAGAACGAGATGCTCGAGAGCGCGTCCTGAAGCCGCGTGACGTCCGCCAGGTCGGCCTTCGTCGACTGGCGGCGCTCCCGGGTGCGGAAGTCGACGATCTCGACGCCGCACCCGTCCGTGGTGCAGTAGGTGCGGCCGTCGCCGACGGAGATGTCACAGCTCGGATCGCGGGCGCCGAGGGCGAAGCGCCGCGGCGCCGTCGCCATGACCTCGAGCACCAGGGCCGGCGGCAGCTTGGCCACCTCGGCCGCCCGGTCCACCCGCGCTCCGGCCTCCTCGAGAAGGTCCAGCGCCTTCGCGCTCTGGAACCTGACGCCGACGGTCTCCAGGATGTCCAGCGTCGCCTGCTTGAGGCGGTCCAGTTGCTCCGGGCGTGTGGTACTGCTGCCGGAACGCCGGCTCGATGGGCTCGATGGGTGGTCTCTGCAGGTCCGTCACGTGCGCCTCCCGTCCGCCCGCATTCATACCAGACCCGCCGCCGGCGGTACCAGATGGGCAATCCTTGCAGGCACTTCCCGGGAGCTTGGGCGAACTTGGCGCGGTCTGGTAGCGTTCCGGGCATGAAGACCGCCGTCCCCGGCGCCCAGCGCCCGCTCGTCATCGTCAATCCCGCCTCCGGTCGCGGCCGGACCGGCCGCGAGCTCGGTCACTACCTCGCCGGCGTCCGCGGCGCGGTCGGCGAGGTGGACGTCGCCGAGACCGCGCGGCGGGGGGACGCGGCGGAGTTCGCTGCCGCCGCCGCGCGCGACCGCCGCCCACTCGTCATCGGACTCGGCGGCGACGGTACCCTCGACGAGATCGTCAACGGAATGCTCCCGACCCCGTCCAACGCCCCAGCTGCCGCGACCGCAGCACCCCCCGCGCTCGGCATCGTGGGCACGGGCACCGGTGGGGACTTCGGCCGCTCGCTCGGCATCCCGCACGAGCTCGGCGCGTACTTCGCCGCCCTCGAGGGCGGCGTCGAGCGCGCCGTCGACGTCGGCTGGGCCCGGTTCCCGGACCTCGGAGGGCCGCCCGGTCGAGCGCCGCTGGATCAACGTGCTCTCGGCCGGTGTGGGCGGCCTCGTCGACCGCTACACTGCGACGGCGCCGGGGTTCATGAGCGGCCGCCTCGCCTACGGCCAGGCCACCCTGCGCGCCATCTTCACCTGCAGGCGCGTGCGGCTCCGCTGCCGCTATGTCGACCCCGACGGGGAGCGTCGCGAGATCGCCGTCCACGGCCACGCGGTCTGCATCTGCAACGGCCGCACGTTCGGTGGGGGCATGAACATCGCGCCCATGGCGAAGCTCGACGACGGCCTGCTCGAGGTGGTGGTATTCCAGACGAAGACCCGCTGGCGCCTCGTCGGGCGGCTCGGCACGGTCTACAAGGGCACGCACATCCTGGAGCCGGGAGTGGACCACTTCACCTGCCGGGAGATCGAAGTGCTGCCGGAGGAGTGGCCGGGACGCCGGCCGCGAGCCGGCCTCTTCCCGCTGGACGTGGACGGCGACGCCCTCGGCGACGTGCCCGTCGCCGCCGGGCTCACGCGCGGCGCACTACGCGTGCGCGCGCCTCAGTCCCCGGAGGATTGACCTCCGCCGCTGCCCCCGGCGCCCGTCCCGCCGCCGCCGCCGCCGGCCGCCGCCGGCGCCCGTGCCCTCCGGTGCCGCGCCGGAGCCGTGCCGCCGGTGAACCCGTCGCCGCCGGCGGAGCCCGTCGACCCGCCGCGCCGGAGCCCGTGCCGCCCTGACTCGCACCGAGCCGGCGACCCGCCGGCGCCGCCGGCTCCGCCGGAGCCGCCGGCCTGCGCGGAGCCGCCGCCCGGCTGGCGCCGGAGCCACTCGCCCGCGGCGTCTCCGGGCTGCGCCTTCGGGAGCGCTGCCCCGCCGCGCCGTCGCCGCGCGCGCCGGCGTGCGCGCACCGTCCGGCCGGGCGCGTCGCCACGGTGCGCCTGCGCGAGCAGCCGTGCCCGCCGGCCGCCCCCGGCGCCGGCGCCGCCGGAGCGCCCGGCGGCCGCTGCCCGCGGCCATCGCCGGCGATGTCGGCGGCGGTCCTGCCGCGTCGTCGCACGCTGGTGCGCGGCCACCCCGGCGATCCCGAGCGGCGGTGGCGACGGCGGCGAGCGTCGCGATCTTGACCCCGGCGGCAGAGCCGAGCGTCGCGAGCACGCCGGCGTCGCCGGCCGCCGTAGCGGCGACCGGCGCCGCCGCGGTGCGCGACGCGCAGCCGCCGTGACCGCCGCGCCGGCGCCGGCCGCGGACGCGCCGGCCGCGGCGGCCGCAGCTCCGAGTCCCGCCGGCAGCGCCACGCCGGCCGCCTGCGCGGCCGCCAGCGTCGCGCCCAGGCTGAGCTTCGCCGGCAGAGCGACCTGCGGCAGCAGCAGCCCGAGCCCGACCGGCGCGACGCCCCACAGTTCGACCGCGCGCCGGCAGTCCGGGCACGTCCTGGCGTGCTCCTTGAGCACGGCGCGGTCAGCGGTGGAGATGCCGCCGCCCACGCCTCCCGCCAGGATGCTCGTCGGCCTCGACGCAGCGTCCGGCGACGCGCGCCGGCCAGGAAGACCTTGCGGAAGCCGGCGCGCGCCCGCGAGAGAAGCACGTCCGCCGACGCCTTGGTCACACCGAGCACGGAGGCGGTCTCACCGACGCTCAGCCCGTGCACGTCGCGCAGCACCAGCGCCACCTGCTGCCGCTTGGGCAGCTCGCTCGCAGCGTGGTCTCCACGCGCTGCGCCAGCTCGGCGCGCTCGAACTCGTCCACCGGCGAGGCGAGCTCGCGGACGTCCTCCTCGGCCACGGTCACCGGCCTGCGCTTGCGCGCCCGCACGTGGTCGAACGCCGCGTTGACCGTCACCCGGTAGAGCCACGCGGGGAGCGTGAATCCCCTTCGTCTGGCGGGCAGCCCTCTGAGCACCTTGATCAACACCTCCTGAGCCACGTCCTGCGCCTCGTGCGGGTCGTCGACGATCCGCAGGGCGAGGCTGTAGATCGACGGCGCATACGCGGCGTGGAGCGCCTCGAACGCCTCGGGCTGTGCCGGCACGCAGACCCGCGACCAGCGCCGACTCGTCGGCGAAGCCTCCAGGTCCGTTCGCTTGTGGCTCCCACGCCTTGATCTGCGACACCATCCTCCAGACGTCGACTCTCCCAGAACCTTAGCACCGGCTCGTGAAGCACTTGTGGGAGCCGAGCCCCGGCCGCGCTAAGGATCCCGGCCGGCGGCGTCTGGAGGCAGAAGGCCAACTCTCACCACATGAGGTCCTCATGAAGAAGCTGATCGTCGGCCGATGTCCGTCACTCGCCCTTGCGCTGCTGCTGGCGCCCGCCGCGCTCGCCGCCGGCGGCACCTGCGACGGCACCGGCCCGGCGGCGGCCGGGCAGCGCGGACCGGCGGCGGCACCCAGACGCAGACCCACGCCCACAACGTCAAGTACTCCCTCAGCGGCACCGTGCAGGCGGTCGACACCGGCGCCTCCACGCTCACCGTGCTGGTCAAGCAGAGCAACCGCCGCGCGCGTGCCTACAAAGGTCACGTCGTCGTCGATCACCGTGACGGCCACCACCAGGCTCTACCAGCGCACCGTGGACGGCCAGCTCGTGAGCCATCACCCTCGCCGACTTCAACGCCGGCGACCGCGTGCACCTCGGTCGGCACGCTCGACAAGACCGATCCGGCGGCGCCGGTGTTCACCGCCCAGCGCATCACGCTGCGGCCGGCGCTCGGCACGGGCACGACCTGCCCGAACTGACGGACGGCGCGTCCGGCCACGGACGGCGCGCTCCGGCGACGGCGACGGCCCGCTCTCCGTCGCCGTCGCCGCCTCCTGGGCGCCGGGGCCTCCCCGCCGGCCAGGCCCCGGCCGGCACCGCCCCGGCGCCCAGACCTCTTCTCCTCCGGTCGCCCCTCGTCCTGCAGCGTGAAGCCCTTCTCGCGAACACCAGTCATCGGCGGCGGCTCCCTCAAAACTGGAATTCCTCGCCCGAAGGTCGAGAATCGGACCAGGACAGGGTCAGACGCCGGGCAGTCGCCGTCACAACGCACAACGGCGTGTGAGGAGACCGCGCTGGGAATGACGGACTCAAGCTGGTGAAGCCGCGCGCCGACGTGCCGCGCGTCTCGGACCCCCCGGCGCGCGCCGCGACGCGCGACTCCGCCAGCAGACCGACGCCGCGGCGAGGGCCGGCCCAGTGCCTCCGGCCCTCACCGCGGCGTCGACGCGTACGGGCTCGGCTTCATGCCGGCTTCGCGCGGAGCCCAGGCGCCGGCCGCCGGGCTCAGCCCTGCTTGGGCGGCTTGTACTCCGTCTTCTGGCCCTTCTTGTGCTCGAAGACGCCCGGGTTGAGCCGGGTGCGGGAGATGCCGACCTGGAACCCGCCCAGGACCTGCGTGACGTCACGGCCGCCGCACGACGGGCAGACGGCCTTCTCGTCACGCTCGGAGTGACCGCAGAGGATCTCGAAGCGCTCGCCGCAGCTCGCGCACTGGTACTTCGTAGATGGGCACGTCGCCGATTCTAGCATCGGCCCCGGCGAGCGGCCTCGCCCACACGACGAGGGGCCGGGGCGCCTCCCGGCGCCCCGGCCCCCTCCGCCACTCGCTTCGCTCGACTCCTACCTGATGGCCGGCAGGACGGCGTTGACCGGCTGCAGCGCCTTGGTCATCGCCGCCAGCCGGGCGTCCAGCTCGGTCGACCTCGGCGTCGCTGCATCGCCGTGAGGCTCGTCTTGGCGCCGGCGTAGTCGCCGCCCGTCACCTTGCCGAGCTCCGGCACCACGTCGAGGTACGGCGACAGGTGACCCTGGCCGCCCCAGTACAGGCCGCCGGATAGCCGGGCGCGTGCATCGCCAGCTGCATCTTGTAGTTCTCGTAGCTGAACGACAGGGCGTTGAACGTGATGCCCGACGCCCTCGAGGGCGCTGGTCGCCGCGGCGGCGTCCACCGGGTCGGCGGTCAGCGCGGCGAGCGCGGCATCGAGCTGCTCGATGTCGTACTGCACCTGCGCGTGCGGGTAGACGGTGGTGTCCCACGCGTCGAGCGCCGTGAACGCCTTGTTCAGCCGCTTCTCGACGTTGATCGAGCAGCGACGTTCGCTGACGGCTGGTGCGGCGCGCGGGAATCGACGCGGCGCGTGCCTGGTACGCGTCGGCGCGCTTCGTCTGAACGTGGCGATCGCTCGCCTCGAGCGCGATCGACCGTCTGCCGCGTCCGCGCCGTCGGCCTTGAGTGCCGCGCCGTCGACGGCGTCGTCGAGCTCGGCCGCCCGTGCGCTCAGGTCGTATGGCAGCACGGCCCCTGTCGTGCCGAACTGCGACGCGATGCCGAAGGTCAGCTTGTTGATGGTCGCCGAGGTAGTCGTAGTCCATCAGGTCGATGGTGTCGAAGTCGGTGTGGTACCACTTGTAGCCGTACTCCGGCGTGCGGGCGCGGAAGTACATGCTCGGCACGCCGGCCGCAGTGAACGTCCACTGGTCGTTCCAGCAGTTCACCGCCTTGATGTTGTAGCCGTCGGGCACGGTGCCGGCGGGCAGCGCCTCGACCGCCTCCTTGATCGAGCGTCTTGACCTCGGGCGTGGCGCGCGTCTCCATGATCGCGCCCTTCATGGCCATCGACTCGAGGTTCATCATGAGGGCGCGTGCTGCCGGCCCACTGGGTGTGGCGCTTGGTGATCGCGTGCCAGGCGCCGATCAGCCAGTCGTAGTAGGAGTTGACGCGCCCGTACTCCTCACCTGTGGTGAACAGGAAGGTGATGGATGCGGGCGGGCGGTAGTGGCTCATCTTGATGGCCTTGGCCATCAGCATGCCGCTGGTGACGCCGCCGGTGTCGTCGAGGCCGGCGTGGAAGTACGCGTCGTGGTGGGCGCCGATGACGATGCGCCCGGCGCCCTTCTTGGTGCCGGCCTGCGTGGCGACGACGTTGTAGCCGCGGCCGCCCTTCCTCGCGAGCGTGGTCTGCACGTCGTTGACCACGTGGCCTCGAGCGCCGGATCGGCGCGCCAGCGCGGCCTTGAGCGCCATGCCGTCGACCTGCGAGATGTAGACGACCGGCGCAAGCTCGTACCGGTACTCGGCGTCGAACGAGCCGAGCGACGTGGGCTCGGCGTAGTAGGCCTCGTCGTCCGGCGACACCGGTGTAGATGATGGCGGAGGCGCCTGCGAGCGCCGCCTCGGTCCACGGCCAGTTCATCCACCACGAGCCGAGGTAGGCGTCGATGATGGCGACCTTGCCGGTCAGGTCGCCGGCCGCGGCGACCTCGGCGGCCGTGGCGGCGCCCGACGTAGACCAGCGGGCCGCTGATCCCCTTCTTGGGCGTGCCACGCACGCCGCCGAAGGTCGAGGCGACGTAGGTCGCGTCACCGGCGGTGACGCTCGCGCCCTTGAACTCCATCACGTCGAGCGGCACCGGCTCCAGGTTCACCTGGTAGCCCGAGCTTGCGGAGCTCCTTCGCCAGGTACTGGGCCCGTGCCGTGTCGGCCGACGACCCGCCGAAGGCCATGCCGATGTCCGACGTTCCCTGACTGGTCAGATACTCCTCGATGCCCTGCGGGTACCCGCCGGCCAGCAGTTGGTCCACAGCTTCGTCGTAGGTGAGCGCGGACGCCACGGCCGGCACGACGAGCAGTACCGCCAGTGCCAGGACGAGCGCCAGCCAGAGTCCCTTCCTCATGTGTACATCCCCCTGGGATTCGTGACGCGGCTCAGCAGCCGCGGGACCACGCGGAGACGGCCGGAGACGGCCGGCTCGGACGCGACGGACGATGACCGGTGGCACCCTCCTCCCTGGCCGCTGGACCGGAGAGATCGCGCACCCGTCAGGCTACGGACACGCAGGGGCGGGGTCAAGACTCGCGCCCGGCGGCGCGCCTGCCTGAGACACGAGCCGTTGCCACACCAGACAACAGTCGGCCTCAGAACGTGCGCGGCGCCCCGGTCTGGCGGGCGATCATCCACTGGGGGTACGGGAGCTCGGGGCGCGTCGGCTCGCCGAGGCGGCTGAGCTCCTCGTGCGTGAGCTGCAGGTCGGCGGCGCCGAGGTCGTCGGCGAGCTGGGTGGCGTCGCGGACGCCGACGATCACGGACGTCACGCCGGGTTGCTGGCGCAGCCAGGCGAGCGCGACCCGGGCCATGCTGACGCCGCGCTCGCGGGCGACGTCCTCCAGCACCGCGAGCGCCTCTTCCGCCCTCGGCGAGACCTGCGGGAAGTCGAAGTGGTTGCGCCGGCCCACCTCCGGGCTGCCGGCGCGGTACTTGCCCGAGACGTACCCTCCGGCGAGCGGCGACCAGGTCAGGATGCCCAGGCCTTCCTCCCGCGCCATGGGCAGCACGTCGACCTCCAGGTCGCGGGCCACCAGCGAGTAGTAGGCCTGGACGCTCACGAACTTGGCCCAGCCGCGCCGCTCCGAGATGCCGAGCGCCTTCTCCACCTGCCAGGCGGCGAGGTTGGAGCAGCCGACGTAGAGCGCCTTGCCCGCACGCACCACGTCGTTCAGGGCCTCGAGCGTCTCCTCGATGGGCGTGTGCGGGTCGACCCCGTGGATCTGGTAGAGGTCGACGTAGTCCATGCGGAGGCGCCGCAGGCTGGCGTCGATGCCCTCGAGCACGTGCTTGCGGCCGAGGCCGCGGTTGTTCATGTCGCCGGTGCCGTCGTTGGCGGCGTCGCTCATCGTGCCGCGCACCTTGGTCGCCACGACCACCGATTGCCGCGGCACGCCGGACGCCTTGAGCGCGCGGCCGAGGAGCTCCTCGGACTGGCCGCGCGAGTACACGTCGGCGGTGTCGAAGAAGTTGACGCCGGCGTCGAGCGCGGCGCGCACGATGTCGTCGGCGCCGCGCTGGTCCACCACCCCGATGCCCATGAAGCCGCTGCCGAAGGTCATCGTCCCCAGGCACAGGGACGACACCTTGAGGCCGCTTCGGCCGAGGTTGCGGAAGTCCATGCTCGGGCCGCCCGAGGACGCGCGAGGACTCAGTCCTCGCTCGGGCGCTCCTCCGGCCAGGTCCACAGCGCGGCGGCGATGAGGTGCTCGCACGGCCGCTCGGCGGCCTGCCCGCAGCTGCAGGCGAACTCGAGCTGCTCGCCGTCCAGGACCCACTCGGCGTCGACCAGGTGGTCCCCGGCCTCGACGCGCGCGAACAGGCGAGCGTCGGTGCGCTCCTCGACGTTCACGGCGCCGTCCTCCACGGCGGAGGCGCCGCGCATGAACACGTCCGCGGGCACCATCTCGATCAGCGTCTGCTCGTCGAACCAGTCGTCGATGACTGCCATGTCTCTCCCTTCGCCGTGGTCCCGAGAGGTACGTACCCGGCTCGGGCGATGTCGTCGCGGCAGAGCGTACCCCGCCGGGGACACGAGGGGCGCCGCGCGGCTCTTCGGCCTCGCGGCGCCCCTCACACTCGGCGCGGCGGCCGCCTCGCGGCGCCGCTGCCGTCTTCAGGCTCTCACCGCTGCGCCCCGGATCCCGGGTCCGGACGCCGCGGACGAGCCGCTCTCAGCTGAGCGTCGCCTGGCCGGGCCGCCAGTCGACCGGGCAGAGCTCGCCGGTCTGCAGCGCCTGGAGCACGCGCAGCGTCTCGTCGGTGTTGCGGCCGATGTTGTTGTCGTGCACGACCGCGTACTTGAGCGTGCCCTCGGGGTCGACGATGAACGTGCCGCGGAGGGAGATGCCCGCCGGCAGGAGCACACCGTAGGCGTCCGCCGTCTCGCCCTTCATGTCGCTGAGCAGCGGGAACGGCAGCGAGCCGCCGAAGTCGCGCTCGATCCACGCCTTGTGGCTGTGCTGGCTGTCGGTGCTGGCGCCGAGCACGACCGCGCCGAGGTCCTCGAACTCGCTGTTGTGCTTGGCGAACCCCTGGATCTCCGTGGGGCACACGAAGGTGAAGTCGAGCGGATAGAAGAACAGGACCACCCACTTGCCGCGGTAGTCGCTGAGCTTCACGTCGACGAACTCGCCGTCCTTGACGCCCGTGAGGGCGAACTCCGGCGCGGGCTGACCTACCTGGACTGCCATGTCGCTCCTTTTTCGTGAAGGGCCGGCGTCTCCGCCGCCGGCCCGGGTCTTGCGGTGCTGCGGCTGACGGTACCCGCCTGATACCGGAGCTGAAACGGTCGCCATTAGCGACTGAGCCGCCGCCTCCACGCCTCAGTCGTCCTCCGGGCCGTCCCGACCCCCAGCGCCGTTCTCGCACGCCAGCACGACGCGTTCGATGCGCCGGTCGGGCACCAGCCAGATGGCCGCCACCACGATGTACAGGGCCGAGGGCGACGAACGGCGCCACCAGCGCGACCGGGATCGCCACGGCGTACAGCACCACGGAGATCTTGCCCTTGAAGTCGCTGCCGATCGCCCGCGCGAGCAGCGAGTCCTTGCCCTGGCTGCGGATGATCACGCGCACGAGGATGTAGTACGCGACCGCCGGCGAGCAGCAGCACCACGCCGTACAGCGCCGTCGGCGTGGCGGCGAACTCGTTCTCCCCCATCCAGCCGGTGGCGAACGGGACCAGCGAGAGCCAGAACAGCAGGTGCATGTTCGCCCACAGCACCCTGCCGGTCGACGCGCTCGGTCAGGTACAGCACGTGGTGGTGGTTGTTCCAGTAGATGGCCAGGTAGACGAAGCTGATCACGTAGCTGAGGAACACGGGCCAGGTGCCGCAGGTCGCTCAGCTCGGCGCCGTGCGGGATCGTGAGCTCCAGCACCATGATGGTGATGAGGATGGCGATCACGCCGTCGCTGAAGGCTTCCAGGCGGTTCCGAGTCATGGCGGCGTGGTACCCGGACGCCTGAACGGCATGCTGGCGGACCCGCGGGCGGCCGGGTCAGGCGAGACCAGCAGCACGACGAGCCGCCGCGGGCCGTGCACGCCCTCCACGCGGTGGAGCTCGATGTCGGAGGTGGCGGACGGGCCGGAGACGAAGACCACCGGCCGGCCCGTCTCCCTGATCGAGCGCGGCGATGCGGGCCATCGCCGCCGGCAGGTCCGGCTCGACCTGGTCCTCGCCGACGACGCAGAGGTAGACGTCGGGGACCAGGGAGAGGGCTCGCCGCCCGTCGGCAGGGCCGGCGGCGAGCACCAGCGACCCCGTCTCCGCCACCGCGAGCGTGCAGCCGGTGAGCGCGGCGTCCAGCGCGTCCAGCTCGGCCGGCGAGAGCTCGTGGTCCTCGACCACGTCCACGCCGGCCGGCCCGCGCGGCCGGCCGCCCAGGCCGCCACTCCCGGGAGCCCGGGCGGCACGCCGAGCCGGCGCACGCCGCGCTCGGCGCAGACCCGGGCGCCTCCGCCGCGACGTCGCCTGCGGCCACGCGGCGGACCTCCACGTGCGCGCGCTCGAGGCGCTCGACGAACAGGTCGAGGACGGCGGGCTCCGCGGCGCCGGCGGAGTCCGCGCGGTCACGGCGCCTCTCACGGCGCTCCTCCCCGCCCGGCGCGCCGGCCGGCCTCGCCGCGCTCGCGCGCCCACCACTCGCGGAACGTCTCGCGCGCCACCGGGCGCAGGTCGCGTCCCTCCGTCCAGCCCGCGAGCGGCGGCGGCAGCCGGCGCACCAGGCCGCCGCGAGCGAGCGGCAGCTCGGCGGCCCTCCCCGCCTTCTGCGCGGCGGCGAAGCGCCGCGGCGAGCCGAACGTCCACGCCGCGGCGCCGAACAGCGCCTTCTCGAGCGCGGGCGCCTGCTCGCGCACGGCCCGCGCCCGCAGGTACAGCAGCACCTCGGGGATGTCGATGCCCACCGGGCAGACCTCCGCGCAGGCGCCGCACAGCGTGGAGGCGAACGGCAGCTTGGCGTGCTCCTCCATCCCCCACAGCTGCGGCGTCAGGATCGCGCCGATCGGCCCCGGGTAGATCGACCCGTAGGCGTGCCCGCCCACGCGCGTGTAGACCGGGCACACGTTGAGGCAGGCGCTGCAGCGGATGCACCTCAGCGCCTGCCGCCCCACCGGGTCGGCCAGCGCGTTGCGGCGCCCGTTGTCGAGCAGCACGATGTGGTACTCCTGCGGCCCGTCGCCCGGCGTACGCCGGTGAGCAGCGAGACGTAGGAGCTCATCCGCTCGCCGGTCGCGGACCTCGGCAGCAGGCGCAGCAGCAGGCCGAGGTCCTCGAGCGACGGCACCACCTTCTCGATGCCGACCACGCTCACCAGCACCGGCGGCAGCGTCGTCACCATGCGCCCGTTGCCCTCGTTCTCCACCACGCAGACGGTGCCGGTCTCGGCGACGGCGACGTTGCCGCCCGTCACCCCCATGCCCGCGCGCAGGAACCGCTCGCGCAGGTACAGGCGCGAGACCTCGGCGAGCTCGTTGGGGTCGTCGGAGATGTCGCGCCCGCGCGCGATGGTGCGCGCGAAGATGTCGCGGATCTGGCCGCGGCTGTAGTGCACGGCCGGCACCAGGATGTGCGACGCCGTGTCGCCGGCCAGCTGCACGATGAGCTCGGCGAGGTCGGTCTCGACGGCGCTCGACGCCGGCCTCGGCGAGCGCGGCGTCGAGGCGGATCTCGTCGGTGGCCAGCGACTTCATCTTGACCAGCTCGGTGACGCCGTGGCGCCGGGCGATGTCCGGCGACGATGGCGTTGGCGGCCGCGGCGTCGGCGGCGTGGTGGACGTGCGCCCCCGCCGCGGTGGCGGCCGCCTCGAACTGCGCCAGCAGCTCGTCGAGGCGGCCCAGCGCGTCGTCCTTGAGGCGGCGCGCCTGCTCGCGGAGCTCCTCGAAGTCGGGCAGCTCCGCGACGGCCGCGGCGCGCCGCGCCGCGGATGGTCTGCGTGGCGCGCCGCATGTTGCGCGCGCAGCTGCTCGTCGGCGAGCGCCTCGCGCGCGGCCGCGGGGAAGTCGTGCGGGTGCCCGCGGCTCACGCCGGCCCCTCGCGCGCGCGAGGATGTCCGCGAGGTGCACGGCGCGCACCGCCGGTCCCCCCGTCCGGGCGCCGGCGGCGCCAGCCGGCTCAGCCCGCCGCCGATGTGCAGCAGGCACGACGGGTCGACGGCCGTGACGACCTCGGCCCCCGTCGCCAGGATGCTGCGGCACTTGTCCTCGAGCATCGCCAGCGAGACGGCGGCGTTCTTGATGGAGAAGGTGCCGCCGAACCCGCAGCACTCGGCGGCGTCCGGCAGCTCCAGCAGCTCGAGCCCGCGCACGTGCGCGAGCAGCCGCTGGGGCGCGTCGCCGACGCGCGTCACGCGCAGCGAGTGGCAGGTGGGGTGCAGCGTGACGCGCCGCGGGTACGACGCGCCGACGTCCTCCACGCCGAGGCGGCGGACGAGGAACTCGGAGAACTCGAAGAGCCTGCCGCCGAGCGCCTCCGCGTCCGCCGCCAGCCGCTCGTCGCCCTCCTCGCGCGCGACGCCGCGGCAGCAGTTCGCGCAGCCACCCCACGCACGAGGACGACGGCGAGACCACCGCGTCCACGCCGTCGTCCCGCCCCAGCACGTCCACCAGCCGCCGCGCCAGCCGCAGCGCCTCGGCGCGGTACCCGCTGTTGACGTGCATCTGCCCGCAGCACGTCTGCTCCGCCGGGAACACGACCTCGTGCCCCAGCCGCTCCAGCACGCGCACCACGCTGCGCCCCGTCTCGGGGAACAGCGTGTCTCCCACGCAGGTGATGAACAGGGCGACGCGCACTCCCGCCTCCTCACACGGCTCTCATTTCACCACGCTCAAGCGTATACCGCCCGGGCGTGGCCGTTGGCGCGGCGGCCGCCGCGCACGCTACGATGGCCAGAGGGACTCGAGGAGGGGAGCACCATGAAGTACCAGCGTCACCACGCAGGTTCTCGCGCGATCCGCTTGCGGCGTCGCGCTCGCGACGCTCACGGCCGCAGCGGCCTTCGCCGCCATGACGGCTCCGGCCGCGACCGCCGCACCCCGCACAGCCATCGTCGACCCGGTCGCGACCCCGACGTGGACGGCGACGCTCGCGGGGGTGCCGGACGGCACGGACGTCGCACGCTCGGTGATCGTCCTCAGGGGCGGCGCCACCCTGGTGGGCGGTGAGCTGAGCGTGACGCCGACCGCCACCGTGATGTGCCTGTCGAGATACCGGGGCGGATTTCGGGAGTGGACCAGGAGCTGGGCCGCCTCCGCCTCCGCCGGGACCGAAGGCACCGCGCTCGTGCCGTCACCGGACGGCCGGTGGGTTTACCAGGTCGGCAACGCCGGATCCAAGCTGGTCGTGCTCAAGTGGTCGACGAAGAACGGGACGCTCGCCTGGTCGCGCCGGTACGCCCTGCCCGGGCATCAGTCCAGCCGTGCATCGCCGCCGGCGTGGACGCACGCGGCAATGTCGTCGCTCATCAGCAAGACCTCGACTGCGACCGACGTCGACTGGGCGGTGGTGAGCTGCACGCCGTCCGGCGCGTGGCGCTGGACGACGGTGCTCCTCACGAAGGACGTGAGCGCCTACCCGTGGGACTTCGCCGTCGCTCTGGACGGCTCTTCGTATGCGACGGGCCTCTGGTGCACGCCGAAGGGGATCGAGCAGTCGGCGGTGATACGCCTCTCCGCTGCCGGAAAGGTGCTCTGGTCCAAGAAGTACGCGGGTCCGGAGAACCTCGGCGCCCAGACCTACGCGCTGGCGCTGCGACCGGGCGGCGGCGTGTACGTGGCCGGGTACACCAAACGCGCCGCCACCGCCCAGGACGGTATGGTGCTCGCCTACAAGACCAACGGCGCTCGCGCGGCGACCGATCTCGACCCCTACAAGGGCGCCGCAGACACGGACGAGGCCTTCCTCGACGTGACGGTGACAGCGGCCGGCAACATCGTCGCGGCCGGCGACTCGTCCCCTCCCTGGCCTGCCGACAGGCTGCCCTACGTGGCCATGTTCGGCAGCGACGGCGTGAAGCGCTGGGGCTACGCCGCTGCGGCCACCGACTCCGAGTCGTTCAGCCTGCGGGGTCGGACCCCTTCGGCGGCTGGTACGGGGCGGGCGCTCACCACACCAGCGCGTTCGTGACGGGGGTCCGCGTCCTCCGCGGCTCCGAGGTGGAGAACGCCGGCAGCTGGGTGGGCGAGTGGCTTCCGGTGGCGGATGCCTTGATGGAGCCCATCGGCATGGCCGTGCGCGACACGTCCGTGCGCGTGGTGGGGGCGCTCCGCGCCGGCGGCGGCGACTACGACCAGTTCGCCGTGGACTTCACGTACTGACCGCGACCCCGGCGAGGCGCCCGGCCAGACCTCGCCGTTTGTGCGGGGCTCACCATGGTGGCGACGCTCCTCCACGCATGACCCGACGGGAGGGGGAGCCATCAGGACAGGCAGGACCACGCGCGTCCGTACGCGGCGCGCCTTCGTGATCTCCACAGCAGCACTCGCCGCGCCGCTGCTCGTCGCGGCGCTCGTTGCCGGCCTTGCGGCGCTGGCGTTCGCAGCGCCGCCGCCGGCGCGGCTCGCGGCGCCGACCCGGGAGGTGACCTGGACGCGCTACCTGGGACTCCGGCGACGACGACACCTTCTCACTCGTCGCGGCCTGCCCCAACGGCGACGTGGTGGCGGCAGGGCGCACCTGGTCGCCGGCCTTCTCGCGCATCGTCGTCACCCGGTTCGCGCCGTCCGGAGCACGCCGCTGGGCCAGGGTCGTGGCCCCGTCCACGACCTGGCGCGACGGCGTCTACGCGCTCACGACCGATGGCGACGGCAATGCCCTCGTGGCCGGGATGCGCCAAGTGGGCGGCGGTCCCCCCGACGTCCTCGTGGTCAAGGTGCGCGCCAACGGCCTGGTGGCCTGGACGAGGCAGATCGACGGGGCGTGTCCGGCTCCGACCTGGCCACCAGCGTCGCGACGGACGCAGACGGCGACGCCTTCGTCGCGTGCGTGACGGAGAGCGCAGCCGGCGACACCGGGACCATCCTCAAGCTCAGGGCGCGGGACGGGGCGACGGTCGCGCACCACGAGTTCACCGGCGATCACGCACTGGTCACGCCGTCCTCCGTCGCGGTCGACACGAGGGGCCGCGCCTACGCCACCGGAGGAGGACACGTCGCGGCCGCCTCCCAGATGGTCACCGTCGGCCTGACTCCGGCCTGCCGCGTCCGCTGGACCGTTGAGGAGCCCGGCGCCGGAGGCGACCAGTCGGCCGGGCTGCACGTCGCCCTCGCAGGCAGCGGCGCGCTCTACGTCGCCGGCGCCGCCGGGCCGACGCCCGACGACAGCGACGTCGTGCTCGCCCGCTACTCCACGTCCTGCGTGCGCGCCTGGCGCGACGAGCTGGACATCTCGGAGGGCGCCGTATGGCGCGAGACCCCGGTAGGCCTCTCGGTAGACCGCAACGGCAACGCGTTCGTCGCGGGATTCGGCAACCCCGGGCCCGTCACCCCAAGCCATGGGTTCGTGGCGCGCTGGCGGCCGAACGGCGCCCACTGGTCCTGGGACCACACGGTGAGCGGCGACACCGACACGTCGCTGCACGCGGTGGTCGCTGACGGGGCCGGCGGCTGCTACGTGGCCGGGCGCATCATCGCCAACTTCCACGACCCGGGCAGCGAGATCGAGGTCGGCTACTTCGCCCGGTTCCGCGGCAGCGGCTCACGCGCCTGGGAGCGCGCCAACGCCTACGTCGGCGGGCGCACCTCGTTCTCAGCGATGACGGCCTGGCCCGGCCGCGGCATCGGCCTCACCGGCGAGACGCGCTCGCCGGACGGCACCGAGCGCCGCGCGTTCGTCCAGCTGCGGCGGCGCTGACGGCCGGCCGGACGTCTGCGAGCGGACAAGGATGACGCTCGTGGAGACGGGTGGATGACGCCTCGCGTCAGACGGTGAGCCGGTCGCGCAGCGCCTCGTTCGCCAGCACGATGAGGCGCTGCGTGGCGCGCGTCGCGCCGACGTAGAAGAGGTCGCGCTCGCGCGGCGAGTCGAGGCGCTCGATGTCCGTGAGCACCACGGCGTGCGCCTCGAGCCCCTTGAACCGGTGCACGGAGGCGTACCGGATCTTGTTCGACTTGAGGTCGGCGACGGGGCCGCGCGGGGTGGTGCGCATGAGCGGGGTCATGCGGTCGCGCCACGACTGCTCGGTGACCGCGGCCGCCGCGCAGGCGGTGTCGTTGCGGGTGCTCAGCACGGCCACCCGGGGGCCGGTGAAGCCGTCCTCCCTCAGCTCTTCGAGCGCGCCGCAGAGCAGCTCGGCCTGCTGCCCGGCGTCGCGGTAGAACCGCACCTCGGGCGGGTCGCCCTCCTCGGGCCGCAGGCACCTGGCGTAGCCACCCACGCTGCCGTCGCCGCCCGCACCGTCCGCGCCGGTGATGCCGGCGCCGGCACAGGCCAGCATGGCCACCGCCGGCGCGTTCCGGCAGTTCTCGTCCAGCTCGAACACCACACAGGCGTTGCCCTCGCTGGCGCAGAACCCGTCCAGGTCCACCGAGTCGTCGTAGATGGCCTGGTGGCGGAAGTCTCCGAAGATGCGCCAGAAGCCCTCCTTGAGGCCGCCGTCTACGCTGAAGTCCAGCACGTCGAGGAACTGGTGGCGCAGCACGTCCTGGGCCTCGTCGAGGATCAGCTCGTCGTAGTCGCACGGCTTGTCGATGAGCCCTTCGGCAGCCAGCCGCGGCAGCTCGTCCTCCCAGAACTCGGCCCCGCCCGTCAGCTTGGGCGAGCCGGCCGGGATGCCGGCGGAGCGGACCATGTGGTCGGAGACCGTGGTCGCGTCGCACAGCCCGGCCGTCTGTTCGCGGAGCCACTCCGCGAGCGGCCGGTTGAAGCAGAGCAGCAGAGCGCGGCGACCCGCGGCATGCGCGCGCCGCGCCGCCTCGATCGCCAGCAGCGTCTTGCCCGTGCCCGCGGGCCCGTCGAACACCACCCGCGGCATACGCCGCATGTGGTCGAGCGCCTCGAACTGCGACTCCGTGTAGTGGCGGATCTCCTCGTCGATGCGCGCCGCCCGCGCCTTCGGGCTCTCGTAGAACTCGAAGTCGTGGCGCAGAACCCGGACGATCTCCTCACACTGCGCCTCGGTCGGCTCGCCGGCGCGCGGATCGAACCACGCCTTGTGCAGACTCTCCGCGCGCTCGCGCGCCTGCGTGAGCGCGGCCGCCACCCAGTCCGCGAGCGGCCGCTGCTGCAGGCGCGCGTGGTCGATCACCTGCCAGCTGTGCCACTCCTCGCTCACGTCGGTGAAGTCGATGAACGGAAAGCAGACCGCCGACTGGAACAGCACCCCGTGCAGGTGCGTCCGCTGCCGGGCCAGCCGGTCGCGCAGGCTGTGCATGGCCTCGGACGCCTGCTTGAACGGCCCGCGCGCGTCCCCGTCCGGGTCGCGCCCGTAGAACCACAGCCCGCGCTCGCGCCGCAGTTGATGGCAGCCCTTGACCTCGATGACCAGCACCCCGAGCCCCGGCGCGACCACGAGGAAGTCGATCTCGCCCTCCATCTGCCGCCGGTGATGCGCGAGGTCCTGCGAGTGCAACACGGTCCAGGCCGAGACGTCCGGCCCGGCGGCCGCCTGCTCGAAGAGCGCGAAGAGGTGCTTCTCGCCGTCGCTCGGCGTGTCCGGGTCGATGTGCGGAGGGATCAGACGCATCGCGCCTCATCTTCGCCGGGCGCCCCGCGCACCCTCCGCGACACGCTCGGACCGTCACCGCTCGCTCGCGCGGCGCCGCGGAGGCGGGGAGTCTGTCGCGGCCACCTCTATTGACGGATATCCAATGGATATCCATTCTGCGCCAACGGCCGCACCTGAGTGCCGAATATGGATATCCATCGGATACACATTCTCAGAGCGACCCGACACCACGTACCCGGACCGCCGCGCCGTGCGCGCGACCGCCGGCCTCCTTCCGCCCGCTGCCTGTTCGCCGTCGCCGCCCGTCGACCCGCCGCCATCCGCTCCGCCGAACCCGGCGCAGCCCGCCGCCGTCTCACGTATGCTGAGACCACCCGACCGACTGGATCCGCACCATGGCCATCGTCACCTACAGCAACGCATCGCTCGGCTTCGGCGTGACCTACGACGAAGGCGAGCTCACCCGCGCAGAAGACGCCGCCGACGCGCGTTTCGCCGCTGCCTGGACAGACCGCTTCACCACGCGCGTCGCCGGCGGCGTGCTGTTCTGCCCGATCACCGCCACCGCGGAGAAGATCTCAGGTGGCGCCGCGCCGAGCCTGCTCATCACCACGGACAGGTCACCCCTCTCCCCCGGCGTGCTCGGCCGCTGGGACTGGGACGAGGTCACCCGCCGCGAGGCGGCGCCGTTCATGACCCTCACCGGCGCCGAGGAGATCGAGACCAACGCCGTCTACTGGCGCGGGTTCCCCGTGCTGCAACTGGCGGCCGTCACGCCGCCCGACGACGCGCCGTCGATGCCGGTGCAGATGCTCGGCATGCTGTACACGCCGGCGCAGACGTTCTCCTCACTGCTCGTGGTGCCGCGCGGCATGGAAGACCCCTGGGTCCAGACCTTCCAGGAGGTCATGGACGGGTTCTTCCTCATGCCGATCGAGCGGGAGGGCTACTCACGCACCGGTCACCAGCACGTGCGCTCCCTGCGCGTCACGGCCAAGGACCTCGAGGACCTGGCCACGCGCTGAGCGGGCGCCAGGACGCTGACGGTCAGGTGAGCGGAGGGGCGGCGGCGCTGCTGGCGGCTTCGAGCAGCCGCCGCCACTCCTTGCCGGCCTTGCGGCCGACGGCGATGTCGTTGCCCTTCTGCGCGACGATCGCGAGCGCGGCCGGGTCTCCGGCGGCGGCCTGCAGCCGAGCCGTCGGGTACTCCGCCCCGTTGGGCAGCACGAACGAGAACCGGTACTGCTCGCCGGCCACCCGGAGCTTCACGCCGCCGCCGAAGTAGTACCAGGGCCAGATGATGTCCGTCACCTCGTCGAGGCGGACGTCGAACACCTCCCGGGTCTCGGAGGTGTAGCGCAGGCGGCCGGCCGTCAGGTCCAGCCAGCCGGCCTCGCTCCGCAGCGTACCGATCAGGCGCCACACGTAGGACGCGAAGTCCTCTGTCTTTCGCTCACTCACAACTGAGGGAACCCGCTCTCGTTCACCGTCTTGGTGTACTTACTCTCTCCCGTCCCGAGGGTCACCGTCCAGTTGGTCCAGTGCGTGGTGGTCTGTGAGTGCCGCTGGGAGTAGTTGTAGGAGGAGTCGGACCAGTAGTTGGTCCAGTATCTGGTCGAGGCGGTCGTGTCGAACTGGAGAGGCTGGAGCCAGCGCTTGTACTCCACGGTCGAGTAGAAGTCGCGCATGGTCCAGTTGAAGTCCTCGCCGCAGCAGTCCCAGAGCACGTAGGCGCCGTCTGGGATGCCCTTGATCTTGGCCGTCTTGCCGGCACGCACGTAGACGGCCACCACCGGCCGGCGCCTGTTGCTCGAGCGCGTCAGCAGGGCGACGGCGTCGGAGCCGGTCTTGTTGGACACGCTCATGTACGCCTTGCCTCCGGTGGCGCTGCGCTTGATCACGTAGCCGTTGGCGAGCCGCACGGGCTTGACGATGACGAACCTGGCGGTGGCGTCGCCGAGCGCCAGCTCGTACTCCCCGGCGCGGTCGGCGGTGAGGTCGTAGGTGACGTCTCTCGTCTGGCCGGGCTTGAGCTCGACCGGCTGCCTGAGCAGCTCGTTGCCGTTGACCAGGAGGACGCCGCCGAACGTGCCCGCGAGGTCGCCGGTGTTCTTGACGCTGGTCGTGAGCACCACGGCGTCATTCAGTTTGGCCGGCGATGGGTCGACCTGCAGCGGCGCGACGGCGAACGCCGGCGGCGCCACGGCCTGCGCCTCGATCGAGGCGCCGCCGAGCGAGAGCAGCACCGGTCCGCGCTCCGTGCCGCCCGGCAGCGACAGCGTCATCTCGCGACCCTGTCCGCCTCCGAGCGGGAAGGACACCGCGTCGGCCTGCTTGCCGTCCACCGAGTACGCACCGCTGTACGTGCCTCCGAGCAGCCCGCGGTTGTACACCACGACCTTGATCTCCGGCGTGTCGTCCAGCCCGATGCGCGTGTCGGCCGGCGCGACGACCTCGTAGTGAGGCATCCACCAGAGGAGGGCGGCGAAGATGAAGCAGGCCGCCGCCGCCCCGACGCACGTCAGTTGCAGCGTGCGCGGAGCCATGCCGGACACCCAGCGCCTGAGCGCGCCGGGCTTGACCAGCGCGACGACGAGGGCGACGACCAGCACGACCCCGACCAGCGTGAACGCGACGCCGAGCCCGTCGCGCAGCCGCCCGCCGGTGACCACGATCCCGATGAGCAGCGCCAGGATGACGACGCCGCCGAGCACGAACCAGCCGCGGCGGCTCTTGCCCTCTCCCGCCGGCGCCTGAGCGGCAGCGCCGGGCGCCGCGGAACCTCGGCCGCCGGGACCGGCCGCCTCCGGCGGTGACGGCGCCGCGGGGGGCGCCACAGGCGGAGTCACGGGCGGCGCCAGATGTGGCGCCACGTCGGACGTCACCGGCGAGGCAGGGGTGACGACTGTCTGGCGCCGGGACGGCCGGGACGACCGCGGCCGGCGCCGGCTCGCCGGCCGTCTGGTACACCCACTCGCGCAGCCCGTCGTAGGCCCACTGCAGGTGACCCTGGCGGTCGTAATCCACCACGGCCCGTGCCTGGATCTGGCCCAGGTCCTCCAGCGCGAACCGCCCGTCGTCGAACGTGATCGTCTTGCCCACCCAGGCGGTGCTGGGACCGAACGTCGCGATGATCATCTCTCTCCCCTCCCCATGACCAGCTTGTGTTGCCCCTATCGGCTACAGAGGGCGAGGGGTTGAGCCTCCACACGTGGACGCGGTCCCCGGGAGCGAAGGCCGTGTCCGGGAAGCCGGCGACGGGCGGCGGTGTACGTCATGACGCCCCTCTCCGAACGTAGACACACTGTAGATACATTCTGGCGGCCCGCGCGGCCCCCGGACCGAAATGTATCTACGCCGGCTCTACATTCTCAGAGGGGTCCGGAAGTACATCCTGGTGTACTGCCGGTCGGGCGGGGCGGCAGCGACCGGGTGCCGACCAGCCGGTGTCGGAGCGACGCTGAGCAGGCCGCGTCAGCGCACGACGGTGACGAAGGCGGGCCTGGAGGTGGCGGCGGCGTGGTCGGCGTCGGACAGCGCCGCCGCCGCGAGCTTCCAGCGGCCCGGCGTGCCGAGAGCGAACGTGACGGCCCAGCGAGTCGCGTCGCCCGCGTCGCGGTTGGTCGTGAGCAGCGTGCGCTTGAGCGACCAGGAGGAGCCGTTCCAGCGCGAGGCCTGCAGCACGACGGAGTGCGCGCCGGCCGTATGCTGGGGCGAGAGCGTGCCGGAGACGCTGAAGCGCACGCCGGCCCCGACACGCTTCTGCGCACGCGGCGCGCTCAGGCTCGGCTTGGGCAGCGGAGTGGCACTCCACCAGTGCTCCGGCTGAGGCGTCGGGACGGTCACGCCCTTGGGCGGCAGCCCGTCGACCAGGCGCTTCGCAGACACGGGGGTGACCGCGAGTCCGGTCCAGCGGCCGCGCCCGTCGGCCACGTGCCCCCAGACCAGATACGGATACGGGTTGCCGGGGGTCAGGCCGTTGTACGCCCAGACGGCGAAGAACCAGTCCTCGTAGCAGCGCCGGTCGCCCCCGCCGATGACGGAGAACACCGAGGGCGCGTAGCCCCACTTCTCGTCGAGGATGCCGGCGCCGACGTCGATGTTGTAGGCGATGTCGGTCCTGAGCCGGGTGACGTCCGTACCGAGAGGGACGCTCGTGACCTGCATGATGCCGACGCCGCCGTCGCCGCCGATGAGCGGGTCGCCGTTCGCGTCGAACTGGCGCCAGGTGCTCTCCTGCCAGGCGATGGCGTAGAGGATCTTGGGCGGGATGTCGTGGGCGACCGCGGCGTCGTAGAGGAGCGCGCGGATCTCGGCCGACGAGGGGTTGACGTAGGCGCCGGCCTCAGCGGGGGCGGCGGCGGCCGCGAGCAGCGCCACGGCGAGCAGCGCGGCCGCGAACACGGCAACGAACAGGGCTGGGGGTCGGGCAGGCGTCATGAGGCTCCAGTCTACTCACCTCTAGGACGCATCTCCCCGGGCGCGCGTTCAGGCCGCGGGGACCAGGCTCAGGCCCGCCGCTGCTTCCTCCACCCCCGGCACCTCGAGCATGCCCTCGTAGCGCACGACGTGCTCGGGCATGCCCGGCGAACGCGAAGCTCGCGTTGCGGTGGTCGCGCTCGTCGAGCATGATGCGGCGGAACACGTCGGCCCAGCTGTCGAACTGGCCGACACCGCCGTCCGCCGCCTCCGCCCGAGGCCGCCCCTGCAGCCGGAACGCCGCGTACTCGAGCACTGCGTCACCGGTCACCGGCTGCTCCTCCCACTCGGGGTGCTCCAGCACCATCTCCGCGTAGGTGTGCTCCGCGTGGTCCTCGAACTCGGCGTTGAGCAGGAACGCCCGCCGGATGCCGAGGCGCGCCAGCGTCCCGGACATCAGCATGTACGACGACACCATCAGCTCCGGCAGCGGCCGCGTGAGATACCGCGGGTCGTGCGCATCGTCCTCCCACAGCTTCTGCCCGATCACACGCAGGTGCTGGAACTCGTTGTCCTGCGCCTCGCGCCCCCAGCGCATGAGCACCTTGGCCTCTCGAACGAGGTGCGGATTGGGATAGTGCCGGGTGAGCCGCCGGTACTGGCGGTTCTCCCAGGCGCGGTACGGAACGGACGCGAGCGACTCGATCACCTTGGCCTTGTGCAGGGTGTTCTCGGGGCCGGTGAGGACGTCCATGCTGTTGAAGAAGGCCTTGGCCGCCGCCGAGTACCCGTAGCGCGGGCGCGCCAGCGTGGCTTCCTGCTCCCTCTTGAGGTCGATGGCCCGGTCCACGGAGTCCCCCTTCAGTCGCGGCTTCGGCGCTCGGCGCGGAGCGCAGCGCAAAAAGCGCGGCGCTGAGCGCGAGTGTGTGGAGGAATGCCCGGTCGCAGTGAAGTTAGTCCGTCGACGGGGCCGGGACGGAGAGCCGGGCCGCCGGTGCGCCCCGCGTCCCATGTGAAGGTGCTCATCCGCGGGTGACTGGTGCGTATTTCGTAGAACGTATAGCGGAGCAGTCTCGACGCCACGTGTGCCTGACCCGGACTGACTCGCGCCAAGGCAGCGCCGGCTGGAACGGCGGCGTCGAGCCCGACGTGCGCGTGCCGGCGACCGTGCGCAACCTCTCGTGCTCGCTCCGCGGCAGGTTGCCCGGCGCCCTACGCCGTCTGCATCAGCAGCCGCTCGAAGGTGTCCGGGCTGGAGCATCGGCGGAGCGCCAGCTCGCGGCTGATCTTGCCGACACGGACCAGCTCGGCGAGCGACGCGTCCATGGACTGCATGTCCTTGCTGCCGCCCATCTGGATGGCCGACGGGATCTGGTGCGTGCTGCCCTCGCGGATGTGGTGCCGGATGGCCGGCGTGGGCACGAGGATCTCGCACGCCACGCAGCGCCCGCGCCCGTCGCGTGTGGGCAGCAGCTGCTGCGTGCAGACGCCCATGAGGCTCGTGCTGAGCTGCACCCGGATCTGCGCCTGCTGGTGCGGCGGGAACACGTCGATGATGCGGTCGATGGTCTGGCTGGCGTCCTGCGTGTGCAGGGTGGCGAACACCAGGTGCCCCGTCTCGGCGGCGGTGAGCGCCGTGGCCATGGTCTCGGTGTCGCGCATCTCCCCGATGAGGATGATGTCCGGGTCCTGCCGCAGCACGCTCCTGAGCGCGTCGTTGAACCCCTTGGTGTCGGTGCCGACCTCGCGCTGGTTGACGTGGCACTTCTTGTGCTGGTGGAGGAACTCGATGGGGTCCTCGATGGTGATGATGTGCTCGCGCCGGGTCTCGTTGATCTCGTCGATCATGGCCGCCAGGGTGGTGGACTTGCCCGAGCCCGTGGGACCGGTGACGATGACGAACCCGCGCGGCTTGCGCGTGAACTCGTGGAGCACGCGCGGCAGCCCCAGGTCGTCCAGCCGCGGGATCTTGACCGGGATGAGGCGGAACGCCGCGCTGAGCGCGTTGCGCTGGAAGAACGCGTTGACGCGGAACCGGGCGCGGCCGGGCACGGAGTACGAGAAGTCGATCTCCCAGTCGTTCTCGAGCCGCTGCCGCTGGTCTTGCGAGAGGATCGAGTAGACCAGCTCGCGCGTGTTGTTGGCGCGTGAGCTTGCCGTAGTCCTCCAGGTCCTCGAGCTCGCCGTTGACGCGGATGAGCGGCGGCGCCCCGGCCCCCAGGTGCAGGTCGCTGGCGTCGCGCTCCATGACCTCGAGCAGGATGTCGAGCAGGTCCATGGCCCTCCTTCCACGGTCGCGCGGAGATGGCGACCCCTCCCCCGCGCTCGCCCATGATGACAGCCGACCCGGATGGAACGCCGGGCGGGGATGGGCGTCAGCCTGATGTTCGGGCGGGGACGGCGGTCACCTGCCGTGAACGTCGGCCCTCGTGACGCCTGCCGCCGCGGAACGCCGGCTGCTAGCGTCGCTCGCGGAGTTCCCGATCTTGCCGGCCGACGAGCCGGGAGACACGTCGCCGGAACGGAGCGTACTCCTCATGGCCCCGTGGAGACGCGCGGCCGAGGTGCCGTTGGCGCTACCTCAACGACAAACGGCGAGGTGCCCTGCGCATCTTGGAGGACTCGTGAGCGGCAAGTCGTTCGGAGAGATGTTCGCAGAGGCCGAGCACCGCCCGGAGTACTGGGAAGAGGGTGCGATCCTCGAGTTCACCGAGGCGCTCTACATCGCGATGGAGGCGCAGGGCGTCACCAGAGCCGAACTGGCCCGCCGCCTCGGCACCTCCCAGGCGTACGTCACTCGCGTCTTGAGCGGGAATGCGAACTTCACCCTGAAGACGATGTCCAAATTGGCGTCCGCGCTGGGTATGCAGCTCGATGTCGGACTGTCAGCGCAACGGCGCACGGCGAGCGCGGCCGAGACGAGCGAGCGGAGAAGGTAGACCAGCGCGCGCCATGGACCACCCCGCCTCGTCATCCACATCCCCCACGCCTCGACCCTGATCCCCGCGCACGTGCGCGACCAGTTCGTCCTGGGCGACGCCGAGCTCGAGCGCGAGTCGCTGCTGATGACCGACCGCTACGTCGACGAGCTGTTCGCTCTGCCGGCGGACGAGGCCGTCACGGTGCGGCACGAGGTGAGCCGGCTGGTGCTCGACCCCGAGCGCTTCGAGCGACGACGTCGCACGGAACCGATGGAGCGGGTCGGCATGGGCGCCGTGTATCACGCGACCCACGAGGGCGACCCCGCGCGGCCATCCGCTGCGCCGGCCGCTCAGCGACGACGAACGCGAGGCCGCCCTCTGACGCGCTACTACGACCGCACCACGACCGCCTGACCGCGCGGTCGACGACCGCGCTGCGCGACGCACGGCCGCTGCCTCATCGTCGACGCGCACAGCTTCCCCGCCTGGCCTCTGCCCTACGAGAAGCGCATCTGGCCGGAGGAGGACCCGCGCTGGAAGCACCGGCCGGCGGTCTGCCTTGGCTCGGACCGCTTCCACACGCCGCTGTGGCTGCAGGCCGCGGCCTACGACGCGTTCGCCGCGCGCTTCGACCCGGTCGTGTTCGACCGGCCCTTCTCCGGGACGATCGTGCCCCTGCAGTTCCTCGGGCGCGACGCCCGCGTGGCCTCGATCATGGTCGAGGTGCGGCGGGACCAGTACATGGACGAGGAGACCGGCGAGAAGCTGCCCTCCTTCGAGAGACCGCGGCCTGATCCGCGAGGCCGTCAGGTCCGTGGCCGGCTCCGGCGGCGCGACCGCCCGGCCGTAGGTCGCGCTCAGCGCCTCAGACCGGGTCCAGGTCGAGCTCGGTGTCTCGACCTCGACTCATCGACGGTCGTCCGGCTCGTCACCGGCGTCGAGTGAGTCGCCGATGCTGAGCACGAGGTCCGCCTCCTGGTCCGGCAGTTGCTCCACCCCGCGCAGCCGGCGCTCCATGGCGCGGGTGCGCCGGCCGGTCTCGTCGATGGTGCGGCCGGCCGTGTCCAGCTGGCGCTTGACCTTGTCGAGCGTGGCGCCGAACTTGCCGAACTCCGTCTTCACGGCGCCGAGCACGCGCCACACCTCCACCGCCTGCTGCTCGATGGCCAGCGTCTGGAACCCCATCCGCAGACTGCTGAGCAGCGCCGAGAGCGTCGTGGGGCCCGCCACGACCACCCGGTACCGCTGCTGCAGGTCCTCGACCAGGGCGGGCTGGCGGACGACCTCCGCGTAGAGGCCCTCCGTGGCGAGGAACATGATGCCGAAGTCGGTGGTGTGCGGCGGCTTGACGTACTTGTCGTGGATGGACTGGGCCTCGAGCCGGATGGAGCGCGCGAGGCCCTCCGTCGCCAGCCGGGCAGCCTCGGCGTCGCCGCAGTCCGCGGCGTCCTGCACGCGGGCGTAGTCCTCCTGCGGGAACTTGGAGTCGATCGGCAGCCACACGCAGGCGGCCGGGTCGTCCTTGGGGCCCGGCAGCTTGACCGCGTACTCCACCATCTCGCGGGAGCCCGGCTCGACGTGCACGTTGCGCTCGAACTGCGCCGGCGTGAGGATCTCCTCGAGGAGCGCGCCCAGCTGGACCTCGGCCCAGGTGCCGCGCGCCTTGACGTTGGTGAGCACGCGCTTGAGGTCGCCGACGCCGGTCGCGAGGCTCTGCATCTCCCCCAGCCCCTTCTGCACCGACTCGAGCTGGTCGCTGACGAGCTTGAACGACTCGCCGAGGCGCTTCTCGAGCGTGGACTGGAGCTTCTCGTCGACCGTGACGCGCATCTGCTCGAGCTTCTTCTCGTTGCCGGCCTGGAGCTCGATCAGGCGCGTGTCCATGGTGGCGCGCACGCCGTCCAGGGCCTTGCGGTTGGACTCCGTCATCTCGCCGAGCCGCTTGGAGACGCCGTCGAGCTGGGTGCGCTGCACCTCGGCCACGGCCTTGAGCTGCGTCGTGAGCTGCGCGTTGCCGTCGGCGAGGCCGCGCGCGAGCTCGGCGCGCGCGTCGCGCGAGGCCGCGGCCGACTCCTCGCGCGCGCCGCGCAGCTCCGCGCGCAGGGCGGCCGCGCTCCCGCGCCCGCCCGCCCCCGAGCGCACGAGCACGACGACGAGCAGCACCGCGTTGACCACGGCGAGCAGCAGCACCAGCCACAGGATGGAATCGGTCATGCCCGGCCCTCCAGGGATGTCGACGAGGGTGGCCGCCTGAGATGGAGGTCACCGTGTCGAGAGTAGGCGAGGGGTCGGACGGATGAAGCGGCCGCGGCCGGGTCAGTCTTCCCGGCTGATCCTCTTGCGCAGCGCGATGGCGCTCTGGCGCACCGAGGTCGCCGGGAGGTACGCCTCGAGGTTCAGCGGCGGGTCGAGGCGCTGGACGACCGCCTGCTCGAGACCGGCGAGGCTGTCGCGGTCGTCGTGCGGGTGCAGGGCGACGAGGAGGTGAGCGCGCATCCACTCGCTGAGCGCCTGTTCCGACGAGGCCTGCAGGAGCATCGCCGCCTGCACGGTCAGGTCGAGCTGGCGGAGAAGGATGGACGCGAGCGTGAGGCGCAGGGTGGAACCGCGGACCTTGCCGGCCAGGTGGATGCGGCCGACGCGGTCGCCGATCGTCTCGGTGCCGGCGCGGCCGGAGGGCCACTTCGTGGCTCCGGCCTGCCCCACGTAGATCCGCCCGGCCTCGAACGGCACGTCCAGGCCGCGCGCGAGTTCGGCGGCGCCGGCCTCGCTCACCCAGAAGCCGAAGAGCCCCGGCCGGTCCACGCCCTCGGCGCCGGCCGGCCACTCGCTCGCCGGCACGAGCGCCGGCGAGGCGTCGAGGTCGTCGAGCGCCGTCCAGGCGTCGCGCTCCTCCCACTGGGGGCGCTGGGGGGCGTCGTCGGCCGCCGGTTCGGCGGCCGGGTCCGCCGGTTCGGCGGCCGGTTCCGATGGTTCATCGGCCGGCTGGGCCGGTGTCAGGTCCTCGTCCATGAGGGCATCCTACCCGTCGGGACGCCACATGGCGTCTCCGACGAGTCGAGAGTCCCGTCAGGCCCCCAGGATCTCGTTCAGGCCGTCGATGACCTGCGCGACCTCCTCTGGTGAGACGGCGCCAAGCTTGCGGCCGATGCGGTGTACCGACAGTGTGCGGATCTGGCTGATCTTGACCCACGACGGCTTGGGCAGCTGCGCGGGTCCCACCTCCAGGGTGAGAGGGAAGCCGGCTCGCGGAGGCTGAGACGTGAGCGCGACCGCGATCACCGTGCCCGAGCGCGCGTTGAAGACGTCGGTGCTGAGGATGAGAACGGGGCGCCGGCCCGACTGCTCGTGCCCGCGAGTCGGGCTCAGGTCCGCCCAGCGGACCTCGCCCCTCAGTATTCCGGCCACTCGGCCAGCTCCCCGCCCATGCCCTCCTCGGCCAGCGCCTGCTCAAGGCCCGGGTCGAGCTTCGCGCACTCCTGTGCCAGGCGGGCGTGAGTGAGTCGCGAGAGCTTCTCGTCCAGGGCCTCCTGGATGGCCTGGCTGCGATTGGGAAAGCGGTGCTCGGCGACCAGCCGGTCGATGGCGCCGAGTGTTACTTCATCGATGGTGATGGCTATCTTCGCGCGTCCCATGATGCACTCCTGAGTATGATGATTCATCATACCACGGGCCTTTCAAGAGACCGTGGAAGCGCGATCCCTGCCCCCTCGTATGCGTGTGCCCAATCCATGCCTCCGGGAGCGTAGCCGGAGACTCGTCGCCACACGAGGATGACGACCATGCGGGATGGATGACGTTCAAGATGCGCACGCCGCCGATCGAAATCCGTAAGAAGGCGAGGCCGCAGTGGAAGCAAGTCTCACGGTGACCGTCTAAGAGGCGACCCTGGCGGAGACACTGGCACTGCCTACGGACGACGCGTCGGGGCATGGTCATCTGTCCTCGCCCGCTTGTAGGCTCACAATCCAGGATGCGGCGTGTGGAGGCGCCTCGTCCTTGCAGCACCCATCCGCTCAGAAAGGGGCAACATGAGCACCCGCGACGACCTCGTGAACGAATGGCGGGCAAAGCTTGTCGACGGCAGCTCGAGAGCTCGCGCAGGTACGGCACGAGCATCGGCGCGATGCGCATGAGCGCGCCGTTGCCGGCCGAGCGCGTGCCGCACTGGTACCACGGCCGGTAGCCCAGGCGCACGGACTGCATGGCCGCCGAGACGGCGCTGCCGATGCCGAAGATGCGCTCGGAGGCGAACCGCTGCGCCAGCCGGTGCGGCACGAGGCCGCGGTCGACGAGCAGCTGGTCCAGCGTCCAGAACGCCATCTGCGTGTCGTCGGTGGGCCGCGCGAGCTCCTTGCTGCGCCAGTGCGGCAGGTAGTCGCGGATCTCGCCGTACTGCGCCCGCCGGTCCGCCGGCCGCATGCCCTCGGTGGTGTTGCCCAGCGCGTCGCCGATGGCGATGCCCAGCAGCATGCCCTCGACGCGGTCCCAGGTGGCCGCGCCGGCCGGCGTGCCCGGAGCCGGCGCCGCCGACCAGGCCGGAAGCGGCGCGGGCGGCTGGTCGAAGAGCTCCCCGCGCCGCAGGTCGATGGTTCCCTCCGCCAGCAGTTGCCGCAGCAGCGCCGCGTTGTCCTGCGGCCAGTCGGTCTCGTCCCAGTCGGCGTCGGGCAGCGTGACGAACTGCGTCTCGCGGCCGTACCGGATGCGGCAGGCGTTGCACACCGCCTCCACCCCGTGCTCGCCGCGCACCCACACGATCACCGGCCGCGTGTCCGCGCTCGGCAGCGGGATGCCGCAGTACACGCAGTCGGCACGCACGGGCATGTCCTTCGGCTCCTTGACGTCGACCTTCCAGACCTTGAGGCGCAGCTTCTCGCAGCACTCGCGGCAGGCCGGCACCGGCTGCTCGCTCACGCCGTCGAACGCCCAGTGGACCGTGCCGATCTGCTCCCGGCAGAACGTGCAGCGCTGCATCAGCGGCTCCAGACCGCGTAGCCGCGGCGGCGCAGCTTCTCCGCGAGCCTGCTCTCCGCCGCCTCCGCCTCGGCCCGCGTCGCGAACGGACCCACGTTGCGGTACAGCCTCGGCTTCAGCTTGACGCCGTACTCGCGCACGATGCGGCTGGAGCGCTTGCCGTCCTTGTGCTGCGCGAACCGCTCCTCGGGCGTCCTGGCCGTCTGCCCCACGTACACGCAGGGCTTGTCCGCGCGCCGGTCCGCATTCTCGTCGGCGACCCGCTTCTTGCCCAGCACCTCAGGGCTCAGTTCGATGACGTACACGCGGTACGCCGGCGGCTCCTTGGCCGCTTCGCCCATAGCGTCCTCCCTCAGACGAACCCCTCGTCGACCAGCGTGCTCCCGGCCGCCGACACGACGTGCCGCTGGCCGGACCCCTCGCAGACGCGGCACCAGCTCTCGACCACCAGCCGCGAGCGCTCGCCGGCGGGCTCGAGGTCGTACTTGAAGCCGCCGTACATGCCCGGCACAGCGAACCAGAACGGCGCCGGCTCCAGCTCGAGCAGCGGCTCGAGCTCGGGGAGGCGCAGCCGGTGCTCGTCCACGAGCTCCGCGGCGCGCCCACGGATCACCTCGTGGAAGTTGGCCTGGATGGCGGCGAGCGTCTCCGGCGGCACGGTGCGCACCAGCACCGGCTCGAGCGCGCGCAGGAGGAAGGTGTGGCCGCGGCGCGCGGCGACATCCACGGGTCGCTCGCCGCGCGCCGTCCGCAGCGTGCGCCACGCGCCCATCCCGACGAGCTTGACCACCACCTCTACCGGCGCGCCGCCGTGAGCGGCCTGGTGCAGCGGCGCGAACAGCGACCACCCGTCCGGCCGCGAGCTGTTCACCAGCTCCGGGTGCTCCTCCAGCAGCCTGAGGAGGCGCGGCCACTGGTACTCGCGGGCCGCGTTCGCCACCTCCGTCCGCGCCTCGAGCCACTCCTCGCCGACCGTCGACGAGAGGCGCACGCCGTCCCAGATGTACTCCCGGAAGCTCACTGCCCGTGCGAATCCAAAGCGTCACCGACCGCGACGCCGAGCAGGCAGCCCCGCCGTCGCTCGCGCTCTCCGTCACTCTCCCGAGGTTCTCCCGCCATGCGCTCGACCTCCTCCCCACGCATTCCGCTCAACAGGATACCGCTCGCCGCGGACGTCACCCCTCGACCCGTGACAGCGGCGGGCACACGTTCTATCGTCATCCTGCGTGCAGCGGCTGAGGAGTCGGAGTGAATCGGGATCCCAACTACTACCTGGAACTCCCCTACGGCCGCGTGTGGGAGTGGCGAGAAGACGACTCGGACCCGTACTGGGTCGTGCGCCTCGTCGAGATCCCCGAGGTCGTTGGTGACGGGACCACCCGCGACGCGGCGGAGGCCGCGCTGCGCGAGTGTCTTGCCGACTACGTCCGGTACCGGCATGCCGAGGGGCTCCCCAGTCCCTGGGCCGACACCTGCACCGCTTCCGCAGGCTGACCCGAGTCCTTGCACCATTATGCGTTTCGACCGATACTCATGGCTGAGGTAGACGTGATGACGACCTTCGAAGAGACGTACGAGCGGGTTGTGGCCGAGGCAGAGGCCGAAGGGGCCGAAGCCGTGGCGGAGCTCCGCACGCTCGAGGACCGCTACCGTCTGGCCTCCGACCTCATCAGCCGACGCCGCGCCTTAGGCATGACGCAGCAACAACTCGCCGCCGCCTCCGGCATCCGCCAGAGCGAGATCAGCCGCATCGAGGGCGGCAACGGCAACCCGACGCTGAAGACGATCGGCGCTCTCGCGCACGCGCTCGGCGCCGAACTCCGCCTCACTGGCCTCACAGCCAGGTGACCGCCATCACCCCGTCCGACGAACGCCACACCGCTGTCACGGACACCGACTGGCTCGCGCTCTGGGAGGAACTGGCCATCGCGTTCCGCGACACGCGGCCGCCCGGCAGCAGCAGGATGGTCGAGCGCTTCCGCGCCATGGAGAACGAGGGCCCGGCGCCGGCGGACGAGCTGCTGGACTTCATCCTCTCCAGGACCGGCGCCGACGCGACCGTCGTGGACATCGGCGCCGGCACAGGACGCTGGACCATCCCGCTGGCGCGGGCCGTCCGCAGCGTCACGGCCGTGGAACCCACGCCGGCCATGGAGCAGATGCTGCGCGACAAGGTGGCCGCGGCCGGGCTCACCAACGTGGACTTCGTCTCCGCCACCTGGGAGGACGCGGCAGTCGGCGCGCACGACGTCGTGCTCGGCGCGCACTCCATCTACATGAGCCCGGACTTCGCGGGGTTCATCGCCAAGATGGAGCGCTGCGCCCGCGCGGCCTGCTATCTGGAGATGCGGCTGCCGCCCGCCGACGGCATCGTCGCGGAGCTCACCCGCGCGGTGCACGGACGCCTGCACGACAGCCCCAACGCCGTGGTCGCCTTCAACGCCCTGCACGAGCTGGGCATCGAGGCCAACGTCGTGGTCAAGGGCCGGGTGCGCTACGAGACGAGCGCGACGTTCGAGGACGCCGTGGAGCGGGCGACGCGCCAGCTCCGCCTGGCGTCGCCCGCCGAGCACGAGGCGTTGATCCGCGAGGTGCTCGCCCGGCGCCTCGTCGAGACCGACGCCGGGTATCGCTGGCCGGACGCCGTGCGCTCGGCGCTGCTGTGGTGGGAGCCGGTAGCGCGGTCCTGAGCAGGGCTCTCAGACCTCGAGCCGTCTGACCAGCGCGAGCAGGCGCTCGTGCGGACGGCCGCGGAGCGCGCAGCGCCAGCCCTTGAGCGCGGGCCGGGCGCCGAACAGGGCGAGCACGCGCCCGTCGCGCCGGCGGCCCTCGACGAGCACGCCGTCGCGCACGACCTGACCCCTCGCGCCGCCGGGCAGCAGTGCGGCGCTCGGGGCGTTCACGGCGGAGGCGCCGCGGCGACGCAGGCGGCGCGCCTCCGCCTGGCAGGCCTCGTAGCTGCCGAGCCCCCCGCGCAAGGTCGCGGCGTCCAGAGCCGGCCGGCGCGTCCGCTCCACGTCCGTGTCCACCTCGACCGCCCACACGGCCCGCTCGATGCCCGCGAGGTCGGCCGGATCGGTGATCTCCTCGTGGCGCAGGAACTCCGCCCAGGCGCCGTCGGGGGTGTCGGCGAGGTACTGCACCGGACCTTCTCCCGCCGCGTGCCAGCGAGCCGCGCGCTGGCCGTCGCCGTCCCAGAGGAACGGCCAGCGGGCGTCACAGGTCCTGAACCAGATCACGACTGCGTCATGGCGGCGCCGCCATCCGCCCCAGTCAGGTTGCCGCGCCGGGGCCGGCGAGGTCGTCCGCCAGATCGATGACCGCACGCAGCAGGTCGTCGTCCTCGTCCCGGGCCGTCTCGAGCACCTGCACCGGCGCCAGGCCGCCGAGGGTGGCGCGCCTGCGCTCGAACCAGCGCCGCACGCCGTAGGCGTTGTAGGAGCCGAGCAGAGCGGCGAGAAGCCTGGCCACCACGTGCAGCCGCCAGGCGATGTCGTCGGGAGTCGCGCGCGACCCGCCCGCGTAGCGGCGCAGCGACGACTGCGAGACGCCGCCCACGAGGCGCGCGAGGAGCTCGTCGCCGAGCAGTGCGCGCGCCGGCTCCCACTCGCCCTCAGGCATCGGTGACGCGTCGAGCGCTTCGACGATCGCGCGGAGGTCGTCTGCCCACGCGCGCGCGCCGCGCCGGTGTGCGATGTCCGCGCGCAGCCTGGCGGCCGGCTCGTTCGCCACACCGACACTCTGCAGGCACGCCGCGAGCTCGTCGAGCAAGGCGGCATCCAGGCGCGTGCGCTCCCCCTCCCCCGGCAGAAGCCCATGGTCTGCGAACGGCCCAACAGGCCGTACGCCCAGCGCACGGCGTCGGGCGAGTCGAGCAGTTGGGCGTCTATGGACTCTATCCGGACCTCCATCATGTTCCGAATCGTACCCGTTGCGCGTCCACACGACAAGGACGCGATGCGACATTTCTTCCGTCCGACCCCTCCCCTACACTCACGCATCCCGCTGAGATCGGCTCGCGGCGGAGGGGTGCGCGGTGTGGCGCGCACGGCGCGAGTCGGATTCCGGCGTCCTGTCGTCTACCATCGGAGGAGCCTTTGGCAGTACAGCTGTTCCCTGCAGACGGGGTGACGTGGGTCGTCTCCCTGCCGACCGGTCTGGCCAGCGAGACGATCTGGCCGGACATGGAGTGGATCGAGGCCTTCGCCCTGGTCCACCTGCCGGCGGAGGACGACTCCGACGAGACGCAAACGTGGAAGGAGGTGCAGGCGGCATGACGTTCGAGATCAGGCCATATCCGGAGTTCAGCTGGTCCATCAGCCGGCAGCGCAAGCTCGACCAGTGCCCGCGCGCGTACTTCTACCAGTACTACCTCGCATGGAACGGCTGGATGGACGAGGCGCCGACCGAGGCGCGGGTGGCGTACCGCCTCGGCAAGCTCACGTCGCTGGACGCGCTGCTGGGGCAGCAGGTCGACCTGCGGGCGCGCGAGCTCGAGGCGGCCGCGCGGGCCGGCGCAGCCCTGCCCGCGGCGGACGAGCTGGAGGCGCGCACGCGCGAGGCGCTGCGGCAGCTGTGGACGCGGTCCAAGGACGGGCGGGCAGCCTTCGAGGCCCGCCCCAACCGCGTCACCATGCTGCGCTCGCTCTACATGAGCCAGGACACCCAGCCCGAGACCGATCGCCTCAACGAGAAGGCCGGCCCCGGCATGCGCGGCCTTCTGGCCACGTCGCACTGGGGGCGCCTGAGCGCACGCGGCGACGAGGGCCACGTCGAGGTCCCCGACTTCGCGCACTTCATGTGGGACGGCGTCAAGGTGTTCGCGGCCCCCGACCTCGCCTACACGCAGGACGGTGTGCTGCACGTCATCGACTGGAAGACCGGCCGCGAGGACGACACGCAGCCGGTGCAGGTGCTGCTGCAGATGTGGTGGGCGCTCGAGACCTACCCGGAGCTCGCGCAGGCGGCCGCGGACGGCAGTCTTGAGGTCCGCGGCTACCTGGAGTACGTCGTCGCCGGCTCGACGCAGCCGGTCGCGGCGCCGGCCACGCCGGCCGACCTCCGCGACCAGTGCGCGGAGCAGGTGCTCGCGGGCGTCGCCCAGATGCGCGCCCTGCTCGCCGACCCGGACAAGAACATCGCGCTCGACAAGGATGCCTTCGAGCGCCGCGAGAGCGGCCTCTGCCGCATGTGCAACTTCGCGCCCGTCTGCGCGTGAGCTGAGCCAGGGCTGGCCTTCGCCGACACGAGCTCAGCTCACCAAGTTCCCCAGGCTGGCGCTCACGTGCCGGCCAGGGGTACTGGGCGATGGCGTCTGGGGGTCGGAGCCTTCTCCGGTGCCTCATTTGGCGCTGCATGTGGCACCAAGAAGGGCTCCGCATAGGGCTCCAACCCCCGAACACGATACCTCCCCCCGATGCGGCGCCTAGCGCCGGGGCACACCCTGCCGCAGACCCCACAGGTGGTCACGCCGCGCTCCTCCGTCTCCGCTCGCCCCCTTCGCAAGTGTACGACGGGCTCAGACGGAGGGCTTCGGACGGCGAGGCGGCGCGGCGCGAACGTCGACAGTGACTGCAGCCCAACGTAACCCCGGTAGTGGGGCGGCGGAGCTGTCGATGCTCGGCGCCTGCGACTATCGTGGCGCAGTGACCCGTCCACCCCTCACGCACACCCGCCTTGTGAGCCTCAGACCCTGTGACTACAATGTAATTACAGGAGAGGAGGCCGCATGCGTGCTCGGATCATCAGGATCGGCAACTCCCAGGGCGTGCGCATCCCCAAGGCGCTGCTCGAGGAGGCGGGGCTGAGCGGCGACGTGGACATGACGGTGCGCGACGGCGCACTCGTCGTCACCGCCGCCGGATGTCCGCGTGAGGGCTGGGATCGGGCATTCGGCGACATGGCCGAGTACGGCGACGACGCCCTGCTCGACGCCGAGATCGCGCCGGCGACCGCCTTCGACGAGGAGTCGTGGGAGTGGGAGTAGCCCGCTTCGACGTCTTTCTCGTCAGCCTCGATCCCACGGTCGGCAGCGAGATCCGAAAGTCGCGACCGTGCGTGGTGGTCTCACCCGATGAGATGAACCGTCACGTCAGGACCGTCGTCGTGGCCCCACTCACCTCGAAAGGGCGCCCGTACCCTTCGCGCGTGCCCGTCCGGTTCGACGGCAGGGACGGGCAGGTCGTCGTCGATCAACTGCGGACGGTAGACAAGGCGCGCCTCGTCAGGCGGCTCGGGGCGCTCGCCCCAAGTGAGGCCGAGGCGCTCCTCGACGTCCTCCGCGAGTTCTTCGCGCCCTGACGCCGCGGCGGCGCGACCTGGAGTCCCTCCGGCCGGGTGCGCCTACTCCGCCGCCGGCTCCGCGCCCTCTTCGGCCGCCGGCGCGTCCGCTCCGGCAGCGCCCGACGCATCTGCGAGGTCCGCCTTCACGTCCTGCGGCACGAAGAACTCGAAGGGCTCCGCTGCGGCCGGCTCGAGCACCTGGAACGACGCCAGGATCGCGTCCAGTTCCGGCTTGCGGGGCTCCCACTGGTCACCGGAGCAGTGGTGGTACACGTGGAACATCGTGAGGGGCGCCATTGCCCAGAGGATGAACCCGTGGTCGCCGCCGAAGCTGCCCGGCTTGAGGCCGTCCCAGCGGTACTCGAACGTGACGGCCGAGAGCGGCCCAAGCATGGCTTCGCCGATGCCGAGGAACTCGTAGCCGGGCATCTTCGCGCTCGCCAGCGTCTCGGGCATGAAGCCCTGGATGTCGGAGCGCATCTTGGCGATCTCCGCCTCCTCGACGGGCTCTTCGCGGCCGCGGATGGCCTCGTACTCGAACAGCCGCAACGGCTGGATGTTCCCCTCTGTCAGCTCGCCGATCACCGCGGGGTCCCAGAAGCCGATGGGCAGGCGCGGCTGCATCTTCTCCTGCTCCTCCTCGGACATCTCGTTGAGGCCGCGGAGGGTGCGCGCCAGCGGGTCGATGGTCTGCTTGAGGATCTCGAACCGGCGCGGCATCCACACGCTGAAGCCGAAGCGCGAGTCGCTGTACTCCTGGAAGTTCTCCGGCACTCCGTCCGGTCTCACGCTTTCGGGGTCAGTCATGGTGCGGTGTCTCCTGGTCGCGGTCGGCGTCTAGTGTACGGCCCCAGCAGCATCAGTGCCGCCAGGACACACCCGCTGGCGCCGGCCGCCGGGCAACGGCTCGGACCGCTGCGGCCTCAGTCCTCGGGCTGCGGGTCGTCCGGTCGCGGACGCGGCTCCGGCTCGCGCCGCTCGATGAGCTCGAACGACGCCAGCATCTTCTCGAGCTCCGGCAGCCACGCGTCCCACACCTGAGACGGACAGTGATAGTAGACCTGGTAGATCGCCGTGGGCGTGGGCGCCCAGACGACCAGTCCCCGGTCGCGGAGCTTCTTGTTTCTCTGGCTGGGCCCGGCCCACTCGTACTCGAAGGCGAGGGCGTCGATGTCGCCGAGCTTGACCTCGTGCGTGACCAGGAACTTGAAGCGCGAGAGCTGCCGCGAGGCGATCGCCTCCGGCATCGCCTCCCGCATCCGCTCGCGCATCTGCGCCAGCTCGGCCTCGCTGAGCGGCTCGGCGCGCTCCAGCACGTCGAACTCGAGCAGCCGCAGCGGCTCGGTGTGGTCGCCGCCGAGGTCACCGATCACTTCGGGATCGGCGAACCCCACGGGCCAGCTCCCGGTGAGCTTGCTCTCCTCGTCCAGCTCGAGGTCGTCGAGTTGCCGGAGCATGCGAGCCACCGGGTCCACCGTGTTCATGAGGGCCACGAACACCGCCGGCACGTCGATCGCGTAGCCGTAGGTCGGCTCCTCGTGCCGGCGCATCCCCTCAGGCCGGCTCCCCGTGCCGCCCGTACCGCCGGTGCCGCCCGCGTCCTGCGAGCCCGTCTGCGCGTCGCTCATCTCGCCTCCCTCTCGTCCGGTCCGGGAAGGGCCGAGTATAGCCTCTGTTGAGGCGCGATCAGCGGCAGAAGCCGCTGCCTCACAGCCGCCACCACGTCGCCGGGCAGCGTACACACCAATCTGACGGGACGCCTGCGCACATCGAGGCTCCTGACGCGGTCGGCGAGGATCACCCCGTTCACGCGAAGCGCAGGCGGCACCGCGACCTCGAACGGATACCCCCTGACCTCGCCCACGACGGCGCACACGATCGCCACACCGGTCCTGGCGCTGAAGGCGGCGGGCGACAGCACGAACGCCGGCCGCTGCCCAGGCGGCCAGCCGGCGGTCGCCGGCTCACCCGTGCGTACCCAGATGAGGTCACCGGTCCCCGGAGTCCACGGAAACCGCGAGGTCATCGGACCTCCGGTCCGCGCTCACTCGCCGGACACCACTCGAAGTCAGCGTGGAGGTTCGCCGGCGTCACCTGGGCGAGCAGTTGCTCCAGGGTCGGCGGCGCGTCGAGCGGCACGATCAGCAGATGACTCCGCTCTCTGCGAAGCTCGACCTCCGATCCGTGGACAAGCCCGACGGCTCGCGCCATCTGTGCCGGGATCTTGATGGCGATGCTGTTGCCCCAACGCAGGACCTTGGTCATGGTCGGCGTCCTCTGTCGATGTATCCCCGGCGTATCCCCGCCGAGCCCGCCGCGGCGCCCTTCCGCGCCCCGACGTATCCCCGCCGGGTATCCGCCAAGAGAGGAGCCAGCGAGAACCGTACCGTCCGGGGACCCCGCATCACAGGATGACGACGGGTCGACGAGGTTGACCTTTGGAAAGGGCCGCGGCCTCGGTAGTATCGAGGCATGGAGAGTGTGCGACAGAGGGACGGGAGCGAACGGCGCGGGCAGGCGGGCCGCAGCCCCGCCTCGGACGCTTCAAGGCCCTGGACGAGCGGCCGGTCAATCTCGACGGGTTCGCGCAGCGCGACGACGAGGCGGGGCTGGTCGCGTTCGGTTCCGTCAACGACCCCGAGCCCTCCGTCAGGCTCGACGGCGACGGCCGCGTGGTCGAGCTCGACGGGCACGCGGCCGCGGACTTCGACCTCATCGACGCGTTCATCGCCGCGCGAGGGCTCGACCCCATGGTGGCCGAGGAGGCGAACGCCCTGGACGACGTCGCGTTCGCCCGGCTGATCGTGGACCCCAACGTCCCCCGCGCGGACGTCGTCCGTCTGGCCGCGGGGGCGACGCCGGAGAAGCTCGCCCGCGTCGTCGCCGTCCTGCGCCCCGTCGAGCTGCAGATGGCGGTGAGCAAGCTCCGCGTGCGCCGCACGCCCAGCAACCAGGCACACGTCTGCAACCGCCTGGACGATCCGCTTCTTCTCGCCGCGGACGCGGCCACCGCCGTCGCCTACGGCTTCCGCGAGGTCGAGACCACTGTGCCGGTCAACGCCGACGCGCCGTCGAACGCCCTTGCGGTGCTCATCGGCTCCCAGGTCGGCTCCGGCGGCGCGCTCACCCAGTGCTCCATCGAGGAGGCCCTCGAGCTCGAGCTGGGCCTGAGGGGACTCACCACCTACGCAGAGACCGTGAGCCTCTACGGGACGGAGAAGGTGTTCATCGACGGCGACGACACGCCCTGGTCCAAGGCGTTCCTCTGCTCGGCCTACGCCTCCCGCGGACTCAAGATGCGGGTGACGAGCGGCGGCGGCGCGGAGGCCCTCATGGGCGCCGCCGAGGGCCGCTCCATGTTCAGCCTCGAGTCGCGCTGCGTCGCTCTCGCCCGGGCGATGGGCGCCCAGGGCGTGCAGAACGGCGGCATCGACGGCGCCAGCGTGGTCGGCTGCGTCCCCGACGGCATGCGCGAACTGCTCGCCGAGAACCTCCTCGTCATGCTCCGCGACCTCGAGTCGTGCAGCGGCAACGACGCCCTGGTCAGCGAGTCGGACATGCGGCGCACCGCCCACACCGTGCCGCTGTTCCTCGCCGGTTCGGACTTCCTGTTCAGCGGGTTCGGGTCGATCCCGCGCTACGACAACATGTTCGGGCCCAGCAACTTCAACGCCGAGGACCTCGACGACTACCTGGTGCTGCAGCGCGACTGGGGCGTCGACGGCGCGCTGCGCCCGGTGACGGAGGACGGACTGCGCGCCGTCCGCGAGCGGGCGGCGCGTGCGTGCCTCGCGGTGTACCGCGAGCTGGGGCTGGTCGGAGCCGGCGAGGCTGCGCCGGCCGGCTTCGGTGGCGACGACGCGGAGGACCAGGCGCGGGTGACCGAGGTCGTGATCGCGGAGGGATCGAAGGACGTGACGCCGCCGGATCCGCAGGCGGTGCTGGCGGCGTCCGACGCGATCATGGAGCGCCAGCTGGGCGTGCTGGACGTGGTACGCGCCCTCTGGAAGACGGGGTACGAGGACGAGGCGCGGCGGGTGCTGGCGATGGGCCGCGCCCGTGTCGCCGGCGACTACCTCCAGACCGCGGCGATCTTCGACGAGGACATGCGCTGCCTGTCGAAGATCACCGACCCGAACGACTACCAGGGACCCGGCACCGGCTACGAGGTGCCGGCGGCGCGCCGTGAGCAGATCGCCGCCATCCGCCAGCAGCGCTCGCGCGCCGACCTGCTGGCGCGGCACGCCGCCGGCGCGCCGGACCTCCGGTTCGTCGAGCGCGGCGAGGCGCGTCCGGGCACGGACCCGCGCGAGGTGTGCGTCGGCATCTCCCCCGCGCTCGCGACCAGGCTCTGGCTCACGATGGCCGGCCTCCCCGTCGGAGAGGTGCTGGAGCAGATCGTGGCCGGCATCGAGGCCGAGGACTGCAGCGCCCGGATCGTGCGCGTCCCGTCCACCGTCGACCTCGGCGTGATCGGCCTGACGGCCGCCGAGCTCGCCGGGTCCGGGGTCGGCGTGGGGCTGCAGGCCAAGGGGACGGCGCTCATCCACCGCAAGGGCCACGCGCCGCTGGCCTGCCTCGAGCTCCTGTCCGTCGCGCCGCTGCTCAGCGCGGAGCTGTACCGGGAACTCGGGGCGAACGCCGCCCGCTACGCCAAGGACGAGCGGCCGACCCCCGTGCGCAACCCGTACACGGACCAGGCCATCGAGGCGCGGTACCACGCCGAGGTGGTGGCGCTGATCGCTGTCGAGCGCGGCGAGAGCGTGCCCGGCGCCGCGCCGGTCGAACTCGAGGTGGAGCGGTGAGCGACAGGTCGGCAGGCACCTTCTCCGCCCGCGCGCTGAGCGGGCGCCCGATCGACGACATCACGCTCGAGGCCGCCGTGAGCGGCGACCTCTCCCCCGCCGACCTCCGCGTGCACCCGGACACGCTGCGGCACCAGGCGGACGTCGCGGAGGCGCACGGCAACCCGCAACTCGGTGAGAACCTGCGGCGCGCGGCGGAGCTGACCGCGCTGCCCGACGACGAAGTGCTGGCGATCTACGAGGCGCTCAGGCCGGGCCGGTCCACGGCCCCCGGCCTCGAGAGCATCGCCGCGCGGCTGGAGGCGGCGGGCGCGCCGCTCTGCGCCGCGCTGGTGCGTGAGGCCGCGGAGGTGTACGCCCGCCGCGGCCTGCTCAAGCCGGCCTGAAGGCCCTCTGATCCTAGTCCTGCTCCGGCGGAGCCGGCGGCGAGCTCGGGAGCTCGGGCGCCTCGTCACGTCGCCGCCGCGGGACCAGCTTGCCCGCGCCCTGGCGCAGCTTGCCGGCGCCGTCGCGCACACGCGAGGTCGCGCGGCCCGCGCGCTGCGCGCCGTCTCGCGCCACGCGTGCGCGGCGCGCCATCTCCCCGCCCATGGCCTTTGCCTTGGCCATGGCCTCGTCCGAGAACCGCCGCAGGTCCTCTTTGGAGACGAACCCGGAGGCGTAGTACAACTCGGCGGCGCGGCCCACGATCCACGTGCCGCCGTACGCCACGGCCGTCTTGGGCACGATGCCGTAGCCCGGGATGAGGCCGACCAGACCGCCGGCCACCTGTCGCCACATCACGGCGGCCCCGATGACCGGCGTGATCTCCAGCATGCGCTTCTGGAAGTCGGCGGGCGCCCCGAACGCCAGCGCCAGGCGGTAGACCATGAGCGCCTGGTTCTTGGTGAGCACCAGCGTGTCCGCGGCGGCGATGGGGATGCCGAGCACCGGCACCAGCGAGGGCAGCCCCGAGGCGAGGGCGAACGCGCCGTTGGAGAGCGAGACCTCGCCGGTGAGGTGGCGCGCGTAGTACGGCCGCAGGCCGGGCAGTCTGCGCGCGGCAGCGAGGCGGCTTGCGGCCGGGAGCGCGTCGAGCACGGCGGCCGCGAGCTGGTCCGCCGCGTCGGCGGCCCGCGGCCGCAGCACCAGCGTCTTGCCCTCGTCCACGCGGCGCAGCACGCTCCGCGCCGGCGCCGCCGGATCGCCCACCAGCACGAGCAGGCGGCGGCGCGGCGAGAGCGTCTCCAGCCGCTCAAGCCCCGCGACCTCCGCCGTGTCCAGCGCGACGTCGGCGTGCAGCGCCACGATCAGCAGGTCGGCGTCGGCGATGAGCCGCTCGCGCGCCTGCACCTGGTCGAGCGGCACCAGACCCAGCGCGGCGAACGGCGACGGGAACTGGTCCGGTCCAGTGAGGAGCAGGCCGTGCACGAGCGCCAGCGCCTCGCGGTCGCCCGCGCAGGCCAGCACGACGTCGCGTTCCGCCTCGTGACGGATGGCCAGGACGTCCATCTCGCGGATGGTCTTCCAGATGCTGCCGAAGTCGCTCCACTTCGCACTCGCCAAGGCGGCCTCCGAGCTCTCGCTCCCCGTCATGCGACGCGATGCGTCGCGACGAGCTGTCTCCTCACAGGGTACGCGATTGGCCGGACACCTGCCGCCGGCCGGCGGGGCCCGGCAGGGCGGCGGCCGATGGCCGCCGCCCTTCGCATCAGACCAGCACCTTGCTGAGGAACAGCTTGGTCCGCTCCTCGCGCGGGTGCTCGAGCACGTCCTCGGGCGGCCCCTGCTCGACGATCACGCCGCCGTCCATGAGGGCCACGCCGTCGGCGACCTCCTTGGCGAACCCCATCTCGTGGGTGACCACGACCATGGTCATGCCGTCGCGCGCGAGCTGCTTCATCACGTCGAGCACCTCGCCCACCAGCTCCGGGTCGAGCGCGCTGGTGGGCTCGTCGAACAGCATCAGCTTGGGCTTCATCGCCAGCGCGCGGGCGATGGCCACGCGCTGCTGCTGGCCGCCGCTGAGCTGCGCCGGGTACGTGTCGAGCTTCTCAGCGAGCCCGACCCGCGTCAGCAGCTCGATCGCCTCCTTCTCCGCCTGCTTGCGGTGCACGCGCTGCACCATGACGGGCGCCTCCATCACGTTCTCGATCGCCGTCTTGTGCGGGAACAGGTTGAAGCGCTGGAACACCATGCCGATGGAAGCGCGCTGCCGGGCCACGTCGCGCGCCTTCATCTCGTGCAGCGCGTTGCCCCGCTCCCGGTAGCCCATGAGCTCGCCGGCGACGTAGAGCTTGCCGGCGTCGATCTTCTCGAGGTGGTTGATGCAGCGCAGCAGGGTGGACTTGCCGCCGCCCGAGGGGCCGAGCAGCACGAACGTCTGCTGCGGCTGGACGACGAAGTCCACGCCCTTGAGCACGTCGAGCTTGCCGAAGCTCTTCCAGACCTGCTCGGCCCGGACCATCGGCTGACCGCCGGTCTGCGCCTCGGCCGCGGCGGTCGCGGCATCGACCAGGTGGCCGCCGTCAGAAATGGGGATGTCGGTCGTCATGAATACCCACTCCCAGCACGGCCCTTGGACGAGATGAGCGTGCGCTCGGCCCGCCGGTCGGCGCGCTTCTCGGCCGCCTCGGTCTCCTCGGCGCCGAACCCCTTGCCGAAGTGGGCCTCCAGACGCGCCTGGCCGACCGTGAGGATCGAGGTGACGATCAGGTACCACGCGGAGGCGACCACGAGCAGCGGGATGATCTGGAACGTCTGCGAGTAGATGCTCTGCAATCGCCCGAAGAGCTCGATGCCGCCGCCGAGCACCGCCAGCAGCGAGGTCGTCTTGAGCATGCTGATGGTCTCGTTGCCCATCGTCGGGATGATGACGCGCATCGCCTGCGGCAGCACGATGCGGCGGGTGATGAGCAGCGGCGACATGCCCAGCGACGAGGCGGCCTCGGTCTGGCCGGCATCGACGGAGATGATGCCGGCTCTCACCAGCTCGGCCGCGTACGCGGCCTCGTTCAGCCCCAGGGCCAGGACGGCGACCACGAACAGGTTGTTCACCAGCGGGCCGCTGTCCGTGGACCCGAGGACGAGACCTGTGAACGGCAGCCCGGCGTAGAACTGCGACCACAGCACGCCGATGTTGCCCCACAGGATGATCTGCACGTACACCGGGGTGCCGCGGAAGAACCAGATGTAGCCCCAGGCGATCCACGAAAGCACGGGGTTGTCGGAGAGCCGCATGATCGCGAGCACCGTGCCGCCGACGGCGCCGACGACCATGGTGACGGCGGTCAGCGCGATGGTCAGGCCGAGGGCGCGCAGCGTCAACGGCTTGAACATGTACTCCCAGACCACGTTCCACTCGACGTTAGGGTTCTTGGAGAAGGAGACGATCAGCGCGGCGAGCAGGTAGACGACGATCGCCGCGCTGATCCAGCGACCCCAGTGGCGCACCGGGATGGCTTTGATGGCTTCGGGGCGGGAGGAGGCGGCCGGCCCTGCGGCAGGGCCGCCGGCCGCCGCGATCCCGCGTTCGACGTCAGAGGTGGCCATGGCCGGCTCCGTCAGGGAGTCGGTGTCGCGCTCGGGCTGGCGGCCAGGACGGCGCCCTGGTTGACCTGGGCCGACTTGACCGGGATCAGCCCGTACTTGTCGATGAGCTGCGTGTAGGCGCCCTGGTCGATCAGGTCCTGCAGCGCCTTCTGCAGCGGTGTCGATCAGCTGCGTGTTCTTGGCCACGATGCCGATGCCGACGATCTGCGGGTCGTACCCTTCGGGCGCGCTCGGGTCGTTGACGACCTCGAAGGTGTTGCCGTTGTTGGTCGTCTGGGCGATGTACGAGGCCGTGGAGTGGTCGGTCAGGTCGCCCACGGCGCGACCGCTGGTGACGGCCAGGAGCGCCGCCGGCTGGTTCGGCAGGGCGAGGATCTTCATCTCGGCCTTGCCCGAGCTCGCGAACGTCTTGTTCAGCTTCTGGAGAAACGCCTGCTGGGTCGTGCCGCTCTCGCAGGCGACCGTCTTGCCGGCCAGGCTGTCGAGGTTGGTGATGCCGGCGGGGTTGCCCTTCTTCACGAGCACCGAGGTGCCGTCGTAGGCGTAGTCCACGAAGCTCACGCCCTGCTGCTCACGCTCGAGGTTGTCGTACATGTCCGACATGATCACGTCGTTCTTGCCGCCCTTGATCGACAGGATGATGCTGTCGAAGGGCGTCTCGTTGAACGAGACCGGGACGCCGATGACCTTGCCGAGCGCCTGGGAGAGTTCGTAGTCGAAGCCCGCCGGGTTCTTGCTGGTCGGCGGGTCGTAGTACTCCCACGGCGGATACGGGATGTCGCTGGCGACGCGGATCTGCGTCATGCCCGAGGGGAGCATGGCTTTGAGCGCCGGGTCCACCTTGACGAATTGAGGTCGAACGAGCCTCCGGCGCTGCCGGAAGCACTCACGCTCGGAGCGGCGGATGACCCACCGCTGCTCGAGCTCCCACACCCCGCTGCGATCGCTACGATCGCGACGGCGAGCAGCGCTGCGAGCACGAAGCTCGTGACCGTCACTCGCCGCCCCCTCCTTGGTGTCTGCACTTCACGCATTCCTGCACCTCACCTTCTGCGGCGACTAGTACTCAGAAAGACACTTCCCGAGTGGCGAGGCGGCGCGTGCAACGCCGTAAGGGGCGGCGGCCGAGGTCGTGACGAGGAGGAGGCGGGACGGCGCGATGAGGCGGGCTGCGGGAGGCGCGGCTAGGCGGAGAGCCCGAGCCGCGCCCGGTACAGCGCCGCGTCCCCGGCGCTGAAGCAACAGAAGGTGACGACGCGCGGCAGCTCGTGCTCGGCGAGCCACCTGGAGGCCGCCTCCACCGCCACCGCGCAGGCGTCGTCCGCGGGATAGCCGTAGGCGCCGGTGGAGATGCCGGGGAAGGCGATGGACTCGAGTCCCGCCTCTGCCGCCAGCCGGAGCGACTCGAGGTAGCAGCTGGAGAGCAGGCGCCTCGCCTCTGCCGGAGAGTGCCGGTAGTACACGGGGCCGACCGTGTGGATCACGTGCCGCGCCGGCAGGTCGTGGCCCGCCGTGATGCGCGCCTCGCCGGTCGGGCAGCCGCCCAGGGTGCGGCACTCGGCCAGCAGTCCGGGTCCGGCGGCGCGGTGGATGGCGCCGTCCACGCCGCCGCCGCCCAGCAGCGAGCTGTTGGCGGCGTTGACGACGGCGTCCACGTCGAGCCGGGTGATGTCGCCCTCGACGACCTGCATGCGATCCGTGTCCATGCAGCCAGCGTAGCAGACCATGTGAGGCCCTCGATCCCCAGTCCCGCCGCGCGTCTCGTGCGGGCCTCGCACGCCATCTGGATCGGCCCGCGCCGCCACAAGGCCGTCCACCTCACCTTCGACGAGTTGCGCTGACCGTCGCCCACGTCCGCCCACCATCTCGTGCTGCTTCCCGACTCGCCCGGTCAGATTTCGTAGACCGGGACCGCGGGTACGACCAACTGCACACGTACTCCCGCCCGTGCTGCTCGCGTCACGGGGACACCACACCGCTTGCCACGATCGGAGGCATCATGAGCTTCCAGATGCACCCCTGCCCGCACTGCCCGGCCGAGTTCGACTCGCTCAAGTCGCTCGAGCACCACCTGAAGGCCAGTCACAACGAGACGCTGCCGAACGAGAAGTTCCGCTGCGTGACCTGTGACGCGGAGTTCATGTCGCACATGGAGTGGCTCGACCACTCGAGCGAGCACGAGCCCGAGGCCGAACCGGCGTCGCACACCGTGGCCGAGGCCCCCGCCTGAGCCGTCACCGGCGCGGAGTAAGCTGACTGCATGACGGCGAAGGACAAGGAAGAAGACGCCGCGTACTGGGCGTCGCGTGCGCCGCTGGTGCCCGAGGAGTGGTTCCACCCGCGCCGGCACGGCAAGATCTCGAGCCTGCACGGCGTGCGGCACACGCAGCGCGTGCACATCCACGCGCAGCGGCTCACGGAACTGCTGGAGTGGGAGCGCGCCGACCGGGACCTCGTCCTGAGCGCGGCCCTCTGGCACGACATCGGGCGCACCGGCGAGGGAGTCGACCCGGGGCACGGCTGGGACAGCGTGGCCCGCGCCGACGAGCTGGGCCTCACGGCCGCGCTCCCGGACGAGGACGCGGCGGTGCTGCGCTTCGCCATCGAGCGCCACTCGCTGTCCGACCGCGGCGCCGAGGAGTCCGCCCAGGAGCTCGCGGCGGCCGACGACGGCGCCTTCCGGCTCGTCGACCCTCAGCGCGCTCTCCGCGTGCTGCGGCTGCTCAAGGACGCGGACGCGCTCGACCGCATCCGCATCGGGTTCGGCGAGTGCGCCGATCCCCGCCAGCTCCGTCACCACCAGACCATCGAGCTCATCGGCTTCGCGGAGGCGCTGTACCGGGCGTTCGACTGAGGCAGCCGCTGCGGCTGCTTCTCGCCGGTGAGCATCCCGCCGGCCGTCCACCCGCGACGCGCGGAACGTCCACCCTCCGCAGGCGGAACGTCCACCCTCGTCACCCTCGTCGCGGCCGCCGGCCGCTGCTACCGTCGGTGACCCGCCGGGCGTCCCCCTCAGCGCCCGGCGGGCCCCACCATGACGGCCGCCCCAGACAGCCAGAGCTCCACCTCGGCGGACGGCAGCGGCAGCGCCGCGCCCTCCCCGCGTCTCGTCCTCTTCGGCGTGACGGGCCGCCGCGACCTCGCGCAGCGAGCGGCGGCGGCCGCCCCAGGCGTGCGCTTCGCCGCTCGCCGTCACTGGACGGAGGACCCGGGCGAGCCGCACCGAGCCCTGCTCGGCGGCGAATCGCCGGTCGGCCTGTGGTGCTGGAAGGCGACGGCGGAGGAGTTCGAGGCACAGGCCGCCACCGTCCTCCTGCGGTTCGTGCACCCGCTCCTGGCCCGCGAACTGCCCGTACTGCATCGGCTTCCCGTTCGGCCCGGAGCTCTTCGCGCGGCGCCCCCTCGGGGCCGGCGGCGGCGCCGCACTCGACCTCGAGGACATCGGCCTGCTGCTCGGCGTGACGCCGGCCGATGCGGCCGTGCACCGACGGACTCACGGCGCCCTGCCGCTGCCGGCGGCCCCCTCCCCACGTCCCGCCCGCGCCGCGGCCTCCGGACCGGACGCGGCGCGCCTCGACGACGCGCAGCGCGCCGCGGTGCTCCACGCGCGCGGGCCGGCGCGCGTGCTGGCGCCGGCCGGCTCCGGCAAGACCAAGACGCTGGTCAGCCGCGTCGTGGAGCTCGTCGACCGCGGCTGCGACCCCTCCGGCATCCTCATGCTCGCCTTCAACCGCAAGGCGGCCGAGCAGCTCGAGGAGCGGCTGGCGGCGCTGGGCATCTCCAGCACGCGCCGCCTCGGAGCGCCGGCGGATGCTGCGGCCGGCTCAGGCAGGACCGGCCGCCACCGTCGCCGCCCGGCGTCGTCCCCCGGCGCGCCCGAGCGCCCGCCCGGCGTCCACTGCGCCACCTTCAACGCCTTCGGCTACCGCTACCAGCGAGAGGTCATGCGCGCGCGCATCCTGCTCGACCACGATGGGCGCGCGCTCCGCGACCTCATGTCGCGCGCGCTGGAGACCGCCGGCGTGTCGCTGCGGGAGCTCAAGCCGCGCCGCGGCAGCGACCCGGTCGGGGCGTTCGTCAAGGGCCTCACCGAGGTCCGCGCCGCACTCCTGCCGCCGGAGACCGTCGAGGTCACGCTCGAGTGCCTCACCGACACCCCTCTCGTCACCGTCCCGTTCGGACCGGTCCACGCGCAGTACCTGCGGGCGCAGACGGCCACCGGCCTGCAGTCCTTCGACGACCAGATCTACTTCGCCGTCGCCGACATGCTCGCCGACCCGGCGCACCGCGCCTTCATCCAGGGGCGGTTCGACCACGTGCTGGTGGACGAGTTCCAGGACTTGAACGGCGCGCAACTCGCGCTCGTCGACCTGCTCTCGCGACCGCGACGGCAGCTGTTCGTGGTCGGCGACGACGACCAGCTCATCTACGGCTGGCGCCAGGCCGACCCGCGCGGCATCCTCGAGTTCCACGACCGGATGCCGCCCAGGCCGCACTCCGCCACCTACACCCTGTGCACCAATTACCGCTGCTCCCGCGCCGTCGTCGAGACGGGAGCCCGGCTGGTGGCGCACAACCAGGTGCGCGAGGCCAAGGACATCCGGCCGCGCGCCGGCGCGCAGGACGGCGCGGTGCGGTTCTTCGGCGCGCCGTCCTGGCCGGAGCGCGCCGCCGCCCTCCGCGACTTCCTCCTCGCCGAGAGGTCGCGCCTCGACTGCGACTGGCGCGACCTGGCCGTGCTGTGCCGCTACCGCTCGCAGCAACTCCTGGTCGCGCTCGCCCTGGACGCCGGCGAGATCCCGCGCACGCCGGCGCTCGGCTGCACGCTGTTCACGCACCCGGCGGCCGCGCTCCTGCACGCGTACCTCGACCTGGTGCGCGCGCCGGACGAAGTGCCTGCTCCGGCGCTCGCCGGGCTCCTGAACCGGCCCAACCGCTTCGTTCCACGCGCCGTCGTCGAGGCGGTCGCCGGCTCCTCGCGTCCCTGGGCGCACCTCTGCGAGGCCGCGGCCGCAGAGCCTGCGGCCGGCCCGCGGCCGCTCGCCGCCCTCGTCGAACTCGTCGGGTCGCGGCATGCTGAGTTCGCCCCGGCGGCATCCGGGCAGGCCGCTACGGCACCCGCGGCCGCCGCGCCGGCCGGTGCGCCCGACCCGTTCACCTCCGAAGACCTCGTCTGGGCCGTCGTGGAGTCCTTCGGCCTCGACGACCTGTGGGCCGCGGAGGCCGACGCCGCCGCGGCCGCCGGCCCCTCCGACGGCGCCGGCCCCCTCGAGGTCTTCGACGCCCTGCTCCTCCTCGCCGAGACCTACCCCGACCCCGGACGTCTACCTGCGCACCTGGGACCGCCTCCGCGCCGACGAGGAGGCGCACGAGGGCGTCGCCGACGACACGCTCGCGCGCGAGGAGTCCGAGGACGACCGCGTCGTCATCGGCACCATCCACGCCGCCAAGGGCCGCGAGTACCACTCGGTCGTCATCCCCGACTACGACTGCGATGTCTCCCGCTGGAGCCCGCCAGAGGTGGAGGAGGAGCGCCGGGTCGTCTACGTGGGCGTCACCCGCGCCCGCGACGCCGTGCTGTTCACCGTCGACACGTCCACCGGCTTCGTCCACCCGTTCCTGCGCGAGCTGGTCGAGCCGCCGGCGCCGGACGAGCACGAGACGCTGTCGTCCTGGCTCGAAGAGGTGACGGTCGCGTTCGAGGAGGCGCCCGTCGAAGGCGACGCGGCGCTCCGCGGGCTCATCGCCGACCGCCTCGCGGAGATCGAGGTCCTCTTCCCCGAACTCGTCCCCGCCGCCGGCCGAACGCGCCGCTCCGCGACGCCCGCGGCGCCCGTCACCGCGGCCACAGCCGCAGCGACGGCTCCGGCGGCGCCACGAAGTGCTTCGCCGCCGGCGCCGTGCCCGGCTTCAGGTAGCGGTGCAGGTCCTCCTGCAGTTCGAGGTCGGTGACCGTGCGCCGCTGGTGCTGGCGCACGTGCTCGTCCCAGCTCGGCAGCACGAACGTCTCGATGTAGCGGTGGTCGCGGTCGGCGTCGCGGTACACCGACCAGTCGGTCGCTCCGGTGCGGCGGCGCGCCCTGCCGACCAGGCGCAGGGCGCGCAGGAAGTCCTCCTCGGCGTCCTCGCGCACCTCGTAGGCCACCACCACCAGCGCCGGGCTGTCCGCGTCCTCCGCGCCGATCACGCTGGCCTCCGGCGCGCTCATCGGCGCCGGGCTCAGGTCCACCTCGGCGATGCGGTCGAACCGCCAGCGGAAGGCGAGGGCGAGGGTGACGACCAGCGCGAGCGCGCCGGCCGCCCACGTCCACGGCACGCCGGTCCAGCCGGCCATCTTGCCCCACAGGGCGCTGCCGAGCGCGATGCCGGCTGAGATGGCCGTCAGGTACAGGGCGAGGCCGCGCGCCCGCACCCACGACGGCAGCACCTCCTGCGAGGCGACGTTGAGCGTGGACAGACAGAACAGCCAGCCGATCCCGGCGACGACGCAGAACGCCACCGCCGGGATCCTCGACGGCCACACGGCGAGCAGCAGCAGGGCGAGGGCGACCAGCGCGCTCCCGGCGGCGAACACGCGGTCGGCGCTCAGGCGCTCGCGCACGCTGCGGCACCACCGCGGCCGTCGCCACCGCGCCGAGCCCGATGCCGGCGTACAGGATGCCGAGGCCGCCCGAGCCCCAGCCGAGGTCCTGGCTGGCGTACACCGGCATCAGCGACATGAGGCCGGAGCTGGCCACGCCGAACACGAACGAGCGCACCAGCACGCCGTAGAGGATGCGCGAGAACACCGCGTAGCGGACGCCGGCGCGGACCGCCCCGGCGAAGCGCTCCGGCGGTCCCACCTCCTCCTCCAGCGGGCCGCTTCCAGCGCCACAGCACGTAGAGGACGAACGCGAACGACGCGGCGTTGAGCGCGAACACCAGCCAGGGGCCGGCCGCCACGATGAGCACGCCGCCGAGGGCCGGGCCGATGGCCCGGCCCAGGTTGATGTTGGCGCCGCCGAGCGTGACCGCCTGCTTGAGCTCCTCCGGCGGCACGATCTCCGGCTGGATGGCCTGCCAGGCCGGGGCGTTGAACGTGGCGCCCACGCCGAGCGCGAACGTGAGCGCCAGCAGCCACCACGGCGTCACGAGGTCGAGCGCCGAGAGCACGGCGAGCGCCCCGGCGGCGGCGAGCATCACCGTCTGCGTCACGAGCAGGAGCCGGCGCCGCTCGAACAGGTCGGCGGCGGCGCCGGCCAGCACCCCGAGCACCACGACCGGCAGGTACGTCGCCGTCTGCACCAGGGCCACGACGGCCGGCGACGCGTCCAGTTGCACCATCAGCCACGCGGCGCCCACGGCCTGCATCCAGGTGCCGATGTTCGACACCAGCAGCGCGATCCACAGCGCGCGGTAGACGCGGTACCGGAGTGGCGACCAGGCGGACATGCCGCCAGCCTATCGCACCCGTGAACGCCCCTCCCAGTCTCGGCGGCGAGAGCCCAAACGCTGGCCATCCCGAGCGTAGCGGAACCATACTGTTGAAGCAGTACCGGGAGCGACCAGCGGAGGGGACCATGCGCGGACAGCACAGACTCTCAAGGCGCCTGGGCGTACTTGCGGCGGTGATGCTGCTGCTGCCTGTCGCGCTCGCCATCGCGGCCGCGCCGGCGAGCGCCACGGTGGAGGTGTGGGAGGCGGGCTACTCGTTCGACGCCCGCGCGGACAGCTTCCTCGACGTCGCGGCCGGCCCCGGCGGGGCGCTCTACTGCGTCGGGTACACCCGCGGCACCGAGGAGTCGTCGCTGCTCCTCGTCGCCAAGTACGTCGACGACGGCGCCGGCGCCACCCTGCAGTGGACCCGGACCTTCCGCAAGACCGGCCGGCCGGGCTCCATGGCCACTGACGTCGCTGTGGACTCCGGCGGCAACGTCATCGTCGCCGGCGTGGTCGGCACGTCCCCGTCGGTGCGCAAGACCGATATCGTGGTGCTCAAGTACTCGCCGGCAGGCGTGCGCAAGTGGCGTACCTACTACAACGGTCCGGCCGACCGCGAGGACTTCGTGAGCGGCCTCGGGCTGGACCGCAACGGTAACGCCTACGTCAGCGGCTCCTCGCGCGGCGTTGGCACGAACCTCGACTTCGTCACCGTCAAGGTCCGCAAGGCGGGCGGGCGGGCCTGGGCCAAGCGGTACGCGGGCCCGACCGGCCGGGACACGACTGCCGGCATCGTCGTGAGCAAGGCCGGCGACAGCTACGTCACCGGCGCCAGCGCGCGTGGCTCCGACGGCGCGGCCGTGACCATCAAGTACAGCGCCGCCGGCGTCCAGCGCTGGCGCAGCACCTTCGCCACCGACATCGGCGGGGTGAGCGTGGGCGGCATCGCCCGCAGCGGCACTGGGGCGGTCATCGTCGGCGCGGCCATGTGGAACGGCAACGCCGAGGGTGCCGACCAGGTGTTCCTCAAGTACCGCACCTCCAACGGCGCCCGCGCCTGGAAGCGCTTCATCGGCAACGGAGAGGCGTTCGACGAGGGCGTGGCCGACGTGGCGAGCGACGCAGTCGGGCGCGTGTACGCGGCGGGCACCAGCAGAGGACGACAACTTCTCGATCGACCACGGGTTTCTCTCCAGCCTGAGCGCAGCGGGGGACGCTGGGTGGACGGATGTGTTCTGGCCGGCGTCGGACGCAGGACTCCCAGTTCCAGACCGTCTCCGCCGGCACCGCCGGCGGCTGCGCCGGGGGCGGCTGGGGAGACACCGTGATCGCCGGCAAGGACTTCGTCGTGCGCTACTTCAACAACAGCGGACCGGCGATCGCCTGGTCGTTCCAGACCGGCGGCAGCGCCATCGGCGACGACATCTGCCGCGGTGTGCTGGTGCGGGGGATGATCGTCTACGCCGTCGGTGAGGTCTACAACGGCGCGGCCTCGGGCACAGACGCCGCGCTGTTCAAGCTCGGCGGTCTCTGAGTGACACGGGGCGGCGGGGGCTGCACGCCTCCGCCGCCCCCGCCGCCGTCACGACCGGCGCCGCTGACGGCCCTTCTTGTCGGCGATGATGTTGGCCATGAACGCCGCCGACGGCTTGGCCGACTCGACGTCGGCGAGCCACAGCCCGTCCACGTCGGCCATCATCGCCGCGCTCATCCGCACGCCCTTCTCCGCGAAGTAGCCGGCCGCCGGGCTCGCGTGCCGCTCCGTGCGCAGCTCGGTGCGCTGCAGGTAGTAGTGGCTGATCATGTGGAACACGTCGCCCTCGCCCCAGCGGAACCACACCGCCACCGGCGCCTCCCCGTACTTCTCCTCGAGCTCGCGGCTGGTGATGAGCACCTGCACGCGCTCCGCGTCGACCACGGTGATGGGGTACGACGAGCCCTCGAGCCACCACTGCGGGTCGTCCTGGCCGTCCAGCACGCCCTGCAGGTAGATGTTGTCGTGGTCCCTGACCTCGATGCGCACCACGTCGTCCGGCGTGGGCCGCTTGCTGAACGCCAGCACGCCGGGGAACGCCGGCTCGACGACGTGCTTGAGCGCCCAGTCGGTGGTGAACAGGCTGCCCCCGGCCTCCACGAAGGCGCGGATGCGGGTGATGGCCGGCGCCGACACCTCGCCCGGGCAGTTGACGATGAGCAGCTGCTCCGGCCGCAGCTCCAGGCGGCTCACCTCCTGGGGCTGCACCAGCACGTGCGGCACCTCGAGGGCGCCGAGCACGGACTCGACGTGGTCGTAGCAGCCTGCGACCACGACCACGTCGCTGGCCTCGACCTCGTCCAGCGTGCGGGCGCGCTCCGGCGCCTCCGGAGCATCTGCTCCTTGGTGATGCGGGCGGCGGCCCTGTAGGCCCTGTCGCGGCTCTCGCTCTTCATGGTCTCCTCCTCGGTCTTCCTGATCAGCGCGCCTGGCGCCGGCGGGCGCGCTCGCGCGCGTCGGCGATGCGCCAGTCCGGGCGCGGCCGCCCCGTGACGCCCTCGCCCTGCGGCGGACCGGCGGCCCCGCCGCGCACGCCGCCGACGTCGAAGAACGCGGCGTGCACCGCGCTGCCCGCGGTAGGTGAGGGCGGACCCGAGCAGGCCGCCGCCCTCGTAGCGCACGTCCCAGCCGAGGCCCGGGCTCTTGTACCGCCGCCCGGGCAGGTCGGCGATGCGCTCGAGGAACGCGTCCGCGACGGCCCTGTCGCCCGGCTCGCCGCCGGCCACCAGCGCCTCGAACGCGTAGCTGCGCAGCAGCTTGTCGTGCAGCTCGGCGTACTGCGGCGCCCGCGAGACGAGGTCCAGACCGACCACGCGCGCGCCGTGCAGCACCAGCATGCCCTGCTGGCCGTCCTGCAGCGGGAACGCGGCCAGCACCGTGTCGAGGTCGGCCTTGCGCGTCTGGTAGGCGTCGCGCATGGCGCCGGTGGGCGAGGACGTCATGTGCCGCTCGTGCAGCGCGCCGACCTCGTGCCACACGCGGCCCTGGTCCGAGCGATGCCCGGCGCCGGAGGCGAGATTGGCGTTGACGCTCTCCTTCATCGCGAACCGCACCTGCCGGTCGGCCACGACCTCGCTCTCTCCGAACTCCCGCGAGGCGTAGGACCAGCGCCCCTGCTCGGTGCAGCTCACCGGCACCACGAGGCTGCTGTGACCTCCGATCAGGATGCTCGTGTTGAGCACGCGGTTCTGCTTGGCGCCGCGCAGTTCCTCGCCGTCGAGCACCAGCACGCGCTTGTCACCCTTGTTGACCACGCGCAGCTCGGGCACCGACCCGCCCTCGCTCACCTCCGTGATCGCGGCGCTGCCGGTCGGCCAGTGCCTGCCGCAGCGTCACGTAGCCCGGCCCATCCTGCTCGGCGAGCCGAAGCGGGAAGACGCACAGCGGTCCGTGAGCCTGCCGCTCCCCGAGCTGCAATGCCTCGACCAACTCCGCCCCGTGCACTGCCTCGTTCGATCCCGTCATGTCACACCTCCGTCTCCGCCGCTCGCCGGCCCGGCCCGGCCGGCGAGCGGCTCCTCCCGATTGTCATACGTCCGATGACTCCTAGTCATCATCGTCACTGCGTTCATTCCACAGTATGATGCGATTATAACATCACTCTGACGACTCGTCACGTGTGCATCTGATGCAGGAGTCCGGGTACAGTGGACGTACTTGTGATGCAGACTGTAGCGAGTGGAGGTGACGGAACTGATGCGAGACGCGCATCAAGAGGCGGTCGGCGCGAGGATCGCGAAGCTGCGCGAGCAGCAGGGCTGGAGCCAGCGCGCACTGGCCAAGTGGGTGGGCCTCGACCAGTCGGCGGTCAGCCGCATCGAGGCGGGCAGCCGGCGACTCTCCGCCGACGAGCTCCAGCGCTTCGCGCACGCCTTCCACGTCAGCGCGGACGACCTGCTGCGGACCGCCGTCCCGTCTGCCTCCCCGCTCCAGCGGCGCGCCGTCCGGGATGATCAGACCCGCAGACACCGATCGAGGCTCGCGATGTCCGGGCCGCCGCTGCCGCAGCCTGCGGACTCCTCCACCGACCGCGACGACACGTTGGACGCCACCGGCGAAGAACCGGAGCCTCAAAGTGAGGTGGCCTTCAGCAGCCTGAGCCTCAGCGCCCCCGCCCCGATGGCGCGCATGGCCGCTCCCCCCGGACCTCCGGATGAAGACGCCACGCTCCGGCTTGCGATGACGGAGGACATCCCCGTTCCTGGACGTCGCGGAGCAGGCCGCCGCGCGCCGCGACCTCCCTGCCGTCCCCGGCCTGCCGGAGACCGTGGCCGGCGTGGCTCGCGACTGGTTCGCGCTGCGGCGGCTTGCTGAGGCCCCCGGGCCGGCGCAGCGCTGGAGCACGGGCCACTCGGCCGAGGGCAAGCCCGAGCGCATCGCCCACACGTCCGCCACCCTGCGCCCCGGCGCGCACGCCGGCGACGTGCTCTACGACCGCGTCGCCCGCTTCTGGCGCAGCGAGCTGCACGTGGAGCCCGACGACGGGCCGCTCCCCGACCTCGTCCCGCTGCTGGAGGACGGCTACGGGGCGCAGGTGATCGTCGCGCGCGTGGCCCGCTCCGGAGCGGCGGAGGTCGAAGGCTCAACGGCGCGACGGGACGCGATCTCGGCCGAGCGTCCGGTGGCAGCCGCGTTCAGCATAGGCGGCGTGCCGTTCATCTTCGTCAACGCCGCCCGCCCGGTCGTGCTGCAACGCTTCGCGCTCGCGCACGCGTTCGCGCACCACGTGCTCGGCCACGGCGACGTCGTGGACCACACGCATCGAGTGGAGCCGCAACGTGCCCCCGGAGGCGGCCGCCAACGACTTCACGGAGGAGTTCCTGGCGCCTGTGCGCGCCGTGCAGCGCTGGTACGAGCGGCGCGACGTGCCCCGCTCCGTCCGCGTGGAGGACCTGCTGGAACTCGCCAACGCCTTCGGCATCAGCGTGTGGTCGGCGCTGTTCCGTTCCCGCGCGGCCGGCAGACTGCACGGCAAGCAGTTCCACGTGCTGCGCTCCGAACTGCGGCACAACGAGTGGGCGCTGCTTCCGCGGCAGGCCTTCCTGGGCGGGCTGCGAGACACGCTCTCGCACCTCACGCCCGACGAGGCCCTGCCCCGCGGCGAGTCCGGAGGGCCGGCTGTGCTGCGCGTGCCGGCCAGCCATGCGCGCCTGGGTGCTCCCAGTGGTGCAGGAGGGCCGCCTGAGCCTCGAGGAGGCGGCCGGCCTGCTCCGCACCGACGCGGCCGCCCTCGCGCAGCAGCTCGCCCGTCTCGGCCTGGAGTGACCTGTCGCCATCTCCGTACGGGCCTCGCTTCCGGATGAGGCGCGAAGTATGCTGCGCGCATCGTCATCGGGCCGAGGGGGGTCTCGGATGTTCCACCGCTCACACAGGCGCGCCGCGGTCAGGCGACCGCGCACCACGCTGCTCTTCACGTTGCTCCTGGCCACCGTGGTACCGCTCCTGGCGGCGTCGGCGGCCGCGGCCGCTCCGGGCGACACCATCTGGGTGCGTCAGTACAGCTCCAGCTCCAAGGGCGACGCCTTCCTCGACGTCGCTCGCGGACCCGGCGACGTCTACTACTGCGCCGGCATCACGCGCGCGACGGAGGAACGCAGCGCGCTGCTGCTCGTCAAGTACAAGGCGGACGGCACCAAGGTGTGGGTACGCACGTGGGCGCCCAACGCCGGCGGCGGAGCGGCAGCCGTGAGCGTCGAGGTCTCGCCGGATGGCGACGTGGTGGTGGCCGGCACGGCCGGCGTGGCGCCGCCCGCCTCCGCCAAGGGCCGTGACGTCGTCGTGCTGAGGTTCAAGCCGAACGGCACGCGCGAGTGGCTGGCCCGCTACGACGGCGCGGCGCACAAGGACGACTTCGCGGCCGACCTCGCGCTGGACGGCAAGGGCTTCGCCTGCGTCGCAGGCGTCACCCGCGGGACCACCTCGGGCCAGGACTACCTCGCCCTCGGTGTGAGTCCCGAAGGCAAGACCAAGTGGATCTGGACGTACATCGGCCCAAAGGGTCGCGACGCCGCCACGGCGGTCGCGGCGGACGGGGGCGGCAACTGGTACGTCACCGGGCTCCAGCCAGGGTGGCAGCGGCACGCTCACGGCGGCGACGGCCAAGCTCGGCCGCCTGGGCACCAGCGTCTGGCTCAAACGCCTGCAGTACGGCGACGGCCAGACAGAGGCCGCCGACCTGGCCTACCGGCGGATCGGCGACACCCGACACCTCTTCCTCACCGGCTCCGCGACGTTCCTCACCGGCGGCAGGGACCTGCTCCTGGCCGAGGTGGCCGCCAACACCGGGGAGAAGATGCACTGGGCCGCGGCTGACGGCAACGGCGGTGACGACGGCGGGCGCGCGATCGTGGCGGACGCCGCCGGCAACGCGTACGCGGCGGGCTGGACGACGGACGCCGCCACCGAGGTCGTACACGCGTATGCGGCCCGGCTCTCCGCCAACGGCAGCCTCGCGTGGGACACGCCCATCTGGCTCTCTCCCGGCGACAACGAAGCGTACTTCCAGGCCATCGACCTGGACGCCGCCGGCAACGTCGTGTGCGGCGGCTACGCCGTGCTCCCGGACAAGGGACCCGAGGCCTACGTGCAGTCGTTCTGGCCCACCGGCGGCACGCGCTGGCCCAACATCTCCAGCGGCTCCGCCTCGGCGGTCGACATCTGCCGGGCGCTCATCGCCAACACGAGCGGCGTGTTCGCCGCCGGGCAGGTCACCCGCTCCACCAGCGGCATCGACGCGCAACTCAAGAAGATCGAGCCCTGACGAGGGTCCGGGCCCGGCGGCCGCACGCGCGGCCGGGCCCGGTCCCGAGACGACGACGGGGCGGCGGCGCCTGCAGCGCCGCCGCCCCGTCGTCCGTCCTCATCGCGCCTCAGGCGCGACCAGGGGTCACACCATCTCGTGGTACTTGTACGAGATCTTGACCTTGGTCCGGTAGGCGACGATCGCCTTGCCTTCGATCTTCATGTCGAACTCGACAGCCTCGGCGATCCGCAGGTCCTCGCGGTGGATACCGGCCTTCTCAACGGCGTTCCGGGCGGCCTTCTCCCACGACTCGCTGCTCGAGCCGATCACTTCCATCACACGGTAGACGCTGTCCGACATGTGTCGCTCCTTCTCCTCGGTGTGGTGCGAGATGGTGACGTATCTTAGCCGGAACCGGTGAAAAGGGAACCCCATCGGACGCGAGGGGTGGGGCGGCGCCGGATCCGACCGAACATCTGTCCGCCCCCGCTGCTACCCTGCCTACCGGACGCCGCCGCTCCGGCCGTGACAGGCCGGCCCCCGACATGGTCGCTGCAGACCCCCGTCCCGGAGCCGCGGCGGCGTCCACCTGTCCCACCGAGAGGAGGAGCGCCATGCCCGTGTCCGACGTCCCCACATCCGTCGAGGCGCACCTGCTCTCGGACTTGAGTTCCTGCACCCCGGCCCGCGGCCCGCGGCGGCGTCCCGTCACAGCTATCGCCGTCGACGACGAGCTGGTCTGGGTGGCGCCGCGACCCACCGCCGCCTGCGGCGCGGCCCGCCGCTCCTCCCCGGCCGCGCTCGTCCACCTGCAGGTGCAACTGGCCGAAGAGTACGCCGCCCTGTGCGGCGAGGCCGTCCTGACGGCCTGGGCCGAGGCCGACCTCATCGACGCGGCGGCGCGTGCCGTCGCCGGCTACCTCGAGGACCTGCCCGAGTTGCCGCTCGTCGGCGAGCCCTTCGGCGGCGAAGAGGGCACGGACTAGCCTGCCCCTCCGGCCGGTCCGCCGGCCTCCTCGTCCCGGGCAGGCTGACCAGCCTGCCCGCACGCAGTTCTTGCTCAAGGAAGCGAGGGGCAGCGCCGACCTCGTTGAAGGAGAGCCTGTTCCCCCTCGCGCCAGGCCAGGTCGTCCCGCCGTCCGGCGTCCCGGGAACAGCAGACTGCGACAGCGGGAGACCGACCACGGCATGACGCGCTCATCCGCCATCCGGCGCCACTTCCTGCGGCGCGCGCTCGCGACGGGCTTCGTCGCGCTCGCTGCGCTGCTCGCTGCCGTCTGGATCGCACCGCGGGCCAGCGGCGCAGCGGCCGCGTGGATGCGCTCACCCGCGGTGCGGCTGCAGACGCTGCAGGCGCCGGGCGACGGCCGTCTCCCGGTCGCCGGTCCGGCGGCACGCGGCGCCGGCGCACCCGTCACGCTCGACGCCGGCGCCACCTTCTCCCTCGCCGCGGTGGTCTGCGACGTGCCGGCGGCCGGCTCCGTCGAGGTCCGGCTGCGCACCAGCGCGGACGGCCGCTCCTGGGGCCCGTGGTCCACCGCGCCGCTCGAGGTCGTCGACGAGGGCGGCGTCTCGCAGGCGTACATCGAGCCGGTCTGGACCGGCGCCGCGCGCTACGTGCAGGCGCAGGCGCGCCGCAGCGGTGCCCGCGGACCGGTCGCACTCACGGGCGTGCGCGTGATCACCCTCGACCCCTCCGGCGACTCCAGCCTCGCGGCCCGCGTCACCGGCGCCGCCAGGCGCCTCGCGGCCACCGTCGCGGGCATCGGGCTCACCGAACCCGCCTCTGCGGCGGCCTCCGCCCCGGCCATCGTCACGCGGGCGGAGTGGGGCGCCGACGAGCGCCTGCGCTCCGGATCTCCCTCCTACGCTCCGGTCAAGGTCGCCTTCGTGCATCACACGGCGAGCGGCAACGTCTACTCGCAAGCGGACGCCCCCGGCATCGTGCGCGCGATCTACGCCTACCACACCGGGTCACTCCACTGGAGCGACATCGGCTACAACTTCCTGATCGACCGCTACGGCACCATCTACGAAGGACGCTACGGCGGGGTCTCCCGCGGCGTGGTCGGAGCGCAGGCCGGGGGCTTCAACACCGGCAGCACGGGCATCTCCGTCCTCGGCACGTTCACGGACGCCGCGCCGCCCGCCGAGACGGTCACGTCGCTCGAGCGCCTGCTCGCCTGGAAGCTCGGCGTCCACGGCCTCGACCCGTCCGGCACCGGCACGCTCACCTGCGGGCTCACCGACAAGTACAAGTCCGGCGCCGGCGTCACGTTCCCGGTCATCGCCGGCCACCGGCAGGCCAACTACACGGAGTGCCCCGGCGACGCCTTCTACGCGCTGCTGCCTGCGATCCGCGCCGACGTCGACCGGCGGGTCGGCGCCACGCTCAACGCGAACCTCACCGTGAGCGCCCCGCTCATCAGCCCCAACGGCGACGGAGTCCTCGACTCCACGACCCTGGACGTGAGCATCACGGCGGCCGCCGACTGGCGCATCGCGATCAAGGACGCCGGCGGCCAGACCATCGGCGGGTGGAGCGGGCAGGAGACGGCCGCGTCACTCAGCTGGGACGGCCTCTCCGGCGGCAGCGCGGTGCCCGACGGCGTGTACACCGCGGAACTCACGGCGACCGCCGCGGACGGCAGTTCGGCCGTCGCCTCCGCGCAGATCACCGTCGACACGTCGGCGCCGCGGCTCTCCGACGCCTCCGTCGCGCCCGCTTCGTTCAGCCCCAACGGCGACGGACAACTGGAGAGCGCCTCGGCGACGTACGAGCCGGCCGAGGCCTGCGCGGTGCGCGTCGGGCTGCTGGATGCGGACGGCGACGTGGTGCGCTGGCTGCACGGCTGGCGCTCGCGCGAGGAGAAGACGTACACCATCTCATGGGACGGCCGCGTCTCGACCGGCGGCAGCCTCGCGGCCGCGCCGGACGGCGTCTACCGGTTCGACGTGGAGCGGCGCGACTCGGCCGGCAACATCGCGCGCAAAGGCATCAAGGTCGTGCTCGACCGCACGCTCGCCGCACCTGTGGCCACCCCCGCCACCTTCTCGCCTGACGGCAACGGCGCCCGGGACGCCACCGTGCTCGGGTTCAAGCTCGCGCGCAAGGCCAACGTGGTCGTCGCGGTGAGCGTCGGCGACACGGTCGTCCGCACGCTCAAGCCCGGCGCCCTGGCCGCCGGCGCGCGCTCCGTCACCTGGGACGGGCGGGCCGGGTCGGGCGAGTACCTCGCCAGTTCCCGGCCGACGTTCACCGTCACCGCGACCTCGTCGGTCGGAGAGAGCAGCGTCACCGGCACGGTGGTCGTCGACCTCTACCGGCCGCACCTCTACGCGCAGGCGGGCAAGATCACGGCGGTAGGCGCCGCCACGAGCCTCTCCTACAAGGTGACCGACCCCTTCAGCGCCAAGGTGGACGTGCGCTACGTCGTCACCGACGCGAAGGGCCGCCGCGTGGCCTCAGGCCATCCGGGATGGCAGACGGTGAGCGCGGCGCACTCCGTCACGTGGAAGCCCGCGGCGCGCGGCGTCTACACGGTCACCTACCGCGCGCTCGACCTCGCCGGCAACGCCGGGACGAGCGCCGTCTCCACCGTCGTCACCGTGCGCTGACGGCGCCGTGACTCAGAAGATCTCGGGCACGAACGTCTGACTGTCCACCGGCGGCCGGACGTACCCCTTCTCCGCCGGGCGCTCGGCCAGCTTCAGATCGTGGTGCGTGACGTCCTCGTAGGCGATCTGAGAGAGCAGGTGGTGGATCATGTTCAGCCGCGCCCGCCGCTTGTCGTCGGCGTTGACCACCCACCAAGGTGAGTCCTTGGTGTCCGTGTAGGCGAACATCTCGTCCTTGGCCTGCGAGTACTCGACCCAGCGCATGCGGCTCTCGAGGTCCATGGGGCTGAGCTTCCAGACCTTGAGCGGATCCTTGAGGCGCGCCTGGAACCGCTTCTCCTGTTCGTCGTCGGCCACGCTGAACCAGTACTTGAGCAGGATGATGCCGCTGCGGACGAGCATGCGCTCGAACTCGGGGCAGGTGCGGAAGAACTCCCACACCTCGTCCTCGGTGCAGAAGCCCATGACGCGCTCGACGCCCGGCCGGTTGTACCAGGAGCGGTCGAACAGGACCATCTCGCCGGCTGCCGGCAGGTGCTCGACGTAGCGCTGGAAGTACCACTCCGTGCGCTCGCGCTCGGTCGGGGTGGCCAGAGCGGCGATGCTCACGACGCGGGGGTTGAGGTGCTCGGTCACGCGCTTGATGGTGCCGCCCTTGCCGGCGGCATCGCGGCCCTCGAAGATCACCGCGACGCGCAGGCCCTTGTGCTTGATCCACTCCTGCAGCTTGACCAGCTCGACCTGCAGCTTCTCGAGTTCGGCCTCGTAGACCTCGCGGTCCATCTTCTTGTGGTGACCGGACTTCTCGCCCGGCGGCGAGCTCATGTCCGGCAGCGGACTTGAAGACTCGGAGACCTCGGCCCTCTTCTTGTCTTTGGATTTGTCGGCCATCGAGCTCCCCTCCACAGTGGTTCCGAGACCGCCACATCATAGTGCACCCGCATTCTGCCCACTGCCGCCCGTCTTGCCACATCGGGCTGGTGTATCCTTGCGGGCGAGCGAGCAGCGCGGAAGTGGAGCACCTGTGGAGCTGTCCCAGCGTCCCCTCGAGGCCGAACTGGCCGAGATCGCCGAACGAGCAGAGCCGGGACGCACGGCGGGTCTCGCCGTGCGCCACTGGGGCTGGGACGGCCGCGGCGGCGCCACGCTCGAGACCACCGGCCGTGAGTTCGGCCGCATCACCCGGGAGCGCGTGCGGCAGCTGTGCGAGCGGCTCGCCGACAAGCTGAGCGGTTCGGCGCCGGCCACGCCGGCGCTCGACAGCGCCCTGGTACTCGCGGCGCACGCCGCGCCCACCACCGCACACGACCTCGCCCGGCGCCTCGCGGACGAGCGCGTCTCCACGCGGCCGTTCGACCCGGCGGGCCTGCTGACGGCCGCCGCCGTGCTCCGCCGCGAGCCCACGTTCACGCTCGAGACGGTCAAGGACGTGCGCGTCGTCCTGCCGGACCCACCGGATCCCGCGAGCGACACCATGGCGATCATCGCCGCGGTGGTGGACACCGCCCGCGCCATCGTGCGGCGCGCGGGCGCCGCCCGTGTGGGCGAGGTCACTGGCCGAGTGGCCGCCGACCTCGCCGTGTGGGTCGAGGACGACCTCGTGACGGCCGTGGTGTCGGAGCCGGACGACTTCGTGTGGCTCGAGCGACGGACGGGGTGGTTCTACCTGCCGTCCGTCGCCAAGAACGCCGTGGCGTCGCGCGTCGCCAAGGTGCTCAGCGTGGCCGGCGCCGCCAGACTGCCCGACCTGCACGCCGGCATCCGCCGCGACGAGCGCATGCGCGAGTTCATCATGCCCGAGTACATCCTCGGCGAGCTCTGCGAGCGCCTGCCGGGCGTGCGCCTCGAGGGCGACGTGGTGGTCGCCGACCCCCGCCGGGCGCCCGAGGACGTGCTCGAGCGCACGGAACTCACCCTGTTCCAGGCGCTCGTGCGCATGGGAGGGCAGGCGGACCGGCACGACCTCGAGGCCGCCTGCCTCGCCTCCGGCATGAAGGCCTCGAGCTTCAACAACCGCATCGCCTACTCCCCCATCGTCGCCGACCTGGGGCACGGCCTGTACGGCTTGCGGGGCGTCAGCAACGGCGAACGCGCCGGGCGCGAAGGGACCTGGCGCCCACCGCCCACTGCGGCGGCCTCCCCCGCCGAAGTCCCGCGCCCCGGGGAGCTCGAGCCGTTCCACCCGCTGCGGCGCCGCTAGGACCGGGGATGCTCTACTGGCGCATCGCCGCCGTCGCCTGCACGGTCCTCTTCGTCGCCGTGCTCGTCTGGCTCTACGGCGTCAGGACGTCGCTCATCTGGGCGGGGGCCATGGCCGGATTCCTCCTCGTGCTCTGGGCGGCGACCATCCCGCTGCGCGCCCGCCAGCGGCGCGTGTGGCGCGAGATGGGCCTGGGGCCGGATGGCCGTCCGCTGCCGGACGAAGAGGAAAGGAAGAGGAAGACGACTGACCACCGCGGCCCTGCGCCCGGCGCCAGGCCGGGCGCCCCGCCCGCGGAGCGGCCTCAGCTGCCGAAGAAGTCGTGCGCCAGCTCCGGCGCCAGGATCGTGAGGAGCTCGGCCGGCGTGGCGGCGACGCGCTCGGCGCCGGCCTCCAGCAGCATCTCCGGCTCGTGCCAGCCCCAGCCGACGCCCACGGGCGTCACCCCGGCCTCACGAGCCTCGCGGACGTCCCCCGCCGTGTCGCCCACGTACCAGTAGACGTCCTGGCCGGGGAACCGCTCCTGCAGTGCGTTGATCTTCTCCACCTTGCTGCGCGCCGTCTCGGCTCCGGCCACCTCGGACACGCCGGGCACGTCGTGCGCGCGCAGCCAGCCCTCGACCACGGCATTGGGGCTGGAGGTCACGACGACCACCGCGCGCACGTCGGAGAGCTCCTCCAGCACCTGCGGCATGAGCGGGAACGGCTTGAGCCAGTGGCGCGCGCGGACCAGCATCTCGCCGAGTCGGCGGAGCACCTCCGCCACCTGCGCGTCGGGCACGCCGCGCGCGCGCATGCCGGCGTAGAAGTTGTCCTCCATCACCGCCAGCAGGTCCTCAGGACGCGTGAAGCCCTCCACGCCGGCCGCCGCGCAGGCGTCGCGGAAGGCGTTGCTGAAGATGTCGAGCGAGTCGACGATCACGCCGTCGAAGTCGAACATCACGAGCTCGAGTCGATCCTGGTCCACAGCCGTCCTCATCTCGGGGGAGAAAGCAGTGGGCCGGCCGGCCGCTGATGCGCCCGGCCGGCCCACTCACGGACTCAGTAGTGCAGTCCGGTCTTCTTCTTGAACTGCTCGACGCAGTTGATCTCGATGTCGAGCAGCTGGGCGATGCGCGCCTTGGCGGCGATGCCCTTGGCCACGCCGGGGACACCCGTGATCGTCCCGATGTCGAGCTCCTCCCTGAGAAGCCGCATGGTGTAGGGATCACTGAGGTCCATCGGGGTCACGTGGAGCTTGTCGGCGACGTACTTCTTGGCTTCGTCGATCCTCATCTTCTTGTTGAGCTGCATACGAGCAACGAGATCTCCCGCTGCCCTGATGCCGCCCATGGACGAGGCCAACAGATGCGCCATGTGCATGCCGGCGGGGTCGCCAGTACCCACCTACAACCCGTCTGCCTTGCCGATCTCGATCATGGCCGCGCTGCAGCGGGTCACGACGTCGACGGCCGGGGTCTCGAACATCGGCACACCGCCGACGCCCATGCCCACGTTCGGGTGGATCGGCACCTTGGCGATGTCGGTGCACGACTTGACGAAGACGAGCGCCTTGCCGAGGTTCCACGGCGTGGACTTCTTGGTGTTGGTCGTGCTGACCGGGCCGAAGATCGCGACGCCGGCCTCCTCGCACACCTGCAGCTGCTGATGCGGCCACATGCCGGCCAGTCTCTTGCCGTTGTACTCGATGGTGCCGTGGATGCCGGTCACCATCTCGGTCGACATGCCGATCTCGACCGGCATGCCGGTCACCTTGGCGACGTGCTCGGTGCTCTTGAGTACCGCAGCGAACTCACCGTCGCCGGTGGACGCCACGGTGTCGTAGTCGATGCCGTCGGCGCCCATCTCGACCATGCAGTCGCTCATCTCGATGCAGTCTTCGAGGCACTTGGCGCCGGCCGCCTCCTGCGTCTCCTGCGACTCCTTGATCTTGCCCTGCTGCATGAGGTCGTAGGGGTTGTCGAACGGGCCATCGGTCTTGAAGTACAGGCCGAGGTTCGGCATGAACCCGTAGAGCAGCGGGAGGATAGTCGTCTCCTGCAGGATCTCGACGTGGAGCATCTCGAGCTTCTTGAGGAAACGCTGCGGCTTGACCGAGTAGTCGTTGTGCGAGATCTCCATGGAGTCGAAGCCGAGCATGGACTCGTAGAGTCGCACGCCGACCTCGCGGTTCACGGGGGCAACGACGCCGCTGGACATCTGCGACGAGTTCAGCGCGTTGACGCACCCGTCCTTGGTCATGACGACCTCGTTGCCGCGCTGCACGCCCCAGATGCGCGTCGGGGCGGCGAACATGTCGACGAGGAAGTCGATCTCGTTCTCGGTCAGAGGCGGAACCTTGGCCTTCTTGGCCGCGAACTCCGACCCGTCGATGAACTCCTGGCGGAGCTCGTCCCGGGTGAACTCGACGTTCGAGTTGTCACCCATTCTCGTCAGGATCTTGGTCATATCACTACGGCCCTCCACTGTGTCGCTGATCATGAGTCCCAGGCCGTCCCGGGGTTACTTGCTTGTCTGCTCTGCTTGTTCGTCTCGCGAGGGCGCCGGCGGCGGTTCTACGGCCGCCGCCGGCGCCACTCCGTCTTGTCTGTCGCTTCCGTAGATCTCTGGTCGCGCTCCCGCGAGTGCCTACTGTCGCTCGGCGGTGCACTTCGTGCCCTCGCGACGGTAACTCGCCTTCAGGCCTGACCGCTTCGTCGCGGTCAGGCCTTTCGTGGGTTACTCGACTGGAATCTCCTTGGCGACTGCTTCGAGCTCCATGCCCTGACGCTTGCGGATCGCCCAGGCGATGATCCAGATCACGATGGCGGCCACGTAGAGGATCGCCATGAAGATCATGGAGTTCTTGTTCTTGTAGCCGACGCCGTAGACGTTGGTCTTGTCGTAGAACCACAGGAAGAGGTTGAAGCCCATGAAGATCACGTAGATGACGCCGATGATCGGGAGGATCGGGCCCTTGGGCAGCGCCGAGTTCTGCCAGATCGCCTTGGCGCGGAGCGGCATGAACACGAACGCGAGGCCCGGTCACGAAGAACATCGCCGCGATCACCAGCGTCGCGTCGTAGGTGAGCTGCACGAAGGTGGGCGAGAACGCGTAGAACGCGGACACGATCACCGACGGGATGGCCATGAGCAGCAGCGCGTTGACCGGCACGCCGCCCGACGTCACCTTGGCGACGCTCTCAGGCAGGATGCGGTCGAACGCCGACGCGAAGATCATACGCGTCGAGCTCAGGAACACTGTGCCCCACCATCCGAACACGATGAGGGAGATGGCGGCGATGAAGATGACCTGGAACGCGCTGTTGTTGACGATCCAGGCGGTCATCGCGGTCGGCGAAAGGTACTCGCCGGCGCCGGGGACCGCGGCGGGATCGATGTACGCGTAGAGGACACCCATGTAGCCGTTGGCGCTGGCCTCGAAGAAGTTCCAGCCCATCGTCTTGGTGACGAGACCGAGGAACACGAGGACGATGGCCACTGCGGCGAGCAGGCCGCCGCCCATCTGGTAGATGTTCTTGCGGAAGTCCTTGGCGCCGCGGACTTCGCCGTACAGGGTGGCGCCCCACACCGGCCACAGGAGCCAGAAGGCCATGACCGGGATGAGCTTGAACGTGTCCTTGAGCGTGCCGGCGAACATGGAGCTCGGCATGCCCTCACCGGCGCCCTTGATGGTGGCGCTATAGGCCTCCCTGACGCCGAACTGGGAGAACATCTCGCGGTTGAAGGCCGCGATGAAGCTGGCCTTCGAGGTGACGATGAGCAGGATGGCGCCGACGGCGAGGCCGGCGAGGCCGATCCAGAGGGCCCACTTCTGGAAGTTGGCGTAGGCCTTCATGCCGACGGCGACGAGGTACGTCGCCAGGGCGATCGTCGCGAGCGAAGCCACGAAGATGCCCCACTGCGAGGTGAGCCAGTCCGCGGCGCCGTTGGCGCCGAGGATGCGCAGGATCGGCTTGATGAACGAGTTCACGCACAGAGCGGCGTAGATCGGGATCCAGAGCCACAGGATGAACCACCAGCCGGTGGCTCCGAACACGAAGCCGACCGAACTGTGGAACACGCGTGATTGCCACACGTAGTCGCCGCCTGCTCGTGGCATCGCCGAGATGAGCCCGGCGTAGACCACGACTTCGAGCAGCACGAAGATGGTCGTGATGATGATGGACCAGAACACGCTGCCGCCGGGGATGAACACGGCGTACAGGAAGCCCCAGATCCCCAGAAAGATGTTGGTCGAGAAGAACGAGTACCTGAACCCGTCCCCGCCCGACCAACCCTTGACCAGACCGCTCGCCTTACGGACGAACAGCGTCTGCTCTGCGGGTTTGGTCGCCATCAGCTAAGTCCCCCTTGTAGTCCATGATTGCCCGGTCACGCGAGGCGTGCGTGCCCGGGGCCCTCCCTGCCGGCGTCCGGAGCCCTTACCCGGACGTCAGCCTGTACCGCTTGAGCTTCTTCTTGCCATCGAGGTCGACCACGCAGCCCGCGACCATGCCTTCCGTGTAGGAGCTGCCGGGGTTGATCGCCAGCGTGCGGCCGATGCGAACGGCTGCGCGGCTCTCGTGGATGTGCCCGTGCAGCGACAGGATGGGCTGGACCTCTTCGATCACCTCCCTGACGGCGGAGGAGCCGACGTGCGCTGAGTCCTGGCCCTGGACGGTGAGCGTCTCCCAGTCGATCTTGGGGGCCACGTCGAGTTGCGTGTCGTACGGGGGCGCGTGAAGGCCGAGCACAAGACGCTCGGGCGCCACGGTGGCCTGCGCGACGATCGCCTTGATGCGCTCCTTGAGCTTGGGCTCGTCCTCTTCGCGTGGGGTGTCCCACGGGGTGAGGTTGGTCCAGCCGCTCGACGCGAGCTGGTAGCCCTCGGGAAGGTCGAGCACGTTGCCCTCACCGACGATGATGTGCTTGGACGTCGCCAGGATCTCGTCGATGTCCTCGCGGTCGTCGTTGCCCGGGCAGACGATGCACATGGTCTTGCTGCCCTCGAGCTTGTCGTCCGCCCACTCGACCCACTGTTCCACCGTCTTGCGCATCTGCTCGTGGAACAGCTCCTCGAGCTTGTTCTCGTCGCTCGTGTACTCGTCGCGCTCCTCGGGCGTCAGGGTCACGGGGTAGTAGCCGTGGTCCTTGATGAGGCGCTCGCCCTTGGCGAGCTCGTCGGCGCCCTCGAGTTCGTGCGTGATGTCGAGCATGTGGTAACGCCAGTGCTCAGGGGCGGTCTGCACGATCGGCACGATGGCCTTGCCGGTCATGTCGCCGCCCAGGATGAGCACGTCGGCCTCGTAGTGCGCGGCCGAATTGATGAACTTGCGCCAGCAGACCTCCGAGCCATGGACGTCGGTGGCGAAGAAGAGCCTTACCGTCACGCCGTACCCCCTTTCGCCGCGTACGCGGACTCCCGTCGAGTGTGTGTCACTGCAGGTCGAGCCACTTCTGGTACTCCGGATCACCCACGACCCTCTCGGCGCGGGCCACACGCTCGCGTCCCCACTCCATGTAGTCGAAGTCGATGTGGGAGACGGTGTGCTGGATCATGGCCCACACGCCCCACCACACGCCGGAGAGCGCCTTGTAGAGCATGAGCCGGCCGAAGTACCTCTCGTCCATCTCGCCACAGTAGGTCTCGATGATGAGACGCTCCTCGTCGCGTGTGAACGGGTGCTCCATGACGAAGTCGCCGAGGTCGAAGTACGGGTCGGTCATGCCGCCGTACTCCCAGTCGATGATCCACATCTTGCCGTCGGCGTCGATGATGAAGTTCTCGCTGAGCAGGTCGTTGTGGCAGGCGACCGCGGGCTCCGGGTTGCGCTGCACCGCCGTCTCCACGTCTTCCATGGCGGTGAGCATGGCCTGGAGCCAGTCCGGCCAGGGCGTCTTGAGATCCTTGGCGATGCTCGTGTACTTGCGGATCATGTCGAAGAGCTGGATGTCGTTCTTGAAGGTCGCGCCCTTGTGGAACACCTTGACGGTCTCGACCGCCTGCTTGATGCGCTCGGGGTGACCGCCCATGGTCTCCGGGTGCATGACCTCGCCGTCGACGAAGTCGATCACCAGCGCGCCCTCGGGGTCGAGTTGGTAGGCCACCGCGGGACCGACGCCACACTTGTCCGCCTGGATCATGCAGTCACGCTCGACGTCCCGGTCGATGAACATGTCGGTGCCGATGCCGGGCACGCGCATGACGTACTTCTTGCCGCCCTTCTCGAAGCCGCCGTCCACCCACACGATGTAGTTGTGGTTGGTGATACCGCCGCCGAGCTCTTCCCAGCGGATGTCGTGGCCCTTCCAGTCCGACGATGCGGGCGATGATGTCCTCGGGAGTGAGCGTGTGCGCCTGTTCTTCGGCCATGCGTCCTGCCTTTCGTCTACTCGCGGGCCGCCGGCCGCGCGGATGGCGTGGTGCGGATGGCGCCCATCGCGCGCCGAGCTACTGCAGGCGCCACCCCCGCCGCCGCGAGGCGGGCGGGGGTGGCGCCGAAGGAAGAGCGTCGTGAGAGACGCAGGCTCACGAAACGGGGACCTCGAGACCCATCGCGGCGAGCTCCTCGCGGACCTCGTCCATGGCCTTCTGGTACTCCGCGTTCTTGATCCGCTTGGTCTGCATGTCGTAGACCTCCTGGAAGGTGAGGCCCTTGTCCGGATCCTTGAGCTTGTCGCCGAAGAGCGGGAACAGCTTCTGGGCGAGCGGCTCGGCCTGTGCCCGCGTGAGCTTGGAGGCCGCGAGCCCGATCTCCGCGTGGAACTTGTGGTCGTCCGGGACCAGAGAGTCCGACTGGACGGCCATGGCGGGGTGACCCGAGAAGACGTTTCCACCAGACGTCACGACGGCGAGCATATAGCAAGCCATTTCGTAGTGGTACTGCTTGGTGCCCGAGCCGCCGCCGAGGTACGGCAGGTTGACCATCGGGTACTGCATGTTGCGCCCGATGGCGGCGTTGGACATCGCGATCGCCCAGATGAGCGGCTTGGTGGATGAGAGGTGCAGCTTGCTGTGCAGCGGGGCGTTGTAGTGGTAGCTGCCGCGGAAGATCAGGTTGCCCATGATCATGTAGGCGGTCGCCTGCACGGCCACGCCCTCGGCGCCGCCGGCGTAGCCGCCGAACAGCGGCGTGCTCGTGGAGCCGATGTTGGCGCTGATGCTGTTGTAGAAGGCGACCTTCTGCAGCGCCTCGTAGCCGACCACCATCTCGCTCAGGAAGTCGATGAGGAAGCCGTCGCTCGTGCGGAACCCGAAGTCCGGGTAGCTGGCGGCGAACATCGACGCCGGCTGCGAGGCGGCGGAGATGCCGTTGATGATCGGCATGCCGGCACGGCCGGAGCGGCGCGTGCCTTCACGCGCCAGGCGCACGGTCTTGCAGGCCGAGAGGATCTCCTGCGGCGAGCGCACGCGGGCGTCCTTGCCGCGCAGGTGGAGGATCGAGGGCACCGACACCGAGTTCGACGATGCTGTAGGACGCCATCTTCTCGACGGTGTCGACGAAGACGCCCTCGTCGGTGGTGTAGATGCCGCCGCCGATGTGCACCCACGGGCGATCGTCCGTGGTGTCGGGACGACGGCCGTACATGGTGTTGCGCTCGCGACCCTCGCCGAACACGGTGGCCTTGGGGCACTCGCGGTTGGCGGTTTCGATCTCCTCGCGCGTGAACTGCATCACGCGGTTGGTCTCGGGGCAGTAAGCGCCGGCCTCGGCGATCAGGTCGACGGCCGCCTCGAACACGGCGTCCATGAGGGCGTCGTCGGTATTGATGATGGTCTCTTTGTCCCACTTCACCTTGTGGCGAGCGATCACCTCGGTGAGCTTGGGGACGTAGCGCTTCATGTAGTAGTCGGTCTCAGAGGTGAGCGGGCCGATCTCGGCGCGATCGAAGACCTCGATAAGGTCGATCATGTCGTGCTCCTCGCTTGTGTCGTGGTCGTCGGGCCGGGTCTCAGGAGACCAGCTTGGAGGACAGGGTCACGGCCTCGTACGCCGTCGCGGCCCAACCGTCGGCGCCGATGGTGTCGGCCCACTCCTTGGTGGTGGCGCCGCCGCCGATGATGACCTTGAACTTGTCGCGGGCGCCCTGGTCCTTGAGCGCGTCGATCACGTCGCGCTGGCCGACGAGCGTGGTGGTGAGCAGCGCCGACATGGCGATGATGTCCGCGTTGACTTCCTTCGCCTTGTTGACGAAGGAGAAGAGGTCGACGTCGATGCCGAGGTCGTACACCTCGAAGCCGGAGGTCTCGTAGAGCAGCTTGAGGATGTTCTTGCCGATCGAGTGGAGGTCGCCCTTGACGGTGCCGAGGACGATCGTGCCCTTCTTCTCGCCCTCGCCGCCCATCTCCTTGATCTTGGGCTCGAGGATCACCATCGCCGACTGGAAGGCGAGAGCGGCCTGCATGAGCTCGGGGAGGAAGATGTCCTCGCACTCGAACTGCTCGCCGATCACGTTGAGACCCGGCAGCAGGCCCTGGTCGATGATGGCCTTGGCGTCGACGCCGTCGGCGAGCGCGGCGTTGACTGCGGCGAGGACCTGGTCCTCGTCCTGATCGATGATCGACTGCTTCAGCTTGTCGAAGTGGTCTGCGTCCGCCATGGAATGCACCCCTTGGTCCGGTTGAACGTTGCGCGGCCGCCCTCCGGCGACCCAGTCACGCGTAGGAACTCTCAAACTTGTCGTTTCGTCAGTCGATCAGCCCTCCAGCGGTGTCGCGTCTCCGGCGACGAGGCCGGGGAAGTGGTCTCTGATCTTCGCGTCCAGCTCGGCGTCCCAGACGGCCTCGTTGGGCTGCACCAGGATGCGGCGCGCCTCGGCGAGCGCGCGGTCGTTGATCGTCGGCCGGCCGGCGTCCTCCCACTGCTGGCGCATGTCGCGGTTGGCCAGCTTGGGCAGTACGGCGGTGGTCTTCATGAGTCCCTTGGTGTGCTTGCGGCCCATGTAGCTGCCGCCGGGTCCCACCGCGGCGATCTCGTCGAGGGCGAGGTTCTCCTCGCTGAACTCGAGGCCGCGGTAGGCGCGCTTGTCCATGAGCGCGATCTCGTTGTCGACGACGGCCTTGGCGAAGTCGAAGGCCATGAGCGAGCTGAACAGGCCGCCCATGTTGAGCAGCGTGGCGCCGGCCGAGACGCCGAGCACGGTGTTCATGCCGGTCTCGAAGCCGGACTGGGCGTCGTTGGAGTGCGCGTTGGTGAGGCCGATGTAGCCGCCCGAAGGCACGCCGTAGAAGTGCGCCAGCTGCGCCTGCGCGGCGAGCAGGATGCCGGTCTCGATGGCGCCCGGCGCATAGGCGCCGGTGCGCATGTCGGCGACCGTCGGCAGGCTCGCGTAGATGATCGGCGTGCCTTCCTTGACCATCTGCTGGAACACGGTGATGGCGAGGAACTCGGCGTTGCCGACGACGAGCGTGCCCATGAGGGTCATCGGCGAGGTGAGGCCGGCGTTGGGCACCACGGTGGTGTACACCGGCAGGCCCTGCTCGGTGAGCCACATGACGGCCTCGGTGGAGTCCACGTCCATGGTGAGCGGGCTGACCATGGGGCAGTAGTGGTGGTTGATGCACGGCCGCTCGGCGTAGGCCTCCTTGCCGCCGGCGATGATCTGGCCGAGCTCCACGACCTGACGCAGGTCGTCCATGTTGGGCGTGTTGCTGCGCACCGGCTTGAGGCAGTTCTTCAGCGCCGGGTAGAACCGGCTGAGGCTGAACTGCCCCTCGGGGGCGTCGTCGGCCAGCGTCGAGATGCTGAACACGTCGAACCCGGGCAGCTCGTTGATGAGGTGCGCGATGTTGGCGATGTCGGCCGACGTCGCGCGGCGCTCGACGCCGGTGACCGGGTCGACGACGTTGGGAGCGGACGAGCCGGTGACGACGATGGGACCGTCATCCGGGATCGTGCGGTCGTACTGGGGGTCGCGCCCGCGGAAGGTGAAGCTCGGGGGCGCCATCTTGCGGTACTTCTCCACGACCTCCGCGGGGAAGCGCACCAGGCCGGTCTCGTCGTCGACGATGCAGCCGTGCTTCTTGAAGACCTCGCGGGCCGGCTTGAAGTGGGCGAGGATACCGACCGTCTCGAGGACCTCCAGCGAAGCCTCGTGCGTGCGCCTGACCTCCGCCTCTGTGAGCAGCTCGACGTACTTCATGCGCTCATGCCTCCTCCCCGTCGGCGCCCGCCACGGAGGCGGCCGCCGGCGACACGATGTGTGCGAGCTCGTCCTGGTGAGCCTCGATGAACTCCATGAAGCGCACCTGGTGACTGAGGTAGCCCAGATACTCGTCGACGGCGACGCTCGGGTCCTCGTAGTAGGCCATCAGGTCCCAGTTGAGGATGTAGAGGTTCGCGTTGGCGACCATGCGCGGGAGCAGGGCGAGCTCCTCGGCGGTCAGGGGGCCGGGGACGTCGAACTTGGCGGCCTCATCCTGATACGCGCGCACGAAGATGGCGGCCTTGTCCAGGCGGACGTCACCGTCGTCGTGTCCCTCCCAGGAGCTGCAGAAGTACGCGATGCCCTGGGCGACGTCGAAGACGCGGTAGTCGAGCTTTGACCAGTCGAAGTCGAAGAGGCCGACGCCCTGCTCGTCCACCCACTTGAGGTTGCCGGGGTGGTAGTCGCAGTGCACCGGCACCCTGGGTGCGGCCTGCAGGGCGTCCCCGATGGCCAGACCCTTGGCGCAGGCCTCGAGGATCGCCGGCAGCTTGGCGAGGTAGTACTCGTCGAAGGCGGTGCCGCGCGACTGCCTCGCGTAGGCCTCGAAGATCTCCGGGAACCTGGCCACGAAGTCCATGATCGGCGGCTGCTCGCGGGCGAGGTCGCCAGGGTCGAAGTCGTGCGCCAGGGCGTGGAACTCCGCGAGCACCCGCGCGCCGCTGTCGAACTCGCGGTCGGTGAGGCGGTTGCTGATCCACGTGTACTTGTCCTCGCCCTCGAGCATCTCGTACACGGCGAAGATCCGGGAGACGTCCTCGCCGTCGATGACCTCGTCACGCACGACGAAGGTGCCGCCCAGCTTGCTGGGGAACACCTGGGCGGCGATGTGGAACCCCTTGCCGCTGATGTGGTTGACGAGCGCGTGCTCGAACTGGACCTCGCGCTCGGTGTTCACCCGGTTGTACTTGCGCACGAAGAAGCGGCGCTCGCCCTCGGGAGTGCCGACGACCACGGCGAAGCTGAGGTTCGTGTAGCCACCGAGGATCTGCTCCACGCGAAGGACGTCGCCGAGGTCGTAGTCGCTCGCCACCACATCCGCGAGCTGGCTGCTGAGGAACTCGATCTCGAGCGCGTCGCGCAGCGACTCGGTGTCCGCCGCCAGGCGTTTGGCCAGCTCGTAGAGTTCATTCGCCTTCGCTATGTCCACGCACCCTCGCTTTCGACTGTCATTGGATCTGGTGTCGCGCCGCTCAGACCACGATGCATCGCAGTCCCAGGCGTTCCATCTCGCCGCGCACGCTCTGGTCGATCCCGTCGTCGAGAACCACCGAGTCGACCTGCTCGAGCCCGCAGACGACCACGTCGGCGACCACCCCGATCTTGGTGGAGTCGGCCAGCGCGATGACCTCGCCCCGGGTCTGGGCGATCATGGCGCGCTCGACCCCGGCCATGCCCATGGTAGGCGTCGTCACCCCCTCTTCGAGGTCCAGACCGTCGACGCCGATGAACATCTTGCCGGCGTGGAAGCGCCCGATGTGCTCGATCGCCAGCGGGCCGCTGACGGCATTGGAGCGCGGCCGGTACAGACCGCCCGCGAGGACGACCTCCACACGCAGCCCGCGCGCCTCCTGTACCGCCCCGACGTTGTGCGTGACGATGCGCGCCTCGAGATTGGGATCGAGGTGGCGGAGCACCTGCGCGGCGGTGGTGCCGGAGCTGAGGAAGATCGTCTCTCCGGGCTCGATGAGCGCGGCGGCGGCGGCCGCGATGCGCCGCTTCTCCTCCGCGCTCGCGCTCTCGCGCTCCACGTAGAGGGTCTCCTCCGTCATGTGACGCTTGAGGACGGCCCCGCCGTGCGTGCGCACGAGGACACCCTCGGCCTCGAGTCGCTCGAGGTCTCTGCGGATGGTCATCCCCGAGACGCCCAGGTCCTCGCTGAGCGACGACACCCTCACGGCCCGGCGTTCTTTGACCAGGTCGACGATGCGGGCTCGACGCTCCGCGGGGATCATCTCGTGGACTTCCGGGACTTCTGACGACACAGCTGTTCCCCCAGTACGTGTCTATGGCCCGGCAAGACCGAACACAATCGAACACATCTTAAACGTGCCGAGTCCAGTGTCAAGCGTACAGAAGGGTTTGCCGGCGCCGAACGGGGCCCGTGACGCGCCGCAGCGTCCGAACATCCGCGCACATCACACGAGGGGATCAGGAGGCCAGAGAGCCTTTCAGGGGCGCTCTGAGGAGGGAAAGACCTGACGGCCGGGCGTTGAACTACCCGCTGTTCGCTTCCTGCGCCGGAGGCTCCCACTGCGTACATCCCACGACGCCCGGCCGTCGCCCGTGTCTACACGGGTCGGTCTCGTCTCGAGTGCCCAGACTCATGTGAATCCGAGCACTTTCGAGCATATCCGCACGAAGTCTAACGTGTTCTGGGCGCGCGTCAACCCTGCATGTGCGAAAGCGAGAGAACGGTTCCGCGGGCGCTGGGTCGCACAGGTCCGCAGCGAGCGCGGGATGCTCGCGTGGAGAGGTCAGTCGCCCTGGAACGCCCAGGTGTAGGAGGGGTCCCACCAGGCGTGACCGTAGCCCTGGCGGATGGCGAGCGCCGTGGCCTTGATCTGGGCGGCCCCGTCGGAGATGCTGCTGGACCGCCACGGGTTCCAGCCGCCCTCCCAGGTGCTCGGCGCGTACTGGAACAGACCGTAGTAGCCGCCTGGGCCGACGACCGTCGCGGAGCCGCCCGACTCGATCATCATGAGCCGGTACATGCCTCGCGCGCTGACGCCGTTGCTCGCCGCGGCGCTCTGGATGAGCGACCACCACGGCCCGGACCCGTCTCCGCCGCCGCCCCCCTGTTGCGGCGGCTCGACGGTGGGCGTGGGATCGGGCGACTTCTCGGCGGCGTCGGCCACCAGGCGACGGATGTCTGAGCGGACGCCGGCGAGCGCCGCGCGCCGCTCGTCGAGGTCGCGCGCGGATGATGGAGAGCTCCGACTTGCACGTCTCGACCAGTTTCCCCTGGGTCTTCTCGTCGGCCTCCAGAGCCTTGGCGCGGTCGACGAGTTCCAGCTTGGTCGTCTCGATGGTGCGCAGGACGTCCCGGTCACACCGGGCCAGCGTGCGCACCATGGTGAGCTCCGTGACCAGCTCGCCGAAGTCGTCGGCGCCGAACATCGCGTCCATAGCCGTGGCGTCCTCGTGCTTGTACATGGTCACGGCGCGTGCGGCGAGCGTGGCGCGCGCCAAGGCGAGCTCCTTGTAGGCCAGCCGCTGCAGCCGCTCGTTCTCGCGGATCTGCCTGCGGACGGCGTCGAGGGCCTGCGTGGCTCCCGAGTACCTGGTGACGGCCGTGCCGATCTTCGCGTCGAGCCCGGCGACCTCGGCGGCGATGGCACGCGCCTTGTCGCGGTTCTGCTGGATCGCGCCCGTGCGCGCTCCCGCGGGTGCGGCGGCCAGGACGGCGACGGCGAGCGTCACGCAGAGCGTGAGCAGAGCGCCGAACGCCAGCGGCCGTATGCGGAGACGGTCGTCCAGTGAGCCTCCTCGGGAGGCTGGCGGCGGATGGCCGCCGGCTCCATGTTCCCGGCCGGGTCAGGCGGGCCGGGAAGGGCAGGAGTCGAAACCTAGCACTCGTCGACCCCGGGCTCAAGCACAGGGATCCGCGAGCGTCCGTCGACGTGTCGGTATCGCGACAGCGACGCCGTCGTATCCTGTCGGTTCCGGCATTCGGACTGCCATTTGGCGTCACTTCCGGCAAACATCGTCTCACCTCGCTGCACACGCTTGACGAGGTGTTCAACACCTGATGAAATCAACGTGTGTTGAACACCGCCGTCGCCTTGTCGCGGCACGACCATGGAGGCCGGCGTGAGAGCCATCGCCGTCAAGGAGATCAGAGAGCTGCGCCGCGACCGTCGCACGCTCGCGATGCTCTTCCTGCTCCCCATCCTCTTCCTCGTGGTGTTCGGCTACGCCGCGAGCTTCGACGTGCGGGACGTGCCGACCGTGGTGGTCGGGCCCGCAGGCGGCGTTGGTCGGCGGGACTTCTGCCGTCCACCCTCAAGGTCGTGCGCAGCGACGCGGGCGGCGACCGCGCGACGGCCGAGGACCAGCTGCGGCGCGGCGAGGCCACCGTGGCCGTCGTGACACCGTCGTCGCCCGGAGGGCGGACCGAGGTGCTCATCGACGGCACGGAGCTCTTCGCCGCGCAGGCTGCCGTGCGCGGCCTCTCGGAGCTGAAGACCCGCGCCGCGGCGTCGCCGGCGGCCGCAGCGCTGCCCCAGCCGGAGGTCCACATCCTCTACAACCCCGACCTGCGGACCGCCGTCATCATGATCCCGGGTCTCTGCGGGATCATCCTCGTGTTCATCGGCACCATCGCCACCGCGCTCGGCGTCGTGCGCGAGCGCCAGTCCGGCACCATGGAACAGCTCGCCGTGATGCCGTTCCGCCCGCGCGACGTGTTTCTCGGAAAGATCGCGCCGTACTTGCTGATCGCCGCCGCCGACATGACGATCGTGGTGATCGCGGGCATGCTGCTGTTCGACGTCCCGTTCCGGGGCTCCCTGGCGACCTTCGCGCTCGGCGCCATCCTGTTCCTGTTCGTCACCGTAGGGACGGGCGTACTGATCTCGAGCGTCTCGGAGACCCAGGCGCAGGCGCTGCAGCTGGCCGTGTTCACCATGGTCCCGCAGTTCCTGCTCAGCGGCCTCTTCTTCCCCCTCTACGCGATGCCCTGGGCCGTGCGCTGGCTCGGCTACCTGCTGCCGCTCACGTGGTTCATCAAGGTCGCGCGCGGCGTGATGGTGCGCGGGGCGCCGATCGGGTCCCTGTGGCTGCCGCTGCTCGTGCTGGCGGTGATGGCCGTGGCGGTCTTCACCGCCTCCACCCTCCGGTTCCGCCGCGACCTGGCGCCGTCGGGACGCGAGGACCGGCCCGGCCGGAGCAGCGCGGCCGCGGACGACGCGCGCGCGGGGGTCTCATCGTGAGCGTCGCCCCACCCGCCGTCGCCGAGTGGGGCGTGAGCGACCTCATCGTCCGGTACGGGCAACGCACCGCGCTCGACAGGGTGTCGCTCGAGACGCGGCGCGGTGAGGTCACGGCCGTGATCGGCGGTGACGGCGCCGGCAAGACGACCCTGCTCCGCGCGCTGGCCGGAGTCGTGAGGCCGGCGAGCGGCGAGGTGCGACGCCCCGACCGGCGCCGCGTCGGCTACGTGGCCGGCGCCTCCGGCGTGTACGACGACCTGACCGTGGATGAGAACGTCGAGTTCGTCGCCGCGGCCTACGGCCTCTCCGGCCGCCTGCGCGACGAGCGCATCTCCGCCCTCTTCGCGCGCACGGGACTCACCGGCACGGGCGGCCGTCTCGCCGGCCGCCTCTCCGGCGGCATGCGGCAGAAGCTGGCGTTCGCCCTGGCCGTGCTGCACGAGCCGGACCTGCTGGTGCTCGACGAGCCGACCACAGGAGTGGACCCCGTGAGCCGCGCGGAGCTGTGGCAGCTCATCGCGACCGCGGCGGCCGCAGGGACCGCCGTGGTCGTGTCCACCACCTATCTCGACGAAGCCCTGCGCGCAGCGAATGTGCTCCTGCTCGAGGACGGGCGCGCACGCGCCGGCGCGGACGAACTGCGGGCACTCGAGCTCGCCGTCGAGGCCGCTCCGGCCGAGCCCGCCGGCCGAGTGGGCGCCGGCGCGAACGGGCAGTCCGCCGCAGCGCCGCGGCTCGCCGTCGCCGAAGGCGCCGTGCGCCGGTTCGGCGCGTTCACCGCCGTCGACGCCGTGGACATCGACGTGCGGGCCGGCGAGGTGGTCGGCCTGCTCGGCGCCAACGGCGCCGGCAAGACCACCCTCATCCGGCTGCTGCTGGGCCTCCTCCGCCCGACCGCCGGCAACGTCCTGCTGTTCGGCTCCCCCCCATCGCGCGGGACCCGCGGGCGGATCGGCTACGTGCCCCAGGGCCTGGGACTGTGGCAGGACCTCACGGTGGCCGAGAACCTGGCCTTCTCGGCCGGCGCGTTCGGCTGCTCGCCGCCGGAGCTCGACCCGGACCTCGCCGCGGCGTCGGCCACCCTCGTCCGCGACCTGCCGCTCGGGCTGCGGCGACGCCTCGCCTTCGCGGCCGCCCTCGCACACGATCCCGACCTGCTCGTCCTCGACGAGCCTACTTCGGGCGTCGGCCTGAGTGCCCGGGCCGCGCTCTGGGAGACCGTCCACCGCGCCGCGGACGGCGGCGCCGGCGTGCTCGTGACCACCCACCACCTCGACGAGGCCCGCGAGTGCGACCGCCTGGTACTCATGGCCGGCGGCCGCGTGGTCGCCGAGGGCACGCTCGCGAGCATCGTCGGCGACGGCACGGCCGTCGCCGTGCGCGCCGCCCGCTGGGACGCCGCGTTCGCGACGCTGGGAGCGGCCGGCCTCCCCGCCGCTCTCGTCGGCCGGGAGCTTCGCGTGCCCGGCGGCGACCTGCCGGCCGTCCGCGCCGCCCTGAACGCCGCCGGAGTGCCGGCCGACCTCGCCGTCGTTCCCGCCACCTTCGAAGAGACCTTCGTCCGCCTCGCGCTCACGGGGCGGGACGTCCGATCGCCGGGCTCCGCCCCACCGAAACCCGAAAGGACCACCTCGTGACCGACGCTCTCTCCCCCGCCCCAGCCTCGCCCGGCCCACCGGACGCCGCGCTCGACCAGGGCCACCCCCGCAAGTGGTGGATCCTCGTCGCCGTCAGCGTCGGCATGTTCATGGCGCTGCTGGACGTCACCATCGTCAACATCGCGATGCCGGAGATCATCAAGGACCTCGACACCACGGTCTCCCACGCCTCGTGGGTGCTCAACGCCTATAGCCTCGTGCTGGCCGTGTTCTTCCTCTCCATGGGTCGCGTCGCCGACCGCTACGGGCAGAAGCGCGTCTTCATGTTCGGGATCGTCGTGTTCACGATCTTCTCGCTCCTCTGCGGGTTCGCGCCGAGCATCGACTGGTTGATCGCCTTCCGCGCCGGACAGGGCCTGGGCGGCGCGGCGCTGCTTACCATCTCGCTGGCCATCGTCCTCGGCGCGTTCCCGCAAGCGCCAGCAAGGCACTGCCGTCGGCATCTGGGGCGCCCTCGGCACGGCGGCCGCGGCCGTCGGGCCCACCCTCGGCGGCCTGCTCGTCTCCTACGGTCACTGGTCCTGGATCTTCTTCGTCAACGTACCGATCGGCATCGCCGCCGTGGTGGCCTGCGCGCTGGTCATCCCGGCCGGCGCGCACAAGGCGAAGACCGAGGGCGGCATCGACATCCCCGGCATGCTCATCTCGGGTGTCGGCCTCTTCGCCCTCACGCTGGCGCTCGTCGAAGGCGATGCGTGGGGCTGGACGTCCGCGGCGATCATCGGCCTGTTCGTCCTCGCCATCGCGACGTTCCCGCTGTTCATGTGGTGGGAGACCACGACCGCGTCACCGATGTTCCCCGTCAATCTGCTGCGCATCCGGTCGTTCACCGCGGCCAACTCCGCCGTCCTGTTCGTCGGGCTGGCCATGGGCGGTACGTTCCTGATGGTCGTGATCTTCCTGGTGTCGGTGCTCGGGTACACGGAGCTCCGCGCCGCCCTGGCGCTGACGGTGATGCCGATCGTCGCGCTGATCGTCGCCCCCAACGCCGGACGCCTGAACGACCGTATCGGACCGCGGTTCCCGGCGGCCGTCGGCGCCGCGTGCTTCGGCCTCGGGCTCTTCCTCCTGGCGCAGCTCGGCGGCGACACGACCCTCGTGGACGTGATGTGGCGGGTCGTGTTCCTCGGCCTCGGCATGGGGCTGGCGATGCCGACTCTCTCCGCCGCCTCCATGGCGTCGCTGCCGCCGCAGGTCCGCGGCGTGGGCTCGGGCTCGCTCAACACCATGCGTCAGATCGGCTTCACCGTGGGCGTCGCGCTGGTGGTCGCCATCTTCTCGCACACGGTCGCGCAGAACGCGCAGCACGCCACCCGGCAGGCGGCCGGCGTGATCGCCGCGCAGCCTCAGCTCAGCAAGGCCGAGAAGGGCGCGTATGTCGGCACCCTGATCAAGAACGCCAAGGCGGCCGCCGGCAGCGGCGGCGGGGCGGCGCAGATGACCACAGCGCCGCTCAAGGGAGCTCCGCAGACTGCCGGGCTCCCAGCCGGGGACCCTGGCCAAGCTCAACGCCGTCGTCGCGACCATCTACAAGGACGACATCGCCGAGTCGTTCGCCTGGCCGTTCTACATCGCCGGGCTGGCCGGGTTCATCGCCATCATCCCGGCGCTCCTCACCGGCAAGCGGCTCGGTGAGCACGAGGGGCACCAGGAGATGTCGCGCGGAGAGCGGCTGGCCGCGGCGGGACGGGCCGAGGCCGCGGAGGCCGGCGAGCCGCTCGCGGACGCGGCGGCCTGGGAGAGCGGCGCCGCCGTCGACGAGCGGGCGGGAGACGATGGCGCCTGACTCGCGCAGGAGCGGCCGTCGTCCGGGTGAGTCCTCCGCGCGCGGCGACATCCTGGCGGCCGCGACGGCCGCGTTCGCCGAGTCGGGCTACGACCGTGCGACGATCCGCGACATCGCCGCGCGCGCGGGCGTGGACCCGGCCCTGGTGATCCACTACTTCGGGTCCAAGGACGCGCTGTTCGCCGAGGTGCTGCAGCTTCCGGTGCGGCCGCGCGACGTGTTCACGCGGGCCGCGGCCGCCGACGCCGCGCAGATCGGGGAGACGGTCGTCCGCGCGTTCCTGGAGGCGTGGGAGCCGCAGGAACAGCGCCTGCGACTGACGGCCATGCTGCGCTCGGCGACGACCAACGAGACGGCCATGCACATCCTCCGCGACCTGCTCGTCCGCGAGGTGTTCGCTCCGATGACCGAGGTGCTCGGAGCGCCCGACGGCCAGCTGCGGGCCACGCTGGTCGGCTCGCAGTTCGTCGGCCTGGCCCTGATGCGCTACATCGGCGGTGTGGAGCCGCTGGCCTCGGCGAGCATCGACGAGCTGGTCGCGGCGATCGGGCCCACGGTGCAGCGGTACCTGACCGGCGACGTCGGGTCGGGGTTGGCTGCTGCGGCCGGGCCGGCCGGCGGCGGAAGCCCGCCCGGCCGGCCTCAGATGTAGCGGGAGCGGAGCGCCGACGCCGCCTGCAGCAGTTCGTCGGCGCCCGGCTGCTGGTAGCCCTCGAAGCGCGCTTCGAGGGCCTCGCGCCGCGACGCGTCGTCGTAGTCGGCGAGGCGCCGGAACACGCCGAGCCGCACGCCGACGGCGAAGGCCGCCTGGTCGTCGCGCGGCCAGCCGAGGTACTCGTCGAGTAGCGCGACGAGCCGTCCGCGGTCGCGCGGCAGCGAGCCCTCGAGCTCCTGCAGCAGGTTGAGCATGTGGTCCGAGCGGAGCTCGAACCGCGCCTCCCCCACCTGCTCCAGCAGGTCGCGCAGCTCCTGCGCGACCTCCACGTCGTCGGGAAGCACGAAGTCCCCCGCCGCCGCGCGCGCGCCGAGCGGCGTGCTCGGCACCACGGCGGCCGTGCGCAGGCGCACGACCAGCGGGTTGCCGGCGGGCGCGGCCTGCGCCACCTCGCGGATCACGCGGGCGGAGCCCGCGACGTGCGCGGCGGCGTCCGCGCGCCCGCCCAGCCCCGGCATCAGGTAGAAGCAGAGCTCGAGGCCGGCCTGCAGCACCTTCCGGCCGGCCCCGATGAGGTCGCCGCTGGTGCAGCCCTTGTCGATGGCCATCAGCACCTCGTCGGCGCCGGACTCGAGCCCCAGGTGCACGCGTGTGAGACCGGCCTCGTGCAGCATCGCGAGGTCCTCGGGCGCGCGCCGCGCCAGCGTGCTCGCGCGCCCGTACGTCGTCACCCTGTCCACCGTGGGGAACCGCTCGCGGACCCGGCGGATCACCGCCGCGAGCTTGTCCGGCTTCACTGCGCACGGGTCGGCGTCCTGCAGGAACACGGTGTGCGCGCCGTCCCCCAGGAACAGCGAGACCTGATAGGCCTCCGGCGGCACCAGCCTCTCGCGGACGGCGTGCACGCCGCGGCTGCGCAGCACCTCCGCGGCCGCCGCCATCGCGTCCACGTCCGCCAGCACGTCCTCCACCGGGCGCAACGACGACTTCGCACCCTTGTACACGGGACAGAACGTGCACCGGTTCCAGGTGCAGTTGCGGATCGCGCGCACCAACAGGCTGTGAGCCTCGCTGGGCGGCCGGATCGGCCCTTGCTCAAACGACGGTGTGGTCATCGTGTCCCTGCCCGCCCTTTCACTCAGTCGACGCCGAGCCGGCGCAGCACCACGCCCACGAGGTCCATGAAGACCATGGTCGCGAGCCCGATGATGACGATGACGAGCCACTCGCCGCCGGACATGGCGGCGGTGTTGAACGCCACCTGCATGAACGGAGCGTAGGTGAACAGCACCTGGAGCGCGATCACGACGGCGACGCCGAGGATGATGATCCTGTTGCTGAACGGGTTGTAGGTGAACAGGGACCGCCGCAGGGAGCGGCAGGCGAACAGGTAGAACACCTGCACGCTCATGAAGACGTTGACGGCGGCGGTGCGAGCCGCGTCGTCGCCGAGGCCGCGGCTCTCCGCCCACTCGAAGATGCCGAACGCGGCGGCCAGCAGGATGAGCCCGGAGATCACGATGCGGATCATCACGGCGCGCGAGACGATGGGAGCCCCCGGCGTGCGCGGTGGCCGCCCCATGAGGCCAGGCTCCTTGGGCTCGAACGCGAGCCCCAGGCCGAGCAGCACGGCGGTGATCATGTTGATCCAGAGGATCTGCAGCGGTTCGATGGGCAGCGCCGTGCCGAGGATGACGCCGGCCATGAGCACCAGGCCCTGGCCGACGTTGGTCGGCAGCGCGTAGGCGATGAACTTGACGAGGTTGTCGAAGACGCCGCGGCCCTCCTCCACGGCGGCCTCGATGGAGGCGAAGTCGTCGTCGGTGAGGATCATGTCGGCGGCGTCCTTGGCGACGTCGGTGCCCGTGATGCCCATGGCGACGCCGATGTCGGCCTGCTTGAGCGCCGGCGCGTCGTTGACGCCGTCGCCGGTCATGGCCACGACCTCGCCGCGGGACTGCAGCGCCTCCACGAGGCGCAGCTTCTGCTCGGGCGTGACGCGCGCGAACACGTGTGTGCGGTCGGCGAGGTCGACGAACGCCTCATCGTGCGCCTGGGCCATCTCGGCGCCGGTGACCGCGGTCTCGCCGGCGCCGGCGATGCCGATCTCGCGGGCGATCGCCGTCGCCGTGGCGGCGTGGTCGCCGGTGATCATCTTCACGTCGATGCCGGCGTCGTGGCACGCCGTGACGGCGGCGACGGCGGCCGGTCGCGGCGGGTCCATCATCGCCTGCAGGCCGAGGAACGTGAGGCCCGAGGCGACATCCTCGTGCGCAAGGTGGTCCTCGCCGTCCGGCAGCGTGCCGCGGGCGAAGGCGAGGACGCGCAGGCCGTCGGCGGCCAGCGCGTCCACCTCGTCGTGGACCGCGGCGGCGTCCAGCGCGGCCGGCGCGCCGGCCGCGTCAACCGCCGCCGCGCACCGCTCCAGCACCTTCTCCACGGCGCCCTTGAGGTACACGACGCGCCTGCCGCGGCCGGCGTCGTGGAGCGTCGCCATGTACTGGTAGGCGCTCTCGAACGGGATGGCGTCGATGCGCGGCAGCTCGTTCTTGAGGGCCGCGCCGTCCAGCCCCGCCTTGGCCGCGCTGGTCAGCAGTGCCGCCTCCGTCGGGTCACCGGCCACTTCGTGGTGGTCGTCCACCTCCGTCAGCGCCGTGTCGTTGCAGAGCAGGCCGGCGAGCAGGACCTCGCGGCCGGCCTCAGACGGGCCGGGCTCGATCTCTCCCGCCGGCCCGTACCCCACCCCGCTCACCCGGGACTCGACGCCGGCGGCGACGAGACGCTGCACCGTCATCTCGTTCTGGGTGAGCGTGCCGGTCTTGTCGGTGCAGATGACCATGGTGCTGCCCAGGGTCTCCACGGCGGGCAGCTTGCGGATGATCGCCCGCCGCTTGGCCATGCGGTTCACGCCGATGGCCAGCGTGACGGTGACGGCGGCCGGCAGACCCTCCGGGATCGCCGCCACGGCCAGCGCGATGGCGGCGTTGAACATGTCGCTCCACGCCTCGCCGCGCACCACGCCGATGGCCAGCGTGAGCGCCGCGAGCACGACGATCACGACCAGCAGGATCTTGGAGAACTGGTCGATCTTGCGCGTGAGCGGCGTCTTGAGGTCCTGGGCGTCCTTGATGAGCTGGCTGATCTTGCCGACCTCGGTGGAGTCGCCGGTGGCGACGACCACGCCGGCTCCCGTCCCGTAGGTGACCAGCGTGGAGGCGTAGGCCATGCCCGCGCGCTCGGCCAGCACGGCGTCCTCCGTCACCGCGGCGGCGTCCTTCTCCACCGGCACGCTCTCGCCGGTGAGCGCGGACTCGTCAACGCGGAGGTCGCGCGCGCGGAGCAAGCGCAGGTCGGCGGGGACCTTGTCCCCGGCCTGGACCAGGACGAGGTCGCCGGGCACGAGCTCCGGAGCCGGCAGGCGCAGCTGCTCGCCGGCTCTCATCACCGTCGCCTCGGCCGTCATCGCCCTGCTGAGCGCCTCGATCGCCGCGACGGCCTTCGCCTCCTGCAGGTAGCCCACCACCGCGTTCAGGAACACGACGCCGAAGATGACGACGGCGTCCACGTACTCCTTGAGGAAGATCGTCACCACCGCGGACACGACCAGGATGAGCACCAGGGGGTCGGTGAACTGCAGCAGGAAGCGGGTGAGCCTGCTCTGCCCCTTCGCGGGCGTCAGGGCGTTCGGACCGAAGATCGCCTTGCGGGCGCCGGCCTCGACCGGGCTCAGGCCGGCGGCGCCGTCGGTCTCGAGCACGTGCTCCACTGCTTCGGGCTGGAGCGCGTGCCACTGCTGGTCGTCGAGACGCTCGATGATGGATCCCTCCTCAGGTGCCGCCGGCCGGTGCCTGGAGATGATACCCGGGCACCGGCCGGCTGCGCTTCCCGCGCGGGCGGGCCGTCGAGGGCCCGCGCCCGCCCTCACTCGTAGTGGATGGCCTCCAGGATGTCGATCTTCGCCGCCCGCCGCGCCGGCAGGATCGCGGCGATCACCCCGACGATCACGGCGAGCACGAGGAACACGACGAGCTGCAGGCCCGGGATCGAGAAGGTGATGCCCTGGCCGGCGAACCGGGTCACGACCACCCAGGCGAACACGATGCCGACCACGATGCCGAGGATCGCGCCGATGATGGACGTGATGACGCTCTCGTAGCGCACCGTGGCGCGCACCTGCCCGCGCGACATGCCGATCGCGCGCACCAGCCCGATCTCGCGCGTGCGCTCGTAGACCGCCAGCACCAGCGTGTTGACGATGCCGAACAGCGAGATGATCACGCTCAGCGCCAGCAACCCGTACACGAGCGTGAGCAGCTGGTTCACCAGGTCGACGGTGCTCTTCTTGTACTCGGTCGCGGTCTGCACCTGCGCGGTCGGCGTGGAGGCCAGCGCAGTCTCGATGGCCTTCTGCGTGGCGGCGATGTCCGCGCCCGGCTGCGCCTTGGCGACCACCATGAACGTCTGCGGCGACGGGAAGAGCGCGTTGTAGCCGGAGGTGCTCACCGCGATGCCGTTCAGCATCATCGGGTCGCGGTAGACGCCCAGGACCTTGAGCGTGGAGGTCTTGCCCTCCACCGTCGTGACCTTGAGCTTGCCGCCCTCCTTCACCCCGAGCGAGGCCGCCGTCTGCTCCTCGATGATCGCTCCGTCGAGGCCGAGCTTCGGCAACACGGCGTCGCTGCCGCTGATCCAGTCGAAGCTCCAGACGCGCTCGATCGCGTTGGGGTCGATGCCCCACACCACCGGCAGCGACCCGTTGGCCGCCTGCACCTGCTGGGCGTCCAGCGAGACCGCCGTCTCGACGCCCTGCACGGACTGCACCTTGGTCGCCGTGTCGGTCGGGATGGTCATGAAGTTCTTGCTGGAGATGACGTAGTCGGCGCGCACGGTGCGGTCGAAGCTGTCGATGAAGGAGCTCTTGAGGCCCTGGGCGAGCACGGCCACGAAGACCACCACCGCGAGGCCGATCATGAGCGCCGCCGCCGTCAGGGCGGTACGCGCCGGATTGCGGCGGCTGTTGTCGCGCGCGAGCCGGCCGCTGACGGGGGCCACCTTCTGCAGCGGCCAGCCCAGCCACGCCGCGACGGGTCCCACGAAGTACCGGCTGGCGATGGCCACGGCGACGAACACGAGCACGGCGCCGAACGCGATGGTCCCCAGCCGGATCACAGTACCGCCCGGCCCGTACATGCCGGTGCCGATGAGGACGGCCCCCAGAACCGCGACCAGCACGGCGAGCACCGGCATGAAGCGCGCGAAGCGGGACGGCGGCAACTGCGCGCCCTCCTGGAGCGCCGCCATCGGCGGCACTCTCGTGGCGCGCTGCGCCGGGATGAACGCGCTGAGCAGCGTGACGGCTATGCCGACAGCGAGCGCGATGGCCACGGTGCGCGGCTGCATGACGAGCCCGCTCCGGGGGATGTCGAAGCCGGCGGCCTGGAAGACCTTGTTGACGCCGGCCGCCACGCCGAGCCCGGCGAACAGCCCCAGCACCGAGGCGAACACGCCCATCACGAACGCCTCGCCGGTGATGCTCCAGAGCACCTGCGCGCGCGACGCTCCGAGCGCGCGCAGCATCGCGAACTCCCGGCGCCGCTGAGCCACGGTCATCGAGAAGGCGTTGAAGATGATGAACGCGCCGACGAGGACGGCGATGCCGCCGAAGCTCAGAAGAACGGGGCGCAGGAACTTGCCGATCGCGTCGCCGACAGACTTGGTCTGGTCGGCCGCGGCCTGAGCCCCGGTCTTGACCTCCGTGTACTTGGGCAGGGCGCCGCGGACGCGCTTCGCGAGCTCATCGGGCGTCACGCCGGCGACCGCCTTCACGTCGATCTCGGAGAGGCGGCCCTGCATGTCGAACCAGCTCTGCGCGTCCGCCAGCGTCGTGTGGATCAACAAGGACCCTCCGAGCGAGGACTGGGCGGCGAACGTGAACACGCCCGACACGGTGGCCTCGTGCGACCCGCTCGAGGTGATCACGGTGATCGCCGACCCGGGCTTGAGGCTCTTGTCCTGGGCGAGCTTCTGGATCACGGCCACCTCGCCCGCCTGCTCCGGCGGGTGTCCCTGCACGTACTGTGGCGGCGCGATGTCGTTGGGCGAGTACGAGAAGAACAGGGTCGGCGACCCGCCGGTCTCCACGACCTTGCCGTCCAACGCCACCGCCCCCTGCCCGGTGACGTAGCCGAACGTGGCGGCCACCCCGTCGACGGCCTTGACCTGTCCCACCATCGACTCGGGTAGACCCTCCATCGCCCCGGTGAGCTGGCCGGTGAACTTCGCCTTGCGCGTCACGGTGACGTCCGTGCCCTTGTAAGCGTCGGCGAAGACCTGCTTGAAGCCGCGGTCGATCTGGTCGGTGAGCACGTAGGTGCCGCTGATCATCGCCACGCCGAGCAGGATGGCGAGCGTGGTCAGGAACGTCCTCAGCTTGTGCGCCGTGAGGCTCCGCCAGGCGATCCGGACCATCAGACGTCCTCGAGCGACTTGATGACGTCGTAGATGTCGTCGCGGCCGAGCCGCCCGCAGTCGTGGGCGATGGCGCCGTCCTTGAGGAAGACGATGCGGTCCGCGTAGGTGGCGGCGTGGGCGTCGTGCGTGACCATGACGATGGTCTGGCCCATGGAGTCGCGGGAGTGCCGGAGGAGCTGCAGTACCTCCTCCCCGGTGCGCGAGTCCAGGTTGCCCGTGGGCTCGTCGGCGAAGAGCACGGCGGGCCTCGAGGCGAGTGCGCGGGCGACGGCCACGCGCTGCTGCTGCCCGCCGCTGAGCTCGGCCGGCTTGTGCGTGAGCCGGTCGCCGAGCCCGACCGTCTTGATCAGGTCGTCCACCCACGCATCGTCCGGCTTGCGCCCCGCGATGGTCAGCGGCAGCACGATGTTCTCGGCCGCCGTCAGCGTCGGCAGCAGGTTGAAGGTCTGGAAGATGAAGCCGATCTTGTCGCGCCTGAGCTGCGTGAGGGCGCGCTCCTTGAGCGTGGTGATCTCCTGGCCGTCGATCCAGACGTCGCCGGCCGTGGGCTTGTCGAGGCCGGCGAGGATGTGCATCAGCGTGGACTTGCCGGAGCCCGATGGTCCCATGATGGCGGTGTAGGCGCCGCGCTGCAGGTCGATGTCCACACCGGCGAGCGCACGCACGAGCGCATCGCCCTGGCCGTAGTCGCGCTCCACGCCGCGAGCCTGCACCACGGCGTCGGGCAGACCGACGGTGGTGCCGGCCTCACAGGTCGCCGGTGCTGCAGCCCCGTCACGCGGGACGGTGACGTCGAGGTTCTCGCTCACGTGTACCCCCTTGCCTGCCGCCGCGTCCGGCGGCACGTGTGGGCCGCGCCTCCCGGCGCGGCCCACCGTCTTCGCTGTCTGGTATCCCCCGGGGTGCCGCCACACCGAACACGCGGCTCGCCGGGAGTGGCTCAGCTCGTCTGCTCCGGGCGCTCACCGCTCTCCGGCTCACCTTGTGGAGCATCTGGAGCCGACGGGGTCGCGGGCGCCTCGGGCGTCACCGGCGGCTGCGGCGCGGGTACCGCCTCAGGCGCCGGCTGCGGCTGCGGTGCCACCTGCGGCTGCGGTGTCACCTGCGGCTGCGGCGTCACCGGCGGCTGCGGAGGCATGGACGGGACCACGACGGCCTGGGCCGCCTGTTGCTGCGCCGGCGACGTCTGCACGATGGGCGTGATCACAGCCGTGGGCGCCGTGACACCGGCGGACGTCGGGTACTGCCCAGCCGCGGCCGCGGCGGCGGCCCGAGCGGCCGCTCTCCTCCCGCCGCACCCGCCGCCACTCGGCCACACCGAGGATCGCGGCGCCGATGCCGAACACCATCATCGCAAGCAGGAGGATGGGACCGACCACCGGGATCCGCGAGACCACCGTGGTGCCCACAACTCCCAAGGCCACCGCCAGCATGAGGTTCTCCTTGCCGCCGAACCCTCTGATGATCCTCTGCGCGACGTACGCCGCCACGCCGGTCGTCACGAAGAAGTACGCCAGCAGCACGAACACGACGTAGGGAAGCACCAGCAGGAGCCCGATGACGCTGATCACGAGCACGATGAGAATGGCGGGCACGGCGATGAAGAAGGTGAGCGCGCCCCAGCCGAGCGAGGCCAGGGGCCGGCGCGCCAGCTGCGTCTGCAGGCTCTTCAACTGCTTCGGCATGAGAGCCGCGGCCACCAGCGCGAGCACCAGGAAGAACGCCGTCTGGATCACCCAGCCGAAGAAGCTCAGGCCGAGCAGTGGGCTGAACAGCATGCCCCTGCCGACCCAGCCGAGCGCGTCGCCCATGTTGACGCCGTTGAACTGCTGGATCTGGCCGTTGACCTGTGCGCCCGGAGCCCGGGTGAGGTCCCCGCCGAACAGCACGAGAGCCGCATCGGTCGTCTTCAGATCCCTGCCGACCACGGCCTTCGGTCCCAGCGTGACGTTGCCGCCGAAGGCGACGGTCGACGTCCCGACGCGGCCGTTGATGGTGACATCTCCGCCGAACGCGACCACCGAGTCGGTCACCCGGCCGTTCACGATGATGTCGCCGCCGAAGGCCGCCACCGACGGGACCTTGGTGCCCTTGGGCACGATGACGTCCTCGCCGAACCGCACCTGGGACCCGCGCTGGAGGACGATGGCTCCGCTCGGGGTCGCCATGGGCGTCGGCGTCGTGGTGCGCTTGGCCTTCGCCGTCTTGGTCGCCTTGGGCTCGGGCGACTTGGTCGCAGCGCTTGCGGGCCCGGTGATGGCCAGGCCGAGCACCACCAGCAGCGCCGCCAGTGCGAGCAGCGCGAGCGCTGGTCGGAGCACTCGGAGTATTCTCTCGTCTCTCATGGGGTCACCTCCGCGAGCGGACGCTCGTCAGCTCGCCGTCTCGTCGTCTGCAGTCTCGTCCGGAGCGCCTTGCGCCGGGGCGGCCGGGGGCACCGCGGCAGGGGCCGCCTGGACCGGCGGTACCGGCTGCACCGGCGCGGGAGGGGCCGGCGGTACCGGCTGCACCGGCGCGGGAGCGGCCGCTCCCACCGGATACGCCGGCGGCGCCGCGGGCACGGCCGGCTGCGCACCCCGGAACATGAGCTCGGCCCACCTGGCGCACACCCAGCTCCACGCGTTGAGCACGTGCAGCGCCAGGACGAACACGAGCACTCCGACCGGCACGCACAGGATGCCGAACCAGAGCGGCGGTACCCAGGTCCCGTTGACCACGGGTTCGCCGGCGATCGCGAAGAAGGGCATCGCCAGGAGCCAGAACACCATGCCCGCGAACGTCATCAGCAGGATGGTCGACACGATGCCGAGCGGCAGCTTGACCAGCAGGTACGCGAGGTCCTTCCAGGTCGCCCCGCTCCCGAAGTGCGCGCGGAGCTTGGCCCATACGCCGTCCACCCGCTCCCACTCACGCGGCGCGCCCGGGATGTCAGCCCTCAGCAGCACTCGGACCTGCCAGCGCTCGAACGCGCCGAAGAGCCACCAGGCGCCGGCCACGACGAGCAGGATGGGGATGCCCACCCACACGACCACCAGACTCACGCCGATGGAGAGTCCGATGACCAGGAAGAGGAAGTAGAACAGCCCCAGCGGGAAGGCGAGCCAGTTGAAGAGCACGCTCAGCCACGTCTGCGGGCGTCGCACGACGCCGAAGAAGCGGAGGAGCGCGGACTCGTTCACGGGAGCACCTGCCAGGGGTCGTTTCACAGCTTGCAGGTGAAGCGTAGCCTCGAGGCCGCTCCGCGTCGTCACCCCGGGGCGGGAACCTGGGCGAACCGGAGGTGGGATTCACGCTCGGACCGGCGTACCCCCGCAGGGGTACACCCCATCGACCGCCTCTGAAGACGTATCTACATCGGCTCTACATTCCGAGGCTCAGCGCCGCCCAACCGACGAGATGTATCTCCAACGTATCTACGTTCTCAGAGGAGCCTTGACCCAGTCCCGCCCTGGCAGCCAGCCAGTGCGCGAAGACGCCGAACGCGACCCGTGGTCACTCGGCCGGCGTCTCTCCCGGCCGCACCAGTCCCACCTCGTAGGCCAGGATCACAGCCTGCGTGCGGTCGTGCAGGCCGAGCTTGGCGAAGATGCGCTTGACGTGCGTCTTGACGGTGCCCTCGCTGAGGAACAGGTGCGCGGCGATGTCGCCGTTGGTCATGCCGCGCGCCACGAGCACCAGCACCTCGCGCTCGCGCTCCGTGAGGTCGTCGAGTTCGCTGACGTCCCGCTCCGGCCCGGCGTCGGGACGCTGGCGGAAGGTCTCGATCAGGCGCTGCGTGACGGACGGAGCCAGCAGCGCCTCCCCCTCGGCCACCACACGGATGCCGGCCACGAGGTCCTCGGCCGGGGTGCGCTTGAGCAGGAACCCGCTCGCCCCGGCCTTGAGCGCCTCGTACACGTACTCGTCGAGGTCGAACGTGGTGAGGATGACCACGCGAGAGCTCTCCTCTCGCCCCAGCGCCACGATCTCGCGCGTCGCCTCGATGCCGTTCATCACCGGCATCTGCACGTCCATGAGCACCACGTCGGGGTCAAGACGCCGCGTGAGCGTCACCGCCTCGGCGCCGTTGCCGGCCTGGCCCACGACCTCGATGTCGTCCTCGGCCTCCAGGATCAGCCGCAGGCCGGAGCGCACCAGTTGCTCGTCGTCGGCCAGCACCACCTTGACGGTCATGTCCCCTCCGTTTCCCCGGTGAGGCGCGGAGTCCCGCGCCTCACCTCAGACCTTGGTCGTCCGAATACGGCAGCCGCGCGCGGACGCCGAACCCACCCTCCGCGCGCGGCCCGGCCTCAAGCTCGCCGCGGAACGTGGCCACGCGCTCGCGCATGCCGAGCAGCCCGCGCCCGCCACCGGCCGCGGCCACCGCCGGCGAGACGCCCTTGCCTTCGTCCAGCACCTCGATGGCGAGGGCTGACTCCTCGTAGATCACGCGAACGCTCGCGCGCGTCTTGCCGGCGTGCTTGAGCGTGTTGGTGAGCGCCTCCTGCACGATGCGATACGCCGTCAGGTCGAGGCTCGCCGCCAGCGCACGCACCTCGCCCAGCACGGTCAGGTCCACCGGCAGGCCGGCCTCGCGCACCTGCTCGCAGAGCGTCTCGAGCTGCCCCATGCCCGGCGTGACGTCGCAGCACGCCTCCTCCTCGGGCGCGCGCAGGATGCCCAGCATGCGCTCGATGTCGCCCAGCGCCTGGCGGCCGGCCGTCTCGATGGAATCCAGCGCTTCGCGCGCGAGCTCCGGCTTCTTCTCCATGATGCGCTGCGCGGCGCCGGCGTGGAGGACCACCACGTTGAGTGCGTGCCCCACGCTGTCGTGCAGCTCGCGCGCGAGCCGCGCGCGCTCCTCGGCGACGGCCTCCCGGGCGCGCGCGTCGCGGTCGGCGGCGAACAGGGCCGCCCGGCGCTCGGCGCGCTCGATGCCGCCCCGGTAGATGCGGATGACGATGGCCACGAGCCAGATGATGGAGAAGGCCGCCCACGTCGTGGCGACCTCCTGCCACGTCACCGACGGCAGCATGAGGACCGTCGCCACGAAGCCGGCGGCCACGACGAGGCCCGCGGCCACGGCACGCCCCCAGCGGTCGAAGGCCACGGTCGCGAACGAGGCCACGAGGATCGCGCCGATCGCCGCCATGGTGTACTCGTAGCCCAGAGCGGCCTGGGCGAAGATCAGCGCGACGGTCGCGACGAGACTCGCGAGAGGCGACCACCACAGTGCGGCGAGACTGAGCCCGCTGCAGACGGTGAGCACGATGAGCAGCGCACCGTCCTGCTCGTAGCCGGCCGGCACGGAGCCACGCAGCAGCAGTTCCACGAGTCCGCCGGCCGTGAACACGAGCGCCAGGAACACGCTGATGGGCACAGGGTCGAGCAGCGGCGGGCGCCGGCGCGGCGCAGGAACGGCCGCCGGCGCGGCGAGGATGTCGGCTGGGCGCTCCACGCTCCGGAGTATAGGCGAGCGGAAGCGGTTGGTGGAGGCGGCGGGAATCGAACCCGCGTCCACGGACGCCGATGCGGAGTCTCTACAGGCTTAGCCGTCGCTTTTAGTCTCGCGCGCGGCCCCCGCGTCGGCCGGGTGCCGTCTGCCAGCTCCGATCAGTCTCGGGTGCGCTCGCTCGGAGCAGCGCGACCGCACCCCAGTCCGCTTGATGACACCGCGAGTCCCGGCCGCGGACGAGCCGGGTGCGATGCGTCACCTAATTACTTAGGCGGCGAGTGCGAGAGAGTTATTCTCGGCAAGTAGTGTGTTCCGGCAGTTTAACGAGGCCACCGGACCTCGGCCTGCTGCTCCCACCTCGGTACAGCCCATGTCGAGACCTGTTCGCCCCCAACTGGGCGGCTTTGGTGAGCCGCGTCTTCAAGTATACCCGAGTCCTCAGACGCGAAGACCGCGGCGCGGCCGCGGTCTTCGCGAGAACCTGGTCTTCTTCCGCCGTCAGTGTCGGGTGCCGCTCCGCCGCACCCGACCTTGACTCGCCTTCGGAGCTCAATCTTCTACGGTCTGGACCTCGCGACGGTCGCGGCGGCGGAAGTACATGTTGCGGCAGAGCGGGCCCTCGCCGGTGGCGTAGCAACTCTGGACCGCGATGGAGCACTGCGGCAGGGGCTGCTGCGCGACCTTGACCACGCCGAAGCCACCCTTGCCGCGCTCGATCTCCTGGAACATCTTCAGGTCGATCTCGTGCGGGAACACCTTCTCGATGCAGCCGAAGAACGTGTTGCCGTCTTCCTTGAACGCGTACAGGAAGCGGCAGTTCATGGCGAGACAGGCGGCCGGGTAGACGACCTTCTCACACTGGGCCGAGCATTCCTGACATTCAAGCTGCTCTTCAGACAAACGGATCAGCCTCCTAGACAGCACAACGGCCGGCGTTCTGGTGCCGGCCCGCGAGCATGGTAGCACGGCGCTTCCACGCCTGAACAGGTCTCTTAACGTCCGCTTAACACTTCGCCAACGAGGAGAACCGGCGGGCGCATGAGACTCATTGTGCCCACTCGCACAAATTCTCAATTGACAAAGCACCACGGCGATAGTGAAAATGGTCACGTTCTGCCGTCGTCCGGGGAAGTCGACGGCTCACTCGCTTGCCAAAGGAGGTGGCGGACACGCAATGGACGCTCTCATGCTCGCTCGCATCCAGTTCGCGTTAACCGTCGGCTATCACTTCATCTTCGTCCCCATCAGCATCGGTGTGGGGATGATGGTCGTGCTCTCCGAGCGTCGGCACTACAAGTCGGGGATCCCGGCCGACCGGGCCGCCTCCAATTTCTGGATCAAGCTGTTCACGGCGACGTTCGCCATCGGCGTCGCCACCGGTATCACGATGGAGTTCGCGTTCGGCACCAACTGGGCCGAGTACTCGCGCTTCGTCGGCAACATCTTCGGCGCGCCGCTCGCCGCCGAGGGTCTCATCGCCTTCTTCCTCGAGTCCGCCTTCCTCGGCGTGCTCCTGTTCGGCCGCAAGCGGGTCTCCAAGCGCTTCTACTACGTGTCCGCCTGGCTCGTGTGGATCGGCTCGCTGCTCTCCGCCCTGTGGATCCTCATCGCCAACTCGTGGATGCAAACGCCGGCCGGCTACAAGGTCGAGGGCGGCAAGGCCGTGCTCACGAGCTTCTGGGGCGCGGCGCTCAACCCGTCCATCGGCCCGCGCTACTTCCACACCGTGGCGGCAGCCCTGCTCACCGGCTGCTTCGTGGTGGCCGGCGTGGCCGCGTACTACATGCTGAAGAAGCGCCACGTGCACTTCGCCCGGCAGGCCATGCTCTGGGCCGCCTCCGTGGGCCTCGTGCTGGCCATCGCCATGCCGTTCCTCGGCCACTGGGGCGCCCTCGTCGTCGCCGAGTACCAGCCGATCAAGATGGCCGCCTTCGAGAACATCGGCGACACGCAGAAGAACGCCCCCCTCTACCTCTTCGGCTGGGTCAACAGCGCCGGCGAGACCACTGGCATCAGCATCCCGAGCGGCCTCAGTCTCATGCTCGGCCTGAGCCCCGATCACGAGGTGACAGGGGTCAACAGCGTGGCCCCGGCCGACAGGCCGCCCGCGCAGATCACGTTCCAGAGCTATCACCTCATGATCGCGCTGGGGTTCCTCTTCATCCTGGTGTTCCTGGTCGCGCTCTTCATGCACCGGCGCGGGAGCCTGGAGCGGTCTCGCTGGCTGCTCTGGGTGATCATGGCCTGCATCCCGCTGTCCATCCTCGCGATCAACATGGGCTGGACCGCTGCCGAGGTGGGCCGCCAGCCGTGGATCGTGCAGGGACTGCTGCGCACCAGCGAAGGCGTTTCACCGCTGGTGTCCGCAGGTCAGATCTGGACCACGATCGGCCTGTTCGTGCTGATCTACCTGGTGCTCTTCATCGCCTGGCTGCGGATCTTCCTCGGCATCATCAAGAAGGGTCCGGAGGAAGTAGCGGAGATGCTGGAGACCGACAAGTCCGTCGCAGCGCCGGCCGTCGCCGACGCCGCCCCCGCTCCTTCCGGCGCGGGGAGGTGACGAGATGACCCTGGCAAACATCTGGTTCTTCCTCGTCGCCCTGCTGCTCACCGTCTACGTCATCCTCGACGGCTTCGACCTCGGGGCAGGTGTCCTCTATCCGTTCCTCGGCAAGTCGGCGGACGACAAGAGCGTCATCCGCGCCGCCATCGGCCCGGTCTGGGACGGCAACGAGGTCTGGCTGCTCACCGGCGCCGGCGCCATCTTCGCCGCCTTCCCCATGGTGTACGCCATGACCTTCAGCGGCTTCTACCTCGCGATCATGCTCGTGCTCTTCGGCCTGATCCTGAGGGCCGTCTCGCTCGAGTTCCGGCACCAGGACTCGGCGTGGGCTCCCGTCTGGGACGGCGCCTTCTTCCTGGGAAGCCTGGTGCCGTCGCTGCTCGTCGGCGTCGCTCTCGGTAACGTCATCCGCGGCGTTCCCATGGACGCGCAGGGCAACTACATCGGCACCTTCTGGGACCTGCTCAACCCGTACTCCCTGCTCGTCGGCGTCACCGGGCTGTGTCTCATCACCCAGCACGGCGCCGCGTGGCTGGCGCTCAAGTCGGAGGGCGACCTCCACGAGCGGGCGCTCAAGTGGCGCCGGCTGAGCTTCTGGGTCTGCGCCGTGCTCGCCATCGCCACGTCGGTCGCGACCATCATCGCCGTGCCGCGCGCGTCGGACCTCGTGTTCGGCCGGCCCGCCGGCTGGCTGTTCCTCGCCATCGCGGTGATCGGCATCCTCTTCACCGTGTGGCAGATGTACAAGAAGGGCGGCGAGCTCATGTCGTTCGTCGGGTCGGCGATCATCATCATCGGCTTCGCCGGCATCGCCGCGGTCGGCAACTTCCCCGACATGGTGCCCGCCCGCGGCACACCCGCGGTCACGAGCCTGACGGTCGAACGCGCCGCATCCGGCCACCTGACACTGCTCGTCATGCTCATCCTGGCGCTGATCTTCGTGCCGATCGTGCTTCTCTACACGGCCCTGATCTACAAGACCTTCTGGGGCAAGACCAAGGCCGCGGACGCGGACTACTAAGGTGCACACAGTGTGAACTGATTCACACACTGCGTGAATGTGAAGAGGCGGCGGGCCACTCGGCCCGCCGCCTCTTTTTCTCCCAAAACCGCTCAGCTTGTGAACAGGTTCGCACGACGACCTTGACAGTTTCCCGAGCTTGGTACTGAATGGCGTTCAATACGCGCCAGCGTAGGCCAGTTGGGCGAACAAGGGGGTTCTCGTGCCAGACGATCTGAACGTGTCTCCGCCTCATGAAGAACTAGACCAGGACACCAAAGACCTCCACGCCATGGGCTACGCCCAGGAGCTCGACAGGAGCATGAGCGGCTTCTCGAACTTCGCGGTGTCCTTCACCATCATCTCCATCCTCTCCGGCTGCCTCACGCTGTACGGCTTCGGCCTCCAGCACGGCGGCCCGCCGGTCATGCTCTGGGGCTGGCTGCTCGTCGGCACGCTGGTTCTCTTCGCCGGCCTCTCGATGGGCGAGATCTGCTCCGCCTTCCCGACCGCCGGCGGCCTGTACTACTGGGCGGCCAAGCTCGCGCCCGGCAACAGCGCCCCGATCTGGTCCTGGTTCACCGGCTGGTTCAACCTGCTGGGCCAGGTAGCCGTCACCGCCGGCATCAGCTTCGGCTGCGCGTTCTCCATCTCGGCGTTCTTCAGCATCCTCACCGACAGCTCGACCTGGCTCGAGCCGTACGCGACGATCCTGATCCTCGCCGTGGTCCTCTTCATCCAGGCTCTTCTCAACACCTTCGGCGTCCGTCTGGTCGCCCTGCTCAACGACGTGTCGGTGTACTGGCACCTCATCGGCGTCGCCGTCATCTTCGTGCTGCTCTTCTGGGCTCCCTCGTCGGGCAGCCACCAGACGGTCGGTTTCCTGTTCGGCAGCGAGGGCTGGGACGCGTTCTCGGGCCTCTCGGGCTTCTCGATCCCGCTGTACATCTTCCTCGTCGGCCTCCTGAACGCGCAGTACACGTTCACCGGCTACGACGCCTCCGCCCACGTGTCCGAGGAGACCATCCAGGCGCGCATCGCGGCCCCGAACGGCATCGTCCGCTCCATCTGGGTCTCCATGATCGCCGGCTTCATCCTGCTGCTGGCGGTGAGCTTCGCGATCCCGCACGCGTTCCCGGTCACGATCAACGGCATCGAGTACGCGGACTACTCGGCCATCGCTCTCGACGTCGTCCCGTGGGCCACGATCTTCATCTTCGCGGCGGGCAAGGCCGTCGGCTTGCTCCTCATCCTCGTGGTCATCGTGGCGCAGTTCTTCTGCGGCATGTCGTCCATCACCGCCAACTCGCGCATGGTGTACGCCTTCGCGCGTGACGGCGCGGTGCCGTTCTCGGGCTTCTGGCATCACGTCAGCCACAAGGCCCGCGTCCCCGTGCGTACCGCCTGGTTCGGCGCCGTCGGCGCGTTCATCCTCGCGCTGCCGTACCTCTACAACTACGCGGCGTACGCGGCCGTCACGTCCATCGCCGTCATCGGCCTGTACATCGCCTACCTCACGCCGGTGTTCCTGCGGCGCATCAACCCGAGCGCGTTCGAGCCCGGCCCCTGGGTAGCTCAACAAGACGTGGGGCCCGATCATCGGCTGGATCGCCATCGTGTGGGTCGTCTTCATCGTCATCCTGTTCATGTTCCCGCAGGGCAGCGCGGGCGTGCCGTGGAGGCGCCGACTTCACCTGGACGGGCCTTCAACTACACGCCGATCGCCGTGCTGGCCGTCATCGGCTGCGCCGGCATCTGGTGGGCCGTCTCTGCCCGCAAGTGGTTCAAGGGCCCGAAGGTCCAGGGCTCTGCCGAAGAGCTCGCCGAGATCGAGGCCGACCTCAACGTCATCTGAGTCGCGCCACATCTCCAGCGCTCTGCACGGGGCGGGCCTCCTCGGAGGCCCGCCCCGTTCCTTTCTGTGCGCCAGCCGTTGCCGCGGGTGTAGGCTGCATGTCCTGCCGCGTACGCGCGCGGAGCGCATGCGGAGCCGGCGGGGCGTCCGGAGCCTGCAGCGAGCGTCCAGCACCAGCGCGCAGGTCGGACCCACTGGCCCCCGCGGCCAACACGCACGCACGGTGCTGGACAGCCGGGAGCCGTTCCACTACGATGCGCAACGATGGGGAGAATATGTGCAGTTGAGTGACTCCTTGTTCACTTTTTCACACTCGTCGGAATCGATCCTCGAGGAGGAGCAATGAAAGACCCCAATCTCTTTGAAGACCTGGTAGCGGTCAGCCCCGGCATGGAGATCTGGTGGGACTCCTCACCGGTCATCTTCGGCAACTGGTGCACCAAGATGCTGGCCAAGGCGGACGACGCCGACAAGCCGGTGCTCGAGGCCCAGTTCGCGCGCATGTACAACACCGGCGACCCGATCAGCCAGCTCTTCCGGGGCGTCACCACCAACCCGCCGCTCTCCCTCGCCGCGTTCAAGGACGACCCGGCACGCTGGGAGAAGGTCGCCGAGAAGGTCGTCGCCGACAACCAGGGCCTGGACACCGAGGGCCTCTTCTGGGTCCTCTACAAGGAAGTCGTCAAGCAGGGCTCGGACATGTTCCTCCCGCTGTTCGAGGCGTCGGGCTACAAGGAGGGCTTCCTCTCCGGCCAGGTCGACCCGCGCAGCGCGTTCGACGGCGAGGCCATGCTGGCGCAGGCGCTCGAGATCCACGCCGTGAACCCCAACGTCATGGTCAAGGTGCCGGGCACGGCCCAGGGCTATGAGATCATCGAGGAGCTCACCGCGCGCGGCATCGCCACCAACAACACCCTCACCTTCGTGCTCTCGCAGTTGCTCGACTGCGCCAAGTCGGTCATGCGCGGCCTCGAGAAGGCCAAGGCCAACGGCGTGGACCTCAGCAAGTGGCGCTCGGTCATCACGCACATGGAAGCTCGCTACGGCGACCTCGGCGGCCTGCGCGAGGCCGGCGCGGAGCTCGGCCTGGAGATCACCGAGGCGGACGTGCGCTACGCCGAGCTCGCCATCTTCAAGAAGGCCTACCGCACGCTCAAGGAGCGCAACTACCAGAGCAAGATGCTCTCCTGCTCGCTGCGCCTCGGCCCGACGATCGACGGCGTCCAGCACCTGTGGCACCTCGAGGAGAAGGCCGGCGCCGACATCGTCGTCACCTGCCCGCCCTCCTTCATCGACGAGGTCATCAACTTCCCGCGTGCAGGCGAGGTCAAGTTCAAGCCGAACCAGATCGACGTCGACCCGCCGGCGGACGTCATGGAGAAGCTGCTCAAGGTCCCGTACTTCGCTCGCGCCTACGACGAAGACGGCTACACCCGCGAGGAGTACAACACGCACCCGGCGCTGGTGAAGACGCACGAGGCCTTCTCCAAGGCCACCAACGAGATGGTCGCGTTCGCCGACGGTTGCCTCAAGGGCAACTGCAAGGCCTGACGCGCAAGCTTACGGTCACCCTGACTGACGAAAGGACAGTGGGCATGACGGACATCAAGGATCTCATCAACCCGTACGTCTGGACGGCGCCGGAGTACAACACCTCCGTGCTCGACAAGGCCTGGGCCCACCCCGAGCTCGGCCGCATGATGCTCAACGAGAACCCCGTCCCGCCGTCGGACGCCGTGGTCGAGGCGATCACCGACATGGCGAAGAAGGGCAACCGGTACCCGGACCGCGCGTACCGCCTGCGCGAGAAGCTGGGCAAGCTCCACGGCCTCGCGGCGGAGAACATCGCCCTCGCCAACGGCTCGTCCGAGACCATCGACGCCATGATGCGGATCTTCCTGCAGCCGGGCGACGAGTTCCTCTGCTCCAACCCGACGTTCGAGATGTTCCCGTCGCGCGCCGGCTACTGCAACGCCAAGACGGTGCAGATCCCGCTCCGCGAGGAGGACCTGCAGTACGACGTCGACGCCATGCTCGCCGCCGTCAACGACAAGACCAAGCTGATCCTCATCATCAACCCGAACAACCCGACGGGCATCTTCATCGACGACGCCGACCTCACGCGCTTCGCCGAGCTCGGCATCCCGATGTGCATCGACGAGGCCTACCTCGACTATCACCCGCAGGTGGACGCCAAGATCGACTTCGTCAAGAAGTACCCGCACGTGTTCCTCTCGCACACGTTCTCCAAGGCCTTCGGCCTGGCCGGCATCCGCCTCGGCTACATGGTCGGCAGCCCGACCGTCGTCGACGCCTTCAACCTCATGTACCTGCCCTGGAACCTCAGCCTCATGGCGATCGCCGCGGGCGAGGCCATCCTGGACACCGGCGAGGTGCACCAGAAGGTCGAGTACAACAACGACTGGATGAAGAAGTTCTCGGACGCGCTCGCCGCCAAGGGCTGCAAGCCCTATGAGGCGCACGGCAACTACATGCTGATCGACGCCTCCGCGAGCGGCAAGACCAGCGCCGAGATCGTGCAGGCTGCGCAGGACATGCAGCAGGTCATCATCAAGACGATCAAGCCGATCAACGGCAAGGAAGGCTACTTCCGCATCACGCCCGGTACGCCTGAGGAGTGCGAGCGCTTCATGGCGTTCGTCGAGGCGTACTTCTGAGCCGACTGACGCTCGTCTGACGTTCGCCCGCAGCCCCCGCCCTCCCCTGCACGACCGGGAGAGCGGGGGCTGACGGCCCTTCAAGAAAGGACACGCATGAGCACAGTGGTGAGCGACCCAACGCTCGAGCAGAAGTGCATCGAGACCATCCGCTTCCTCGCCGTCGACGGAGTCCAGAAGGCCAACTCCGGCCATCCGGGCATGCCGATGGGCGCCGCGGCGGTCGCCTACACGCTCTTCACGCGGCACCTGCGGTACGACGCCGCCGCCCCCGACTGGCCGAACCGCGACCGGTTCGTCCTGTCCGCCGGCCACGCCAGCATGCTGCTCTACTCGATGCTGCACCTCACCGGCTACGACCTCACCATGGACGACCTCAAGTCGTTCCGCCAGTGGAACAGCAGGACGCCGGGACACCCCGAGTTCGGGCACACCGCCGGCGTGGAGACCACCACCGGGCCGCTCGGCCAGGGCGTGGCCAACGCCGTCGGCATGGCCGTGGCGGAGCGGTTCCTCGCCGCCACCTTCGGCGACGACCTGATGGACCACTTCACCTACGTGCTCGCCGGTGACGGCTGCATGATGGAGGGCATCACCCACGAGGCGGCCTCGTACGCCGGCCACCAGCAGCTCGGCAAGCTGATCATGTTCTACGACGACAACCACATCACCATCGACGGCTCCACCGACCTCGCCTTCACCGAGGACGTGTGCAAGCGCTACGAGGCCTACGGCTGGCACGTGCAGAAGGTCGCCGACGGCAACGACGTGGACGCCATCGACGCGGCCATCGTCGCGGCGAAGGCGGAGGCCGGCAAGCCGTCGATCATCGCCGTGCGCACGCACATCGGCTGCGGCTCGCCCAACAAGCAGGACAAGGCCGCCGCGCACGGAGCCCCGCTCGGCGCCGACGAGGTCAAGCTCACCAAAGAGGCCTGCGACTGGCCGCTGGACCCCGAGTTCTTCGTAGCCGACGACGTGCGCGAGGCGTTCCTCGCCGCCGCCGGGCAGGCGGCCGAGGCCCACACCGAGTGGACGCAGAAGTACGAGGCGTGGCGCGCGGCCGACGCCGCCCGCGCCAAGGCGTGGGACGACGCCTGGGCCGGCAAGCTGCCCGAGGGCTGGGACGCCGACCTCCCCGTGTTCACCACCGAGGACAAGGTCGCGACCCGCGCCGCCTCCGGCAAGGTCATCAACGCCCTGGCGCCGCACGTGCCGACGCTCATGGGCGGCTCGGCCGACCTCGCCCCGTCCAACAACACGCTCATCAAGGACTCGGCCGACCAGCAGGCCGCGACGCCCGCCGGGCGCAACGTCCGCTGGGGCGTGCGCGAGCTCGCCATGGCCGCCATGGCCAACGGGCTCTCCACGCACGGCGGCATCCGCCCCTACGTGGCCACGTTCTTCGTGTTCGTCGACTACATGCGACCGGCCATGCGCCTCTCCGCACTCATGAAGCAGCCGGTGGTCTACGTGCTCACGCACGACAGCATCGGCGTCGGCGAGGACGGGCCCACGCACCAGCCGGTCGAGCACCTCGCCATGCTGCGCGCCACGCCGGGGTTCCTGGACCTGCGCCCGGCCGACGCCAACGAGACGGTCGAGGCCTGGAAGATCGCCATGCAGACCACCGACGCGCCCTCGGGCCTCATGCTCACGCGTCAGAACCTGCCGACGATCGACCGGGAGAAGTACGCGCCGGCCAGCGGCATCGCCCGCGGCGCCTACGTGCTGCACGACAACTCCGGCGGCGGCGTGCCGGACGTGATCCTCGTCGCGAGCGGCAGTGAGGTCGCTCTCGCGATGGAGGCGCACGAGCGCCTGGTGGCCGAGGGCGTGCGCTCGCGGCTCGTCAACATGGCCTCCATGCGGCTCTTCGAGCAGCAGGACAACGACTACAAGGAGAGCGTGCTGCCGCCGTCGTGCAGCAGCCGCGTCGTGGTCGAGGCGGGCGTCACCTTCGGGTGGGAGCGCTACGCCGGCGACGGCGGCGTGATCATCGGCCTCGACCGCTTCGGCGCGTCGGCTCCCGCCGGTACGCTCTTCGAGCAGTTCGGGTTCACCGCCGACAACGTCTACACGCAGGCCAAGTCCCTCCTGGCCTAGGCACGCAGCACGGCCGGAGCGCACTGCGCACCCCGGCCGGCGCCGACGGCAGACGGCCGCCCCGCGAGCTCGCGGGGCGGCCGTCGTCGTTCCCCGCCTCTTGCCGGTCCGGCAGACCCGAGGTCCGCTGCTTGTACCAGCCCCGACGCGAAGCCTAGAATGTGTGCGAGTGTGTGCGAACCTGTCGCACTCTGAACGGCGACCCGAGGGGCGGGACATGGCGCCAGACGTACCATCCGAAGTCCACGAGATGATCCCTGCGGAGCGCCGCGCGCGCATCGTGGAACTCCTGGAGGAGCGGCGCGCCGTGCGCGTGTCCGTGCTCAGCGAGACGCTCGGCGTCTCGGAGATGACCATCCGTCGCGACCTCGAGCAGCTCGAGCAGGCCGGCCTGCTCTCGCGCATGCACGGAGGAGCGATCCTCAAGCGGCGCATGCTGGAGGAGCCGCTGTACGCGGCCAACGTGCGCGCCCACTCGGAGGAGAAGCGCCGCATCGCCAAGGCCGCGGCCGAGACCATCCTCCCCGGCGAGACCGTGTTCCTCAGCTCGGGCACCACCGCCGCCCAGGTGCTCAGCCACGTGGACCCGCAGCTCAAGGCCCGCATCGTCACCCACAACGTCGGCGCGATCTCCACCGCCCAGCACAGCGCGCTCGACATCGTCCTGCTCGGCGGGTCCTACCGGCAGCCGTCCAACACGCTCGAGGGACCGCTGGCGATCGAGGCCGTCTCCACGTTCCACGCCGGCCGCTTCATCCTCGGCGCCGACGGCGTGAGCCTGGAGGAGGGCGTCACCACGCCCAGCATCGGCCTTGCCGGCGTGGAGCGGGCGATGATCCGCCAGACGCGCGGCGAGGTCACGGTGCTCGTGGACGCGAGCAAGTTCGGGGTGATCGGCGACGTCGCCATCTGCACGCTCGACAAGGTCGACGCGATCATCACCGACAGCGCCGTGGACCAGGACGTCCGCGACGAGCTCGAGCGGCTGGGGATCAAGGAGACGGTGGTCTAGACGCGCCAGTAGGCGGACTGCACCTCGCGCGCCCGCGCGACGGCCGCAGCCGCCTTCTCCGTGCCGCCGGCGCCGGCGGGCACGTCCGGCGCGCTCTCGTCGAGCACCGTCCTGAGCACGGCCTCTACGGCGCGCGCGGTGGCCGTGCGGTCGTAGCCGCCCTCGAGCACGAACGCCAGCTTGCCCCCGCACAGCTCCTGCGCGAGGCGCACGCAGCGGAGCGCCATCTGGGCGAACCCGGCCTCGTCGACGCGCATGTCCCCGAGCGGGTCCGCACGGTGGATGTCCTGACCCGCGGAGACGAGCAGCGCCTGCGGCGCGAACTGCCGCACGATGGGGTCGAAGACCTCGTCGAACGCGCTCGCGTAGTCGCCGTCGTCGGCGCCGGCGGGCAGCGGAACGTTGACGGTGAAGCCCTCACCGGCCCCCTCCCCGCACTCGGTGAAGAACCCGCTCCCCGGGTAGTGCGGCCACTCGTGCGCCGAGCCGAACAGCACCCGGGGCTCGGCGTAGAACGCCGCCTGCGTGCCGTTGCCGTGGTGCACGTCCCAATCCAGGATGGCGACGCGCTCGTACCCCTGCTCCAGCAGGCGGGCGGCCGCGATGGCGACGTTGTTGAACAGGCAGAACCCCATCGCCCTGTCGGGCGTGGCGTGATGGCCGGGCGGGCGGATGAGCGCGAACGACACGAGTCCCTGCTGCCAGAGGTCGGTGGCCAGCAGGGCGCCGCCGGCGGAGAGCAGCGCGACCTCGTAGCTGCGCGGCGAGACGTGGGTGTCGGGGTCGAGCCAGGTGCCGTTGCCCCGCGCCGCCCGCTTGATGATGCCGAGGTGCGTGCTCGTGTGCACGCGCAGGATGTCGTCCTCGGTGGCCGGCTCTGGACCGGTGAAGACCCGCAGCCGAGGCCAGAGGTCTGTGCCCTCCAGGTGCGCGACCATGGTGTTGACGCGGTCCGCCCCCTCGGGGTGGCCCCCGGTGTCGTGGTCGGCGTACGCCTCGTCCCAGATGATGGCAGCGTCCATGCCGCCAAGGATACCTGAAGGCGTCAGCCCCCGGCGTGCTGCTGGGCGGCGAGGAACGGCTGCGCCAGCCGCTCCCAGAGCTCGGTGGCGGCGCGCACGTCGGCGCCGTCAGGGTCGAGCCCGTGCTGGATGGCGAGCCCGTCGACGATGGCGATCATGAGCATCGCGAACGGGCGCATCTCCGGCGACGCGTCCGGGCCGGCCGCGTCCAGGCAGCGCAGCACGGTCTCGCGGTAGCCGTCGTAGAGCGCCGCGACCCGCTCCCGGAGGTCGGGGTCGCGGAGCGCGTGCGGCAGCACGTCGAAGAACGACTGGAAGCTCTCGGCGTCGGCCGCGATGCGCGTCTCGCCGTCGATGAGCGCGTGCACGCGCGCCTCGCCGGCCGGCACGGTGACCGTCTCGTCGATGAGCCCGCGGTTGGACTCGTGCGCGAGGGAGTCGACCAGGGCGGTGACGAGGCCGGCCTTGTTGCCGAAGTGATAGCCGATGCTGGCCTTGGACTCGCCGGCCTCGGCGGCGATGGCCGAGAGCTTGAGCGCCTCGAACCCGGCCTCGGCCATGAGGCGCCGCGCCGCCGCCAGGATCCGCTGCGCGGTGGGCGGCAGCGCCTCCATGGGGTCCTCGAGCAGGAGCGGCTCGGGCAGACCCTCCCCTCGCGCCAGGCTCTTCCTTCTCTCGTCGATCGGCGTCATGCGTCCCTCGGCTCGTCGTCCCGGGATCCGTGCTTGCCACGGCCTGCATCACAGTGTAGCCTATATTTGTCCGTCCGGACAAACAAACATTCCGGGGCGCGGTTCCCCGGTCCCAGACCCCCACCACAGGAGGACCTGAGTTGGACACGACGCTCCCCGCCCTCAAGAAGTTCCGCGGCCGCCACTTCCTCACCGACCTGGACTACACCCGTGAGGAGCTCGAGGACCTGCTCAAGCTGGCGGTGAACCTCAAGGCACTGTGGAAGAAGCGCCCGCTCACCCCGTTCCTCCCCGGCAAGCACCTCGCGATGATCTTCGAGGCCGCCTCCACGCGCACGCGCGTCAGCTTCGAGAACGGCTTCGCCGAGCTCGGCGGCAACGCGCTGTACCTGCGCCCCGGCGAGATCCACCTGCCCGGCCGCGAGAGCATCGCCGACACGGCCCGCACCCTGAGCCAGTACAACTCCGCCATCGAGATCCGCAGCAAGAAGAACGAGACCGTCAACGAGCTCGCCGAGTGGTCAGCCGTGCCGGTCATCAACGGCATGGACCACGACCGGCACCCCTGCCAGAGCATGAGCGACGCGCTCACGATCCTCGAGAACGCGGGCACGCTCGCCGGCGTCACGTTCGCCTACGTCGGTGACGCCGCCCACCCCTGCAACTCGCTCTCCACCACGCTCACCAAGCTCGGGCTGAACGTCCGCGTCGGCAACGCCGCCGGCTACGAGATGGCGCCCGAGCTCCAGGAGCTCGCCGCGAAGTTCGCCGCCGAGAGCGGCGGGTCGTTCCTGCTCACCAACGACCCGCTCGAGGCCATCGCCGGCGCCGACTTCATCTACACCGACTGCTGGTGGTGGACCGGCCAGGAGGACGAGTACAAGGACCGCGTCGCCTCCTTCAAGGCCTTCCAGGTCAACCCCACGCTCTGGAGCCACGCCAAGCCGGAGACCAAGTTCATGCACTGCCTGCCGGCCATGCGCGGCGAAGAGGTCGTGGACGAGATCGCTGACGGCCCGATGAGCATCATCTTCCCGCAGGCCCAGAACCGGATGCACTTCCAGAAGGCCCTCATGCTCGCCGTCATCGGCATCGACGAGCTGCCCGCCGACCCGGACCTGCAGCCCATCGGCAAGGCCCTGCTCAGCTAATCGACAAGCGTCTCGAGTCACCCGTTTCAGCGAAAGGAACCACCATGGCAACCGACCTGCAGCCAGGAGCGCCGGGGGGAACGCTCACCGAGAAGCCGAAGGTGTTCGGCCTGTTCAGCATGGTGCTGTTCTCCGTGTCGGCGATCCTCGTCGCCGACACCGTGGGCAGCTCGGCCGCGATGGGGGTCCAGGGCCTCGGCTTCTGGATCATCCTGGGCCTGCTGTTCTTCATTCCCTACGGCTTCGTCACCGCCGAGCTCGGCTCGGCGTGGCCGGACGAGGGCGGCATCTACGTGTGGGTCAAGAACGCCTTCGGCCCCGGCTGGGGCACGGTGACCTCCTGGATGTACTGGGTCAACGTGGCTCTGTGGGCGCCCTCAGTGTTCGTACTCTTCATCGGCGCGATCGAGGTCGCCTGGGGCGTGGACATCGCGCCGCTGTGGGAGGCCGTGATCGTCATCGCCATGGTGTGGGCGATCGTGCTGGTCGGCATCCTGCCGCTCGCGTGGAGCAAGTTCGTCCCCAACCTGAGCGCCGCGCTCAAGGTCATCGTGCTCGTCGGCCTCGGCGCGCTGGGCATCGCCTACGTGGTCAAGAACGGCGCCGCCAACTCGTTCGCGCTCAGCGACTGGATCCCACAGTGGAACACCGACAGCCTCTCGTTCCTGCCGATCATCATCTACTCGTACATGGGGTTCGAGCTCATGAGCTCTGCCGGCGGGGCGATCAAGAACCCCAAGCGTGACGTGCCCAAGATGATCATCCTGGCCGGTGCGGCGATCCTCGCCGTGTACATGTTCGCGACGTTCGGCATCCTCGCGTCCATCAAGACCGAGGACGTCAGCATCGTCACCGGCATCACCGACGCCCTCAAGCTCATGGTCGACGAGGTCGCCGGCGGCGCGACGTGGTTGTTCAACATCGCCGTCGTCGCGCTGCTCTTCACGTTCTTCGGCAACATGGTCACGTGGTCCATCGGCGCCAACCAGACGATCAGCGCCACGGGCCTGGACGACACGGCGCCGGGCGTGTTCGGCCACGTCAACAAGAAGTTCGGCACGCCGGACTACGCGTTCGTGCTCATGGGCGTCATCGCCACCGCGATCACGATCGTCGCCTACGTGCTCGACCCGAACCAGACGAGCGTGTTCTGGACGCTGTTCGCGCTCTCGTCGATCGTGTTCCTGATCCCGTACCTGCTGATGTTCCCGGCGCTGCTCGTGCTGCGCCGCAAGTTCCCGGACCAGCCGCGCCCGTACGTGGTCCCCGGCGGCAAGGCCGGCGCGTGGATCGCCACCGTGCTCTGCGAGGCCGGCATCGTGCTCACCCTCTTCCTCTTCTTCTACTTCCCGGCGGAGGGCGTGTCGAAGGCGACGTTCTGGATCATCACCGGTGGTGGCACAGTCGTCTCGCTCCTCATAGGCTGGTGGCTCTACTGGCACGCCAGCCGCCGGGGCGGCGGCGCGGCTTCCGCCGCTGTGAGCGACGTTCAAGGATAAAGGACAGCAATGGCAGCAACCGGCAAGAAGAACGGCAAGACGGTCGTCGTCGCCCTCGGCGGCAACGCGATCCTCCAGCCCGGCCAGGTCGGCACGTTCGAGGAGCAACTGTTCAACATCGACGGGGCGATGCGCCGCATCGCGCAGCTGGTCGAGGACGGCTGGCGTGTGGTGCTCACGCACGGCAACGGGCCGCAGGTGGGCAACCTGCTCATCCAGAACGCGCTGGCGGCCAAGACGGTGGCGCCGATGCCGATGGACGTCTGCGGCGCCGAGAGCCAGGGTCAGATCGGCTACATGGCGGCGCAGACCCTCTCCAACCACCTGAGGAAGCGGCGGCTGACCGCGCCGGTGGTGACGATCGTCACCCAGGTGGCGGTGGACGCCAAGGACAAGGCGTTCGCCGCCCCGAGCAAGCCCGTCGGCCCGTTCTACTCCGAGGCCGAGGCCCGCAAGATGATGCTCGAGGAGGGCCTCGCCATGCGCGAGGACGCGGGCCGCGGCTGGCGCCGGGTGGTGCCCAGCCCCGAGCCGCGCGAGATCGTCGAGCTCGAGGCCGTCCGCGACCTGGTCGAGAACGGCTGCCTCGTCGTCTGCTCGGGCGGCGGCGGCGTACCGGTGGTGCGCAGCCGCGGCGCCCTCAGCGGCATCGACGCGGTGATCGACAAGGACCTCGCCGCCGCCCTGCTCGCGCGCGAGCTCGGCGCCGACGCGCTGCTCATCCTCACCGACGTGCCCAAGGCCTACGTGCACTACGGCACGCCGGAGCAGACGGCCCTGGACACCGTGACCGCCAGCCAGATGCGCGCCTACGCCGCCGAGGGCCACTTCAAGGCCGGCTCCATGGGCCCCAAGGTCGAGGCCTGCCTGCGGTTCGTGGACGCCGGCGGCGAGAGCGTCATCGCCAGCCTCACCGACGTCGGACCGGCGATGGCCGGCAAGGCCGGCACGCACATCGTGCCGGACGCGCCGGCCAAGGGCGCGAGCAAGCGCGGCGGCGCGGCCGCGAAGGCCGCCGCCAGGCCGGCCGCCAAGAAGACCGCCGCACCGGCGCCGGCCAGGAAGCCGCGGCAGCGCAGCCGCCGCAGCCCCGGCGCCGACGTCATCGACATCAGCACCAGGCGACGCGCAGTCGCCGAGTGACGGCCGCACGGCCGCGAGGAGACCACGCATGAGCAAGCTCATCGACAGCACGCCGCGCGCGGACGGCTTCCGCATGCCGGGGGAGTTCGAGCCCCACACCCAGATCTGGATGCTCTGGCCGCAGCGGCCGGACAACTGGCGCCTGGGCGCCAAGCCGGCCCAGCGCTCCTGGGTCCAGGTCGCCACGGCCATCTCGCGCTTCGAGCCTGTCACCGTCGGCGTGAACCACGACCAGTACGAGAACGCGGTCAACCTGCTGCCGGAGGCCGTGCGCGTCGTCGAGCTCTCGAGCAACGACGCCTGGATGCGCGACTGCGGCCCCACCTTCGTCGTCAACGACAAGGGTGACGTCCGCCTCGTCGACTGGGACTTCAACGCCTGGGGCGGCCTCTACGACGGCCTCTACTTCCCCTGGGACAAGGACGACATGATCCCGCAGAAGGTCGCCCAGATGGAGCGCTTGGACCGCTACAAGGCGCGCATCGTCATGGAGGGCGGCTCCATCCACACCGACGGCGAGGGCACCCTGCTCACCACCGAGGAGTGCCTGCTCAGCCCCGGCCGCAACCCCGACCTGACGCGCGAGGAGATCGAGCAGCACCTGCGCGACTACCTGGGCGTCGAGAAGGTCGTCTGGCTGGGCAAGGGCATCGACCCCGACGAGACCAACGGGCACGTGGACGACGTCGCCTGCTTCGCGCGGCCCGGCGTGGTGCTGGCCGCCGTCACCGAGGACGAGGACGACTGGCGCTACGAGCTCCTGCAGGACAACCTGCGCCTGCTGCGCGAGACCACGGACGCGAGAGGCCGGCGACTCGAGGTCATCACCGTGCCGATGCCGGCGATCATGGAGATCACCGGGGACGAGGCCTGGGGCGTCGACAGCGCCGAGGGTTCGATCCCGCGGCGCGCCGGCGACAAGACCGCCGCGTCCTACCTCAACTTCCTCATCGTCAACGGCGGCATCATCCTGCCGACGTTCGACGACCCCAACGACGCCGTGGCGCGCGAGATCATCGCCGCGGCGTTCCCCGACCGCGAGGTCGTCACCGTGCCGGGCCGCGAGATCGTGCTCGGCGGCGGCAACGTGCACTGCATCACGCAGCAGCAGCCGCGCGGCTGAGGCGAGCTACAGCCTGACGACGAAGGCGGCCGGCCCCGAGGGGCCGGCCGCCTTCGTCGTTCCCGCCGGTCGTCGCCCGCGACCTCGCCTCCCGCACGGGGAGGCCCGGGCTCATCACCTGCAGGGTGGCGCGCCGCCCTCCGCAAGCTCCTTGCCCCACGGCTCGCAGTCGGCCTCGAGCAGGTAGCCGCGGTGAGCGAAGAACCGCCTGGACACCTCATTGTCCACGAGGATCTGCAGCTTGGCCTTGAGCGCGCCGAGGGCGCGGAAGCGCTCCTCGAGCTCGTCCATGAGCGCGTCGGCGATGCCCTGGCGCCGCCGCTCCGGCGCGACCGCGAGGTGGTACACGTAAGCGCGCCGGCCGTCCCAGCCGCCCATGACTGTACCGACGACGCGGCCGTCGGCCGAGCGCGCGACCAGGAAGAGCCCGGGGTCGCGCGTCAGCTTCAGCAGCGTCGCCTCCGGCCCGTCCGACGGCCGCATCCACAGGTCGCCGCGCTGCCACAGCACGTGGACGACGGCGTAGTCGTCCATGCTGAACTCCTCGACGGTGACGCCGGGCTGGTGGTCGGACGCGGCGGCTGGGGACGGCATGACGGGCTCGGACATGTGGCGCTCCGGCGGTTCGAGGACACTGCGAGGGCATTCTACCGCCGGAGCGCCGACGCCGACGGTGCTCCTGTTTCGCCCCTCTGTTCGGGGATAGCCGGCGGCTATCCGCATGGAGGCGACGGCGAGACGAGACAACTGAACGTGTATCCGGCGGCTATCCGCTTCCAGAGGAGGCTGTGACCGCCACCCCGCAGCCTGGATCCGATCCTGGCGGCCTGGCGCACAACGCCAGTCCCGGCCGCGCACGGATTGGCGCGACGCGAGCGGCGGTACAATCGGCACGACCCCACGGGAGGGAGTGAGGCCGCCGGTGAACACCGTCTCCAGCCTCGAGGACCGCATCCAGACCACCGCCCGGGCGATCTTCGCCGCAATGGCGCAGGACAAGCCCGGCAGGCTCAGCCGCGAGCGCCTGCAGGGCGAGATGATGGAGTGGGCCATGGCGGACGAGCGTCTCAAGGTGGAGATGCTCCGCTTCGTCGACGTCTTCCCCACGCTGCGCAGCCGCGGCGAGATCGCCCGTCACCTGCGCGAGTACTTCGCGCACGAGGGCGTCGCCGTGCCCTCGGCGCTGCGCTGGGGCATCAGCCTGACGGGGCAGCGCTCGCCCATGGCTCCTCTGGCGAGCGCCGTCATCCGCGGCCAGATGAAGGGGTTCGCGCAGCGGTTCATCGTGGGCCGGGACGCACGGGACGCCATCCCGGCCCTTCGCGCCCTGCGCGAGCAGGGCGTCGGCTTCACGCTCGACGTGCTCGGCGAGGCCACGGTGAGCGACGCCGAGGGCCTCGCCTACCAGCGCACCTACCTCGACCTGCTGGACGGGCTCGCCGCCGAGGCGGCATCCTGGCCGGCCGTCCCCGACATCGACGAGGCCTCGTGGGGACCTCTCCCCCGCGTCAACCTCAGCCTCAAGATCACCTCGCTGTACTCGCAGATCGACCCGCTGGACTTCGACGGCAGCGTGACGGCGGTCAAGGACCTGCTCCGCCCGGTCTTCCGCAAGGCCGTGCAGACCGGCGCGGCGCTCACGCTCGACCTCGAGCAGTTCCGCTTCCGCGACCTCACCCTCGCCGTGTTCACCTCCCTGCTGGACGAGGAGGAGTTCCGGGACTACCGGGACCCCGGGATCGTGCTGCAGGCCTACCTCCGCGACGCGGACCGCGACCTCGCGCGCCTCGTCATGTGGGCGCGCGAGCACGGGCGGCCGTTCAACCTCCGGCTGGTCAAGGGCGCGTACTGGGACTACGAGACCGTGATCGCGGCGCAGGAGGGGTGGCCGGTGCCGGTGTTCACGCACAAGCCTGACAGCGATGCGATGTACGAGAAGATGACGCGACAGATGCTGGAGGCGGTCGACGTGGTCAGGCCCGCCTTCGCCAGTCACAACGTGCGCTCGCTCGCGGTCGCCGTGGAGACGGCTCGCGAGCTCGGCCTCGCCCGCAACGGGTTCGAGTTGCAGATGCTGCACGGCATGGGCGACCCGGTCAAAGCCGCCGTGCGCGGCCTCGGGCTGCGCGTGCGCGAGTACGCGCCGGTGGGCGAGCTGATCCCCGGCATGGCGTACCTCGTGCGGCGGCTCCTGGAGAACACGGCCAACGACTCCTTCCTCCGGCAGACGTTCGTGGAGGGGGCGGCTGTGGACGAGCTGGTCCGGCCGCCCGAGACCTCCGCCGACTTCGGCGCCGAGCCCCGGCGGCTGCCTGTGGTCGCGCCGACAGACCCGGCGGCGGCCGAGCCGTTCCGCAACCAGCCGCACGCCGACTTCTCCCGTGAGGAGAATCGCGAGGCATACGCCGCGGCTCTGCGGACGGTGCGCGGGCGGCTGGGCAGGCGGTACCCGCTGCGCATCGGCGGCCGCGACATCGAGACGACGCGGACGCTGGACTCGGTGAACCCGGCGGCGCCGGACGAGGTGGTGGGCACGGTCGCCTACGGCGGCCGTGCCGAGGCCGAAGCCGCGGTCGCCGCCGCGAGAGCGGCCCTGCCGGCGTGGCGCGACGCCGCGCCGGCCGAGCGCGCCTCCGTGCTCTTCCGCGCGGCCGAGATCATGCGCGGTGAGACCATGGAGCTCTCGGCGCTCATGACCCTCGAGGCCGGCAAGCCCTGGCGGGAGGCCGGCGGCGACGTGGACGAGGCGGTCGACTTCCTCGAGTACTACGGGCGCGAGATGCTGCGCCTGGGCCGGCCTCGTCGCATGGGGCACGTGCCCGGCGAGCACAACCTCTACTTCTACCAGCCGCGCGGCGTGGCGCTGGTGATCGCGCCCTGGAACTTCCCGCTCGCGATCCTCACCGGCATGACGAGCGCAGCGCTGGTGGCCGGCAACCCGGTGATCGTCAAGCCGGCCGGACCGACGCCCGTCGTCGCGGCGCACCTCGTGCGGATCCTCGAGGCCGCGGGCGCGCCGGCCGGCGCCGTCAACTTCCTGCCCTGCCCGGGAGGCGAGGTCGGCGACTTCCTCGTGCGCCATCCCGGAGTGGACCTCATCGCCTTCACCGGTTCCATGGACGTGGGCCTGCGCATCATCAGCCAGGCCGCGCAGCACCCGGCCGAGGACGGCGTGAAGAAGGTCATCGCCGAGATGGGCGGCAAGAACGCGATCATCGTGGACACCGACGCCGACCTCGACGTCGCGGTCGCGGAGACCGTGGTCTCGGCGTTCCACTACGCCGGGCAGAAGTGCTCGGCCGCCTCGCGCGTGATCGTGCTCGAGCCGGCCTACGACGACTTCGTGCGGCGGCTCACGGAGGCCACGCGCAGCCTCCGCGTCGGCCCGCCGGAGGACCCGGCGACGCGCGTCCCGCCGGTGATCACCGCCGAGGCGCGGGACAAGATCGAGGGCTACGCGCGCGAGGGTGCGGCGGAGGCGACACCGGCCGCCGCCGCGGAGCCGCCCGCGGGCGGCGGGTCCGGCGGCTTCTACGTCACCCCCCGCGTGTTCACGGGCGTACGTCCCGACGCCGTCATCGCCCAGGAGGAGATCTTCGGCCCCGTGGTCGCCGTGATGAAGGCGGCCGACCTGGACGAGGCGCTGGCCATCGCCAACGGGGTCAAGTACGCGCTCACCGGCGGGCTCATCAGCCGCAGCCCCGCGACCATCGCCCGCGTCCGCCGTGAGTTCCGCGTCGGCAACCTCTACATCAACCGCGGCATCACCGGGGCCCTCGTCGAGCGCCAGGCCTTCGGCGGCTTCAAGATGAGCGGCGTGGGCTCCAAGGCCGGCGGCCCCGACTACCTGCTGCAGTTCCTCGAACCGCGCGTCATCACCGAGAACACGCTGCGCCGCGGGTTCGCGCCGCCGGACGAACTCCTCGACGAGGGCATCTGACCCGCCGCCCGCCTGGTCGTCGCGGCGCGTCACGCGGCCCGTTTCCTGAGAATCAGCTGAACCCCGCGACTCCTCCCCGCGTCCCCTGCCCAGAACGGCTCATCCGGCCGCGGGGGCGCGGCCAGGGAGGAGGAAGCCATGACTCGCAGGGTCAAGATCGCTGTCGCCGTTCCGCTCGCCGTCCTCGCAGTCCTCGCACTGCTCTTCGGCGTGGGGCTGTTCGCAGGAGGATCAGGGAGCGGGTTCGGAAGCTCGGCAGATTCGTCGGGCTCGTCGATGGACACCCGCCAGGCCGCGCTCGAAGCGCCGGTACCGGAGCCCGCGGCCGGCGTGATGAGCTCGGACGCCGGCACGGCGACCAAGAGCACGTCGGGCGGCGGCGCGACCGGAGAAGACTACGCCGCCGCCGTCCCGCCCGCCTCGTCGCCGTCGTCCCACTACCTGCTGCGCACCGGCGACCTCTCGCTGCTCGTGGCGCGCGGCCAGTTGCTGCCCACGGTGGACCGCATCAAGGCGATGACCGCGGCGATGAACGGCTACGTGATGTCGAGCTCGGTGGGCACGCAGACGGGCGGAGGCATGCCCGAGCCGATGCCGCTCGACACGAGCGTCTCGTCTGACGGGAGCGTGCCGAGCGGCGACATCGCCGGTGGCCAGATCGCGGACGGCGACCCCTACGCCAGCCTGGTGGTGCGCGTCCCGGAGCAGCTCTACGACACCGCGCTCAAGCGCTTCTCCAAGCTCGGCGAGGTGCAGAGCGCCTCGACCTCCGCCGAGGACGTCACCTCCCAGTACGTGGACCTGCAGGCGCGGCTGCGGCACTACCGCGCCGTCGAGCGCCGCCTCGTCGGGTTCCTCCAGGAGACCACCACCGTCAACCAGATGCTGGCCGTGCAGGACCGCATCGACGAGGTCCAGCTGACCATCGAGGAGCTCAGCGCCCAGCTCAAGTCGCTGCGCGAGACCACCACCTACGGCACGCTCTCCGTGTACGTGAGCGAGAAGGACCGCACGCCCGCCGCCATCCACTCCGGCAACACCTTCGGCGGGACGTTCTGGAACTCCATCCGCCTGCTCGGCGAGGGCGCGCGCGTGACCGGCCTGGTGCTGACCGCGCTGGCTCCGTTCATCGTCGTGTTCGGCGCCATCGGCGTGCTCGTGTGGTACGTGGTGCGCCGCGTGCGCAAGAGCCGGCGCCGGGCGGCGACGCCGGCGACGCCGGCCTGACCGCCCGCCACCGGCCACTCGCTCCTCCTTCCGCGGCCGGGGCTCACGGGAGATGCACGGTCTCCTGTGAGCCCCGGCCGTACCTTGGGTACTGTCCCCCCAGACCTACGACCAACAGCAGGAGGCAGCGGTGAAGGCGGTACGCATCCACGAGTACGGCGGTCCTGAGGTCCTGGTCTACGAAGACGTCCCGAGGCCGGAGCCCGGTCCCAAGCAGATCCTCGTCAAGGTGGCCGCCGCGACGGTCAACCCCATCGACGTGTCCGTGCGCGAGAACCGCTTCCCCACCCCCAAGCAGCCTCCCAAGACCCTCGGGTCGGACGGCGCCGGCGTGGTCGAGCAGGTCGGAGAGGAGATCACCACCGCCAAGCCGGGCGACCGGGTCGCCTTCAGCGGGCTCGGCATCGGCAGCGAGGGCAGCTACGCGGAGTACGCGCTCATCGCCGACACCCAGGTCGTGCACATGCCGGACGGCCTCGGATTCGAAGAGGCGGCGGCGATCGGCATGGCGTTCCCCGCCGCCTACTACGCCCTCGTCACGCGCGGAGCGCTCCACGAGGGCGAGACGGTGCTCGTCCAGGGCGCCTCGGGCGGCGTCGGATCGGCGTCGGTCCAGCTGGCCAAGGCGCTCGGCGCCCGCGTGTTCGGCACCGCCAGCGGCCCCGGCGCCGCCGACCTCGTGCTCGGGCTCGGCGCCGAGGCCGTCATCGACTTCCGCACCGAGGACGTGGCCGCGAGGGTCCTCGAGCTGACCGACGGCAAGGGCGTGGACCTCGTGCACGAGCTCGTGCTCAGCGTGAACCTGCCGACGGACGTGAAGCTGGTCGCCAAAGGCGGCCGCATCGTCGGGACCGGCCAGGGGCCGGGACCGGACGCGGTGGCGCCCATCGGCGAGGCGCTGGGCAAGGACGTCTCCGTGCTCTTCATGAACCTGAGCAACGCCGGTCGCGCCGGGGTGGCCGCCATCGCCGCCGAGATCGCCGCGATGGCGGCGGCCGGCAAGGTCAGGCCGGTGATCGGCGAGCGGCTGCCGCTGGCCGAGGCGCGCCGCGCGCACGAACTGCTCGCGCAGGACCACCTCGGCAAGATCGTGCTGCTGCCCTGACGCCGCCCGGCGGGCGGGCGGCGGCGTCAGTAGCCCTTGCCGTTGCCGCGGATCGCGTCCTCGCGCTCCTTGCGCAGCTCGAGTCGCGGCAAGAGCGACGTCATCACGGTGAGCAGGGTCTCGAGCCGCTGCTCCTCCCTGAGCGACTCCAGCAGCTCCTGCTTGAGCGGCGCGCCGAAGTCGATGGCCGCCCCGATGCGGAACGAGAGCGGGCCCTCGCCGGACGGCTCGTGCGGGTCCTCGACGTCCATGAGCTCGAGCGTCCTGGCGAACACCTGGAGCACGGCGTCGCGCAGCGTCTCGGAACCCTCGGGCTCGGAGTCGCGGTAGAACTCCACCTCGGCCGTGAGGTACTCCGCCTCAGAGTCGTCCGGCGGGAAGACCTCGACGATCCGGAATCTGCGCACGCCCTCCACGAGGATGTTCATGCGCCCGTCCTCCATCTCTTCGATGAGCTCGGCGACGCGGGCGGTGGTGCCGCACTCGCGCACGGAGTCCTCCTCCGCCAGTACGACGCCGAACTCGCCCTCCTCCAGACGCTCGCGGATGAGCGTCTTGTAGCGCTCCTCGAAGATGTGGAGCGGGATCACCTCTCCCGGCAGCAGCACGATGCCGAGCGGGAACAGGCCGATCTGCCGCTCGTCAGCGTCGCCCACGTCAGGCCTCCTGGTCGTCTTGCCGCCTCGCGGCGCGGACCGCCTCAGTCTACCCCGGCGGCCGGGACGCCAGCGTCCAAGGCCGCTGCACCGTCCCCGTCGCCGCGGCGGGCGACGTACATGGTGTACTCGAGGGCCCGGCCGTCGATCACGTCGACGGCCGCGACCCGCTCGACGTCGTCGAACGCGTCCATGAGGTCGCCCTCGAACAGCGGGTACCTCTCGGGCGACCAGAAGACCGCCACGCCGCCGGGCCGGAGTGCGGCGCGCACGCGTCGCAGGCCGGCCGGCGTGTAGAGGCCGGCGTTCTCCCCGCGCACGAGCCACTCCGGCCCGTTGTCGGTGTCGAGCGCGACCACGTCCCACGCGCCGGGCTCCTCCGCGATGAGCCCGGCGACGTCACCGACGACGATGCGGGCGCGGCCGGCGCGCTCGGCCTCCTGCGCCCGGCGCGCCGCCTCTCCCCCGTGCTCGCGGAACCAGCGCACGATCACGGGCTCGAGCTCGGCGACGGTGATGGAGGCGACGCGCTCGCAGGCGAGAGCCTCGTCGAGGGCGTCGCCGATGCCGAGGCCGCCGACCAGGACGCGCAGCGCGTCGCCCGGCACGCGCGGCCAGGCGGCCGAGACGAGCGCCCGGCTGCTGGCCGCGTTGGCGGCCGAGACGAGGAACACGCCGTTGGCGATCACCTCGAGCCCGGCCGGGCCGCGGCGCAGCACCAGCTCGCCGCTCACGCCCTCGGCGCGTTCGATCTCCGCACTGAAGCTCACGCGGCGATCCTAGTCGCGGCCGCGCAGGTACGCGTCGATCGTGGCTCGAACGTGCCGCCGGACGTCGTCCGGCAGCGGCGGCACATCGCTCTCCGCGATCAGCGTCTGCGCCCGGTCCCACGCGTCCTTGACCAGCGGCGTCCCGACGTACTGGTCGAACGTGCCGCGGTGCCACAGGTGCGGCTGCCAGAGCTCACCGGCCCGGTAGAGCCGCCGCGTGCTCTTGCGCGCCAGGAAGTGCCCGCCGATGCCCACTTCGACGAGGTCGTCCATGAGCGCTCGGGCCTCGTCCACAGGGTCCTCGCGCATGAACCGCTCGATGGCGTTCACCGTGTCCGCGTCGAGGACGGTCTTGGCGAGGCTGGCGGTCTGGGCGCTGTCCATGAGGCCGAACGCGAGCAGGATGTCGGCTCCGGCGAGGGCGCTGGCCATGCCGGTGAGCATGCCCTCCGCCCCGGCCTGCAGGTCGCACGCCTTGGCGTCGCAGCTCACGGCGCTGCCCTGGGTGCGCAGGCCGTAGAACCGGCTCATCTCGATGCAGACGACGTTGATGAGCCCGTCCTCGGGCGCCCCGGAGAGGTACAGGCCGCTGCGCATCTCGGCGACGGCGGAGCCGACCGCCGAGACCATGGCGCAGCCCGGGACCGCGAGCTGGAACAGCACGACGGCGCTCAGGAGCTCGGCCATGTTCAGGATGCTGGTGCCGAGCACGCTCATCGGTCCCGTGGTGCCCATCTGCGGCATGGGCAGCACGAAGATGGGGCATCCGGCCCTGGCCATGAGGATGTGCGCCTCGGTCATCTCGCCGTCGTGCTGGAGCGGCGCGATGGTGCAGTTGGTCGCCGACCAGATCGGCCGCTCCCGCAGCGGCGCGCCGGCGACGGCCTCCAGGATCTCGATCATCACCGGCGCCTGGTCGGGCGTGCGCACCTCGTCCTGCAGGTGCTTGCGCGAGTGCTCGAACGTGATGCGCGCCATCTCCAGGTTGCCGGCCCGGGAGTCCACGTCGCCGGGCGTGATCGTCGCCCAGGTGAAGTCGATCTCGGGTACGGCGTCGTACAACGTCATCATCGCCGCGAGGTCGGCCTCCGTGCCCTCGTGGCGCTCGCCGCTGAGGTCGTCGAGCATGTAGGTGGCGGCGCCGTCGCTGGTGTACAGCGTGCCGGCGGCGCCGACCGTGCAGTCGTAGGCCGGATCTCGGCCGGCGAGCAGGATGTCGCGGGGGACCTGGCGCAGGCAGCGCTCCACCAGGTCCCACGGCAGCTTGGCCTGCAGCCGCCCCTCGTCGACGGTGGCCCCCGCCTCCCTGAGCAGCCCCGTCAGCGTGGGCGTGTTGTAGGCGACGCCGACCTCCTCGAGCAGCCGCACGGTCTGCTCGTGCACGAACTGCTTCTCGGCGTCGCTCAGATACTCGAACCGCGGTCGGGCCACGTCGCTTCCTCCGTCGTCCCGGGCGTCAGGAGCCCGTCGCTTGCAGTGTCTTGACCAGCGCCTGCGGCCGGCACTCGCGGCCGAACTGCCCGCAGTCGAGGCAGCCGCCGAGCAGGGCTTCGCGCTCCGGGCCGGTAGGGACCGGCTCGAAGCCCTGGGCGAAGAAGAACTCCGGCGCTCGCGCCGTGACCCAGAGCCGCCGGATTCCACGCGCGATCGCGTCGCGCTCGAGCTCCGCGTAGAGCGCCGCGGCGATGCCGCGGCGCCGGTGCTCCTCATCCACGGACATCCAGTTGACCGTGTCCAGGTCCCCCTGGCGCTCCAGGCAGATGGCGCCGACCAGCCGGTCCCCGGAGAAGGCGCCCCAGGCCGCGAGGATGCCCTCGTCGTCGCGGCCCTCGTCCTCCAGCCCGCACGCCACGCCCAGCCGCCGCAGGGCGGCCAGGTCGGCGAGCGGGCCGATGGTGACGGCGCCTCCGGGGCCGGCGACGGAGCTCATCCGGCCTCCCCGCGCCAGCGCACGCGCGCAGCCGGTGCGCCGACGCTACGGGCGAACCGCTCGATCACGGCGTCGACCTCCGCCGCCACGTCGTCGGGCAGCGGCGGCACCTCGTGCGTGCGCACGAGCTCGTCCGCACGGGCGGCGGCCTCCTCTACGAGCGGCCGCCCCTCGTACGCCTCGAACGGGCCGCGCTGCCACAGCGCCGGCTGCCACACCTCCCCGGCGCGGTGGAACGCGCGGGTACTCTTGCGCCCCAGGTAGTGCCCGCCGATGCCGATGCTCGCGATGTCGTCGAACAGCACACGAGTGGCGTCGATCGGGTCGTCCCGCACCAGGCGGCGCAGGGCCCCGACCGAGTCGGAGTCCAGCATGACCTTCGCCAGGCTGAGCGACTGCGCACCGTCCGAGCAGCCGAAGGCGAGGATCGTGTCGGCGCCGGCCAGCGCACAGCTCGCGCCGGTGAGCATGCCCTCGGCGCCGGCCTGCAGGTTGGCGGCCTTGGCGTCGCAGGTGATGGCGCTCCCGGTGCACGGCAGGCCGTAGAAGTGGCTCATCTCCACACCGATCACGTTCATGAGCGCGCACTCCGGCGTGCCGCACAGGTACAGGCCGCTGCGCATGTCGGCGACCCCCGCGCCCATGCCCGAGATGATGCCGCAGCCGGGTTGCGCGAGCTGGAAGAGGACGACCGCGCTGAGCAGTTCGGCCACGTTGACGACCATGGTGCCCAGCACCGTCATCGGCGCCGTGGTCCCGCTGAGCGGCATGGGCAGCACCAGCACCGGCACGCCGGCGCGGACCATGGCCAGAGTCGCCTCCGTCATCTCGCGCTCGTGCTGGAGCGGGGCCACGGTGCAGTCGATCGTGGAGAAGACAGGCCGGTCCCAGAGCGAGCCGCCGGCCACCGCCTCGAAGATCTCGATGAGCGGCGCCGCGTGCGCCGGGTCGCGCACCTCGTCCTGCACGTGCTTGGTGAGGTTGGCGAGCGAGATCGCCTCGATCTCGAGGCCCGCGGTGAGCGGGTCGAGGTCGCGGGCCGAGATGGTCGGCCAGGCGTAGTCGACCTCGGGGAGCGCGTCGTACAGCCGCATGGTGCGGCGCAGCCACTCGGCCGAGCCCTCCTCACGGCGCCCGGTGACGTCGTCGAGCATGTACGTCGCCGTGCCGTCGGCGCAGAACGTGAGCGACCCGTCCCCCACGACCACGTCGTGTCGCGGGTCGCGCGCAGCCAGACGGACCTCGCGGGGGCAGGTGGCCAGGCACCGCTCCACGAGGTCCCACGGCACCCTGGCCGTGAGCGCCTCGCGGTCGACCTGCGCCCCGGCCTCGGCCAGCAGGTCGATGGCCTCCGGCGTGTTGTAGCCGATGCCGACCTCCTCGAGCACCCGCACGGCCTGCTCGTGGACGAACTCCTGCTCCTCGCCGAGAGAGGTAGCTGAGGCGCGGCCGCGTCACGTGCGCGCCCGGCTCAAGCGGTCGTCGCCGCCCACCGCGCGATGACGTCGTCGATGTGCTGCTCGGCGTCCTCGGGCAGCGGCGGCACCTCGTGCGTCGCGATGATCTCCCGCGCTCTCTCCGCGGCCTCGGCCGCGAGCGGACGCCCGGCGAACTCCTCGAACGTGCCCTTGCGGAACGCGCGCGGGCGCCAGACCTCGCTGCGCGAGTACTGCCGGGTGCTCCTCCGCCCCAGGAAGTGCCCGCCGATGCCGACCTCGAAGATGTCATCCATGAGGGCCGTCGTCTCGTCGATCGGGTCCTCGCGCAGATACCGCCGCAGGGCGCCGACCTGGTCGTTGTCGAGCACGTACTTGGCGGGGCTCGAGATCTGCACGCCGTCGAGCCCTCCGGCGGAGATGAGCGAGTCGGCGCCGGCGAGGGCGGCCACAAGCGCCGTCATGCCGCCCTCGGACCCTGCCTGGAAGTCCGCCGCCTTGGCGTCGGCGGACATGCCGGTCGCCTGCGTCGGCAGCCCGTAGAAGCGGCTCATCTCCAGGCAGATCAGGTTGATGAGCCCGATCTCCGGGCTCGAGGCGATGTACCCGCCGGAGCGCATGTCGGCGACGGCGGAGCCCACCCCGGAGATGAGGCTGCAGCCGGGGTGCGCCAGCTGGTACAGCACGATGCCGCTGAGCAGCTCGGCCATGTTGAGGATGCAGGTGCCGAGCAGGGTC
>CAVVGY010000002.1:0-26840 GCA_963747935.1 uncultured Thermoleophilia bacterium | reverse complement strand
TGTTGCCTGCTCTGTACACAGCTGATTGCAGCTCCGCCCAGCGGCGGGCGCCGGAACCGGCGTGTGCCTCACATCGGCAGAACGTGGCGGTTGCATGAGACTCCGATACAATGCCGCCATGCGGATCGCCCAGCTCGCACCTCCCTGGATCACCGTGCCCCCCGCGGGGTACGGCGGCACGGAGTGGGTCGTGCAGCAACTCTGCGACGGCCTCACGGCACGCGGGCACGACGTGCGCCTCTACGCAACCGGCGACTCGCACACGGCCGCAGAGCTCTGCTCCCTGTTCCCGCGCGAGATGCCGGACCGCATCGGCGTCACCCCGTTCGACGCGCGCCACACCTCGTTCGCGTTCGCCGACATCGAGCAGGGCGAGTTCGACCTCGTGCACGACCACTCCGGGTTCATCGCCGTCGCCTTCAGCCGCTACCTGGCGACGCCCATGGTCCACACCGTCCACTGTGCCTTCGACCAGTACACGCTCGGGTTCTACGAGCAGTTCGCGCGCGAGGTGGGCTACATCTGCATCAGCGAGTACCAGCGCTCCATGGCGCCGCCCGGCATGGACTGGGCCGGCTTGGCGTACAACGCCATGGAGGTCGGCGAGTGGCCGTACACCACCGACAAGGACGACTACCTGCTGGCGTTCGGGCGCGTGTGCGAGGCCAAGGGGTTCCACCACAGCATCGAGGCCGCCAAGCGCCTGGGCCGCAAGCTCATCATGGCCGGCGTGCTCCAGGCGCCGTACCGGGCGTACTTCCGGGAGATGATCGAGCCGCACATCGACGGTGACCAGATCGTCTACGAGGGCGAGGTCACCATGGAGCGCAAGCGCGAGCTGTTCGCCAAGGCGAGCGCGTTCCTCTTCCCCATCACCTGGCCGGAGCCTTTCGGGCTGGTGATGATCGAGGCCATGGCCTGCGGCACCCCCGTGGTGGCGATGCGTCAGGGCTCGGTGCCCGAGGTGGTGGACGAAGGCAAGACAGGGTTCGTGGTGGACGCCGACGACCTCGACGCGTTCGTGGCGGCGGTGGGCCGGGTCGGCGAGATCGACCCGGCGCTCTGCCGCCGCACCGTCGAGGAGCGGTTCACCGTCGAGCGCATGGTCGCCGACTACGAGGCGATCTACCGCCGCTACCTCGAGAGGTGAGCGCGGCGACGGGCCTCGCCGCGTACCTCGCGGACGGGGCGGGCGACGAAGCCCACCCCGCACCGCTCTTCCTCTGCGGCGACGCCGCGCAGGTCCTGACGCTCTTCCCCGAAGCCTCCGTCGACTGCGTGGTGACCAGCCCGCCGTACTTCGGCCACCGGCGCTACGCCGGCGGCGGCATCGGCGCCGAGGGCGGCTGGCAGGACTACGTGGCCGCCCTCGGCGCCGTCACCGCCGAGCTGCTCCGCGTGCTCAAGCCCACCGGCTCCCTCTGGCTGAACCTCGGCGACACCTACCGCGGCAAGCGCCAGCTCGGCGTGCCGTGGCGCGTGGCGTTCCACCTCGCCGACGAGCAGGGCTGGACGCTGCGCAACAGCGTCGTGTGGCACAAGGTCAAGGGCGGGCCGGACACGAGCCGCGACAAGCTGCGCAACGTGCACGAGTTGCTGTTCCACTTCGTGCGCCGGCCCAGGGGCTACTACTACGACGACGGCGCCGTGCGCCGCGCGCCGCGCGCGGCGCGCGTGAAGAACGGCGCCGTCGTCAGCGCGACCGGCGTGAGCGGGGTGCGCTACCGCCGCCAGATCGAGCTCTCCACGTCGCTCGACGACGCGGAGAAGGCGGCCGCCCTCGCCGCGCTCGACGAGACGCTCGGCGAGGTGGCGGCCGGCCGCCTCGCCGACTTCCGCATGGTCATCCGCGGCCGCCAGCGCGCGACGCACTCCGACGTCGGCGCGGTGTCCGGCCGCGCCCGCGAGCTGCAGGAGCGCGGCTTCTACTTCCTCCGCTACCACCCGGACGGGGCCAAGCTGGGCGACGTCTGGGACATCCTGCCGGAAGACACGCAGGGCCGGGGCCTGCACTTCGCGCCGTTCCCGGCCGACCTGTGCCGCACGCCCATCCTGGCCACGTGCCCTCCCGGCGGCGTGGTGCTCGACCCCTTCTGCGGCACCGGCACCGCCATGCTGGTCGCCGCGGAGCTCGGCCGCCGATCCGTCGGCATCGACCTCGCGGCCGAGTACCTGGACATCGCCGCCGAGCGCCTGGACCAGGACTCCTCCACCAGGCGCTTGAGGTCATCCAAGCTCTGGTGACCCGTGGGTCAACTGCCTCCTCCGTCGTGTAGTATCTGCGCCGGCAGGACCAACGAGGAGGAGCGCGCATGCCCGAGGGCAACATCAACGCCGAGGTCGCCGAGCACCTGCGCGAACACGGCAACCACGGAGACACCGGGGAGCGCCAGCCCAGCAAGCGCCGCATCGAGACCATCGAGATCCTCGAGGCGATCCTGCTCGCGATCGTCGCCATCGCGACGGCGCTGAGCGGCTTCCAGGCGGCGCTCTTCGACGGCGAGAGCGCCAAGGAGTACGCCACGTCCTCCAGGCTGCGCGTCGAGGCCAGCAACGCCCAATTGACCGCCAACCAGCACCTGATCGCCAACTCTGGGAACTTCACGGCCTGGCTCCAGGCCTACGACGCCAAGGACGAGTCCCTCATGCGCTTGCTCGAGCGCCGCTTCCTCCCCAACTACAAGGAGGCGTTCGACCAGTGGGTCAAGCTCGCCCCCTGGACCGCGCCGGGCACGCCCCCGGGGCCCGCCTACATGCCCAGCTACGAAGAGCCGCTCGCGGAACACGCTGCCGAGCTCAACAAGGAGGCATCACACGCCTTCGACCTGGGCGTGTCGACGCGCATGACCGGCGAGAAGTACGTGCGCGTGACGGTGATCCTCGCCGTGGTCCTCTTCCTGATCGCCATCGGCCAGCGCTTCAAGGTCCGCGGTGTCCGGAACTCGGTGAACACTGTGGCGGGAGTGCTGATCGTCTACTGCGTCTACCTGATCATCGTCTACCCGCACATCTTCACGCACTGACGGCGGGCGAGGCGGCTGCGGGGGTCAGGTGACCGCCGCATCCGCCTGAGCCGCCGCCTCGGAGGTAGCCCGCCACCTCGTCCGCGTCCGGCACGCGCTTGCGGCAGACCACCCGCCCATCGATGCGCAGCGCCGGGGGGCGGCGCTCGCCGCGGGCGATCATCGCAGTCATGTCGTCGACGCGAGTGATCTCGGCGGCGTCGAGCAGGCCGAGCCGCGCCAGGGCCTCGCGCAGCGAGGCCTCGAGCGCGGCGGTGCGCTCGTCCGGGAGTCCGAGGAGTTCGATCTTCACGCCGCGATGCTACCGGCGCGCGGCGGGGCGCCGACATGACCTCGGTCAAGCGCCGCGAGGAGCTCGGCCGCCGGCGTCGAGCGCTCAGCCGCCGGCGTCGAGCTTGGCGGCGATGTCGGCGAACTGCGCCTGCACCCACTTCTCGACGCTGTTCTCCTCGACCACGCGGCGCAGCATGGCGGCCCGGTCCACCCGCTCCTCGGCCGGCATGGTGAGCGCTCGGTAGAGCGCCTCGGCCTGCCCCTCGATGTCGAACGGGTTGACGCCGAGCGCGAACGCCCCAAGCTCCTCGTAGGCGCCGGCGTACTCGCTGAGCACCAGCACGCCGTCGTTGCGGTTGAGGATGGGGCCCTCCTTGGCGACCAGGTTCATGCCGTCGCTGATGGCGTTGACGAGCAGCACGTCGTACTGCGTGTAGGCGGCGAGCGTGACCGGGAAGTCATCCTGGATGCGCAGGTCTATGGGCATCCAGTCGGTGGTGCCGTGGCGCGTGTTGACGTCGGCGACCATGCGCTCCACGCGCTCCCGGTAGGTGACGTACTCCTCCACGTCCTCACGGGAGGGCTGCAGCAGCGCGAGGAAGGTCAGCCGTTCCTTGAACTCGGGGTGCAGTTCGAAGAACCGGTCGAGCGCGACGAAGCCGCGGATGATGTTCTTGCTGAGGTCCAGGCGGTCGACGCGGAGCATCAGGTACTCGCGGCGTCGGCGGACGAGGTCCAACTCCGCCGCGTGCGCGCGAGCCGACCCGGCCGCCTCGCGCAGGGAGGCCGGGTCGATGCTCACCGGGTAGGCGCGAGCCCACACCTCGCGGCCCTCGTAGCGCACCACGCCGCGCGCCTCGTCCACCTCGAGGTCGAGGAGGTCGGCGCAGCAGCGCAGGAAGTTGCTGACGTAGTTCCGCGTGTGGAAGGCGACCACGTCGTTGCCGAGCAGCCCGTGGAACACCGCCTCGCGGATCTGTGTGGGCAGCACACGCCAGTAGTCACTCTGCGGCCAGGGGATGTGCACGAACTGGTGCAGGAACGCGCCGGGGCACGCGGCGCGCACGTCGGGGGCGACGAGGTAGAGCTGGTAGTCGTGCAGCAGCACCAGCGCGTCGCTCCCGTCGGCCGGGCTGCCCGGGAGGCACACCTCATCGACCACGGCCTCCGCGAACTGCCGGTTCACCACCACGTAGCCGGCATGCCAGGCGTCCATCTCCTCGGCGCGGATGTCCGGGTGCCGGCCGAGGTCCCAGAGGTAGTGCTGGATGAACCACAGCATCGGGTTGGACACGATGTTGTAGTACTTGTGGTAGGCCTCGGGTGACGGGGCGACGTACCGCACGCGGTACTCCTCCCCGTCCAGCGCCACCTCGACGGCCGTGCCCTCGGCGGCGAGGCGACGCTCCGCGTCGCTCAACGCCGCCGCCACCCACGTGCCGGGGTGGTGGCGCAGCACCTCGGTGAGCACTGTGACGAGGCCGCCCGGGCCACGCGTGACGACCGGCTCTCCCGAGGGGTCGTCGTGGAACGACACGGGACCGCGGTTGGCGGCCACGACGAGGCGGCGCTCTGCGAGTCCCACTCCCTCCACGGGGCCCTTCCGTCGGCTGGTCAGGCCCCTATTCTACCGTCCATGAGGTCGGCGAAGAGCCGCAGGTCGTCGCGCAGCAGGCGCGGCGTGAGGAACTCGCGGCGCACCTTCTCCTTGCCGAGCAGGGCCATCCGCCGGTGCTTCTCCGGGTCGGCCATGACCTCCAGGCAGCGCTCGGCGCACTCGGCGGCCGAGTGCACGAGGTAGCCGTCCACCCCGTCCTCGATCTGCAGCGGGATGCCGCCCACGTCGCCGCCGATCACGGGCCGCGCCTTCCACAGCCCCTCCGACACGGTGAGCCCGAACCCCTCACGCGTCGACTTCTGCATGATCACGTCGGCATGGCTCTGGAACGCGTTGATCTCCACCGCCCCGACGTTGTCGAGGTTGGAGAGGATGAACACGTCGGGGTCGCCGCCCACGTAGTCGATGACGCGCTCGAGGTAGTCCCAGCCCTCCGGGTCGTCGCTGGCCATGGAGCCCACCAGCGCGAGCTGCACGTCGGGGTGCCTGGCCTTCACCGCGCGGTAGACGTCCACCACGCCCAGCGGGTCCTTCCACGGGTCGAAGCGCGACACCTGGAGCAGGAGCGGGCGGTCCACGTCGATGCCGAACTGGCGCACGATGTAGCGCGCGTCCTCGGGCGAGAGCTGCATGTTCTTCGGGGCGAGCGGGTCGATGGTCGGCGCGACCTCGCGCACCGGCACCGTGAGGCCCTCGGGCACGTAGTCCTTGAGCGTGTACACGGCCGCGTCGTAGTGGTTGATGGACGGCAGCAGGTACTCGTAGAGGCCCTTGTCGGGTGTGGAGGTGTCGATGTGGCAGCGCCAGATCCACCAGGTGGAGCGGTCCTGGCTCAACGAGACGAAGTCGCGGATGGCGAGCGGCTGCGGGTCGTGGATGACGACGAAGTCGTAGGGCCGCGTGAGCTCGGCGGCGTTCGCGCGGCAGACCTCCTCGTAGAGGGCCTGCGACTCCGGCGGGAAGTCCACCGCGTGGCCCTGCAGGCCGTTGTGGAAGCTCTTGGTGACGTTGTAGAACTCCTGCGGCGCCGTGAGGATCTGCCAGTGCGCCTCCAGGCCGACGTCGTTGACCAGCGGCACCAGCGTGTACAGGATCTCGGCCACGCCACCTCCGAAGGCGGTGGCGTTGACGTGCAGAACCTGACGGCCCTTGAGTCGCTCGCCGAGCTCGTCGATCTCGGCCATCAGGTCCTTGGGGACGATGCTTCGGTAATCGGCCAGCACCTTGTGGCCGACGTTGACTTCGTGCATGTGACCTCCGTCGGGAGTGAAGAGGTAGTACATCACACTGTTCCCGTTCGACTAAACTCAGGGTGATGAGTCCGTCCTTCCCCTTGCACGTACGGCCTGAGCCGCGGCCGCTCACGATCGAGTCCGACGGCGTCGAGCTGGCCGGCCGGCTCTTCCTGCCCGGCGGCCGGCCGGAGGGTGCGCTGCTCGTGTGCCACGGCGCCGGCAGCCGCAAGGAGAACCACGCGATCATGGGCGAGCAGGCGGCCGACGCCGGGCTGGCCGCGCTGACGTTCGACTTCCGCGGCCACGGCGAGAGCGGCGGCGAGATGGGGCCGGACGGCTGGCGGGACGCCGTCGCCGCAGGCGAACGGCTGCTCGCGGTGTCCGGCGCGCCGTGGCTGGCCGCACGCGGGGCCAGCATGGGCGGCTGCATGCTGCTGCTGGCGGCGCGAGCCCGGCCCGGGTTCTTCCGCTCGCTGGTGCTGCTGTGCCCCGCGGACGGCGCCTCGCTGCTCACCGGGCTCGACGAGCTCGAGTCAGACCCGGATGCCTCGCCGGGCGGCCCGGAGGGCCGTGAGTACAGCGCCCGGTTCGACGGCCCGGCGCTGCGCCCGTTCCTGGCGGCGCTCGACCTCGTCACCGCGGCGACCGGCATGCCGCGCGTACTGCTGTCCCACGCGCGTGACGACGACGCCGTACCGTTCGCGCACAGCGAGCGTCTGGCCGCGGTGCTGGCGCCGCCCTCGGAGTTCATCGTGCTCGCCGGGGGCGGCCATCACGGGCCGGGCCGCTCGCCCATGGTCGCCCGCGCGACGATCGACTGGGTCAAGGCGAACGGGGGCTGAGCGACCGCGGCCACGCCGCCCCCGCCCTCTGACCGCCTCGGCCACTCTCGCCGGGCCGCTCACGGGGCACTCTGTCGCGTGGCCACAATCCCGCCCCGAGATGTGACCACAATCGGGCGCCGTCAGGTCGAGATGTGGTCACGGTCCACAAGTTCGACCTGTCGCGACGAGTCGTGGCCACAACGGCAGCCCGCAGAGTGACCACAGGCAGAGGGGCTCGATGCTGTGATCTCCGAGTGGTTGGGCCGGCCGAGGACCGTCGTGGCGCGGCCGGCGGCCACTCGGGAATCAGAACGCGGGGCGGGCCTGCGAGTACTCGCCGGCGTGGCCGGCGAGCCCCAACGACCTCAGCCGGATCTGCATCGCCTGCCGGCTGACCTCGAAGCGGTCGGCGAGACGGAGTGTGTCGGTGCCGTGGAGAAGCACGGCCTCGCGCACCAGGTCCTCCGGCATGAGGAGTTCGGCCGCGAACTGGTCGGCCTCGCGCTCCTCCGCCTGCCAGGCCGCGTTGACACCGCCGTTGCGCTCGGGCGCGAGCCGGTGCGGGTGGAGGACGAAGTGCCCGATCTCGTGAGCGATGGTGAACCTGCGGCGGCCCTCGGGCGACGAACCGTGCAGCACGATGCGATGGCCGTCGCCCACCGGCTCGAGCGCGGCCTCACAGGAGAACGGCTCCCCGGCGGTCCGGACGACCTCGAGGTTGAGCGCGCTGACCACGTCACGCAGTGAAACAGGTTCACGCGAAACGCCGGCGCTCTGCAGCAGGCTCGCGGCCTGCCGGCGGATGTCGACGATGGAATGGCTCACCAGGTCCCTCTTCGGCAGATACTACCACCCGCTCAAGCCCGCTCCTGCATGCGGCCATAGACGTTGTGAGTGGCGGCATGCTCGACCGTGCGCGGAGACCGGCGGAACGCCGGCCGCGGCCGCTACGCGATCAGCGGGAGGACGCGGGCGACGACGCCGCCCACGACGAGCGCGAGCGCCAGCGTGCCGGCGCAGATGACCGCCGTGCGCCGCCAGCCCAGCTCACGCCCGAGCACCGCGATCGTCGCCACACAGGGGATGTAGAGCGCGTTGACGATCGCGAAGGTGACGATCTGCGACGTCGACATGAACGACGAGATGCTCGCGACGGTGCCGCCGGCCGCGACCGTCGCGAACACGAGCAGCAGCTGGAGCGCGAGCTCCTTGCGGAGCACGGCGAACACGAGCGTGAGCCCGGCCACCGTGGGCAGGAGCAGCCAGCCTTCGACGACGGGGCCGATCACCTTGCCGATGTCCCAGATCCACCCGGTCTCGTAGAGCACCCCCAGCGCCATGCTGCCGAGGAGGATGATCGGCGCCGCGTCCCACACGAACTCGCGGAACCGCCGCCAGGTCTTGCGCGCCACCTGCCGCAGCACCGGCCGCCGGAACGGGAACATCTCCATGACCAGCACGCCCTTGTCGCCGGGCATGAGCCGGTTGAGGCCGAGCCCGGCCAGGATGATCACCACGATGAGGACGATGTAGGTGAGCACGGCGTACTGCCACCCGGCGACGCCGGCCACGGCGCCGATGATGACGGCCGTGCGCGCGCTGCACGGAGTGAGCGTGGAGAGCACGGCGGCGATGGTGCGCTCGCGCTTGTTGGTCAGCGAGCGCGTCGCGATGATGGCCGGCACGTTGCAGCCGCCGGCCGCGATGAGCGGGATGATGGCGCGGCCGTGCAGTCCGATGCGGTGCATGACGCGGTCGCTGAGGAACGCGGCCGCGTTCATGTAGCCGGTGTCCTCCACCAGAGCAAGGATGAAGTAGAAGGTGAGGATGTAGGGGATGCCGACGGCGAGCGTGGCGAGGATGCCGCCGTCCACGCCCCAGAGCACGACCCTGCCGAGGGTGCCGGTCCCGAAGATGGCGGTGACGATGTCGATCACCGCGGGCGAGATCCACGCGGTCCACGCGGCCGTGAGCACCCGCGAGAGCAGGTCGCCGACGATGAACAGCGAGGCGAACACGCTCACGATCACGCCGAGCAGGATGGGGATACCCGTGCGCGGCGCGGTGGTGAGCCGCCACCAGCGGTCGGCGGCGGCGCGGGTGTCCTGGGCCGCCGCGGCCAGGGCGCGGGCCTCAGCGTGCCGCGCCTTGGCGATGTCGAGGGCGAGCACGTCGTCGGCGTCGGTGAGCACGCCTGGTACGCCGAGGCCGACGGCGCGAGCCACCTCGGCGTCACCCTCCAGCACAGCCAGCGCGGCGGCGCGGGCGCCGAGCCCGCCGGGAGCGCGGTGGCCATCGTCGGCCAGCGCGGCGACGTGCAGCGCGACCTCCTCGACCCGCTGCTCCACCTCCGGCGGCAGCGGCGTGCCGGTGGTCTCGCCCAGGCCGCCGCCGGCCGAGACACGCAGCACGGCGGCCTCAAGCTCGACGAGGCCGGTGCCCCGCGGCGCCACGGTGGGCACCACGGGCACGCCGAGGTCCCGCGAGAGCACCTCGGCGTCCGGCAGCCGGCCGCGCCGCTCGGCCTCGTCGGAGAGGTTGAGCGCCACGACCACGCGGTAGCCGAGGTCGAGGAACTGCAGCGGCAGGTAGAGGCTGCGCGCCAGGTTGGTGGCGTCGGCGACGGCGACGATCACGTCCGGCCGCCGCTCCAGCAGGGCACGGCGGGCGGCCTGCTGGTCCTCGCTCGGCCCGTCCAGGGAGTAGCTGCCGGGCAGGTCGACGACCTCGATGGGCCGCCCCTCCCAGAGCGTGCACACGGAGCAGGCGTCCACGCTGACGCCGGCGCAGTTGGCCGTCTCGCGCGAGGAGCCGGTGAGAGAGTTGAACAGTGACGACTTGCCGACGTTGGGGTTGCCGGCGACGAACACGACCAGCGGTTCGACCGGGCAGGCGGCATCCGCCTCACGGCGGCTCTGGCGGAGCGCGGTGGCCACGTGCGTCAGCCGCGCACCATGATCTTGTCGGTGACCTCGCGGCCGAGGGCGTACTGCGAGCCGCCCACCCTGACGAGCAGCGGCCCGTTGAACGGCGCCACGCTCTCGACGGCGACGGGAGTGTCCGGCAGCAGGCCGAGCGACGAGAGGTACCGCAGCAGGTCGCTCTTCTCCTCGGCGATGCAGCCGATGACGGCCTCGTCGCCGGGCTCGAGCGCGGTGAGCGGGCGCAACACCAGCTCCGGCAGGGACCCGTCCTCCCCGGGGATCGCGTGCCCGTGCGGGCAGGTGAGCGGGTTGCCCAGCTGTTCGGCCAGACGCGCCTCGACCTCAGGGCTGAGCACGTGCTCGAGCTTGCAGGCCTCCTCGTGCACGGCGTCCCACGGCATGTCGAGGTAGTCGACCAGGAAGCGCTCGCTGAGGCGGTGGCGGCGGACGAGCGAAGCTCCCTCCGCCGCGCCCTCCTCGGTGAGCGCGATGGCCCTGTCCTCGCCGGGCTCCCGCACGAGGCCGGCGGCCCGGAGACGGGCGACCATCTCGGACACGGACGGCGGGGCGACGCCGAGCTCACCGGCGAGACGGGTGACGGTGACCGGGTCCGAGCCGAGCTGCAGCTTGAAGATGGCCTCGAGGTACTCCTCGGCGTTCTGCGTGCGTGCGGTCACGTATCGTCTCCAGTCCCAGGGTCGCGGCTTGTGATTAGGATAACCTACATATCGACCGGAGGGAATCCTGACTTTAGTCAAGAGGGGTTCCGACAAGCGTCGTACCGCTACGGGGAGTCGGCGCGACGGGGCATGCGGAGGCGCACTCGCGTGAGGAGAAGGGACTGGAGCGGATGACGGGACTCGAACCCGCGATCTTCAGCTTGGGAAGCTGACGTGCTACCAGCTGCACCACATCCGCTCGGGGGGATTATCTGACCACAGCGCGCGCAGGCCCGCAAGTCGCGCGGCGCCGGCGCCACACCCGCCGCGCCTCAGCTCCGAACCCGCGTCAACCCTCGCACTCGGAGAGCCGCAGGCAGGCGAGGAACCCCTGGTACACCTCGGCGAAGGTGGCGCCGCCGATCTCCAGGGTGCGGCCGTCGAGGCGTCGCGTGCCCGGGCAGGTCTCGGCGAGGTCGCAGAACTGCACGCGGGTGAAGGTGAGCCGGAGGGGCTCGCCGGACCAGTCGAGCGGCTCCGGCCAGGTGCCGTCGCGCAGCGCCGCCGTGACGTCCAGGGTCATCCGCGCCCGGGCCTCGTCCGGAACGGCGAACCGCGCGGCCTCGCGGCGCACGCCGGTCTTGACCACCGTGGTCACGATGCCCGGCACGAGTTCCTCGGCCTCCACCGCCGCCTTGTCGTCACCGGAGAGGTAGACCGCCGGCACGCCCAGCTCGCCGGCGACCAGGGCGCCGACGCCGAACTCGCCGATCTCGAGGTCGCCCACCTTGACGGAGAAGACCTTGTAGTTCCAGGTGTGCTCGAGCACCGCGCCGAGGGTGCCGGCCCGTCCGTGGTACCCGACGAAGAGCGCGGCGTCGCAGTCCGGCGCCAGGCCCTCGAGCATGCTGCCGGGCGCCGGCGAACCGCTCACCAGGGTGACGGAGGCGGGCAGGCCGGCGGGATCGAGGTTGCGGCCGTCGTCGTGCGCATCGCAGACGACGACCTCGTCGGCGCCGGCCGCGGCGCAGCCGGCGAGGACGGCGTCGAGGTCGGCGCGCATGTGGGCGCGGGCGCGCTGCGCCGCCGCGCCCTCCCGCGCCGTGTCCGCCTCGGACACCACGCCGCAGATCCCCTCGAGGTCGATGGCGATGAACAGCTTCATGGTGCCTCCCTCGGCGTCGGATCAGAGCCTGGACTCGCGGGTGACGCGGCGCGCCAGCGCGGCGACCAGTCGCGCCGTGCCCTCGAGGTCGTCCAGGCAGGCGACCTCGAACGGAGAGTGCATGTAGCGCATCGGCAGCCCGAGGCTGAGCGTAGCAGCGCCTTGAGCGGCCATCAGCTCGTCGGCGTCTGTGTCCGTCTGTCCCGGGTACGCCTTGACCTGGACCGCCACGCCCTCCGCGGCAGCGACCTCCAGCGCCAGCCGCACCAGCCCCGCGTTGCTGCCCGCGCCGCGACTGACCACCGGGCCCGCGCCGAGCTTGACCTCGCCGGCCAGCTCCTTGGCGTCGGCGGCGGGCGTGTCGCTGCAGAAGTCGCCGTCCAGCACCACGAGCACATCGGGCCGCAGCCGCCGCGAGAGCGCCTTGGCGCCCATGAACGTGGTCTCCTCGTGGACGGTCGCGAACCCGGCCAGCGCAGCCTCGCCGGGACGCTCCGCGTACAGCTCCAGCGCCCGGATCAGGGCGTACAGGCCGGCCCGGTCGTCGAGCGCCTGCGTGGCGACCACGCCCGGGCTGAGCTCGACGAAGTCGGGTGTGAAGGTCACGGGGTCGCCCACCGCGATCCGCTGGAGGGCGGCCTCGCGGTCGCGGGCGCCGATGTCCAGGAACTGCTCCTGCAGCGGCGGCGCTTTGTCGCGGTCCTCCGCCGGGATGATGTGTGTGGGCTTGCGACCCCCGACGGCGTGCACGTCGCCGCCGCGGCCGTGGATCACGAAGTGCCGCCCGGGGACCAGCGCCGGCGCCACGCCGCCGATGCGCTCCACAATGACGTAGCCGTGCGCGTCCACGTGCGTGACGATCAGGCCGATCTGGTCGGCGTGGGCCGCCACCGCCACGAGCGGGCGGCCGTCGTCCGCGCCGACCCGCGCCCAGACGTTGCCGAGCGGGTCGCCCTCCACGGGCGCGAGCGCCTGCAGGCGCTCGCGGACGACCTCCTGCACCGGCGCCTCGAACCCGGTCGGGCCCGGCGCGAGACAGAGATTTTGCAGCAAATCGATGTGATTCGGCACTGTCCCCTCCATTCCGGAGCTGAGCGTACGCTCAGGAAGATTTTAATGTACGGAACGGCGCGTGACATCGGGATGAAAGGGAATACGTACCGTGTCATACGTACTGGACAGCGTCACGGGGCAGTCCACGGTACGTCCACACCACACGCGACGGAGGGAGTCGTGATGGAGGAGGCAAGACCGAAGTGGCTGCGCAGTACCAAGGGCGCGCCCTTCACAGGCATCGGTTCTCTCGAGGCTGACATTCTGGCGGTCGTCTGGGAGAAGGATGAGACCACGGTGCGCGCCGTGTACGAGACGCTGCGCGAACGCAGGACGATCGCCTACACGACGGTGATGACCGTCATGAACAATCTCGTCAAGAAGCACCTGCTGGCGCAGGACAAGACCGCCATCGCCTACGTCTACACCCCGGCGATACCGGGGCGCGAAGTAGCTCAGACGGTGCTCCAGAGCGTGGTCCACAAGCTCATCGACGACAAGACCGGAACGGCCGTCTCCATGCTCATGGAGCTGGACAAGGACCTCACGACCGAGCAGCTGGACGAGTTGCGTGGCGTGGCGCGGGAGAAGTTCGGCGCCTGACACCGCGCGAGCGGTACATCCACGAGGCTCGCGAGGGCCGGGCCGGCATCTGGCAGCCGGCCCGGCCCTCGTCATCGACCGGCGACGCCGCGTCAACTGACGGTGAGCCGAAGATGCACCGTCTACATCGTCTCCGGCGCGCTGACGCCCAGCAGGCCGAGGCCGGCGGCCAGCGTGCTCCGCACGGCCGTGCAGAGGCCGGCGCGGAAGGCCGTGACGTCGGCGTCGTCGCTGAGCACGCGGCAGTGCCGGTAGAACACGTGGAACTCGGAGGCGAGCTCACCCAGGTAGCCGTGCACGCGGTGCGGCGATCGCGTGTCCGCCGCGCTCAGCAGCACGTCCGGGAAGCGCGCGAGGGCTTGCAGCAGCGCGCGCTCGTGTGAGGTGACGTCCACGGCCGGGACGGCTTCGCCCGCCGGCCGCTCCCCGCCCCCCGGCAGGTTGCGCAGGATGCTGCAGATGCGCGCGTGCGCGTACTGCACGTAGTACACCGGGTTGGTGTTGTTCTGCTGCACGGCGAGGTCGATGTCGAGGTCCAGGGTGGTGTCCTGCGAGCGCCCGACGAGCAGGAACCGCGCGGCGTCCACGCCGATGGCCTCGAGGAGGTCGTCGATGGTGACGATGTCCCCGCGGCGCTTGCTCATGCGCCGCGCCTCGCCGCTCTCCAGCAGGTTCACGAGCTGGCCGATGATGAGCTCCAGCTTGTCGGGGTCGTGCGGCGGCAGCGCCGTGAAGGCGGCCTTCATGCGCGGCACGTAGCCGTGGTGGTCGGCGCCCCAGATGTCGATCATGTGCTCGAACCCGCGGTCCATCTTGTCGCGGTGGTAGGCGATGTCGCTGAGGAAGTAGGTGGGGTCGCCGGTCTGGCGGATGAGCACCCGGTCCTTGTCGTCGCCGTACCGGGTGGTCGTGAGCCAGCAGGCGCCCCCCTCGTCGTAGAGGAGGCTCTCGCCGTCGAGGTCGGCGAGCGACTTGCCCACCTCGCCGCCGAACCCGCGGTGGTCGCCCTCGCCCGCGTACAGCGAGCTCTCGGGCGTCCACACGTCGAACGGGACGCGCAACCGCTCCAGCGTCAGCCTGAACTGGGCGAGGATCGCGTCCCGGCCCCAGACCTTGATCTCGTCGATGGTCTCGGCCGGCAGCGCCGTGACGTCGGAAGCCGAAGCCTCCAGCGCCTCCTTGAAGCGGTCGCCCACCGCGGCGATGAGCTCGTCCGCAAGAGGCAGCAGATAGTCGCCCTGGTAGCCCTCCTCCGGCACCGGTGTGTCCAGGCCCATGCGCTGCCCGTAGCGAGCCGCGAGCGACTGGCCGAACCGCGTCATCTGCGTGCCGTAGTCGTTGACGTAGAACTCGCGCGTCACGTCGTGACCGACGAAGGCGAGGATGCGACAGAGCGCGTCGCCGTAGGAGGCGTAGCGCGCGTGGCCCACGTGCAGCGGCCCCGTGGGGTTCACGCTCACGAACTCCACGTTCATCTTCTGGCGGAGCGCGACCGGCAGCGAGTCGCGCCCGTAGTCGGCGCCCTGCTCAAGGAGACGGTCGAGGGCGCCGCGGTACCAGGCGTCGTTCAGGAAGAGGTTGAGGAAGCCGGGCCCGGCGACCTCGAAGCGGTCGCACACGCCGGCGCCCGGGCCGGCCAGCCAGCGCGCTCCGACGGCCTCCGCAAGCTCTCGCGGCACCCGTGCGGCGCGCTTGGCGGTGATGAGCGCCGCATTGGTGGTCACGTCGCCGTGCTCGGGCCGCGCCGGCAGCGAGAGCTCCACGGCCGGAGCCGCCACCTCGGTGGCCCCGCCGGCCGCCAGTTCCTCTTCGAGCGCGGCCTGCAGAGAGGCCGCGAGTCCGTTCAGGTCGTAGAGATCGTCGCTCATGGTCACCCTGGTCCGTGTCGTGAGCCCGCCGGGCGGCGGGCGCCCGCCGATTCTATCCGTCCGCGTCGTGGGGCGCGATGGGGCTGGGCCGGCTTAGTCCGTGAGCCGCGGGGCCCTTCGGGCCGTCTCCCGCTCAATAGCACTACGGCGCCTTCGGCGCCTACGGGCATTAGTGGTGGTAGGGCTCGCCGCGCAGGATCTTGCCGGCGCGGAACAGCTGCTCCAGCAGCACCACCCGCGCCAGCTGGTGCGGCAGCGTGAGGTCCGACAGCGAGAGCGCCTCGCCGGCCCGCGCGCGCACGTCGGCGGCGAGCCCCAGCGAGCCGCCGATCACGAACCCCGCGCCGCCGCGCTCGAACGCGCGTTGCAGGCGCGCGGCGAACTCCTCCGTGCTCAGCCGCGCGCCCTCCACGGCCAGCGCCGCGACCACGGGCGCCTGCGGCCACGCCGCGAGCAGGCGCTTGCCCTCGTCGCGGAGCACCTCCGCCTCACCGCGTCCGCGCAGCGGCACCTCTTTGACCTCGCGCACGCTCACGGTCATGAGCGGGCGCAAGAGGTCGAGGTAGTGCTGCGCGGCGGGCGCGAGGTCGCGGTGCAGCGACCCGACGACGAGGAGCTCGACGCGCGCCGCCACCAGGATCAGGTGCGGGGCGGCCCGGAGTAGAACGCCACCCGGCCGGGGCCGGCGGCCCGGGCCGTGTAGACGGTGGTGGCCGCCTTGGCCACGAGCTCCTCGGCGCTGCGGCCGTCGAGCGGATAGCTCGCCACGCCGGCCGACGCCGTGAGCGCGATGGGCCGGTCCTCGGTCTCCACGGCCAGCTGGCGCATGGCGCCGAGTACCCTGGCGAGCGCGGCGTCGGCCTCCTGGTCGGCCGTCTCGGGCATGACCAGCAGGAACTCGTCGGCGCCGTAGCGGCACACGAGGTCGCAGCTGCGCAGCTGGGCCGTGAGCGCCGCCGCCCAGTGACGCAGCACCTCGTCGCCGGCCGCGCGCCCGGCCGTGTCGTTGACCTCGGAGAAGCCGTCGAGGTCGAGCATCGCGAACGCCACGTTGCGCCCATGCCGCTCGGCGCGCGCCAGCTCGTAGGCGGCGCGCTCGCGCAGCGAGCGGAAGTTGAGCAGTCCGGTGAGCGGGTCGTGCGTTTCGTGCTCCTTGCGCTCGTTGAGCAGGCGCAGGTTGTCCAGCGCGACGTCCGCCTGGTCGGCGAGCTGCGTGAGCAGGCGGCGCTGCTCCACCGGGTGGAAGCCGTTCTCGTTGTACAGGTAGCCGGCCTGCTTGCCGGCGTACCCCTCGAACTGACAGACCGTGTCGCCGAGGCTCCAGCACATGGTCTCCTTGGTGAGCACCTCGGTGCCGGTGATGTCCTCGAGCACGCCGTCGATGATGCCGCGCTCCACGTCGCACACGGGCGTGCCGGTCGTGGGCATGTGATCGTGTCCGAGGGTACGGTTGAGCTTGACCAGCACGCGCTCCTCGTCGAGCTCCACCTCGAGGTCGCCGATCATCATCTTCGCGAACCAGTCCTTGAGGCCCTGGATCGACGAGATGCCCAAGTCGCGGCTGGCGCGCTTGCTGGCGAGGTAGATGGCGGGGCCGGCGCTCTCGCCCAGGATCTCGGGGAGGATCGAGAACTGCAGCAGGCGCACCAGCGCCACCGGAGCCGTGTGGTCCGGGCTCGAGCCCCGGAGCACTTCTCCGGCGTCGGGGTACACGCGGCGTTCCTCCGCGGCCGTGAGCGCGATGACGCTCCGCAGCGTACGCGCGAAGATGGTCGCCAGAGATACTTCTTCCTGGGATCGAAGCGCCATGCTCAGACCTCTCGGGCACACGCCCGAAGGCGCACACATCCGGTGTGGGCCTTTCCCCTCCCGCGACGGCTCCGCATGCCCGCACAGCCATCGTGCCTATACTATAGGCGAAGGGGCCCACGCCCAGACCTGACGCGGGCCCCCAAGCGTTGCCAGCTCAGTGTACGACGGAGTGCCCCTGTGAGCTCACGACAGCCTCACGACGAGCCTGAGAACGCCTGCGCGATCCCCAAGCAGGAGGCCCGGCGCCGGGCGCTCGACGCACGAGACTCGCTGCCGGAGGACGAGCGCGAGCGCCTCGCCGACGCGGTGCGTGCGCGCGCCCTCGAGCTCCCCGAGCTCACCGCGGCCCGCACCGTCATGCTGTTCGCCTCGTTCCGCACCGAACTGGACACGATGCCCATCGCGCGGCGGGTCATCGAGGCCGGCAAGAGGCTGTGTCTGCCGCGAGTGCTCGGGCCGCGCGTCATGGCGGCCTACCAGGTCGGCGACCTGGCCGCCGACCTGGTCCCCGGCAAGTGGGACATCCCCGAGCCGCGCGAGGGGCTGCCGGAGGTGGCTCCGGAGGAGCTGGACCTCGTGTTCGTGCCCGGGTCAGCGTTCGACGAGGAGGGCGGCCGCTGCGGGTACGGCGGCGGCTTCTACGACAACTACCTGCCGCTCACCCGCCCGGGCACGCCGTGGGTGGCGCTCGCGTTCGAGGCGCAACTGGTCCCCAGCATCGCGTGTGAGGCGCACGACCTGCCGGTGACGGCGATCGTCACCGAGCGCAGGGTCATCAGGCCGGAGTGAGGCCGAGCTCCTCCGCGAGCGCTCGGCCCAACCGCCTTGCCTCCACGAGCGCCGCGTCGTCGGTGGCCAGCGCGCCGGCCTCGTCGGCGTAGGCGCCACAGGTGAGGACCTTCACGTCCCCCTCCGTCGAGAGGCCGACGTAACGACGCAGCGCGTCGAGCGTCTCCTGCAGCCCGCTCTCGGCGGTCACGGCGACCAGCCCGACCGCCTTGGCGCGCAGGCGCTCTCCCTTGGAGTACGGGAACAGGTTGCGATCGATGAAGGCCTTCATCTGCGCGGAGACGTTCTCGTAGTACACCGGCGACCCGAGGACCAGGCAATCGGCCGCGTACACCTTGTCGAGCGCCGCCGGCGTGTCGTCTTCCAGCGGACAGCGCGGAAGGTCGGCGCAGAGGTCGTGCGCGAAGCAGGGCTCGATGCTCAACCGGCTGAGCACGATCGTCTCGCACGCAGCGCCGGCGGACTCGAGCTCCTCGAGCGCCGCGGCCACGAGCGCGGCGGTGTTGCTGCGGGTGCGCGGGCTGCCGACCACCGCGACGACGGAGGGCCGGGCGGCGCCCGCGGGAGCTGCTCCGGCCGCTTCAGCCATTCCGCAGGGCCACCTGGACCTCGTCGCGCACGCGCAGCAGCGCCGCGGCGACGGTGTCGGGGTCCTCGTGGAAGCGGGCCGCCGGCATCGGCACCGAGATGGATGCGGAGCTGCCGTCGATGTCCATGACGGCGACGCCCACGCCGCAGATGCCGGCGCGGTGCTCTTCGCAGTCGTAGGCCAGGCCGCTCTCGCGCACCAGCTCGAGCTCGGCGAAGAGATCCTTGCGGCTGACGGGCGTGTGCTTGGCCGGCGTCTCCAGCCGCTTGGGCAGCCGGCGCTTGACCTCTTCCACCGGCAACTGCGCGAGCAGCGCCTTGCCGTTGGCGGTGCAGTACGCCGGGAACCGCGCACCCACACGCGAGACCACCATCAGCGAACGCTGAGGCGCCGGGTGCTGGGCGATGAACAGCACGTGCATGCCGTCCAGCACACCCAGGTCCACGGTCTCGTTGAGCTCGCGCGACAGCTGCTCCAGGTACGGACGGACCACCGTCGGCAGGTCGCGCTTGGCCATGGCCAGGCGCATGATGCCGGGCCCCAGGTGCAGGCGCCCCGTAGCGCCGTCAGTGGTGATGAAGTCCTCGTGTTCGAGTGCGCCGCGGATGCGGTGCACCGTGGTCCGCGGCAGCCCCGAGCGGGCGACGAGCTCGCTGAAGGTGAGTCCGCCGGAGGAATCAGCCGCCAGCAGCCGCAGGATCGTGGCGGCGCGCGCGAGCACCTGCACGCCGTTGCGCTGTTCTCTGTCCTCCTCGCGATCGGTGTCGATCACGTCTCCTCCATCCTCTCGCCCCACGGTGGCCCCAGGGGCGCAACTCCTCATGTGGTCACGCGGCCATGCGGTCCGCGCCTCGTGTGCGGCGGCCGTCCCTCAGGGCGGCCGCCGGGAGCGCAGCCGCCGGACGCCGCGTGAGCGGCGCCCGGCGACTGCCCCCGTGCCTGCGTCAGGCGAGCTCCGCCGCCACAGGCTCCGGCTTGTCGGCCGGCTTGTCCCCGTCGGCGGGCAGCTCGTCGAGCAGCAACCGGCGCCTGACCGGGAACAGGTGGATGTTCCACTTCTTGGCGATGAAGCCCCAGATGCCCTTGGGAGCGACGGTCGCCATGATGACCGCGACGACGCCGAGCAGCAGCATGTACAGCGTGCCGTACTGGCTGAGGCTCTGCAGCAACGCGAAGTAGATGACCGCACCGATGATCGGGCCCTCGATGGTGCCGAAGCCGCCGATCACGACGATGAACAGGGCGTAGGCGGTCCAGTTGATGCTGAACGCCGCCGCCGGCTGGATGCGCAGCAGGTTCATGGCGACGACCGCGCCGATGACGCCGCACACGTAGGCCGCCAGGACCCACACGACCAGCTTGGAACGGAACACGTTGACGCCGGAGCTCTGCGCCGCGATGTCGTTGTCACGGATCGCGGTGAGCGCCAGGCCGGTGCGCGAACGCAGCAGGAAGTAGACCAGGAGGATCGACCCGAGGGCCACGAACAGGGCCACCAGGTACGTGCCGGTGATGCGCGTGTCGATCGGGAGCCGGGCAGCGGAGAGCACCGTCTTGCCGGAGCCGCCGCCCGTCGCCTGGATGTTGGACACGATGAGCCGCACGACCTCCGCGATGACCCACGTGCCGATGCTGAAGTAGCCGCCGCGAAGGCGGAAGATGAGCGGCGCGACCGGCAGGGCCACCACCGCGGCCAGGAGACCGGCGAGGAACACGGCGAGGAACGGGTTCAACCCGATCACGTCACCGATGAGCCACATGCCGTAGGCGCCGAGGCCGATGTACGCCTGCTGGCCGATGGAGACCAGACCGGCGTACCCCGCGAGCAGGTTCCACATCTGGGCCAGGGCGAGCAGGGTGAAGAACGTGACCATGGTGCGCGTGACGCTCACCTCGGCCCACCACGGCACGCTGACCAGGACGGCGATGATGCCGACGCTGACGATCAGCACGATCTTGTGCATGCCGGTGGAACGCGCGACGCGGAACCCCGGCACGGCCGGCATGTCCTTGGTGATGTCCGGGGTGCTCATGCCGTCACCGTCTTCGCGAAGAACCCGCTCGGGCGGACGGCGAGGACCGTGAGGAAGACGAGGTGTCCCGCCACCAGCCCCCACCCGGCGCCGAACGCCTGGGTGCCGAGCGTCTGGGCGACGCCGAGGATGATGCCGCCGGCGAGCGTGCCCCACATGGAGCCCATGCCGCCCATGATGACGGCCTCGAACGCGTAGATGAGGCGGAACCCGCCCTGGGTCGGGTCGAACGTGGTGCGGATGGCCAGGAGCACACCGGCGAGCGCCACGATGGCGAGCGCGATGGCCATGGCGAGCGAGTAGATGTGCTTGTTGTTGATGCCCATGAGCTCGGCCGCCTCACGGTCGTCGGACGTCGCCCTGAAGGCGCGTCCAAGCTTGGCGCGAGCCAGGAAGACCTCGAGGACCGCAATGACCGCGACGGCCACGAGGAACACGATGAGCGGGAACCAGCCGATGGAGAGCTGGTCGCTGATCTTGACGCTGATGTTCTCGATCTTGCCGGCGTCCAGACCCTGCGAGTCGGCCGAGAACTTCAGGATGAGCGCGTTCTGGATGATGATCGACAACCCGAACGTCACCACGATCGGCCGCGTGTCGTTGGTGCCCAGCGTGAAGTTGAGCAGGCCGCGCTGCAGCACGTAGCCGAGCAGGAACATGATCGCGATGGTGAGCACGGTCGCCCACAGCAGCGGGAGACCGAGCGTCTGCACGATGAACAGCGCGACGAACGCGGCGAGGATGCCGAGGTCGCCGTGCGCCAGGTTGACCATGCGCATGACGCCGAACACGAGCGCAAGGCCGGTCGCGAACAGGGCGTACAGGCCGCCCAGGAGGATCCCTTGAAGTGTCACATTTGCCCAGACCATGCCGTCACATCCCGAAGTACGCTGCGGTGATCGCTTCAGAGCTCAGATCCGCCGGCTTACCCTCCAGCGAGATCTTGCCCTCCAGAAAACAGGCCACGTAGTCGGACACGGTGAGTACGTGCCCCACGTCCTGCTCGACGACGAGGATCGTGTGACCGCTGCCGACGAGCTGGACCATGGCTTCGTAGATGCGCTTGATGACCACCGGCGCGAGACCCAGAGAGACCTCGTCCAGCAGCAGCAGCTCGGGGTTGGACATGAGCGCCCGCCCGATGGCCATGGCCTGCTGCTCGCCGCCGGAGAGACTCCCGGCGCCGCGCTTGAGGAGCGGCTTGAGCAGCGGGAACAGCTCGACCACCGAGTCGACGTTCCAGTCGCCCTTGCGGCCGCCGTAGGCGCCCATGAGCAGGTTCTCGCGCACGGTGAGGCTCGGGAACACGCGGCGGCCCTCGGGAACGAGCGCGATGCCCATGCCCACGCGCTTGTGCGCGGGGTACTGGTCCACAGGTTCGCCGTGGAACAGCACGTGGCCGGAGGACGGACGCTGCAGGCCGGCGATGGTGCGCAGCAGCGTGGACTTGCCGCCGCCGTTGGCGCCGATGAAGGCGAACGTCATGCCTTCCTGGACTTCGAACGAGACGTTGAAGAGCGCCTGGAAGTCGCCGTAGAAGACGTCGACGTCCTTGAGCTCGAGGACGACGTCACTCATAGCGGCGTCCCCCCCATGTAGCAGGCCTGCACCTCGTCGCTGCACATGACCTCGTTGGGCTCACCCTCGACGAGGTTGCGCCCGAAGCTGATGGCGACGATGCGCTGCACCACGGCGAGCAGGGCGTGCACGATGTGCTCGATCCAGATGATGGACAGGCCCTCGCGGTGGAGGTCCTTGACCGTCTCGATGAGGATCTCGACCTCGCCCTCGGTGAGCCCGCCGGCGATCTCGTCCAGGAGCAGGACCTTGGGGTCGCCGGCGAGCGCGCGGGCGAGCTCGAGCCGCTTGCGGTCCAGCAGCGGCAGGGTGCCGGCCTGCTGGTTGGCCTTGGCCGACAGCCGCGTGATCTCCAGCGTCTCCACACAGCGCCGGTAGCTCGCGCGTTCGGTCATGTTGCGGCCGTAGGCCGCGCATACGAGCACGTTCTCGAACACACTCATGTCGGAGAACGGCTTCGGGATCTGGAACGTCCGGCCGATCCCCGCGCGGCAGCGATCCTGCCGCGGGAGACCGGTGATGTCCTTGCCTTCGAACGTGACCCGACCCCCATCGGGCCGATACACGCCGGTAATCAGATTGAAGAGCGTCGTCTTACCGGCGCCGTTCGGCCCGATGATGCCCAATGCTTCACCGTCGCTCAGCTTGACGCTCAGGTCATCGATGACCTGTACGCCGCCGAACGACTTCATGAGACCGGCGGTCTCGAGGACCACGGTCATGACGTCTCACCACCCTGCATCACATCGACCTCCTCAGGTGCAGGGCTCCCATCGGGCAGTACGGGTCGGGACCTGCACGTTCTCTCAGTACTTGATGGCCTCGACCTTGCCGTTCGTCGGGATGGTGACGTCGAACGGCGCCTCGGCGGCGTGCTGCGTGTCGACGAGGAGCAGGTCGAACGGGTAGTCCGTACCCTTGGTCCACATGCCGCCCACGAGCACGGTGCGGCAGACGTTGGGCACAGGGTTGAGCGGAGCGCCGGCAGACCACGTGATCTTGCCCTGGATGGTGTCCATGTTGGTGGCCTTGATGGCGTCCAGGACGACCTGCTTGTCGTCCACGGTGGTGGCACGCTTGAGGGAGTCGACGACGATCTCGAACACCGCGTAGTGCAGCAGCGTCTGGTTCCACTCTTTGCCGCCGCTGCTGCTGGTCCACGCGTCGGCGAGCTCCTGGCACGTCTGGCCGGACAGGGACGACTTGAAGGGGTGCCAAGGGGACCACCAGCACTCGGTGGTGAGGCCGTAGCCGATCTCGCCGATGGCTTCCATCTCGGCCGGGAAGAGCAGCGCCTTGCCGACGGTGGCGGCCACGGGCTGGAAGCCCTGCTGGTAGGACTGCTTCCAGAAGTTCACGAAGTCCGGCGGGATGAAGACGCCGCTGAGGATGTTGCAGTCGGCGGCCTTGAACTTGCTGATCTGCGGCGTGTAGTCCTTGGTGCCGTCCTGGAACCGGCCGCCGTCGACCACGGTGTAGCCCGCCTTCTTGAGCATCGGCGGCTGACCCGTCTTGGGGTCGGCCCAGCCAAGGCCGTCGGCGTCGTTCGGCCACATCGCGCCGACCTTCTTGTTGGTGTCGAGCTGGTCCCACATGCCGGTGAACACGGCGGTGACGTCCTCGAGACCCCAGAAGGCGTGGTAGGTCCACTTGAAGCCCACGGCGGGGTCGCCGCCGCGGCCGAAGAAGTACGGCTGCCACGGGCAGTCGTTGGAGACGCACGGGACCTGCAGCGCCTCGGCCTGGTCGGCCACCGGGCTCACGGTGTCAGGTGTGGACGCGACCATCATGACGTCGATGCCGTCGTTGGTGACGAGGTCACCGGCGACCGTCGCGGCGCGGTTGGAGTCCGACTGCGAGTCCTTGATGATGATCTCGATGGGGTGGGTCTGGCCGTCGCCGCACTTGACGCCGTCCTTGACCGCGGTCTTCCACTGCTCGACCAGCCACTGGTCCGTCTCGCCGAACGCGGCGAGCGGGCCGGTGAGCGGGCTGACGAACCCGACCTTGATGGCACGGCCTCCGCCGGAGCCGCCGCTGTCCCCGCCGCTGTCGCTGCTGCTGCCGCAAGCCGCGAGCACGCCGCTCAGACCGCCGGCAGCGCCGACGGCGAGACCGGCCACGCCGGCGGTCTTGAGGAAGTCGCGACGGGTGATCGGCGTCCTGACGCCGTTCGTCGCCTTGCGGGTCTTGTCGTCCGAACTCATACCGCCTCCTTACGTGGTCCCGCCGTCCCAACGCCCCTTCTGGACGCCGCAGACAGCCGGGACCCCCCCGATGGCTTCTGTTCTCAGGCGCTGCGAACGGGTGTTCGTGCTTGCTTCCTTCAGCCGAACCAGCGCCTGTGGTGTGTGCTCAGTTGCTCCCTGCACCTCCGCGTCTATCCGCGATACGGATGGTCCCTCCCACGATACGGGACATCATACCGTCGAGGTAAGTGGTGTCAAGGACGCCGCGGGCCGCTTGTACCTTCTGGCACAAAGCCTCAGGCGGGATTGACCAGTTCGGGGTGGAGCTTGAGCCGATCGACCACTTCAGACACGGTCGCAGGCTCGAGTTGCATGGACTTGGCGATGCCGACGAGGCGCTCGACGAGCTGCAGGTTGGACGCGGCCGGCACGCCCTTGGACAGCGTGAGCGTGTCCTCCATGCCCGTACGTGCGTTCCCCCCCATGGCCAGTCCGATGGTGGTCATCGGCAGGTTGGCCTTGGCGACGGCGATGACCTGCCAGCTGGTGCCTGCCGGCAGCTCCTTGACGAGCCAGGAGAGGATCTGCGGGTCGCCGCGCATGCCGCCGCGGACGCCCATGACGAAGGACACCTGGAGCGGCTCGACGAGCAGTTCCTTGTGGAGCAGGTACAGCATCATGTCGAGGTGGCCGGTGTCGTAGATCTCGATCTCGGGCTTGACGCCCAGCTCGATCATCCGCGCGGCGAGCTTCATCATCTTCTCGGGCGGGTTCTGGAACTCGGCCGGCCCGAACGTCATGGTGCACGGGTTGAGGGTCGCCATCGCCGGCCTCGCCTCGACGAGCGCCATGCGCTGCTCGTAGGTGAACGCCAGGCCGCCGGTGGACAGCTGGGTGATGCCCGGGCAGGCCTCACGGACGGCCTCGACGGTGCGCCTGGCGACGTCGAGGTCGGCCGTCATGTTGCCCTGGTCGTCGCGCAGGTGGATGTGGATGACGGCCGCGCCGGCGTCGTAGCACTCCCTGGCGTCCGCGGCGATCTCCGCCACGCTGCCGGGCATGCCGGCGTTGTCGGCCTTGGTGGCCACGGGCCCCGTGAGCGCCGCGGTGATGTGGGGTTGGGCATGGAGGCTCTCCTCGGAGGTCGTGTGGTCAGGTGGGCACGGGGACGCGCGGTGGTGTGCCGCCGCGTCCCCGTGCCGTCCGCTCGCCCGCGTCCGCCGTCCCCATCAGGGACCCGGAGAGCTCCCGGAGTCCTGGGTCAGAACTCGCGGGGCTCCGGGTACGGGATGGCGACGAGCATGCTCGTCGGCGAGTTGGTGTGGTTGAGGATGGAACGAGCTTCGTTGGGACCCAGGTAGACGGAGTCCCACTTCTTGAGGATGGTCTCACCCTCTTCCGTCTTGACGGTGATCTCGCCCTCGAGCACGAAGTACACCTTCTCGAGCGGCGTGGCTACGTACTCGCAGCCGCCGCCGGGCAGGAAGTGGGAGATGCTATCCAGAAATTGCGGGTCTTGGTGACCTCGAACCCTGCAGGCGCAGGCCGTATACGTCGAAATGCCCGGGAGCCTCGTAGCCCGGCGCCTCGTCGTACCGCGTGATCTCCATGCCTCACTCCTTCTCGAGCCGTCTCCGGCTTCTCTGGACGAAAGCGAACACCCCTGGGGGGCGACAGGTGCGTCAGTAGCCGGCTCCGGGGCCGTAGCCGGTGCCGGCGTAGGTGTAGGTGCGCTCGGGCACGTCGTTCACGTCGTCCTCGTCGATCTCGGCGACGCAGCGGACCATGGAGCCGTCGCCCATGTACCAGCGGATCGGGAAGCAGAAGAAGCGGAAGCGCTTGCCGGCGACCTTGTCCAGGTCGCCGCCGAGGTTCTCGACGCCGACGATGCCGTGACCCAGCATCTGCTTGTGGCACGGCTCCCAGGTGCCCTCGTTGCCGAGCGCCTCGAGGTCGCCGAACTTGGCGTCGTAGGCGTCCTGGCCGTGCACCTCGATGTAGACGGCCTTCTCGAACTCCGCGTACCGCCTCGATGCCGAACTGCTCGATGTACTCCTCGGTGATCAGGCGCCGAGTTGCCAGGTTCATCTGCGGCGGGCCGTTCTTGCCCATGGCGGTGTGCAGCGGGTGGTCCAGCGCCTGCATGTCCATGGCCACGCACTTGACCTTGTGCTCGACGAACCACTTGCCGGCCTCGACGCCGGTGCCGCAGGAGTACTGGTAGTAGTCCTTGGAGTTCGTCCGGACCCGCGCCACATGCCGGTGTTGAGGCAGACGACCATACCCTCGAGTTCCTCCGGCTTGATGCGCCGCGCGCTTGCAGGCGTCCTCGAGGTGCTCGGGCAGGATCAGGCCCCACTTGTCGATCTTGATCTCGTAGTATACGGCGTCGCCGGTGTAGGCGTCGACCGGCATCTCATGGGTGTAGCGGGCACGCTTGCCTGTGAATTCCTTCTCCATGACGTGACGCGGAGCGTCGGCGTGGGTGCCGGTGCGCCGCACGCAGTCGATGCGCTGCGTGAGGACACCGCCCTTGGCCAAGGTGTGCATGGAGTCTATGACCGGCTTCACGAAGTACGGCCACCGGGGGATCTCCGCGCTGAAC
>CAVVGY010000001.1:0-79829 GCA_963747935.1 uncultured Thermoleophilia bacterium | reverse complement strand
TGAATCCCTCGCAGAGAAGTCGGTGGTTGTCGGCATCTTCACGACTGCATACTCGCTACGTATCCGAGTTCGTATACGAAGTCGTCACAGACTAGCGCGCGTGTGCGGGCGCGTCAAGAGTGCACGGGAGCCTCCAGCACTCCCAGGTCCGCCTCACGACCCGCCTCGAGGAACGCCGCGTACTCGGCCATGCGCGCGAGCACGTAGGCGGCCCGTTTGGGGTCCGGATAGGCCGCCACGCCCTTCTCGGCCAGCGTCGCGTAGATCTCCGGCTCGGACTCGGGCAGCGCGTAGACGGACACGGCCAGCGGCTTGTCGATGGCCCTGGCCGCGGCGGCCACGTGTTCCAGGCACTCCGGGACCGGCGTGGAGATGACGAGGATCATGTCGATGCCCTCGTCGTCGGCGACGATCTCGATGGCCTTCTCGTACAGGCTCGGGTCGAGCAGCGAGGCCACGCCGGTGTCGGTCGGGTTGCCCACCGACGTACCGACCGGCGGCAGGACCTCCCGGAGCCGGGAGACGGTCCGCTCCGAGAGGCCCGGCAACTCCAGCCCCAGCGCGTAGCAGTTGTCCGCCGTCGCGACGCCGGTGCCTCCCTGCCCCCCGATCACGGCCACCCTGCGGCCCTTGGGCAGGGGCAGGAAGTGGAACGCGACGGCGCAGTCGACGACCTCGGCCACGCTGGTGACATCGATGATGCCCGTCTGCTTGAACATCGCACGCCAGACGGCCTCGGAGCCTGCGAGCTTGCCGGTGTGCGAGGCCGCGGCGCGCGCGCCCTGCTCGCTCATGCCGCCCTTCCACAGGATCACGGGCTTCTTGCGAGCCACGTCGCGCGCGACCTCGAAGAAGCGGCGGCCGTCCTTGACACCCTCCATGTAGGCGACGATCGTCCTGGTCTGCTCGTCGGCGCCGAAGTACTCCAGGTAGTCCTCGGCCGCCAGGTCGCACTCGTTGCCGCAGCTCACGATGGTGCTGAACCGCAGGCCCTTCTCGGCGAGGAACCACACGAGGTAGTCCACGAACGAGCCGCTCTGCGAGAACCCGCCCACCGAGCCGGGCTCGCCCGGGATGCCCTTCATGAGCACCTGCGGGTAGGTGATCACGCCGGCTTTGGGGTTGAAGATACCGATGCAGTTGGGGCCGACGATGCGCGTGCCGCCCTCGCGGCCCACCTCGCCGATCCGCCGCTCGAGCTCCTTGCCCTCCGGCCCGAGCTCGCCGAACCCGGAGGCGAACACGACGGCGCCCTTGACCTTGTTGGCCACGCACTCCTCGACGAGGTCGAGGACCACGCCCGTCGGGGTGAGCAGGATCGCCAGGTCGATCTCGTCCGGCACGTCGCTGATGCTGGGGTACGCCTTGAAGCCCAGGATCTCGTCACGCTTGGGATTGACCGGGTAGATCCGGCGGCAGCCGGCGTCTCTCAGGCCCTCGAGAAAGAGGCGCCCGAAGCTGCCCGGTTTGTCGCTGGCGCCGACGAGCGCGACCGACTCGGCGTTGCAGATGCTCTCGAGTTGCTCGACTGTCCGTGATGGCATCTGCTCACTCTCCAAGGATCACGCGGGCGTCGACGGCGACGGCCCCGTCCGGGTACGCGAAGATGGGGTTGAGGTCCATCTCGCGGACCTCGGGCGTGGCGGCGACGAACTCCGAGACACGCAGCAGGATGTCCTCGAGCGCCGCCTTGTCCACGGGGTCCGAACCCCGGAACCCCTCGAGCAGCCGGGCGGCGCGGATCTCGCCCAGGGCCGCCCGGGCGTCTGCCCTCGTGAGCGGGGCGATCTTGAAGCTCACGTCCTTGAGCACCTCCACCCACACGCCCCCGAGGCCGAACATGAGCACGGGGCCGAACTGCGGGTCGGTGGCCATGCCGACGATGACCTCGAGGCCGGGCGGCGCCATGTCCTGTACCGTCACGCCCTCGAGCGCGGCCTCGGGGTGCGCCGCGCGGCACGACGCCATGATCGCGTCGTAGGCGTCACCCACCTGCGCCTCGTCCGCCAGTCCCACCTTGACGCCGCCGGCGTCGCTCTTGTGGGTGATGTCCGGCGAGGCCACCTTGAGGACGCACGGGTAGCCGACGTCGCGGCTCACCGCCACCGCCTCCTCGCGCGAGGCGGCGGGCCTCATCTGGGTGGTGCGGATGCCGAGGCCCGCGACGAGCGCTTTGGACTCCGCCTCCGTGAGGACGGTCCGCCCCTCGCTCCTGGCCTTCTCGATGATCTGGTCCGGGGTCACGTCGGCCGCCCCTTACTGCCCGGTCTGGGGCCGGTCCCCCGTGAAGTCGGCGGCGATCTTGTCGAAGTTGTGCCGCGTGGCCTCGAGCTGGACCGCGTACATCTCGGCCAGCACGCGCACGCGCTCGTCGTCCTGCAGGAACCGCTTCCACGGGCCGCATGACGCACTCGTGAGTCAGGCGCCGGACCGCCCGGCCGGTCTTGAGGATGTGCCGGGCGATCTCGTACGAGCGCGGGATGAGCTCGTCGTGCGCGACGATCTCGTCGACCAGACCCCACTGCAGGGCGGTCTGCGCGTCGATCTTGGGCTCCATGTAGGCCATGTAGGAGGCCCGCCTCTGCCCCAGGCACATCCGGTAGGAGAAGTTCATGCCGTCGCCCGGGACGATGTTGTGCGAGAAGTGCGCGTCCGAGAAGTAGAAGTCCGGGTCGCAGATGCAGATGTCGGCCATGAGCCCGAACTCGTAGTGCTGGCCGATGCCGTTGATCGCCGTGATGACCGGGACCTCGATGTCGTTGATGAAGTTCTCGACGAAGTTCATCGTGTCGGGCACGTTGCAGTTGTACTTGAGCGCCGTGCTGTCCGAGTCCTCGACCTCGTCGAACGAGGCGGGGTCGCTGCGCTGCGTGATCCAGTAGGGGTCGGCGCACGTGAGGATGACGATCTCGTTCAGCTTGTCGTGGCCGATGGCCGTCCAGAGCTCGCCGTAGGCGTTCTGGGTCTGGTAGCTCCACACACAGGCCTCGCCCTTCCAGTGCAGGCGGCAGAAGAGGATGCCCTCGTCGTTGCGCTCCAGGTGGGCGAAGTCCTTGAACCGCTCGGCGTACTCCTCGAGCGTCTCCACGTGCACATACGGCTGCATCGCCATCGTCAGTCCTTTCCTTTCATCACATCTGCGCCATCTTGTCGTCGCTGTACTTGATGGAGTCGAAGTCGTGGGACGACTTGACCAGGTTGAACGAGTACATCTCCGCGTACACGTGCTGGCGGAGGTTCTGCTCCACGAGCTCGCGCCACGGCCGCACCGCCACGTGGTGGGTGAGGCGGCGGGTGGAGCGGTTGGTCTTCATGATCATCCGCGCGAGCTCCCAGGCGCGCTCGACGATCCGCTCGCGCTCCACGATCTCGTTGACGGCGCCGAGCCGCAGGCACGCCTCGGCGTCGATGCCCTGGTTGGTGTAGCTCATGTAGTTGCCGCGCTTGATGCCCAGGACCTTCTGCAGAGCAAGGGTCATGCCGTCGCCGGGCACGTGGCCGCCCTTCATGACGAAGTGGTCGTCCTGCAGGATGAAGTCCGGCGTGCAGAGGGTGATGTCGCTCATCAGCGCCATCTCCCAGTGGATGCCGCGCCCGTTGATGGCGGTGATCGTCGGGATCTCGATGTCGTTGACGAAGTTCTCGACGACCTTGAGCGTGTCGTAGATCTGCACGTTGAAGCGCTGGTCGTCGTCGTCCGACTGCTCGACGTCCTTGAAGGACGAGGCGTCGACGTCGTCGATCCACCGGTCGCCGGTGGCGGTGAAGATGAGGACCTCGTTCTTGACGTCGTGCCCCACGGCGGTCCAGAGCTCCGAGAAGGCGTGGTGCATCTGGTAGCTCCAGCGCACGTGACCGTCGAAGGTGTGCATCCGCACCTCGAGGATGCCGTCGTCCGAGCGCTTGAACTTGAAGAAGCGCTCGAACCGCCTGGAGTACTCCTCCAGCGTCGGCATGTGCACGTAGTCTTGCTCCGCCATGGCCGTCCCTCCCCCGTCAGCCGATCAGGTCGCGGTTGAGCTTGAGGCGGTCGATGACCTCCTCCACCCCCGCCGGCTCGAGGTGCTGCGACCTGGCGACGTCCACCAGCGCCTGCACCAGCTGGGCGTTGGACTCGGCGAGCTCCTTGGGCCTGATGTACAGCGTGTCCTCGAGCCCGGTGCGCGCGTTGCCGCCCATCGCGAGGCCGATGGTGGTCAGCGGCAGGTTGGCCTTGCCGATGGCGATCACCTGCCAGCTCGTGCCCGGCGGCAGCTCGTTGACCATGTAGGCGAGCAGCCTGGGGTCCGCCGGCATGCCGCCCTTGACGCCCATGACGAAGGACACCTGCAGCGGCTCGGTCAGGAGCTCCTTCTTCAGCAGGTCCATGGTGAGGCCGAGGTGGCCGGTGTCGTACATCTCCACCTCGGCCTTGATGCCGAGCTCGAGCATGCGCTCGGCGAGCTTGTACATCTGCAGGGGCGGGTTGCGGAACTCGTGGTCGCCGATGGTCATGGTGCCGGGGTTCAGCGTGGCCATGGCCGGCCTGGCCTCGACGATCCTCGCGCGGTCTTCATACGCCATGCCGCCGCCGGTGGAGAGCTGCACGATGCCCGGGCATACCTCGCGCACCAGGTCGACGGTGCGCCGCGCCACGTCGAGGTCGGTGGTGAAGTCGTCGTTCTCGCGCAGGTGGATGTGGATGACGGCGGCGCCGGCCTCGTAGGCCGCCTTGGCGCTCTGCGCGATCTCCTCCGGGGTCTTCGGCATCGCCGGGGTCTGCTTGCTGGTCGCGGCGGGTCCGGTGAGTGAGGCGGTGATGATCGGGTTCATGCTCGGGGCTCTTCCTCGTCGGGTGTGATGGGACTGCTCGGGGCCGGCTTCCGCTCCCACTTCTCCACCTGGATGAGGCAGGAGTTGGGCGCCATGCCGGTGGAGGTCGGGGTGACGAAGCGCTTGGGCGTGAGGATGTTGATGCAGCCGGCGATGTCCGGTGAGTGGCCGGGCTCGCCCAGCGGGCGGTAGTCGGCGACCGACTCGTAGCAGTGCACGGTGCCGGGAGCGACGCGCTCGGTGACCTGCGCCGCCAGGATCACGTCGCCGCGGTCGTTGAAGGCGCGCACGAGGTCGCCCCCGGCGACGCCCCGCGCCTCGGCGTCGCGGCTGTTCAGGCGCAGGATCCAGTAGTGGTGGCCGTCGATGAGCACGCGGTGGTCACCCACGTCGTCGGTCCACGACCCCTTGCCGTCGCCCATGGTGTGGAACGAGAAGCGCGGGTGAGGGCTCACCAGTTGCAGCGGGTAGCTGCCGGTGAGCTCACTCGTGTGGTGGCCCTCCCAGCTCGGGATGTACTGCGGACCCATGACGGGGCGCTCGGGGTCCACCGCCCCGGACTTCTCGAAGCGCGCGAGGCTGGAGGCGACGAACTCGATCTTGCCCGACGCCGTCTGCAGGCCCTTGAGCCCGACCGTCTCCCACGGCTTGGGGCCCAGGTCCGGCGTGTCGCGCTCCCGGTCCTCCGCGAACCAGCGGAGCGCGGGGGTGCGCTTCCTGTCGGGCGGCACCGGGACCACGTAGTAGCCCTTGCGCGTGAACTCGTCCCACGAGACCCGCCGCGAGAGGTCGCTGGCCTGGAACAGGCGCTCGACCCACTCGAGGTCCGTCAGGCCTTGCGTGTAGAGGTGGCCGATGCCCAGGCGCTCGGCGAGGAGCGCGAAGATCTCGTAGTCCGGCTTCGACTCGCCGAGCGGCTCGATGCACTTCTGCTGGAACACGATGATGCGGTGGTTACAGGCGTCTGCCGACGAGGCGCCCGCGCCGGTGGGGCACGCCCACTCGCCGATGTCCCAGCGCTCGAAGTTGGTGCAGGCCGGCAGGATGACGTCGGCGAACCGCGCCTCGCCCTCGAACCAGATCGACTGGTTCACCACGAACTCGATCTCCCCTTCGCGATAGGCGCGTACGTAGCGGTTGGTCTCGGTCATCGTGCCGATGAACGAGCCGCCGTACTTGTAGTACATGCGGCACGGCTCGTAGCCGGGGGCGGGGTACTCGTACTTCTGGAACTGCGACTCGATGGAGGAGCCGCAGAAGCCCTTGCCCCGCCACTCCAGGTGCTCGCCGCGCATGGCCTCGGGCAGCAGCAGACGCGAGACCGTCTGGCCCTCGGTGGAGTGCTGCGGGTTGGGCCCGGGGCCGCCGTCGGGCCACAGTCGGCTCGCCAGGCGGAACCCGCTCATGGTGCCGGTGTCGGCGGAGATGCCGCCCTCGTTGTAGCCCGGGAACCAGAAGCCGGTGTCGCACGGCACGCCCTGGGTCGTCGACCAGATGTTGACGCCCGGTTTGCCCATGCCCTGCATGGCCGCCAGCGCGATCATCGTGCGCGCCCACTCGTTGCCGGTGGCCGAGCGGCAGGCGCCGCCGAACCCGCCCTTGCCGCCGGCGGCGAGCATCGTCTTCTTGCCGCCCCACTCGCGCGCCAGGGCGCGGATCTGCCGGGCGGGGATGCCGCTCTCGGCCTCGGCCCACTCCGGCGTCTTGGGCACGCTGTCGGACCTGCCGAGCACGTAGTCGCGCCACTCGTCGAACCCGACGGTGCGCGACGCCACGTACTCCTTGTCGTAGAGGTCCTCGGCGAGCCAGGTGAACGCGATCGCCAGGCCCATCGCCACGTCGGTGCCCAGCCGCGGCGCGAACCACTTGTCGCTGAAGAGCTCGGCCGTGTGGTTGAAGTACGGGTCGATGAAGATCATCTTCACGCCCAGCTCCTTGAACCAGTAGCGCCTGGGCGTGCTCTCGAACGCCGTGTAGATGCCGCCGCCCGTGGACTCCGGGTCGGACGACCAGAAGACGATCAGTTCCGTGTTCTGCAGCGCGTCCTCGAGCAGGTCGTACTGCTCGGGGATGCCGAGGCGGTGGCTGAACCCCCACATGTGCATGCCGCCCCAGTGCCAGCCCTCCCAGCTGTCCGGGTTGTGCTCGCCGTAGGTGAACCCGACGAGGTCCATGAACCGGTAGTAGGCGCTGGTGCGGTAGCCGTGGATGCCCCACAGGTGGTGAGAGCCCGGCGAGGTGAGCATGGCCGCCGGGCCGCGCTCGCGGTGCAGCCGGACGATCTCGCCGGCGGTGATGTCGAGCGCCTCGTCCCAGCTGATGGGCTCGTAGCCGGAGACCCCGCGGTTGTGCGTGTTGCGCTCGCCCGCGGGGTCGAAGTCGACGCGCTTGAGCGGCGTCAGGATCCGCTGGGGCGAGTAGATCGTGGAGCGGTGGGCGACGGTGAACGGTGAGAGCGTGGTGCGGCGAGGGGGCGTGAACGTGCGTCCCCTCGCCGTGATGCTCCACGACGGCCCGTCGCTCTCGTCCAGCTCGAGGGGCACCATGCGGACGATCTTGCCGTCCCGCACGTCCACGTGCACCGGTCCCCCGGTGGTGAGGTTCGTGAGCCGAGTGACCTGTTCCACCTCTGGCTCCTCGCGCCGGCCGTGACTTGTCAGGACTGCGGACGTCCCCGTCAGACGGCGGAGAGCCCGCCGTCGACGTAGACGATCTGGCCGGTCATGAAGCTGGACTCGTCGGAGGCCAGCAGGATCGCCGGGCCGACCAGTTCGCTCGGCTCGCCCAGGCGCCGCATCGGGATCTCGGCCGTCATCTTCGAGTAGACCTCGGGCTTGGAGAGGAACTCCCGCGTCATGTCGGTCATGATCAGCGCCGGCGCGATGGCGTTGACGCGGATGCCGTGCTTGGCCCACTCCGCCGCCAGGGTCCGGGTCAGCTGGTCCACGCCGCCCTTGCTCGTTGCGTAAGCCGAGCCGCCCATGCCCGGGGCGACCCTGCCCCGCACGGACGACATGTTGACGATCACGCCCCGCTTCTGCTCGATCATGACGCGGCCCACGGCCTGGCAGGCCAGGAACGTGCCCAGCACGTTGACGCGCAGGACGCGCTCGAACTCTTCGGCGGGCATCTCCTCGGCGTCGAACCGCGCGTTGGTGCCGGCGACGTTGACGAGGATGTCGATCCTGCCGAACTCCTGCACGGCCTTGTCGGCCATGCCCTTCATCGCCGCGGCGTCGGTGAGGTCGGCCGTGACGGCCACGCACTTGCGCCCCAGCGCCTCGATCTCCTTGACCGTCGCCTCGAGATGCGCGGCGTCGAAGTCGTCCACGAGGATGTCCGCGCCGCACTTCGCCAGCGCGACCGAGATGGGACGGCCGAGTCCGCCGCCGCCGCCCGTCACGATAGCGACCTTGCCCGTAAGATCGAACACCGGACCTCCTTCTCTACGAGGGACGGCCACAGGCCGGCCCGCTCTAGCGTTGCTGAGCTTCGAGGAACAGCTTGAGCTGCGGGAGCAGCTTGGCGTTCTTCTCCTTGAGCACCTCTTCGCGCGTGCGGCCGCTGTAGTCGTACCAGCCGCGGCCGGACTTGATCCCGAGCTCACCCCTCTCGACCTTCTCGAGCAGCATCGGGCTCGGCTCCGTGGCGTTGGAGAGCCCCTTGAACACGCGACCCGAGACGGTCGCGGCGATGTCCAGGCCGATCATGTCCTCGACCTCCATGGGCCCGAGGCAGGCGAACCGGAACCCCGTGCTCGACTTGACCGCCACGTCCAGGTCCTCCGGCGTGACGATGCCCTCGTCCAGGAGGTAGTCGATCTCGCGCTCGAGCGCGCCCATCAGCCGGTTGACGATGAAGCCGGGGCGCTCCACACGCACGAGCACGGTCTTCTTGCCCAAGGCCTCGAGCAGCCGCACCGTCTCGTCGTAGGTCGCATCGGTGCAGGCCGTGCCGCGGTGCACCTCCACCAGCGGGATGATGTGCGCGGGGTTGAAGTAGTGGATGCCGATGAGCCTGTCGGGGCGCGGCAGACCCTCGGCCAGCGTGTCCATCGTGAAGCTGCCGGTGTTGCTGCCGATGATCAGCTCCGGGTCCGCTGCCTGGATGCGCGCGAACAGGTCCAGCTTCTGCTCGAGGATCTCCTGGACCGCCTCGATGACGTAGCAACATCCGTCGACGGCCTCGGCCATGTCGCCGGTCGCCACGCCCTCGATGCGGCCGATCACTTCCTCGGCGGGCTCGGTGATGAGTCCGAACTCGACGAACTGCTCGACGTTCTGCCTGATCTGACCCATGGCCCGCGCGACGAACTCGTCCTTGACGTCGACGAGACGGACGCCGTAGCCGTGCTGCGCGAACGACTGCGCGATACCCTCGCCCATCGTGCCGGCGCCCACGATGAGGACCTTCTCGGTGCTTGCCATGCCAGGCTCCCATCAGGTTCAGAACGGTGCAACGTATGCGAGTTCGTATACGAAGTTTCGCAACCGTAACGCACGTACCGAAGAATGTCCAGAGGTCCCGGGGTTTGCGGAGCGTCGTGCCCGTGGCCGGAGAAGCGCCCCCAAAGAGGTGTGGAGGCGCCGCCTGCAGCAAGGCGGCGCCTCCCGCCGGGGGGACCCAACGCCCAAGATCTCAAGCGCACGTACTCGACTCGCCAGGGGAAGCGCTCGCCGTGCGCCTCGCAGTCACCGACCGCGAAGTAGACTACGTATAAGAGTTCGTATACGAAGTCTAAGGCGCACGGTAACGCACGCCGGACGGCATGTCAACAAGTTCTTCGGCAGGGCGCTCCGGCGGCGGATCAGGGCGTCACAAGTCGCCCCCGGCACGGGCGGGGCGCGTGCGACGCAGCGCCACGAAGCAGCCCACCGCGGCGACCACGAACGCCTTTCTCCAATGGCCCCGGGTGGAATTCCGATGTCACTGAGTGACTACCCGTGAGGAGGACGGACGGGGCGACCCGCCGATACGGCGGGCGAGGAGAGGGCGGCAGGCGGGAAGATGGTGCCGGAGCCGGGAATCGAACCCGGACGCCGCAACTGCGACAGGAGATTTTAAGTCCCCGGCGTCTACCAGTTCCGCCACTCCGGCACGCTCGAATCATATGCTGCGGAGACGCATCGCGACACGAGCCTGCCGGCCCTGCCTCTTCGCCGCGGCGGCAGGCTCGCTCAGTCGAGCGACCCCTCGGGGTGTCGTTGCGGCGTCGGCACCGGCCTGAACTTGAAGTTGCCGGAGAAGAGGAGGTCGGCCACGCGCGTGGCCGGGTAGCCCCACACTACGCCGTTCGTCTGGGTCTCGCCGTAGCCGAGGTAGAGCAACTCGGGCGCGAGAGCAGCGTTCCTGGGGTTCGGGACTTGCGGGTCGAACGGCGCCTCTCTCGAGCTCACCATCACGTACTTGCCGCCGGCCTTGAGGACCACCGGTCCGACCTTGTCCCAGCGAAAGGCGCCGTCCAGGGGGTTCTGCGGACCGATGACGGTCTCGACCACCGCCCGTCTGGTGGCGCAGTCGAAGATGGCCGAACGGTGTGCGTGCAGAAGCCCGTCCTGGCCGTCGTCGTAGTAGCCGAGTCCCGTGACCTCGATGTCCACCAGCGGCTCGAAGATCCAACCTTCACTCGAGTCGATGAAGCCGTTCGTGGTCGCGCTCTGGGCCGGGTACGCGAGGGCGGGGCGTGGAGAGGTTCCAGCCGGCCAGGACGGTGCGGCCGTCGGGGGTAGCGCGAACGGGCAAGCGCCGCCGCAGGCGGCCAGCGTCAGAAGCGCGACGAGCCCGAACAGCAGCAACAGCCCGGCGATCGCCCTCTCCCGAATCCACATCACTCCCTCCCCTTGTCGCAGGACGAAGCTTGTCGTGCCGGCCGGCCGCCGCGCCTCTCAGGCCACCGGGTTCGCCGGCGGCGAATGGCGCCGCAGCAGAGTCATGACGAACGTGACCACGGCCCCGACGATGCCCACCCCAAGTCCGACGACGCCGAAGAACTCGAGTACGAATGCGATGGCAGGCTCACCAGTGCTGGAGTCACTGCCGATGAGACTGCCGATGACCCCCATGAGGACGAACGCGACGACCGACACGCCGGCCAGCAGCAGGAACCGCCAGGTCCACTTCCACTTCGATGTCGAGAGCGCCTTAGCCATCACCCCGGCTCCCTTCTGGCCTGCTTCGGCGAGTCACCCCAAGACGCGCAAAGACCGGCCTTGTGGGCCGGTCTCACCAGTGGCTCCCCGCCGGTGCCTGGTGGCCGCGTGCGCGCCGCCGGCGGGTCAACGCCTCCCTACTCTGTACTTGTACTCGCTTGACCCGTCGCGGTCCTCACCAGAAAAGGGTGATTCCCAAAGCAGACGGCGATCCACCGCCGGACGGACGCCTGCCGGGGCATAGTCGAAGCATGGACGAGCACGCCGCGCAGGACGCACTTACAGCGCTCGACCGCCGCCTCGGCGACGGGCTGGAGCGCGCGGTCACGGCGCACCACCGCAGGCGGCTGCGCGGCCTGGGCCGGGACGAAGCGCTCTCGCCCGGTCCCGGCCTCTGGGTTGCCGGCGACCCGCCGCCCCGCGCCGGCAACTCCTTCGAGCTCCTCGTCGACGGCGAACACGTCTTCCCGCGCATGGCGGAGGCGCTCCAGGCGGCGCGCTCTCACGTCATCCTCGCCGGCTGGGCACTGGAGCCCGGGTTCGCGCTGGTCCGCGGCGGCGGCGAGCGCGTCGTCCTCCACGACCTGCTCGCCGAGCTCGCCGAGCGCATCCCGGTGCGCGTGCTGCTGTGGGCCGGCGCGCCGCTCCCGGTGTTCCGGCCCTGGCGGCGGGAGGTGACCCAGGTCGCCCGGCGGCTGACGAAGGACACGCGCATCCAGGTCGCCCTGGACAGCCGGGAGCGCCCGATGCACACGCACCACGAGAAGGTCGTCGTGGTCGACGGCGAGCGAGCCTTCGTCGGCGGCCTCGACCTCACCGACGCCCCGGCCGACCGGTTCGACCGCAGCGCGCACCCGTACCGGCACGCGCGCGGGTGGCACGACGTGGCCTCCGAGCTGCGGGGTCCCATCGTCGGCGACGCGCTCGAGCACCTCGCGCTGCGCTGGCGCGCCGTGACCGGTGAGACCATCGTCGAGCATCCCGTGAGCTGGGACGCCGCGAATGGCAACGGCCATCGAGCCGGCGCGAGCGGCGGCACGCGGCACGACGTCACCCTGCAACTCGCGACCACCGTCCCGGAGCACCGCTACCCGGGCGCCTGGGACGGCACCTTCCGCATCCTCGAGGCTTACCTGCGCGCCATCCACTCGGCGCAGCGGTTCATCTACCTCGAGAGCCAGTTCCTGTGGTCGCCGGAGATCGTCTCTGCGCTGCGTGAGAAGCTCGTCCACCCGCCGACGGACAGGTTCCGCCTCGTGCTCCTGCTGCCGTCACGCGCCAACTCCGGCGAGGACGCCACGCGCGGGCAGCTCGCCGTGCTGGCCGAGGCCGACCACCAAGGCGAGCGCTTCCTCGCGGCCACGCTCTTCGCGCGGACCACTGGGGTCACCACGGCGCCGGTGTACATCCACGCCAAGGTCGGCATCGTCGACGACGCCTGGCTCACGGTGGGCTCGGCCAACCTCAACGACCACTCGCTCTTCAACGACACCGAGGTCAACGTGGTGACCACCGATCCCGGCGTGGCGAGGGCGGCGCGGCTGCGCCTGTGGTCGGAGCACCTGGAGGTGCCGGAGGAGGACCTGCAGGGCGACCCGGCCGACGTCATCGACGCGCTGTGGAAGCCCATCGCGCGCGACCAGCTGGCGCGGCGCCGGGAGGGCAAGCCGATGACGCACCGGCTGGCGGAGCTTCCGCATGTCTCCAAACGGACGAGACGGCTGCTGGGGCCGGTGGACGGTCTGCTGTTCGACGGGTAGTCGAGGTGGGTCTCAGGAGGACCCGGCCGGCGTCAGGACGACGGGCCGAGGGCGCCGGTGACGAAGAGCCAGGCGGCGAAGACGAAGAGTGGAGCAACGATGACGTAGCGGGTCGTCAGGCGGCGCAGCAGCACGTGAGGACCTCCCCTGTCGGTGACGTGCTTTGGAGCACGGTACAGGCCGCCGCGGGGCCATTCAACCCTGCCAAATTCGGAGCCCGGATCTCAAGCCGAGGAGTCAGCCGGCGGGCGTGAGGGAGCCGTCGGCGAGAGCCAGTGCGGCGCCCTCGAGGATGTCGGCCTCGCTGACGCTGACGCCGTCGAGGCCGAACGCGCGGCACGCCTCGCGGGCGATGAGGGCGCCGGCGAGGATGACGTCCTCACGGCCGGGCTGGATGCCGGGCAGCCGGCCGCGTTCGGCGCTCGTCATGGCGGCGAAGCGGCCGACGGCGTCGTCGATGTCGGCGAGCGAGAGCACGTGCCCCTGGACGAGCGCGCCGTCGTACTCGGTCATGCCGAGCTTGTTGGCGACGAGCGTGGTGTAGGTGCCGGCCACTCCGACGGACGCCGCGCACCGTGGCGCGCAGGTCGGCCGGCACGCCGTCCTCGATGGCGGCGGCGACGTGGCCCGCCAGGGCCGCGACCTCCGCCGCCGGCGGAGGGTCGGCGCCGAAGAAGCGCTCGGTGAGCCGCACCACGCCGACGTCGAGACTCCGCACGAACGTCGGCGGCTCGCCGGCGGACCCGACGGCGAACTCCGTGCTACCGCCGCCGATGTCGACGAGCACGAGCGGGTCGGCCGGGGCGGCAGGCGCGGCCTCCCCGGCCTCGCGAACCTCGGCGGCGGGTCCCGTCAGCCACGCAGTCCCGCCGCGGAACGCGAGGCCGCCCTCCTCCTCCCCGCCGAGCACGCGCCACGGCAGGCCGAACTCGTGCCGGATGATGATGCGCAGGAACTGCCGGCGGTCCGTCGCGTCCCTGAGCACGCTGGTGCCGATGAGGATGCGCCGCGCGGGCCCGTAGGCCTCGATGCGCGGCGCGTACTCGCTCAGGCACGCGTGCGTCCGCTCCACCGCGTCCGGGTGCAGACGTCCGTGCGCGTCCACGCCCTGCCCCAGCCGCACGACGGTCGTCACACGCGCGTCCTGCAGCACGCGCCCGTCCTCGACGCGCGCGAGGAACAGCCGGCACGTGTTGGTGCCGAGATCGACGACGGCGACCCTCACCCGGGCTCCTCGCCGTCCGGCAGGAACGCAGCGCAGCGGCGGTCGTCGCACCACGGGTCCGCGACCTCCGTGAGGACCGCGTCTCCGAGCACATAGCCGGGCCGCGCCAGCGCGTGGGCCGCGTGAGCGTGAAGACACTTGACGGCCAGCAGATCCGCCACACCACCGACGCCGGTGGCCAGCGAGGCGCCGCCGTCCACCATCGGCAGATCGAACTCGCGCGCGAGGTCGGTGCGGCGCACGGCCGAGTCCGCGGCCGCGTCCGCGGCCGAGCGGGCCAGCCTCGAATCACCCGCGAGCCGCGCCGTCCAGCGCGCCACACCGCCGTCGCTCTCGAGCCTGGAGACGGCGGCGACCAGCGTCGGGCAGGTGCAGTAGTACAGCGTCGGGAACGGCCGTCCGTCCGCGTCGTAGGGCAGGTCCTCGACGACCGCCGGGAAGCGGTAGGGGCAGCGCGCGGAGACGGCGCTCATGGCGTGCGGCGGGCGGCCGAGCTGGCCGGCGACCACGGCGGCGTCCGCGCCGGACACCAGCGGTGCGTCGTGGATCACGAGCGCGGCCTCAGTTCAGGAGGGTGCGCCAGAGGTCCTCGACGCGGTCGAGGACCGAGATGGACGCCTCGACCGGCTTGGTCCGCCCGCTCGCCGACACCTCCTGCCCCCTGCCGGGCAGCCCCTTGATGACGAAGAGCTGTGTGCCGGGAGGGATGAGGTTGGAGTCCGAGCGGGCCCGCTGCGCGATGTACGCCTTGGTGGTGAGCAGCTTGACCTCGCGCTCCAGCGCGGTGTTGTCGCTCTGCGCGGCCTGGAGTTGCGCCGCGGCCTTCTCGTAGCGGTCCTGCTGCCTGAAGAAGTCGCGCAGCGGCGAGACGTAGAACGACGCGCCGATGAGGATGAGCGCGAGCAGCGCGAGGCGGCCGGCGTGCGGGCGCGGCGCGTGCTTGCGCACGCCCGAGGGCGCGCTGCGCGCCCGACCCGCTCCGGTCGCTGCTGAAGATGCCTGCGCCAACGTGCTCCCGCTCCCTTGCTCGCCATCTGCCGCCCTCGTCGCGCAGAGCGACCCCTTCTCATTGCAGAAGGTTCGCGGCCGCCGGGGGAAGTCCCTGCCCGGTGGCCGCGAACCGTGAGGTCACGCGTCTCTGTGCGCCAGCGCTACTGCTGCAGCTGCTGCAGGCTCTGGTCCGCCTGCTTGCCGGCGTCCGACTTGGGATCGATGGCGACGGCCTTGGTGAGCGCCTGCTTGGCCTGGGCGGTGTACTTGGCGGCCAGCTTCTTGTCGCCCTGCTGCTCGGCGATCCGCGCCTCGTGGCTGAGGAAGATGCCCTTGTTGAGCCAGCCCTTCTGCCAGTCGGGATTGGCCGCGAGCACCGCGTCGATCTGCTTGAGGGCGCCGGCGATGTCGCCGCTGTAGAAGAGCGCCACGGCGTAGTCCGTGCCCAGAGCGGGGTCGTTGGCCTGCTTCTTCCACGCCGCGGCATAGACCTTGGAGGCGGCGGCGAAGTACTGGCCACCCTGCTCGAAGTCCTGCTTCTGGAACGCGGCGTCGCCCTGGTCGTACAGGTCGTTGCCGCGGGCCACGAGTTCCTCGTAGCTGCCGCTGGTGTCTGCGGTCACGGCCTGCGCCGGCGCGTTGCTCGCGTCGGCCGTGGGCGTGCTCGGGCTGCTGCCGAAGCCGCCGGAGACCATGACGACGATGACGATCACGATGATGGCGAGGGCGCCGAAGCCGCCCCAGATGATGGCCGGCGAGAGACGCTTGGGGCCGCCGGAGGCGGCACCGGTCGCTGCGTCGCCGGCAGCAGCGGGCTGCGTCGCGGCGGCGGCGGACTTGCCCTTGAGGGCGTCCTGCACGCCCGCCAGGTTCGCGCCGCACTCCGGGCAGAACTTGGCGCTGCCGGCGTCGTTGCCGCATTCGGGACAGTACATGCTTACGCTTCCTTTGGGTCAGAAGGGACGTGGTAGGCTCGACCGCGATACGGTCGGCGGTATCTGGAGGCTAGTTTGAGGCACGACGCCCCCCTTCTGCAACTCGTGCACCAGCGCTTCCCCGAGGGGGAAGAAGTGGACGTCGCGAGCGCGGTCCGGCGAGGGCTCGAGCAAGTCGGTCTGCATGATCTTGTGACGCGCGAGATGCGTGTCGGGATCACCGCCGGCAGCAGGGGCATCCGGGACCTGCCGGCCGTGCTGGCGGCCACGGTCGCCGCCGTCCGCGAGGCGGGCGGCGAGCCCTTCATCGTGCCGTGCATGGGCAGCCACGGCGGCGCGACGGCCGAAGGGCAGCGCGCCGTGCTGGAAGGCCTCGGCGTGACGCCCGCCACGGTGGGCGCCGAGATCGTCTCGACCATGGATGTGGTGTCCGTGGGCGAGAGCGCCCTGGGCGCCCAGGTCTGGGCCGCCCGCGACCTCGCCGGCGCCGGCGGCGTCATCGTCGTCAACCGGGTCAAGCCGCACACCGACTTCCACGGCGAGGTCGAGAGCGGCCTGGTCAAGATGCTGGTCATCGGCGCCGGCAAGCACGCCGGCGCCCAGTCGGCGCACCACCTCACCGTGCGCCACGGGTTCCCCGCGGTGCTGCGCGACCACGGCGAGGCGCTGGTCTCCGGACTGCCGCTGCTCTGCGGCATCGCCTTGGTGGAGGACCAGCGCGAGCGCACCGCGCTGCTGGAGGTGCTGCGCCCGGACGAGTTCTTCACGCGCGAGCCGGACCTGCTCGCGCGCGCCTACGAACTGCTTCCCCGGCTGCCGTTCGACGAGCTCGACGTGCTGCTCGTCGACCGGCTGGGCAAGGACGTGAGCGGCACCGGCATGGACACCAACGTCATCGGCCGGTGCTCGTTCTGGGGCGGCGGCGAGAAGCCGGCGCGGCCGCGCGTCACCAGGATCGTGGTGCGCGGCCTCACCGAAGCCACTCACGGCAACGCCTGCGGCATCGGGATGGCCGACTTCACCACGGCCCGCTGCGCCGCCGAGGTCGACCGGGCGCAGACGAACGTCAACTGCATCACCTCCAACTGCCCCGAGGACGCGCGCATCCCCATCGCCTGCGCGAGCGACCGGGAGGCGGTGGAGGCGGCGATCCACACCGCCGGCGCCGGCCCGACCGACGTGCGACTGGTGTGGATCCGAGACACCGCGCACCTGGAGCGCATCGCGGTGTCGCAGGCGCTGCTGGACGAAGTACGGGCCGGCGAGACGCTGCGTCCCGCCGGCCCGGCGCTACGCCCCGAGGGCCTGCTCTTCCCTCTGCCCTACGACGAGGACGGCGACCTGCTCTCACCGTTCACCTGAGCCGGGCGCCCGGCGGGGCCGCCCGGCGAGCAGGTATGCGCTTCGCCGTCACGTACGTCCAGACGTACGCCCAAACACCCCATGGGGCTTCTGGACGTACATCTTGGACGTACGTGCGCCCACACGACATACCCCCGCTCCCGCACGAGACCTGGTCTGGCCGCGGGCGGCGATCGACGCCGCTCGCGCCTACGCAGGAGGGCGGCGAGGAGCTTCCGCTCCACGCCGCCCTCGCGGTCGTGCCAAAAAGCCCCCCGGCCCGGCGAGGCGCGTCTCGCGCGTCAGGTGGTCTTGAGGTTGTAGAACGCGTCGATGCCCGGGTAGTACGCCACCTCGCCGAGCATCTCCTCGATGCGCAGCAGCTGGTTGTACTTGGCCACGCGGTCGGTGCGCGCCGGCGCTCCGCTCTTGATCTGGCCGGCGTTGGTGGCCACGGCGAGGTCGGCCAGCGTGGTGTCCTCGGTCTCGCCGGAACGGTGCGAGCACACGGCGGTCCAGCCGGCGCGCGTGGCCATCTGGATGGCGTCCAGCGTCTCGCTGAGCGTGCCGATCTGGTTGAGCTTGATGAGGATGCTGTTGGCCGAGCCCTTCTCGATGCCCTGGGCGAGGCGCTCCACGTTGGTGACGAACAGGTCGTCGCCGACGATCTGCAGGCGGTCGCCGAGCTTGTCGGTCATGAGCTTGAAGCCGTCCCAGTCGTCCTCGGCGAGGCCGTCCTCGATGCTGATGATGGGGTACTTGTCGACGAGCGCCGCGTAGTAGTCCACCATCTCGGCGCGTCGTGAGCTCGCGGCCCTCGCCCTCGAGCACGTAGCGCTCCTTGGCGGTGTCGTAGAAGCTCGAGGCCGCCGGGTCCAGGGCGATGCGCACGTCGGCCCCGGGCTCGTAGCCGGCGGTGTCCACGGCCTCCATGATGATCTGGATGGCCTCCTCGTTGCTGCCGAGGTCCGGCGCGAAGCCGCCCTCGTCGCCGACCGCCGTGCTGAGCTTCTTCTTGTTCAGCACGCCCTTGAGCCCGTGGTAGACCTCGGCGCAGATGCGCAGGGCCTCCTCGAAGCTGCCGGCGCCGACCGGCATGATCATGAACTCCTGCAGGTCGACGTTGTTGTCCGCGTGCTTGCCGCCGTTCATGATGTTCATCATGGGCACCGGCAGCGTGTAGGCGTTGACGCCGCCGACGTACTGGTAGAGCGGCAGTTCGAGCGCCATGGCGGCGGCGTAGGCGGTCGCCAGCGACACCCCGAGGATGGCGTTGGCGCCGAGCTTGCTCTTGTTGGGCGTGCCGTCGAGCTCGATCAGCATGCGGTCCACCAGACGCTGGTCGGTGGCGTCGAAGCCCACGATCTCTTCGGCGATCAGGTTGTTGACGTTGTCGACGGCCGTGCGGACGCCCTTGCCGAGGTACTCCCCGGTGTCGTCGCGCAGTTCCACGGCCTCGTACTCGCCGGTGGACGCGCCGGAGGGGACGTCGGCGCGGCCGACGGCGCCGGACTCCAGCTCGACCTCGACTTCGACCGTGGGGTTACCGCGGGAGTCGAGGATCTGCCGGGCTGTGACATCGATGATGGTGGTCATTGCGCGGGGTCCTCCTCGCGTAGGTCTTTTCACGGCGACGCTATCACAGCACCCGCGGGCGACCGCAGGCACTGTCCGGCGGGGACCCTCCCAACACCGGTGGCGGGGCCTCACTCCGGGAACATTCCCAGTGTAGGCGCATGGGAGATGAACATGGACGTTCCGTACTACACGTGCGAGGACTGCGGCGCGAAGTTCACGAAGACGGAACTCCTCCCGGACGTGGAGGAGGACGTGATGTCGTGTCCGGAGTGCGGCGGCCTCGACATCGGGCTCGTGGAGGACGAGGCCGCGGCCTGAGGGGTGCTCGCGCACGCGGCGAGGCCGGCCGGCGGAGGGAGGGGATGCTACCGTTCCCTCCCTCTCTGAGCGTAGACACACCGTAGATACGATTCGCGCGACACCGCCAGGGGCCGCCCCGATTGTAGATACACCGTGTCTACGTCTTCAGAGGCCCGGCGTCTCCCCACCCTTGGCGCGCTGGTAGTACTCCTCCTGGGCCTGCAGGGCGAGTGAGGACCAGTCCTCGCCGGCGGCCGCGGCGAGCTCGGCGGCGGCGGTCACGCGGCGCTCGAACCGGTTGCCGGCCTGGCGCAGCGCGAGCTCCGGGTCCACGTGCAGCAGGCGCGCGACGTTGACCGTCGCGAACAGCAGGTCGCCGACCTCGTGGGTCACGCGCGGGTCGGCGCGGTGGGGGTCGGCGCCCTCCGCGACCTCGTCGAACAGCTCGGCGAGCTCGGCGTGCTCCTCGGCGATCTTGGGGAACGCCGCGGCGGCCGAGTCCCAGTCGAAGCCGACGCTGGCGGCGCGCTGCTGCAGCTTCTTGGCGTACAGCAGCGCGGGGAACCCGGCCGGCACGTCGTGGAAGATGCCCTGCCGGCCCTCCTGCTCCACCTTGATCTTCTCCCAACGGGTCTTGACGTCTTTGGGCGTCTCGGCCACGGCGTCGGCGAAGATGTGCGGATGCCGGCGGATGAGCTTGACCTCGATCTCGTGGGCCACGCTGGCGAGGTCGCCGGCGCCCTCCTCCTCGAGCATCAGCGAGAGCAGCACGACCTGCAGCAGCAGATCGCCGAGCTCGCCGTGCTCCGAGGCCAGGTCGCCGGCGGCGATGGCGTCGGCCAGCTCGTGGACCTCCTCCACCGTGTAGCCGATGATGTCGCGCGGCGTCTGCTCGCGGTCCCAGGGGCACTCCACGCGCAGCACGTCGACGATGCGCTTGAGCGAGACGACCTCCTGCCCGAGCAGGGCGTCCTCGAAGGCCTGACCCTGCGGGACGGTGACGAGCTCGGGTCGGGCGGCGGAGCGGCGCGAGGGCGGCGCCCGCGACGCGGGCGCGCAGCTCGCGCGCCAGCTGCGGGCCGCCGGGGCCGGCGAGCGCGACGACGACGTCGCCGTCCGCGGCGCGGCGGACGAGGTCGTCGAGGCCCTCGCCGTCGGCCGGGTCCAGCTCCAGCAGCCGGCCGAAGCCGGGATCGGCGGCCTCGGCCACGAGCTCCCTGAGCTCGCCCTCGAGGCCGGCCGGGACGAAGACGGCGCCGCCGCCGGAGAGGGCCCGCAGCGCTGCTGCGGGGACCACTCCGGCGGCGGCGCCGGTGTACACGAGCGTGAGGGTCACGTCACGTCACGCCGCCGTGGCGTTCTGCCTTATGGCGCGGGCGAGCCGGAAGTAGCCGGGCTCGCGGCCGGGCTCGGCGAGGCGGTGAGGTTGGCCGGGTTGAAGCCCGCGGCGTAGAGGACGCCCGCGTCCTTCATCGCCGTCTTGAGCCAGTCCTCCCAGGCCGTGGCCTGCTTCTGGTACTTGAGCTGCTGCTCGATGGTGGACTTGGCCTGCTCCAGCGTCTGCTTGCTGCCCTCGGTCTTCTTGGTGACCTCGATGATGTGGTAGCCGAACTGCGTCTTGACCGGCTGCGAGATCTGGTCGACCTTGAGGCCGAACGCCGACGTCCTCGAAGGGCTTGACCATGCGGCCCTTGGGGAAGTTGCCGAGGCTGCCGCCGTTGTTCTTGGAGCCCGGGTCGGTGGAGTACTGCGCCGCGACCTTCTTCCAGTTGGCGTCCGTGTTGTCGGCCTCGAGCAGGGCGCGGACCTTCTCGGCCTCGGCCTTGGTCTTGACGAGGATGTGGCGCGCGTCGACGCTCTCCGGAACGTCGAACTGCGACTTGTTGGCCGGGTCCTCGAAGTACTTCTTGACCTGCTCCGGCGTGATCTTGATGCTGCTGTACACCTTCTGCTGCACGGCGTCCTGGAGCATCTGCGCCTTGAGCTGGCCCTCGAGCTGGGCCTGCGTGACGGACTGCTCCTTGAGCAGCTTGTCGAGCTTCTTCTGGCCGCCGACCTGCTTGACGATCTGGGTCATGCGCTCCTGGAACTGCTTGTCCGTGACCGTGACGCCCAGATCGGCGGCCTTGGCCTTGATGATCTGGTTCTGCACGAGGTAGTTCACGATGCTCGCCTTGAGCTGGTTGTACTGCGTGCTGTCGGGCGAGGGGAACGGCGGGGCGCCTGCCTGGGACTTGTACTGAGCCTCTGCCTGCTTCCAGATCTGGTCGAACTGCTCCTGCGTCACCACGCCGTCACCGACGGCGGCGATGGCGCCGGCAGGCACCTTCTGCTCGCTGCCGCACGCGGCGAGCAAGAGCATCGGCACGACGAGGGTGAGAAGCGCGACACCCACGATGAGCTTCTTCATAGACTATCTCTCCCAGGGATTGACGACGGGTCGTCGGACACACGAGAGGCGAGTATAGCATCGAGACTAGCCTCGACCCACCGGAGCAGGGAGGGCTCGTCGCCGTCTCGATGCACCGCCAGCATGCGGTCCTTCTTGAAGTACGTGGCACGGCTGTCGGAGGTTCGTACGCGGTCCGCCCAGTCGTCGTCCAGGTCGACTCCGTCCACCTGCAGGCGGCTGCCGCGGTACACCACCGAGCTGGCGCCCATCTCGCCCGCCTTGATGCGGATGGCCTGCAGGCTGATGAGGTCCTCCACCGGCTCGGGCGGCGTCCCGAAGCGGTCGGCGAGCTCCGCGCGCACGTCTCCGAGCTCGCCCACCGTGCGCGCCCGCGCGATGCGCCGGTGCGCGTCGATCTTGGTCGCCTCGTAGGCGATGTAGTCCGGCGGCACGTAGGCGGTGACCGGCAGGTCCACGCGCACCAGGGCCGTGATCGCCTGCTGCTGCCCGGCCAGCTCGTTGACGGCCTCCTCGAGCATCTGCGCGTACATCTCGAAGCCGACGGCGGCGACGTGCCCGCTCTGCTCGTCGCCGAGCAGGTTGCCGGCGCCGCGGATCTCGAGGTCGGCCATGGCGATCTTGAAGCCGGCGCCGAGGTCGGTGTGGTCGCTCAGCGTGGTCAGGCGAGCCGCGGCCTCGCCGGTCAGCAGGTCCTCGCTCGGGTACAGCAGGTAGGCGTAGGCGTAGGCGTCGCTGCGCCCGATGCGACCGCGGATCTGGTAGAGCTGCGCGAGGCCCGAGCATGTCGGCGCGCTCCACGATGAGCGTGTTGGCCGTCGGGATGTCGATGCCGCTCTCGATGATCGACGTCGTCACCAGCACGTCGGCCTCGCCGGCGAGGAACGCGAGCATGACCTTCTCCAGCTGGCGCTCGTGCATCTGGCCGTGAGCGGTGAGCACGCGCGCGCCGGGCACCAGCGACTGCACGTGCTCGGCCGCCTGGTCGATGGTCTCCACGCGGTTGTGCAGGTAGAACGCCTGACCCTCGCGCGCCAGTTCCTTCTCGATGGCGATACGCACGAGGTCGTCCTTGTACTCGCCGATGTACGTGCGGATCTCGTGCCGCCCGCGGGGCGCCGTCTCGATCACCGAGATGTCGCGGATGCCGCTCAGGCTCATCTGCAGGGTGCGCGGGATCGGCGTGGCCGAGAGGCTCATCACGTCCACCTGCAGCTTGAGGTTGCGCAGCACCTCCTTCTGGCGCACGCCGAACCGCTGCTCCTCATCGACGATGACCAGGCCGAGCTCCTTGGGCCGGACGTCGGTGCTCAGCAGCCGGTGCGTCCCCACCAGCACGTCGATCTCGCCGCGGGTGAAGGCGGCGAGCGTCTTCTTCTGCTCGCCGCTGGTGCGGAAGCGCGAGACCATGCCGACCTTGACCGGCAGGTCGGCGAAGCGCCCCTCGAACGTCATCCAGTGCTGCTCGGCGAGGATGGTGGTGGGCACGAGCACGAGCGTCTGCCTGCCGGCCTCGGCCGCCTTGAAGGCCGCGCGCAGCGCGACCTCCGTCTTGCCGTAGCCCACGTCGCCGCAGATGAGGCGGTCCATGGGGTGCGGCGCCTCCATGTCGTTCTTGACCTCGTCGATGGCCTCCGCCTGGTCGTCGGTCTCCTCGTAGGGGAACGCCTCCTCCAGGCGGCGCATGAGCTCGCCGTCGGGCGGATACGCGAAGCCGGGGATGGCCTGGCGGGAGGCGTAGAGCTGCAGCAGCTCGCCCGCCATCTCGACCACCGCGGTGCGGGCGCGGGTCTTGACCGTCTGCCAGTGCGTGCCGCCGAGCTTGTCCAGCGAGGGGCTCGCGCCGGAGGCGCCGACGTAGCGGCTGACCTTGCCGATCTGGTCGTGCGGGACGAACACGCGGTCCTCGCCGCGGAACTCCAGCAGCAGGTAGTCGCGGGTGATGCCGGCCACCGTGCGCGTCTCGATGCCGGCGAACCGGGCGATGCCGTGGTCCTCGTGGACCACGTGGTCGCCCGGGCGCACGTCGAAGAAGGTGGTGAGCCGCGTGCCGGCCGCGAAGCGGCGCTCACGCGGCGCCGAGCGGATGAGCGCGCGCTCGTTGACCACCACGAGCTTGAGGCTCTCGGCCACGAAGCCGTCGCGCAGGGGCGCGGCGAGGAAGTAGAGCCCGGGCCCGGCCTCCCCGAGCTTGCCCATCTGCTCGGGCGTGACCACCTCGGCCGAGATGTTGCGCAGGCGATAGGTGGCGCGCTCCGCCTCTCCCTCGTGGCGGAACACGACGAAGACGCGGTAGTCGTCGTTGACCAGACGCATGAGGTCGCGCTCCGCGCTGCCGAGGTCGCGGGCCGCGAACTGCGGCCGCGAAGCGGCGAACTGGAGCGGCTGGTCGCGCTGCACCACGTCGATGTGCAGCGCCTTGGTGAGCTGAGCGCGGGCGTCGGCGAGCGGCACGTAGAGCCGCTCGCGCAGCCCCGCGCCCGGCACCGCCGTCGCCACCTCGGAGTCGAAGTCGGCGAGCGCGCGGTACACCTCGTCCGGGTTGAAGACGGCCCAGCCGGCGCCGGCCTCCGCGGCCACGCCGGCAAGCGTCGTGAACCGTCCGGCGAGCGCCGCGAGCGCACGCACGGCGGCGCGGCGCTCGAGCTCCTCGGGCGTGTCCTCGCGGCCCTCGCGCTCCCAGTCGGCCACCGCCTGCCGCAGGCCGGTCTCGTACTCCGGCTGCGAGGTGTCGGCCTCGAACGAGGCGTACACGGTGGCCGCCGGGGATCTCGCCGGTGGTGCGCTGCGAGTAGATGGAGAACGTGCGCAGCTTCTCCACCTCGTCACCCCAGAAGTCCACGCGCAGCGGGTCGCCCAGCGCCGGGTAGACGTCGACGAGGCCGCCGCGCACGGCGAACTCGCCGCGGCCGCGCACCTGCTCCACGCGCTCGTACCCGAGCGTGGCGAGGCGGGCGACGGCGGCGTCGAAGTCGATCTGCGCGCCGGGCGAGAGCTCGAGCGGCCGTGGCTGGAGCTCGAGCGGCAGGAACCGCTCGAGCAGGGCCACGGCCTCCGCCACCACCACCCCGCCGGCGGCGAGCCCGGTCAATGCCTGCTGGCGCTCGCCCACCACGTGCGGCGCCGGCGCCACGTCGGCGCCGTACAGCACGCCGCGCGCCGGCAGCACCGGCACGTGCCGGCCGAGGTACACGGAGAGGTCGGCGGCGAGCCGCGTGGCCGCCTCGCCGTCCGAGCGCCACCACCACGCGCGCCTCGCCGGGCTCGAGCGCGGCCGCCAGCACGTAGGGCGCGTAGAAGCTGGGCGCGTACGCGCCGCCGCCGCGCCGCATGCGTGAGGCGGCGGCGTCGAACTCGTCGTCGTTGCGCAGGTACTCCAGGAACATGCGTTCTCTTCCTGCTGCTCAGGCTCGGCGGAAGGCCGCTTCGACCGGCCACCGGACACGCCGAACGCCCCGCGCGCCTCACGGCGGCGGGGCCTTGCTCATTGTAGCCGACCCGCGCGGAGCTCGAACCTCCGGACGGCGCGGGTGGACGACGTGAGGGCGGGCTGAGGTCGAGGTCGCCCGCGGCGTCAGCGACGGAGGCCGCGGGACTCGATCGGCGCGGTCGCCTGCGGCAGCGCGCTGCCGCGCACGACCAGCGTCGCCCGGCTGTCCTCGGCCTGGCGCCGTCCGGCGACGTCGTAGGCGCGGCCCGTCACCGTGTAGGTGCCGCGCGCCCACTTCGCCAGCAGGGTCCAGCTGCCGCGCTCGCCTACGGCCACCGCGGGGATGCGGCGCCTGGCCAGGACCGTGCCGGTGGACGTGCGCACCGACAGCACCACGACCGCGCTGGCGCTCGAGAACGCAGGGTCGGTCAGGCGCCAGCGCAGCGAGACCCTGGCGCCCGGCCGGACGGTCGCGCCGCCCACGGTCACGGCCGGCCGTCGCGTGTCCCCGGCTCCGGTCGGGTCGTCGACGAACGCCTTGAGACACACGTTCGTGCTCGCGTACCCGGCGATGCCCGTCAGGTCCTTCCACTCCGCCCCGTCGGAGCTGACGAACGACTGCCCGGAGCGGGCGCGCGGCGCGATGAGCTCCGACGGCCGCTCCACGGGCACCGGGCGCGTCCAGCCGGGCGTGGTGACGCGGACGGCGACGACGAACGGGTCGCCGGCCTCGACCGTGCGCCGGCCGTTCGAGCTTGACGGTGCGGTAGCCGGCCACGGCGACCGTGCCGGTCGCGGCGGCCGGCGCGCCGGCCACCCCGGCGAGCGAGCCGGCGACGCGCACGTCGTAGGACGTGCCGGCCACCGGCGCGTAGAACGACACCGCCGTCAGGTCGCCGGACCCGGCGCAGGTGAACCGGTTGGCGTACCAGGCGCTCTCGCCGCCGCCGGCCGCCGCCCAGTCGCTGCGGCCCAGCGCGTCGTACTGGTAGATGGCGTCGTGATTGGAGGCCGCCTCCACGCCGCTGAACACGGCGAGCGTCTTGCCGAAGCTCACGTCGTAGTAGGAGAGCCAGAAGTAGCCCTCGAGGCCCGGATCGCGCAGGCCGAAGTCGGTGCCCCAGCTGTTCTTGATGAGGAAGGCGCCGTCGCCCGGCGGTCGCGTGGCGAAGTTGCCGGCCGGGTAGTCGTCGTCCCAGCCCACGCAGAGGACGTGGTGGTCGAGGTCGGAGCGCCTGCCGTTGTAGTACGCGTTCGTCTTCCCGTTCCAGAAGCGATACTCGGCCTTGGTGTCGAAGTCGATGGCCGCGTCCACGCCGCCGTAGGTGCTGACCGCCCACTTGACGGCGGCGTTGTCCGTCGCGCCGGGCGTGCGCTCCGGCAGGAACAGCACGTCCTGCACGTGTCGCGCCGCGTGCAGGTAGTCCGGGGAGCCGCCGGGGCGGGGATACCGGTCGGAGCTCTCGAGCACCGGGCCCTCCCAGCGCGCGTAGTACGCCGCGGCGAGCTCGCTCGGGGCCATGCCCTCGAAGTCGAGGCGCGAGGACATGTGATTGGCGAGGTTGTTCTCGGAGAAGTCCAGACCAGGAAGACCCTCGAGGCGCAGCGTGTTCGACTCGAGCGACCCGGTGGCGGCCATGATCCAGCAGGTGCCGTACTCGCCCTGGGAGCGCACCGGCGTGACCCAGGCGCGGTCGCCGAGATCGAGCGCCGAGGGGAACGTGGCGCCCTCCCACGGCGGGGATGCGGCGGCGACGCCGGTCGCGCGGGCCCCCGGCAGACCTCCGGACAGCGCGGCGAGCGCCGCCACGGCGACGGCGAGCAACGCGACGCGCGTCACGAAGCTCATGCGGCACCTCGCGTGACGTGAAGACCGGCCATTCCGTCTCCTATCATGGCGCATCGCGCGGGGCCGCGCCACGCAGTAGGATTGCCACCACGATGGGAGGGGCAACGACCGAACACGCACTCCAGGCGCGGGCCGGCGCCGGGAACGGGCTCCGGCTGGCTCGGCTCGTCCCGATCTGGGCACTCTTCGTCCTCCTGCTGCTCGCCGCGCTGGCGCTCGCCGCCGGCCGGCCGGCTCCGGCCGCGGCCGGCGTGGACGACACCATCACCGCGGCCCTCCGCCAGGGCGGGTTCGACGGATCCGGCACCGGCGTGTACGTATGGGACCTCGACGCGGCGCAGCCCGTCTTCGAGCACAACGCCGACACCGAGCTCACGCCCGCGTCCAACCTCAAGCTCGTCACCAGCGCCGCGGCCTTGCTGGACTGGGGCGGCACGCACCGGTTCGTCACCGAGCTCTACGTGCCGGACGTGGCCGTCGGCCCCGGCGGCGTGCTGGACGGCGACGTCTACCTGCGCGGACTCGGCGACCCCAGCCTCTCCACCAAAGACTACGCACGCGACGTCTTCGACCTGACCACCGCGTCGTTCCAGTACTTCGCGCGCACCCTCAAGCGCGAGGGGATCAGGAAGATCACGGGGCGCGTGCTCGGCGACGCCTCCTGGTTCGACAAGCTCAAGACGGTGCCGACCTGGAAGGACGGGCTGCAACTGGAGTGCGGTCCGCTCTCCGCGCTCTCCGGCGACCAGGGGCTCGACAACGGCAACCGGGTGAGCGCGCCGGCGACCTGGGCCGCCAAGCTCATGACCGAGGCCTGCAGAAACGCCGGCGTCAAGGTCAAGGGCAAGCCCGGCGCCGGCAAGGTCCCCGAGACGGCGCTGCTGCTCAAGCGCCAGTACTCGGCCGCGCTCCCCGGCATCCTCCGGCACATGAACCAGGCCAGCGACAACTTCTTCGCCGAGATGCTCCTCAAGGGGCTCGGCAAGGACTTCTACGGCGAGGGCAGCACCAAAGCCGGTACCCAGGCCAGCAGGGACGTGCTCCACTCCTTGGGGGTCAAGACCGGCACCTACGTCGTCCAGGACGGCTCGGGCCTGAGCTACGGCAACAAGCTCACCCCCACCGGCGTGACCGAGGTGCTCGGGGCGATGCGCCAGCGCGACGACTTCGACGTGTACTACGACTCGCTGGCGGTGGCCGGCGAGGACGGCACCGTGGACGATCGCATGCGCGGCACCGCGGCCGCCGGCAACGCGCACGTCAAGACGGGGACGCTCAACATCGCCTGCTGTCTGTCGGGGTACGTCGAGAGCGCCAACGACCACCTGGTGGCCTTCTCGATCCTGATGAACGGCGGCTCCGTGGGCACCAGTGGCTGGAGCGCCGCGACCAAGACGCAGGACACCATCGTCGCGGCGCTGGCCAAGGCCAAGCTGCCCGGCGAGCCGGTGCTCACCGTCACGCCGACGCTGCGCGCCTTCTCGGTGTCAGCCGCCGAGCCGGTTCACGGCAGCGGCGGCCGTCTCAAGCCCGGCGTCCAGCCATAGCTCGACCGCGTCGGCGGCCGCGCCGGTGAGCGCGTCCACCTCGGCGCGGCTCTCCCGGAACGGGCTCAGCACGAACTCCGCCACCACGTCCGGGTCCGTGCTCGGCGGCCGGTCCACCCCCACGCGCAGCCGCGCGTAGCCGGCCCCGATCAGCCCGGTGATGCTCTTGAGCCCGTTGTGCCCGCCGCTGCCGCCGCCCTCCATGAGGCGCAGGCGGCCGAACGGCAGGTCGATGTGGTCGTGCACGACGAGCACGTCGGCGAGCGGCAGCTTCGTGGCCCGCAGCGCCGCGGCCACGCTGCGGCCGGAGTCGTTCATGAACGTCGTCGGCTGCAGCAGGAGCACGGAGCGGCCGCGGACCGTGCCTTCGGCCACGCGGCCGTCGAACCCCCGTTTGGCGCGGGGCAGGCCGTGGCGCCGCGCGATCTCCTCGATCACGCGGTAGCCGATGTTGTGCGGCGTGCCCTCGTACGCCGGCCCGGGGTTTCCCAGGCCGACGACGAGGCGCTCGACGTGAGGTGACGGGCGGAACAGCGCCATGGAGCCTCGCGGTCAGCCGCCCGCCCGCGAGACGATCAGGCCTCGCCCTCTTCCTTCTTGCCGACGAGCTCGGGCTCTCCGCCCGTCCCGGCCTCCGCGGCCTCCTCGCCCTCTTCCTCGCCCTCGACGGCCTTGCGGGGCGCGAGCACGGAGCAGATGACCTCTTCCGCGTCGTCCTGGATCTCGATGCCCTCCGGCACGTCCAGGTCGGCGACCTTGAGCGTGCTGCCGATCTCGAGCTCGGAGATGTCGATGGTGAGGTGCTCGGGGATCGCGGTGACGACGCCCTTGACGGTGACCTCGCGCATGGCCTCGTCGAGCATGCCACCGAGCTTGACGCCCGCGGCCTCGCCCTCGAAGTGGATGGCCACCGTGGTCTCGATGGTCTCGTCCAGGCGGATCTCCTGGAGGTCGACGTGGATCACGGTGCTCTTGACGCGGTCGAGCGTCATGTCCTTGACGATCGCCTTGTGGCTGCGCTTCTGGCCCTCGATCGTGACGTCGAGCACGGCGTGCGTGCCGGCGTCGGTGTTGAGCGCGTCGCGCAGGGCGTGCGGCTCGACGGCGATGAGCACCGCTTCCTTGCCGTGGCCGTAGATGACACCGGGGATGAGCCCGCTCTTGCGCAGGCGCTTGGTCGCGCGGGTGCCGGTGACGTCGCGCTTGTGCACGACGATGTTGACGTTGTCCATGTAGTCGTCTCCTAGAACAGCTGGTTGTCGCCGGCGAAGATCTCGCTCACCGACTCGTCTTCGAACACATTACGGATGGTGCGGGCAAGGGTGTCGGCTACCGACAGCACCTTGATCTTGTCGTCGTTGGGACCGATCTTGATGGGGACGGTGTCGGTGACCACGATCTCCTTGACCGGCGAGGTGCGGATGCGCTCGCACGCCGGGCCGCTGAAGATGCCGTGCGTGGCGGTGACGTAGACCTCGTCGGCGCCGTTCTCGTAGAGCGTGTCGATGGCGCTCGTGACGGAGCCGGCGGTGTCGATGATGTCGTCGACGATGATGGCGATCTTGCCGCGGACGTCGCCGATGAAGTGCATCGTCTCGGCGCGATTGTGCTCCGGGCGCATCTTGGTGAGCACCGCGAGGTCGCAGCCGGGGACGCGGTTGATGAAGCGCTTGGCGAGCTTGACGCCGCCGGCGTCGGCCGACACGGCGACGAGCGGCTTGTCGCCGAAGTCCTTGTAGCGGAAGTAGTCGGCCAGCATGGGCACGGCGGTCATGTGGTCCACGGGGATCTCGAAGAAGCCCTGGATCTGGCCCTGGTGGAGGTCCATGGAGAGCACGCGGTCGACGCGCGCGGCCTCCAGCAGCGTGGCCACCAGGCGCGCGCTGATGGGCTCGCGCGACGCGCTCTTCTTGTCCTGCCGCGAGTACGGGTAGTACGGCATGACGGCGGTGATGCGCTTGGCGGAGGCGAGCTGCGCCGCCTGGATCATGATGAGCAGCTCCATGAACTCGGCGTTGATGTCGCCGCTCGGGGACTGCACGATGAACATGTCGGCGCCGCGCACGTTCTCCTCGTAGCGGGCGTAGATCTCGCCGTTCGAGAACGTCTTGAGCTGCACCTGGCCCAGGTTGACGTCCAGCTTGTCGGCGATCTTCGCCGCCAAGGCCGGGTTGCTGCGCCCCGAGAAGATCATGAGCCGCTTGCGCGGGGAGGTCACGCAGCAGGAGTTGTCCGCCACCGTAAGCCTTCTTTCGTTTGTGGCTGCCGACCGGTCCACGATTGTACCAAAGCTGGGCCTCGCGCCGCCGTCGGGCGGCCGCGGCGATCACTCGTGCTGCTCGCGCAGGCGCCGAGCGGCGCGCCGCTCGGCGTAGCCCTCGATGTTCTTCTGCTGCTCGCGCGCGACGCCGAGCGACCCCTTGGGCACGTCGCGCGTGATGACGGAGCCGGCGGCGGTGAACGCGTCGTCGCCGATCGTGACCGGGGCGACGATGGTGGTGTCGCTGCCGGTGCGCACGCGGTCGCCGATGGTGGTCGCGTGCTTGTCGTAGCCGTCGTAGTTGGCGGTGATGTTGCCGGCGGCGATGTTGCTGTCGTTGCCCACGACCGCGTCGCCCACGTAGCTGAGGTGCGGCACCTTGCTGCGCTCGCCGATGCGGCTGTTCTTGATCTCGACGAAGGTGCCCGCCTTGGCTCCCTCGGCCAGCACCGTGTTGGGGCGGATGTAGGCGAAGGGGCCGACGTTGCAGCCGGAGCCGATGACGCACTCGTAGAGGTGCGAGCTGATGACACGGGCCCGGTCGCCGACGAACGCGTCGCGCAGGAAGCTGCCCGGGCCGACCTCGCTGGCCGCGCCGACGGTGGTGCGCCCGAGCAGGTGCGTGTTGGCGCGGATGAGCGTGTCGCGGCCGACCTCGACCCCGTAGTCCACGTAGGTGGTCTCGGGGTCCTCCACGGTGACGCCGGCGAGCATGAGCCGCTCGAGCAGGCGCCAGCGCATCGCCGCGTTGACGATCGCGAGCTCCACGCGCGAGTTGACGCCCATGCACATCTCCTCGTCGTCGCTCTCGAGGCTGGCGACGGTGTGGCCGGCGTCGAGCAGCAGGTGCACGGCGTCGGTGAGGTAGAGCTCGCCCTGGTCGTTGTCGCTCTGCAGGCGGCCGAGCGCCGGGCGCAGGGCGTCCGAGCGGAACACGTAGAGGCCCACGTTGATCTCGTCGATCTTCTGCTCGTCCGGCGAGGCGTCGCGGTACTCGACGATGCGCACGACCTCGTCGTCGTCGCCGCGCACGATGCGGCCGTAGTGCTCGGGGTCGTCGAGTTCGACGGTGGTGAGCGTGGCGGCGGCGTCGGCGTCGAGGTGCCGCTGGTGGAGCGCGGCGACGAACTCGCCGTCGACCAGCGGCACGTCGCCGTACAGCACCATGACGTCGCCCTCGAAGCCCTCGAGAGGCTCGAGGCCGGCGCGGACGGCGTCGCCGGTGCCGCGCCGCTCCTGCTGCACCGCGCGCTCGCAGCCTACGGGGAGGATCTCGGTGATGGCGTCCTGGTCCGGACCGGCGACGACCACGACGCGCTCGGGCGAGACGCTGAGCGCGGCGTCGATGACGTACGCGAGCATGGGCCGGCCGCAGACCTCGTGCATCACCTTGGGGCGGTCTGACTTCATGCGCGTGCCCAGACCCGCCGCCAGGATGACGACTGCGAGCGGCGGGCGCTTCTTGTCTGTGGGGCTCATCTCGCTCACCTCGTAGCATGCGCCGCAGGCGTTGCCCGCCGGCGTACAGATCTGACGTGACACTGGCTGGGGCGGGAGGATTCGAACCTCCGGATGCCGGGACCAAAACCCGGTGCCTTACCACTTGGCTACGCCCCAGCGAGGAACGGCAGGGGCGCCGCACGGCGACCGGCCGCCCGCCGCGAAAGCGGCAGAAAAGCATAGCACGCGGGCGCGCCGCCGACCGCCCGCGCGGGCCTCTACGCCTTCGCGCGGAGCCCCTTGGGCGCGCTCGGCTGCAGGTCGGTGACGTACCAGGCGCGGGCGGGGGCGACCGCCTCCCGCGCCTTCCGGGCCCTCGCCGCGGAGGCGAACACGCCGAACGCCGCGGCGCCGCTGCCGGTCATGGCCGCCGCCACGGCGCCGGCCTCGCGCAGGCGCGCGATGAGCTCGCCCACCCTCGGCTCGCGCGCCACCACGCTCTGCTCGAGGTCGTTGGCGACCAGCGCGGCCACGTCCTTCACCGTGAGCGCCGACTGGACCCGGGACGAGAGCAGCCGCGCGCGCGGCACGAACTCCTTGATGGTCACCTCGGCGTCCTCGTCCCGCCACCCGTAGACTGCCGCCGTGCTCAGGCTCACGTCCGGCACGGCGATGACGAGGTGCAGCGCGGGCAGCTCGACGTCCTTGAGCACCTGCCCGCGCCCCATCGCGATCTGCGGTCCCGGCCAGAGGAAGAAGGGCACGTCGCTGCCCACCGCGGCCGCGGCGTCGTACCGCAGCTTGGGCGAGAGGTCCAGCGCGAACAGCCGCTCGAGCGCGACCAGCGTGGCTGCGGCGTCCGAGCTGCCGCCGCCGAGCCCTCCACCGGCCGGCACCCGCTTCTCGATGGTCACGCGCACCTCGAACGTGCGGCCGAGCCGCTCCTCGAGCTCGCGGACCATCTTCGCGGCGAGGTTGTCGGCGCCGGGGGCGACGTCGCACACGACGTCCAGCCCGGCGCCGGGAGTCTTCTCCACGGTGACGTGGTCGGCCAGCGTGACCGGCACCATGAGCGAGGCGATCTCGTGGAACCCGTCCGGTCGCACCGGGCCGACCAGCAGCGCCAGGTTGAGCTTGGCGGGCGCTGCGACCTCGGTCCTGCCGGGGCCCTGCTCACTCCCGATGGTCATGCCGTCTCCTCTCCCCCTTGCGCGCCGAGCGCCGCCGCGAACGTGAGCCACTGCGGCGGCGTGAGCTCCTCCGGCCGCGCCGCCTCGCCGAGACCGAGCGCGCTGAGTCCAGCGCGCACGTCGTCGCGGCTCACCGTCGTGCCGGCGTGCGCCGCGCCGCCGAGCGAGTTCGAGAGCGTCTTGCGGCGCTGCCCGAACGCGAGGCGCACCAGGTGCGCCACGCTCGCGTACTCGTCCGGCCCCGGGGCGTCGTCCGCGCGCGCGAACGAGACGAAGCTCGACTCCACGCGCGGGCGCGGCCGGAACGCGGACGCGGACACCGGCCGCGACTTCTGCAGCCGGCAGGCCAGCTGCGTCAGCACCGAGACGGCCGAGTAGGCCTTGGTCGAGGGAGACGCGAAGAGCCGCTCGCCGAGCTCCTTCTGCACCATCACCGACCAGCGCCGCACCGACGGCAACTCCGCGATGGTCGTCATGATCAGCGGGATGGCGATGTTGTAGGCGAGATTGGCCACCACGGCCGTGGGCGCCGGGTCCAGCGCCGTCAGGTCGGCCTTGAGCGCGTCGCCCTCGTGGACCACCAGCCTGGGGTCGGCGGCCGCCAGCTCGCGGAGCCGCGGCAGCCAGCGGTGGTCGATCTCGAACGTGTGCACCAGGCGCGCGCGCTCGAGCACGGGGCGCGTGAGCAGGCCGCCCGCCGCGCCCACCTCGAGCACGACGTCGTCGGGCCCGACCGCCGCCTGGTCGACGATGGCGTTGAGCACGTTCTTGTCGACCAGGTGGTTCTGGCCGTAGCGCCGCAGCGCGTGCGGACGCGGCGGACGGTTGTGGTCGCCGGCGCCCGGCCGGCCCCCGGCGGCGCTCACGTCAGTCCGTCCCTCACTGAGCCCTGTCGGGCTCGAGGGCCGCTCAATAGCACTACGGCCACTTCGTCGCCTACGGGCATCAGTCCCCCTCGGCGAGCCCGAAGACGCGCCGCGCGTTGGCGGTCGTGAGCTCGGCGAGCTCTGCCGCCGGAACGCCGCGCACCTCGGCGACGAGCGCGGCGGTGTGCGCCACCCACGCCGGCACGTTGCTGTTGCCGCGGTTGGGCACCGGCGTGAGGAACGGCGCGTCGGTCTCCACCAGCAGCCGGTCGTCGCGCACGCGCGCCGCAGCCTCGCGCAGCGCGCCGGCGTTCTTGTAGGTGACGTTGCCGGCGAAGCTGGCGTAGTAGCCGCGCTCGTTGCACTCGTCCACGTACTCGGGCAGCGAGTAGCAGTGCATCACGACCGTGAGGCCGTCGGCTTCGGCGGCGAGCTGCGCCATCGCCTCGTCCCCGGCCTCGCGCACGTGCACGACCAGCGGCAGCCCGGCACGCCGCGCCAGCTCGATCTGGGCGCTGAAGGCGCGGCGCTGGTCCTCACGCGGCGAGAGGTCGCGGTAGAAGTCGAGTCCGACCTCCCCCACCGCGACCACACGCGGTCGCGCCGCCAGCTCCTCGAACTCCCGCAGTGTCGCGTCGTCCAGGCGGTGCGCGTCGTGCGGGTGCATGCCGACGGTGGCGTACACGCCGGGCAGCGACTCGGAGAGCTCGGCCGCACCGCGCGACGTCTCGAGGTCGATGCCGATCGTGACGATCTGCCCGACCCCGGCGGCCCGCGCCTCGGCGACCGCGCCGGCGGTGTCGGCGATCATCTCGAGGTGGCAGTGCGAGTCGACCAGACGCATGCGCTTGCCGGCGGTCGTGTCCGCGGACGCGGGCACGGGCCTCAGGCCGTCTCGAGCCGCGGGAACAGCGACGGCCCGACGACCACGGTGGCGGGCGCGAGCGACGCCCACGTCGCCTTCTCGAGCAGCAGGTCGGCCTGGCCGGACGCCTGCCCGAGCCGCGAGAGCACCTCGACCGCCGTGGCGGGGATCACCGGGTACACGGCGATGGCCACCAGGCGCAGGCCCGCCGCCAGGCCGTTCAGCACGGCGTCCAGGCGGGCCGCCTGCGCCTCGTCCTTGGCGAGCTTCCACGGCGCCTCTTCTTCCACCAGCCGGTTGAGGCGCCGCACGAACTCCCACACCGTGTCCAGTGCTCCGGTGACGTTGAGCTCCGCGTACTGCTCCGCCGACCTCGCGACCATCTGCCTCGCCCTCGCGCGGCGACGTCGGCCAAAGCCTCACCCTCAGGTCCAGCCTGAGGGATGGCGCCTTCCCGGTACTTGCCGATCATGCTGACGCTGCGGCTGAGCAGGTTGCCGAGCTCGTTGGCCAGTTCGTTGTTGTAGCGCGCGCGCAGTCCGTCCAGGCTCACGTCGCCGTCCTGCCCCAGCGTGACCTCGCGCATGAGGTAGTACCGCAGCGGCTCGGCGCCGAGCTCCTCGATGACCTCGAACGGGTCGAGCGTGTTGCCGCGCGTCTTGCTCATCTTCTCGCCGCCGACGAGCAGGTAGCCGTGGATGAGCTCGCCGGTGGGCAGGTCGTAGCCGGCGCTCATGAGCAGGGCCGGCCAGATCACGGCGTGGAACTTGAGGATGTCCTTGGCCAGGAAGTGGAACGCCGGCCAGTAGCGCGCCGTGAGGTCCTCACCCGGGCGCGCGTACGTGAGCGCGCTCAGGTAGTTGATGAGCGCGTCGACCCACACGTAGATGACCTGCTCCTCGTCCCAGGGCACGGGCACGCCCCAGGTGATGCTGGAGCGGCTGATGCTGATGTCGTCGAGGCCCTGCTCGATGAACGAGAGGGCCTCGTTGTAGCGCGACCTCGGCTTCACGAAGCCGGGGTTCGCCTTGAAGAAGTCCGCCAGCTTGTCCTGGTACTTGCTGAGCAGGAAGTAGTAGTTCTCCTCCTCCAGCCACGTGGGCTTGATGCCGTGCTGCGGGCACAGCCCCTCGGGCGTGAGGTCGCGCTCGTACCAGAAGCCCTCGCACGCCGTGCAGTAGAGGCCGCCGTAGGCTGCGCTTCTCGATGTCGCCGGCGGCCTTGAGCTTCTCCACGAACCCCTGCACGAACTTCTCGTGCTCCGGGTCCGTGGTGCGGATGAAGAAGTCGTTGCTGGCGCCCACCGCCGCGGCCAGGGCGCGGTACTTGGGCGCCATCTGGTCCACGTGCTGCTGCGGCGTGAGCCCGCGCTCCTCCGCGGCCTGCGCGATCTTGGTGCCGTGCTCGTCGGTGCCGGTGAGGAAGAACACGTCCTCGCCGCGCTGGCGGTGGTGCCGCGCGAGGACGTCCGCGGCGATGGTGGTGTACGCGTGCCCGTGGTGCGGCTCGCTGTTGACGTAGTAGATGGGGGTGGTGATGTAGAAGCTCATTGAAGTGCTTGACCTGCCTTCGCCCTAGCGTCTTCCCGAAGCCTTGGCGGCCCCGCCGTAGATGCCGATGCGCTCGCCCAGCGACCAGTATTCCCCCTCCATGAACGCGATGGGCGTGAGGTTCCTGGTGCGGCACGTGGCCGCGCTCGTCGAGGACCTCCTCGTCGTACTGCACGGCGACGATCTCGGCGATGTAGAGGTCGTGCACGCCGAGCAGCAGCTGGTGCTTGACCACGCACTCGATGTTGATGGGGCACTCCTCGATGAGCGGCGCGTTGACGCGGCTCGCCGGCGTGGCGGTGAGGCCGAGCTCCTTGAACTTGTCGTGCTCGGCCCCCGACCACACGCCGGCCAGGTCGACCTCGGTCGAGCTGCGCGGCGCTCGGCACGTTGACGACGAACTCGCGCGCCGCGTTGACCAGCCGGCGCGAGTGCCGCGACGGGCGGATGGCGACGCTCAGCATGGGCGGGTCGGAGCACACCGTGCCGACCCACGCGAGGGTGATGATGTTGGGCTTCTCCTTGCCGTGGCCGGCGACGCTCAGCAGCACGACCGGCGTCGGCAGCAGCGCCGGGGACGGTTTGCGCTCGATCTTCATCTTCTGCCTCCCTGTGGTCCGCCCGCAATCGTATCGCACGCAAGAAAATCGCACCGTCTCTGGCCCGTCGCGCACGGGATTCGTAGAATGGGAGGGTCGAAAGGAGCCCCATGCGCAGACAGACACTCGACAAGACGGACATCGCCATCATCGGCCACCTGCAGGTCGACGGCCGGCGCGCGTTCACCGCCATCGCCAAGGACCTCGGCATCTCCGAGGCCAGCGTCCGCCAGCGGGTCGCGCGGCTGCTGCGCACCAACGTCATCCAGATCGTCGCCGTCAGCAGCCCGCTGGACCTCGGCCTCATGTGGGCGCAGATCCACCTGCGGGTCAAGGGCGACCGCATCGAGGCCGTCGCCAAGGCGGTCGCCGAGCTGCCGCAGGTGGACTACGTCAGCATCTGCGCCGGCGACTTCGACATCATCGTCGGCGTCGTCGCGCACGACCGCGAGGAGCTCCTCGACGTCCTCGTCAACCACATCCGCACCATCCCCGGCATCGACCAGGCCGACTTCGTCCTCAACCTCAAGATCCTCAAGGACAACTACGAGTGGTCGCCGGGCGAGCCGCCGGCGACGATGTAGGGAGGCGAGAGCCATGGGCGACCAGACGCGCCCGCACGTGCACACCCCACCCCCGGGCCCGAAGAGCCAGGCGCTCATGAAGCGCGGCGAGGACATCATGCTGGGGGTCTCCCTCATCGGCGACTGGCCGCCGAGCCACTTCGTCTCGCGCTACCGCGACGGCTGGTTCCTCGAGGACGTGGACGGCAACCGCTACATCGACTGGCTGGCCGGCTGGGCCTCCTCCCCGCTCGGCGGCAACAACCCCGAGCTCGTCGAGGCCGCGCACCAGGCGCTCAAGGAGTACGGCACCGAGTGCCTCTCGTCGCTCACCACCTGGCACCAGTACCAGCTCGCCGAGAAGCTCGTCGAGATCGCGCCCAGGCCGCTCACCAAGGTCGTCTACGACACCACCGGCAGTGAGGTCGTCGAGAACGCGGTGCGCATCATGCGCGAGGCCGCCGGCCCCAGCCGCCCCTTCGTCATCACCTTCCTGGGCAGCTTCCACGGCGGCAACTACGGCACCGGCGCCATGGGCCCGCACAACGCCCACTACAACCACGGCATCGAGCCGTTCATGAGCGGCTGGATCAACGTCCCCTTCCCCACCTGCTACCGCTGCCCGTTCCACCTGGACTACCCGGCCTGCGACATCGCCTGCCTCGGCTACATCGAGGAGATGATCCTGCGCTACAAGGCCACGCCCGACAGCATCGCCGGCGTCAACGTGGAGTTCATCCAGGGCGAGAACGGCATCCAGATCCCGCCGCCGGAGTGGCCCAGGCGCCTCTCCGACGCTCTGCAAGAAGTACGGCTGGATCCTCTACAACGACGAGGTGCAGGAGGGCATGGGGCGCTGCGGCGAGTGGTTCCTCGTGGACGCGTACCCGGACGTGGAGGTCGAGCTGCTCTCGCTCGGCAAGGCCACGTCCGGCGGGCTGATCCCCATCTGCTACACGCTGGGGTCGGACCGCATGAGCGAGCCGGCCGGCGAACTGTACACCGGAGGCACCTTCGCCGGCTCTCCCGTGGGCTGCGCCGTCGGCATCAAGCTCATCGAGATCATCAAGCGCGACAACGTGCTGGACAACGTCAAGGAGATCGAGAGGATCGCCAAGGCCAAGTTCGGCGCCATGAAGGACAAGTACGAGATCGTCGGCGACGTGCGCGTCAAGGGCTGCTACCAGTGCGTCGAGTTCGTCGAGGACAAGGACACCAAGACGCCGGCGCACGACCTCACGCGCGAGGTCGTCTACGCCATGGAGCGGCGCGGCGTCATCCCGATCTACGAGCCGGCGTTCAACTGGTTCCGCCCCACGCCGGCGCTCAACATGCCGCCCGAGCTGTTCGCGCTCGGCTGCGACATCGTGGAAGAATGCGTGGCCGAGGTGAGCAAGGCAGCACGCGAAAGGCATCGCATGACGTACGATTCACTGCCGTTCAGCGGCATCGCGACCTTCTTCAAGGCGCCGATGATGGAGGCGCCGACGACGGCGGACGCCGACGTGGCCGTCGTCGGCATCGGCTGGGACGAGGGCACCACCAGCCGGTCTGGCGCGCGCATGGGGCCTCGCGCCCTGCGCGAGGCCTCCACCATGTACGCGTTCCAGCGCGACGCCGAGCCGTTCTGGGACGGCGAGGCCGGCGTCGAGCTGCTCGGCGGCGTCCGCTGGGCCGACACCGGCGACGTCGCGCTCGGCCCCATGTGGTCGCCGGAGCGCTACCACAACGCCGTGATCGACCGGCTGAAGCCCATCATGGCCTCGGGCCTCTTCCCCGTCACCCTCGGCGGCGACCACTCCATCGGGTACCCCGTGCTCAAGGCGCTGTACCAGTCGCGCGGCGACAAGCCGGTGCACCTGGTCCAGTTCGACACGCACATGGACTACTGGGACGAGGAGGGCGGCAGCCGCTTCTCGCACGCCAGCCCCATCATCCGCAGCCACGAGGCCGGGTTCATCAACGGGCTCACGCAGTACGGCATCCGCAGCCTGCACACCCCCGGCGACAACATCGCGCTGGCCAGGAGCCGCGGAGCGCACATCTTCTGGTGCCAGCAGGCCAAGGACATGCTGGTCGACGACCTCGTCGCGCACCTGCCCAAGGGCGGCGACGTGTACATCACCTTCGACATCGACGCCCTCGACCCGGCCATCGCGCCCGGCACCGGCACGCCCGAGCCGGGCGGCTTCAGCTACTACGAGGCCAAGGAGATCCTGCTGGCCGTGTGCGCCCGCTGCAACGTGGTCGGCATGGACCTCGTGGAGGTCGCGCCGATGTACGACGGGCCCGGGCCAGCTCACGGCGCTGCACGGCGCGCGCCTGATCCTGGACACGGTGGGAGCGGTGTTCCGCAGGCGCGCGGCGTTCAAAGGAGACGCGGACCGGGCGTAGCGGCCCTGCGGAGGGTCCGGGCCGCGCTCGCGGAGCTCAGGCCGCCGCTCGCGCGGCGTGCACGGCCGTGTTGATGGCCGCGGCCGTCTCCTCCGGGTCGTCCACGTCGATCACGAGCCGCTCGTAGGGCTCTTCGGTCAGATCGATCACGAGCGTCCGCTCCGGGTGGTGCACGTCCCAGAACTCATGACGGCCGCGCACGTGCATCGGACCGGCGGCCACCGCGTAGTCCAACAGGGCGTCGGTGTAGCCGGCGCCCAGCCAGGGGCCGTGCCGCACCACGTGCGGGTCGATCCTCGCTCCGTCCACGTGCTCCAGCGGCACGATGATGCGCCGTCGCGTGGTCCACATGACGTCCAATCCGCGGAGCCTCACGACGAGGTGGGTGGCATTGATATCGATACGTGTGTTCATGCCCTCAGTATTCCCCGCACCAGTCCCTGCGGCAGTCTCGAAGGCGAAGAAGTCCGGTGCACGGGTTACGCCGGGTTGAGCAAGGTTGAGAGACCGCCCACCTGAGAAGGCGCGGTACCATCGGGGCATGAGCGAGCAGCCGACCAGCGGGCAGCACGACGACGATGCTCTGGCGCGCCGTCTCGCCGAGGTCATCGTCGGACCGCTCGAACATGTCGCCATCGAGGTCCAGGACCACGACCCGGCGTGGGCGGAGCGCTTCCGCCGGGAGGCGGCGAGGATCCACAGCGCTGCTGGAGGGTCGCGAGCGGCTCATCGAGCACATGGGCTCGACCGCGGTGCCCGGCCTCGCGGCCAAGCCGATCGTGGACATCCTGCTCGTGCTGGACGACCCGTCCGACGAGGCCTCGTACCTCCCGGCGCTCGAGGCGGCGGGATACCAGCTGCGGGTACGCGAACCGGACTGGTGGGAGCACCGCATGCTGCGTACGCCGGCGCGAGACGTGCACGTGCACGTCTTCCCGCCGGACTCTCCCGAGGTCGAGCGCTGCCTGCTGTTCCGCGACCGGCTGCGGACCGTCACTGAGGAGCGGGAGCTCTACGCGGCCGCCAAGCGGCGCCTCGCCGAGCAGGACTGGCCGACCATGCAGTACTACGCCGAGGCCAAGACCGAGGTGGTGGAGGCGATCCTCGGACGGGCGATCGCGGCTCGGGATGCCGCCGAGAACAGTGATCCCGTCGCAGGAGCAGACGCCGGCGAGCGCGGAACGGCGTGACGCCGGAGAGGGCGGGCGGTTGGACAGACCGTGGGGGAACCCCGCCCGCCCCGTCCGGCGTCACGCCGGCAGCAGCACCGTGAACACCGATCCCTCGCCGATCACGCTCGCCGCCTCCAGGCGGCCGCCGGCGCGTTCCACCAGGCGCTTCACGATGCTCAGCCCGAGGCCGTTGCCCTCGAGCTCGCGCGTCTCGTCGCGCTTCTCGCGGAAGAACTCGTCGAAGAGCCGGGTGAGGTTCCCCTCCCTGATGCCGATGCCCGTGTCCGCGACGTCGAGGCGCAGCCAGCCCTCCTCCAGCGCTCCGCGGACGGTGACGCTGCCGCGGTCGCGGTTGTACTTGACGGCGTTGCCGACCAGGTTGCTGAGCACCAATTGCAGGTCGTCTGGCCGGATGAGCGCCGGCGGCAGGTCCGCGGCCAGCTCGGTCGTCACCGTGACGCCGCGCTGGGCGCCGCGCTCGCGGGCGAGCTCCACGACCTCGTGCAGGACGGGAGCCACCGGCACGAGCTCGGGCTCCTCGCCCTCGGGGGCCTGCTCGCTGCGCGCCAGCGTGAGCAGGTCGCGGATCAGCTCCACGAGGTTGTCGATGCGGTGGTCGGCGCGCTCGACCATGGGGATGTAGGGGTCGAGCTCGTCGCCGAGGCTCTTGTCGGTGACCACCTCGAGCAGGCCCTTGATGGAGCCGAGCGGGCTCTTGAGCTCGTGCACCATCGTGCGGATGAACTTCTGTTTCTCCATGGCGAGGCGCCTGACCTCGCTGATGTCGCTGAGGGTCAGGATGCGGCCGCGCGCCTCGCCCGCCTGGTCGCGGAACGTGACGATGCTCGCCATGTACGTCTGCTCGTCGAGCTCGAGCTGGCGCACGGTGCGGTCCTTGGCCGGCGCGGCCAGCTGCTCGCAGAGCGGCGCCAGGGCGCCGCCGCCGAGCAGCTCCTGCGCCGGCCGCATGAGCACCTCGTCCTCGCCCAGCCCCAGCAGTTCGAGCATGGGCGGGTTGGCGAGCACCGCGTCGCCGTCCCGGTTGACCACGAGCACGGCGTCCCGCAGGGAGCTCACCAGCGAGTGCGTCTGGGTCTTCTCCTCGGCGAGGGCGAGCAGGCTCGCCTCGTGCTCGGCGCGCAGGCGCTCCGCGTCCGTGCGCGCCCGCTTGTGCTTGAGCAGCGTGGCCACCACGCCCTCGAGGTCGTCGGGGCTGAACGGCTTGGGCAGGAAGAAGTCCACACCCTGCCGCGTCGCGGCGATGGCCGTGTCGATGTTGGCGTACGCCGTGATCATGCAGACCATGGCCTCGCACCCGCGCTGCTTCATGGTCTGCAGAAGGCTCAGGCCGTCGGTGTCGGGCAGGCGGTAGTCGAGCAGGGCGACGTCGAAGTCACGCTCGCCCAGGACGGCGAGCGCGCTGGCGCCGTCGCCGGCCTCGGCCACGTCGTAGCCGTCCATCTCGAGGATGGTGCGGATGCCGCTGCGCACGCCGTACTCGTCGTCGACGATGAGGATGCTGCCCTCGGCCATGGTGGTCTCCTCTCCGCCCGGCTCAGACCGCCGCCCGCTCGCCGGCGAGCTCTTCGATCACCGCGAGCACCTGTTTGCCGGTCACCGGCTTGTCCAGGAACCGGGCGAGCCGGCTCCACTCGCGCAGACCGCCGGCCTCGCCGTCGAACCGCGTGCCCGTCTCGGCGGCCACGCCGCTGAGCATGACGAGCGGGATGTGGCTGAGCCGCTCGTCCTTGCCGATCCGGTAGCCGAGCCGGAACCCGTCGTCCACGTGCTCCATCATCAGGTCGAGGAAGATGATGGCCGGAAGCTCCGTCTCCAGCAGCCGCAGCGCCTCGTCCGGGCTCTCGGCGGTCAGCACGCGGTAGCCGCGCGCCTCAAGGTAGACCTGCTTGCTCTCCAGGAAGTCCCGGTCGTCGTCCACGAACAGGACCGTCGTCGGGGTGGTCATGGTGTCGCTCCCTTGTCGTCGATCAGCGCGCCCCCGCCGGCGTGGGTGCTGGGCACCTCCACGTGGAAGGTCGTGCCGCGGTCGGTCTCGGTGTCGAACCAGATGGTCCCGTTGTGCATCTTGATGATGCCGTAGCTGATCGGCAGGCCGAGACCGGTGCCCTTGCCGATGCTCTTGGTCGTGAAGAAGGGCTGGAAGACCTTGTCGCGCGCGCTCGGCGGGATGCCGGCGCCCTCGTCCCGCACGGAGATGTGGACGCGCCCCGCGCCCCCGACCTCGTACGCGCTGACCAGGACGGCCCCGCCGCGGCCCTCCATGGCCTCGATGCCGTTCTTGACCAGGTTCACGAGGACCTGGGTCATCTGGTCACGGTCGAGGTCGGCGCGCAGGCCCGGCGCGACGTCGACCAGCAGGTTGACCTCGTGCCCGGTGGGCTGCTGGGTGGCGGAGGCGGAGTCGACCGCCTGCTGCACCACGTCGCGCACGTCCACGCTCTCCAGGTGCACGCGACTCTGACGCGCGAAGTCGAGCAGGTTGCCGACGATCTTCTTGCAGCGCTCGCTCTCCTCCGCGACGAGCTTGAGGTCGTGGTCCAGGTCGTCGCGGTCCTTGAGCTTCTTCCCCAGGATGTGGGTGTACAGGAGGATCGTGCTGAGCGGGTTGTTGAGCTCGTGCGCCACACCGGCCGCCATCTGGCCCATGCTGGCCAGCTTCTCCGTGTTGATGATGTGGCGGTGCACGTCGCGCATCTCGCTCCAGGGGACGTTGAGCTCCATGCAGACGCGCTCGGCCTGGTCGATCATGAACGGGAGGCACATGGCGTCCTCGGCCATGCCGCAGTGCACGGCCACCGCCTTGGCGCGGCAGGTGGGGTAGCCGCAGGCGCCGCAGTTGAGCTCGTCCTCGGGGTAGAACTTGTTGGTCCGCGCGAGGATCTCGCGGATCTCCTCCTCGGTCGGCTCGGGGAGCCGCTGGTCGTCGGGCGTGTAGACGCGGCGGAGGTCCAGGCCGGGGAACGCGGCGGCGAGCCGCTCGTCCTCGTCCTGCTCGGCGGAGCGCAGCGCCGCCGCCTCCGCCTCGCGACGGCGGCACTCGGCCACGTACTCGCCGACGCGGCGCTTGCGCAGCAGGCCGGGCTCGGAGGAGCTGATGCCCGGCCCGCAGTAGCAGCCGCGGCACATGAGGGCCTCCACGAGCAGGGTCTGGCCCGTATCGGCCTCCGCGAGGCTGCCGAGCACCTCGACCGTCTCGTCGTGACCGGCGACCACCAGAACGTCGGGGTCGAGCATGCCGCGGTCCATGCCGGCGCTCTCGAGCAGGCCGCCGGGCAGCGGGAAGACCCGCGCCCGCCCGGCGGCCGGCTCGTCCCACGCCGCCTCCGCCGCCTTCGCCGGATCGGCGCCGCGCGCCGCCAGCAGCCGGTTGGCCTCCTGCAACGTGAGCACCTCGTCGATCACCGGGTCCAGCAGCGGGTCGCGCGCCTCCGCCTTCTTGGCCACGCAGGGCCCGACGAACACGCAGCGCACGTGCTCGCCGTAGAGCTCCTTCACCGCCAGCGCCGTGGCGATCATCGGGGAGACGATGGGCACGAGCCGGTCGACCAGTCCGGGGTGGTACTTGCGCACGTACTCGGCCACTGCGGGGCAGGCGGTCGCGATGTGCACGCCGGTCGGGTTGTCGTCCAGATAGTCGGCGTAGGCCCGGCTGACCAGGTCGGCGCCCTGCGCGACCTCCACCACGTAGTCGAACCCCGCCGCCCTGAAGGCGCCGACCAGCTGGCCGGCGGGCGCGCTGAAGCCCGCCGGGAAGGACGGCGCCAGGAGGGCGGCCACAGGGGCGTCCTCCTCGAGCAGCCAGGACGCCCGCTCAAGCCCGCTCAGGTACGCCTTGGCGTTCTGCGAGCAGACCAGCGTGCAGTTGCCGCACGCGATGCACCGCTCGTCGACCACGAACGCCTGGCCGTCCTCGATACGGATCGCCTCCGCGGGGCAGTCCCGCACGCAGGTGTAGCACCGGCGGCAGTTCTGCTTGATCGTCGTGATGATGGTCCCGCTCACGTCTCTCCTCAGACCGCCGCGGCCCTGGGGCTGCGGTCGGTGTAGGTGCGGTGCAGGAGCCGGTGGCTGACCTCACCGAGCGGACGGCCGAGCAGCTCCTCGTAGAGCGCCTGGACGTCGGCGTTCTCGTGGGAGCGGCGCTGCCGGGAGCGCCTGTCCACTTCGTAGAGGCGCTCCATCCGCTCTCTGACGGCCGTCGTGTCGGTGTCGTAGGGCTGCCCGCCGCCGCCCACGCACCCGCCCGGGCAGCTCATGACCTCCACGAAGTGCACGCCGGCCTCGGGGTCCAGGAGTCCGTCCACGGACTCCTTGAGCCGCCCGAGGCCGCTGACCACGGCCAGGTTGAGCCGGGCGCTGCCGGCGGTGACGGTGAAGCGGCGCACGTCCTCCTTGCCCCGCGCCTCGGCCACCTTGGGGCCGGCGTCGAGCTCCTCACCGGCCACCATCAGGTACGCCGTGCGCACGGCCGCCTCCATCACGCCGCCGCTGCCGGCGAACAGGCGCCCGGCGCCGGTCGCCTCGGCGAACGGCGGGTCCAGCGGCGTGCGCTCGTGGAACTGCGCGAAGTCCACGCCGAACCGTCCCCAGAGGTGGTCGAGCTCGCGCGTGGTGAGCACGAGGTCCACGCCGCTCTGGTCCTGCGCCTCGTACTTCTTGGCCGTGCACGGCATGAGGCTCACGACCACGAGGCGCTTGCCCTCCAGGTCCATGTGCTCCGGCAGGATCTCGCGGATCAGCGCGCCGGCCATCTGCTGCGGGCTCTTGCAGGTGCTCAGGTGCGGGATCAGGTCGGGACGGTGCGTCTCCACGTAGTTCACCCAGGCGGGAGAACAGCTGGTGAACATCGGCAACACGCCGCCGTTCTGCACGCGGTCGAGGAGCTCGGACGCCTCCTCCATGATCGTCAGGTCGGCGGCGAAGCTCGTGTCGAACACGGCGTCGAACCCGACCTTCTTGAGCGCCGCCGCCAGCCGCTCGAGCATCACGCGCACGCCTTCGCTCTTGCTGTGGCCCTCGAGCAGCGTGGCCGGCACGGCCGGGGCCACCTGGGCGACCACCACTGCGTCGGGGTCGGCCAGGGCCGCGACCACGTCGTCCACCTGGTCGCGCTCCACGATCGCCCCGGTGGGGCACACGCGGGCGCACTGGCCGCAGTACACGCACTGGCTCACGTTGAGCCCGATGCTGAAGCCGGGGGCCACCTTGGTCTTGAACCCCCGGCCGACGAAGTCGATGGCGCCCACGCCCTGCACGTCGTGGCAGGTCGTCACGCAGCGGCCGCAGAGCACGCACTTGTTGGGGTCGCGCCACAGCGCCGGCGAGCTGATGTCCACGGGGTGCTGCTTGCGCACGCCGACGTAGCGGTCCTTGCGCACGCCGAGGTCGCCGGCGAGCGTGGCGAGCTCGCAGTCGCCGCCGCGCACGCAGCCCAGGCAGTCCTGCGGGTGGCTCGCGATGAGCAGTTCCATGATCGCGCGCCGCGCCTTGAGCACCCGCGGCGTGTGCGTGTGCACCGCCATGCCCTCGGCGGCCTCGAGCGTGCAGCTCGTCAGGAGCCGCGGGTTCCCCTCGACCTCCACCACGCAGAGTCGGCAGGAGGCGGCGGGGCTCGGCGCCCAGTCCAGGGAGCACAGGTGCGGGATGTCCACCCCGGCGCGCCTGGCGGCCTTCAGGACGCTCTCGCCCCTCGCGGCCTCGATCTCGGTACCGTTGATGGTGAGCTTCATGGTCGGTCCTCTCACGCCACGGCCAGCACGGCCTGCTTGGGGCAGGCGTCGGCGCAGGCGCCGCAGCCGGTGCAGCGGTCGACGATGATGGAGTGGGCGAACTTGCGCTTGCCGATCACCGCGCCGCTCGGGCAGTTCTTGGCGCACAGGGCGCAGCCGGTGCAGAGCTCGGGGTCGATGTCGAACACGCGGAGGCCCGTGCAGGCGCCGGCGGGGCAGGTGCTCTCCATCACGTGGGCCTCGTACTCGTCGCGGAAGAACCGCAGCGTGCTCAGCACGGGGTTCGCCGCGGACTGGCCGAGGCCGCAGAGACTCGTCTCCTTGACGGTCTCCGCCAGCTCTTCCAGGTGCAGGATGCCGCGGAACCGCTCCAGCCGCCGCATGTCGTCGCCGACCGGACGTTCGGTGAGCTCGGTGAGGATCTCGTGCATGCGCGTGGTGCCCTCGCGGCACGGCGTGCACTTGCCGCAGCTCTCGTTGCGGATGAACTCCATGAAGAACTTGGCGACGTCCACCATGCAGGAGCGCTCGTCCATGACGACCATGCCGCCGCTGCCCATCATCGCGCCGAGCTCCTGCAGCGTGCCGTAGTCGGTCGCGACGTCGAGGTACTCGTCCGGGATGCAGCCGCCGCTGGGGCCGCCGATCTGCACGGCCTTGATGTGGTGGCCGGCCGGGGCGCCGCCGCCGATGTCGTAGACGACCTCGCGCAGCGGGATGCCGACGGGGACCTCCACGAGGCCGGTGTTCTGCACGCGGCCGGAGAGGGCGAAGACCTTGGTGCCGGCCGCGTCCCCGTACCCGAGGTCGCTGAACCACTGTGCGCCGTGGTCGATCACGGCCGGCACGTTGGCCAGCGTCTCGACGTTGTTCAGCACCGTGGGGCAGCCGTGCAGGCCGCTGACCGCGGGGTAGGGCGGGCGAGGACGAGGCATGCCGCGCCCGCCCTCGATGCTCGCCAGGATCGCCGTCTCCTCGCCGCAGACGAACGCGCCGGCGCCCATCTTGATGGTGATGTCGAAGTCGGTGAGGGTGCCGAGGATGTTGCGGCCGAGCAGTCCGGCGGCGCGGCACTGGCGGATGGCCTCGCCGAGGCGCTCGATCGCCAGCGGGTACTCGGCGCGGCAGTACACGTAGCCCTTGGTCGCGCCGATGGCGTAGGCCGCGATCAGCATGCCCTCCACGACGCGGAAGGGGTCGCTCTCGAGCACGGCGCGGTCCATGAACGCGCCGGGGTCGCCTTCGTCGGCGTTGCAGATGAGGTACTTCTGGGCCTTCGGCTGGTCGTGCGCCACCTTCCACTTGCGACCGGTCGGGAACCCGGCGCCGCCGCGGCCGCGCAGGCCGCTGGCGATGACCTCGTCGCAGACCTCGGCCGGGGTCATCGTGGCCAGCGCCTTGGCGGCGGCGCGGAAGCCGCCGGCGGCCAGCGCCGCGTCCAGGCTGGCCGGGTCGATCACGCCGCAGTTCTGCAGCACGACCTTGGTCTGGCGCGCGAAGAACGGCGTCTCGCCGACCGGCGGCACGCCACGGTAGAGGTCGTCCGGGTCGTCGTAGCGGCCGAGCAGGAAGCGGTTGCGCAGTTCCCCCTCGCCGAACACGTCCTCGAGCCACTCGTCCACGGTCTCCGGGCCCAGGTCGCAGTAGGTGAGGCGCACGCCGTCGGCGGTCACCAGGTCGACGAAGACCTCGCGCTGGCAGAAGCCGACGCAGCCGGTCTCCAGGATCGGCACGTGCAGGCCGCGCCGCTCGAAGTACGCGTTCATGCGCTCGATCACCGTGAGCGCGCCGTTGGCGCGCCCGCAGGTGCCGGCGCCGACGTAGAGGAGCATCCCGTCGCCGCCGCGGCGGGCGCGGCGCACGCGCGCCGCCCGCAGTTCGGCGCAGGCGTCGTCCTCGTGGCACACGGGCCCGTGGTCGATGCAGTCGACGACGTCGGCGCAGGGGGTCGCCGCGGTGTGCAGGCAGCGCGGGCAGCACGGGGTCATGAGCTCGCTGTGGTTCATGCTCGTCTCGCTTGATAGGTGGTCCATGGTCAGGCCGCCGCTTCGTCGTCCTCTTCCGCGGCGCTTGCGTCCACTTCGTCCAGCAGAGCGTCCAGCTTCTCCACGGTGAGGTGGCCGTAGAACTCGCCGTCCAGCTTGATCACCGGGGCGATCGAGCAGGCGCCGAGGCAGGCGACGCTGATGACGGTGTAGCGGCCGTCGGCCGAGTTGCCGTCGTCGCGCAGCTTCAGCCGCCGCTTCAGGTGCTGGGCGAGCGCGAGGCTCTGCTTCACGTGGCACGCCGTGCCCCGGCAGACCTCGACCACGTGCTCGCCCAGCGGGGCGAAGCGGAACTGGTTGTAGAAGGTCGCAACGCCGTACACGCGGCTCACCGGCGTCTCCAGCGCCTCGGCCACGAGAGCCATGGCCTCGGTGGAGAGGAAGCCGTCAGCCGCCTGGATCTCCTGGAGCAGCGGGATCATCTGTTCGCGCGTGAGGTGGTCCTCACGCCCGGCGATGATCGTCTCGGCCGGCGTCATCGGGTCACGCGCCCTTCGCGACCGGCGCCTCGCCGCCGGCGAGCAGCCCGGCGATCGTGTCGGCGAGGTCGGCCAGCTTGACCGGCTTCTCCAGGAACTTGGCGGCCGGCCAGTCGCGGTACATCATCGGCTCGAACACGTGGGTCTTGGTGTCGAGCTCCTTGGTGAAGCCGCTCATGATGATGACGGGGATGTCCGCCGTGTCCGGGTCTTCGCGCAGCTTGAAGGCCACGTTGAAGCCGTCGGTGTCGTAATCCATCATGATGTCCAGGATGACGAGGTCGGGCCGCTGCGCCGCGAGCCGTTCGTGCCCCTCGACGCCGCTGTGGGCAGTGTCGACCTCGTAGCCGCGAGCCTCCAGGAACGTCTTGACGCCCATCACCAGATCGCGGTCGTCGTCGACCATCAGGATCCTCTTGCCCTTCATGACTCTCCTCCTCTGTTCCGCCGCGGACACGGCCTCTGCCGGTCCGTGCTGGTTAGTTACCGTCTTCACAGTGAAATCGTTCACAGTAGTCTCGAAAAAAACTCAGCTCCCAGTCCGTCCTCTTCCGGCCTCACGCCGTCATCCCCTCCGGCGCCGGCTCCCCCGGCGCGCCCGACGACGCCACGCCGGCGTCGCGCGGACTCGGGCGACTCGCTCCTGGAGAGGAACGAGAGCAGTTCGAGCTGGGATGCGATGTCGGTCTCTTCCACGTGGCAGCCAAGCCGGGACGGTCACCCGCTTGGGCACGAAGTTGAGCACGCCGTGCGCGCCTGCCGCGCACACGCGGTCGACCAGCGTCTGCAACCCCTCAGGGCGCGTGGCCAGGATCGCCATGTGCACGTCGAACTCGCGCAGCACCTCCTCGAGCTGATCGATGTGGTAGCAGCGGCGACCGGCGAACACCCGTCCCACCTTCGCGCTGTCCACGTCGAAGGCCACGGTGATGTGGAAGCCGCGCTCCTCGAACCCACGGTAGGAGAGGAGCGCGCGACCCAGGTCGCCGACGCCGAACAGGGCGACGTTCTGGGTCTCGTTGGTGCCCAGGATGCGGCTGATCGTGCGGCTCATCTCGTACACGTTGTAGCCGCGGGCGATGTTGCCGAAGGTGCCGAAGCTGGAGAGGTCGCGGCGCAACTGGGCCGGTGTGACGCCGACCAGCGCCGCGAGCTCGTGGGAGTGCACGTACTCGGTGCCGTCGTGGTCCAGTTCTTCGAGCACCTTGCGATACACGCTCAGGCGCTGGACGGTCTGCAATGAGACGTGCTTCTGTTCTTTGGCGCTCAAGGTTCCTCCCACGGTCCCTCTGACTGTGATTCTATTCACAGTACGTCGCGCGTGTCAAGCATGGACACGGAGCGGTGACTCCACGCTCATCGACGAGTACCATCAGGGCTGGATGGTCGGGCCGAATGTGCCCGCCGGGGGGATGCGCCCGCCCCCGATGAGCGTAGACGGAGGAGCATGGACCGGTCGGACAGGCAGGATGAAGAGCGCGAGCTACAGTTCGCCGTCGGTGCCCACTACGACGGCGCCGCCTTCGAGTTCGAGGTCTCCCGGCTCGAGATCCACGGTCCCGTCGAGCGCTGGATGACTGAGCGCATCCTCTCGCGCCTCGTGCCGCCGGCGAGCGCCGTGGCCGACATCGGCGTCGGAGCCGGCCACTACGACGAGGTGCTCGCCGGGCTGGGCTGCGACCTGTACCTCGCGGACGTCTCGCAGCGGCTCCTGGACACCGCGCTCGAGCGGTTGCGGACCTCCGGGCTGGCGGAGCGCGTGCTTGACGCACGGCTGGCGACGGCGACCGACCTCGGCCACCTCGCTGACGGCTCCTGTGACGCGGTACTGCTCCTCGGACCGCTCTACCACCTCATGACGCTCGCCGAGCGCCGGCAGGCCATCACGGAGGCGCGTCGCGTGCTCAGGCCGGCCGGTCTCCTGTTCGCCGGCGGCCTCAACCGCATGACGGGCCTGCGCATGGAATACCTGCTCCTCGGCGACCAGGGGGTCGAACGTCACGACATGCTTCGCCGGTTCCTGGAGGACGGCCTCGTCCATCCCGAGGAGGCCCCCACGCTGGGGCATGGTCACTTCACCACGGCAGCGGAGTTCCGCGACCTGTTCGCCGACGACTTCGACGAGGTGCTGCTCGCCGGTCTGGAGTCGTTCACCGGGTGCGAGCAGGAGCTGTTCCTGGACTTGTCCGACGACGTGCAGGAGGCGTGGCTCGAACTTGTCGAGGCGAGCGCGTCGTCGCCTGAGGCGATGGGGTGCTGCGAGCACTTCCTCTACGTCGGCCGCAGGCGATGACCGGCGGCCGTTAGCCGCGGCCGGGGAGACTAGCGGCCGAGCGCCGCTGCGAGCGCGGCGATGGAGGCGGGCGGCGTGCCGCAGCACCCGCCGACGATCCTGGCGCCCATGGCGGGGTACGTAGCGACGACGGAGGCGAAGTGCTCCGGCGTCTCGTCGTACACGGTCTCCCCGCCCTCCAGGCGAGGCTGGCCCGCGTTCGGCTGTGCGTAGGTGGCGCCGCCGGTGAGCTCGCCGAAGACGGGGATGAGCTCGGCCATCGGCTCGCAGCTGATCTCGCAGTTGCAGCCCACGAGCGCGGCGCCGGCGGCCGTGAGCGCGGCGACCGCCTGCTCGGGCGTGACCCCCATCATGGTGCGGAACCCCTTGGCGGCCGGCTTGAACGCCATGCTGGCCAGCACCGGCCGTCCCTCAGCCGCCTTGACCGCCTCCTCGACGGCGATGGTCGCCTCGGTGAGGTCGAACATCGTCTCGATGTTGAGGAGGTCGACTCCGCCGGCGACCAGGGCCCGCGCCTGCTCGGCGAAGGTGGCGCGCAGGTCGGCCGGGTCCGCCGTGCCCATGGGCGCCACCATGGCGCCGCAGGGGCCGATGTCGCCGGCCACCCAGCGGCCGGGGAACTCGCGGTCGCGCACGCCGGCCGCGAGTCGCGCGCCGGCCTCGTTGAGCTCCACGGCGCGCGCCGACAACCCGTGCGCCGCGAGGCGCATCGCGGTGCCGCCGAAGGTGTTGGTGTTCACGATGTCCGAACCGGCGGCGTAGAAGCTGCGGTGGATGTCCTCCACCTCGGCCGGATGCGAGGCGTTCCACTCCTCCGGGCACTCGCCCGCCTGGAACCCGCGCTCCATGAGCGCGCGACCCAGGCCGCCGTCCAGCAGCAGCGGGCGCTCGGCGATGAGGGCGGTCAGGTCCATGCGGCAGAGTCTACCAGAGCCGTGCCCCGGCCCGACTCCACCCGGGATCGCCCGACCGGCTACGCATCAGCCCACGCGCGCGGCGATCTCGCGGACGAGCTGGTCGGCCTCACGGCGCGGGACGCCCAGGCACACGTGGAGCGCCGTGGCCGCGTCGCGGCGCGAGAGGCCGCGGCCGAGCAGGCGCTCCGCGGCCGCGGCCGCGTCCGGCCGCCGGGCGGCTGCCGCGTCGAGCGGCCGCCCGAGGTCCAGTACGAGCGTGATCTCTCCCCGCAGCGAACCCATGGGGCCCGCATCGGGTCCGGGCACCGGGTACCGCTCGCTGAGCTCCAGCACGGTCCCGCGGACGACCTCTTCGTGCACTTTGGTGAGCTCGCGGCAGACGGCGGCCCTGGCCTCCGGCAGCTGGGCCGCCAGGCACGCCAGGCTCTTCGAGAGTCGCTGTCCGGTGTCGAAGGCGATGACGAGTCCGCCGCAGGTCCGCCACTCGTTCAGCGTGTGCTCCAGCTCCCGCGCCCGGCGCGGCAGGTACCCGACGAAGCGGAAGCCGTCGCCGGCGATCCCGGCCGCCACGAGCGCCGTGAGCACGGCGGACGGCCCCGGCAGCACGGTCATGTCGAGGCCCTCGGCGACCACCTTCTGCACCAGCAGCATGCCGGGATCCTGCACCCCGGGCATCCCGGCGTCGGTGACCAGCGCCACGATGCGGCCGTCGCGCAGCAGCCGCAGCACCTCGTCGGTCTTCTGCAGCTCGTTGTGCTGGAAGAAGCTCGTCAGCGGCGAGTGGATGTCGAAGTGGCTGAGCAGCTTGCGCGTGCGGCGCGTGTCCTCCGCGGCCACCAGTTCCGCCTCACGCAGCGCGTCGAGGACGCGGGGGGACACGTCTCCCAGATTGCCGATCGGTGTGGCGCAGACGTACAGCACGGTCACCCCTCCTTCAGGAACCGCTCGATGAACAGGACGTCGATGTCGCGGCCCGCCGTGCGAGCCTGGCGGCGGGCCGCGCCGACCACCGTGAACCCCAGCGACAGGTGGTAGGCCAGCGAGGCCAGGTTGTCGGCGCGCAGGTCGGTGAAGATCTTCTCGTACCCGAGGTCGAGCGCGGCGGCGAAGCTCGCCCGCGCGAGCGCCTCCCCTGCTCCCCGCCGGCGATGGGCGGCGTCCACGTAGGTGCCCATGGTGGCCACGTGGTCGTGCGCCGTGGTGACGAAGTCGCTCCACGGGACCACCGTCTGGAAGCCGACGACGCCGGAGCCGGGAGTCTCGGCGACGTGGATGAACGAGCGCGCCGGCAGACTCTCGATGTAGGCGCGCTCGTCCTCCACCGAGAACGGTGTGTCGAGCAGCGTCGGGCTGCCGCCGAGGATCGCGCCGTTGAGCACGGTGGCGACGACCTCGGCGTCGTCCGCCGTCGCCCTGCGGACGCTCACCGCGGCCGCGGCGCTCACGCCGGCGGCCTCCGCAGCACCGCCATGATCTCCATCTCGTCGAGCTCCACCGGGCGGCGACCCCAGTTGCCGGCGGTGCCGCCCCAGACGTGCTCGACCGTGAAGCCTGCCTGGCGGCAGAGCAGCACGAGCTCGCTCGGCACGTAGCCGCGCTCACGGATCGGCAGGCTCCGCGGCCCGTCCTCCGCCGGCACCTCCATCTCGAACGTCTCCGTCAGGGTCGCGGGGTCGAAGGCTCCGCGCTCCACCTGGTCCGGAGTCGCGTCGCGGATCATGCGCAGCGCGTTGAGCAGTGTGAGCACGAACGGCGCGCCCGGCCGCAGAGCGGCGAACGCGCGCCGCAGCACCGCGGCGTCGTGCTCGAACGGGTCGTCGCCGCCCAGCAGGCCGAGGGAGCCCTCGCACAGGCACAGGGCCGCGTCGAACCGGCGTCCGAGATCGAACGACGTGGCGTCGTCCTGCACCAACTCCAGCTCCACGCCGGCCCGCTCAGCGGCTGCGCGCGCCTCGCGCAGCATGCCGCCCGAGATGTCGACGCCGGTCACCTGGTAGCCGGCCTTGGCCAGCTCCACGGCGTGCCGCCCGGTGCCGCAGCCGATGTCGAGGACGGATGCCCCCTCGGGCAGTTCCAGCAGCTCGACCAGGAACGCGGCCTCGCGCACGCTGTCGGTGGTGAAGACTTCGTTCATGTACTGCGGCGCGAAGCTGTCGAAGAACTCGCGCCAGACGTCGTCGGTCATGGTCCCTCCAGTGGTGACCGTCCCATTCTCTCAGGAGTGGCCGCGGCGCGCGATATGCTTGCCGGCATGGAGACGGGACCCGCACGCATCCGGCCCGGACGCGCAGACGACGCCGCGGCTCTGGCGCGCCTGTGCACCGAGCTCGGCTACCCGTCCACCGATGAGCAGCTGGCGGCGCGACTCCTGCGGCTGCAGACGGTCGAGCACGGCCTGTTCGTCGCGGAGCGCGCGGACGGCGGACTCAGCGGCGTCGTCGACGTCCACGAGCGCGTGGTCCTCGAAGAGGATCCGTTCGCCGAGCTCATCGCCCTCATCGTGACCGGGGGCGCGCGCGGAGAAGGCATCGGCTCGGCGCTGGTCGCGGAGGCGGTGCGCTGGGCGCGCGCCCGCGACCTGCCCAAGCTCTGGGTGCGGGTGAGCCTGTGGCGAGAGGCCACGCCCAGCTTCTACGAGAGCCTCGGCTTCCGCCTGTACAAAGAGCAGCGCGTCTTCGAGCTCACGCTGTGAAGCGCATCGTCCTGGGCGACTGCCTCGACGTCCTGGCCGGCGTCGACGACGGCTGCGCCCGCCTCGTCTACCTCGACCCCCCGTTCAACACCGGCAAGGTCCAGGAGCGCACGCGCACACGGGCAGTGCGCGACGACAAGGCCGAGCGCGTCGGCTTCAACGGCAAGCGCTACCGCACCGAGGTGCTGGGCAGTTGCGCCTGGAACGACGCCTACGACGACTATCTCGGGTTCCTCGCGCCGCGTCTCGAGCAGGCGCGGCGCGTGCTCAGCGACGACGGGTCGCTGTTCTTCCACATCGACCCGCGTGAGTCGCACTACTGCAAGGTCCTGCTGGACGAGATCTTCGGTCGCGCGTCGTTCGTCAACGAGATCGTGTGGGCCTACGACTACGGCGCCCGACCCCGCACGCGCTGGCCGGCCAAGCACGACGTGATCTTCTGGTACGCGCGCGACCCCGCGCGCTTCGTGTTCCGCTACGGCGACATCGACCGGGTGCCGTATCTGGCTCCCGCCCTGGTCGGCCCCGAGAAGGCGGCGCGCGGCAAGACGCCCACGGACGTGTGGTGGCAGACCATCGTGAGCCCCACCGGCAAGGAGAGGACCGGCTACCCGACGCAGAAGCCGGTCAAGATCCTCGAGCGCATCGTGCGCGTGCACTCGGACCCCGGCGACCTCGTGGTGGACCCCTTCGCCGGGAGCGGCACCACGGGCGAGGCGGCGGCGCGGCTGGGCCGTGGCTACCTGCTGGTGGACGAGAACCCCGAGGCCGTGCGCGTCATGCGCGAGCGGCTGGCATGGGACGAGCCGGAGGTCGTGGACCCGTCCGGCCTCGCGGAAGGCTGACGGCCTCTCTCCCCCACAAAAGCGACGGGGCCGGCTCCTTGAGGAGCCGGCCCCGGAGGACTTCAAGTCTCGAGCGCGATCACTCGGGGACGATAGCCTCGCTCGGGCAGGAGTCGACGCAGGTGGCGCAGTCGTCGCACTTCTCGGCGTCGATGACGTAGATGTCGTCGCCCTCAGAGATCGCCTCGTTGGGGCACTCGTCGATGCAGGCGCCGCACGCGAGACACTCATCAGTGATCTTGTAGGCCATGTGGTGGTGTCACCTCCTGTAGGCGCGCTGCAGACGCAGAACGCGCGGGATTCCAGCGCCCATTTTGGGGCATGCGAGCGGCGAAGTCTACCGAAGGCCGTCCCCTGGCCGGACAGTCCCGGTCACGCCTCCCGGTCCTGCGGGAAGAGCTCGGTGAGCGCCAGCGCCGCGGCGCCGATGAAGCCCGCGTCCGGACCGAGCGCCGCCGGCGCCACGCGCGCGCGGTCGCGCGCCGGCGGGAGGGCGCGGGCGGCGAGGACGCGGCGGGCCGGCTCCAGGAGCAGGTCGCCCGCCGCCGCCGCGCCGCCGCCGACGACGAACAGCTCCGGGTCGAAGATGTTGCTCAGGCTCACCAGCCCGGCGCCCAGGTACTCCCCGGCGCGCTCGAGCACCGCGATGGAGCCCGCGTCGCCGTCGAGCGCCAGTCTGGTCAGCAGCCGGCTGTCCACCGTGTGGCCGGCTGCCAGCTCCCTGCCCAGCGCCGAGTCGGGCTCGAGCTCGGCGGCCACACGCGCGGCGGCGCCCATGGCGGGTCCCGCCGCGTAGGCCTCGAGACAGCCCCAGTTGGGGCAGTTGGCGGGACACTTGAGGCCGCTGAACTCCACGATGATGTGGCCGAGCTCGCCCGCCGCCCCGCTCGATCCCCGCAGTGGGCGGCCGCCGCTGATGATGCCGCCGCCCACGCCCGTTCCGAGGGTGAGCATGATCATGTCGCTGGTGCCCGCGCCGGCGCCGTACACCCACTCCCCGATGCCGGCGGCGGTGGCGTCGTTGTCGATGACCACCGGCACGCCGAACCTCCGCTGCAGCACGTCGCGCAGCGGCACGTCGGCGAGCGGAAGGTTGACGGACTCGACGATACGCCCGGCGGCGAAGTCCACCATGGAGGCCACGCCCACGCCGATGCCCTCCACGCGCCCGGAGCCGTGCTCCAGGTCGGCGATGCACTCCTCGATGCCGCGCAGCGTGGCCTCTGGCGAACTGGCGTCGGTGAGCGTGGTGAACCGGTCCACGAGCTCGGGCGTCTCCACCTCGTCGGGCGGATGCGCTCCCGTTTCGGGCAGGCGCCCGCGCACGAGAGCGGCGGCCACCTTCGTGCCGCCGATGTCGACGCCGATCACGAAGCGCTCAGGGGCCATCACGCCCTCGAGCTTACCATGGTGTAGACTCGCGACTAGAGGAAACGCCCGCTCACGGGCGTAGTCTGGGAGAGCACTCGCGCCCCGCCCCCGTCAGCCACGCACACCGACGTCGCGTGCGCGCAGGGCCGGAGGCGCTTCACGTATGGCGACGCAGGACGACAGAGGGGCCAAGCCCTACAAGACGTACAAAGCGAGCAGCAGGCCGCGCCGCAGCCAGCTCGACGACGAGCTGGCCGGAGCGCGGCCCCCGCGCAAGAGGCCGTCCGACGCAGACGGAGCGGCCGGCCCCTCGTACCCCCCGCGCAGCGACAAGGCCTACCAGACGTACGGCCCGGCGCCGAACAGCAAGGCCGCGAAGAAGAACGCCAGGAAGGCCGGCGCTCCCAAGCGCAAGCGCCGCTTCCGCTGGTGGTACATCCCGGTCACCGTCTTCGCCCTGCTGATCATCGCCGGCGTCGTCGTCACCGTCCTCGCCTGGCCCGGGTACCAGAAGTTCGACCGGGCCGTCGACAAGGCCAACAAGCGCGTCGACAAGAAGACCAAGGCACAGCTCGCCGCGGACGACGGCTGGATCTGGCGCAAGGGCACGACCGTGCTCCTGTTCGGCCTCGACGACGCCGGACTCCCCGCGCACTCGGACACCATCATGCTCATGCGCTTCAATCCGGGCTCGCACGAGGTCAACACGCTCTCCATCCCCCGCGACACGCTGGTGAACATCGACGGGTACGGCCAGCAGAAGATCACCCAGGCCATGTGGTACGGCGGCCCCTCGCTGGCGCTCAAGACCGTCAAGCAGTTCACAGGCATCCCTGTCAACCATGTCATGGTCGTCGGGTTCCAGGGGTTCCCGCGCCTCGTCAACAGCGTCGGCGGCATCAAGATGTACGTCCCGCAGACGGTGCAGACCGGGGTCGGGCCGGGCGTGCCGGGGGTGAGTCAGCGGGTGATCACCTTCGACAAGGGCTGGCACACCTTCGACGGCAAGGAAGCGATGCTCTACGTGCGCATCCGCAAGGCTTACGCCGAAGGTGACTACACGCGCGCCGCCCGCCAGCAGGCGTTCCTCAAGGCGCTCCAGGAGAAGCTCATGCAGCCGGGCAACATCACCAAGCTCCCCGAGATCGGCAAGCACTTCATGAGCGGCGTCTCCACCGACCTCACCACCAACGAGATCCTGCAGCTCGCCTACCTCAAGTGGCGCGCCAACAGCGGGAAGAAGCAGGTGATGAAGGGTGAGTTCGGCTGGTACGAGGGCCAGGCCGTGGTGCTGCCGCCGAGCGAGTCGGCACGCGCGAAGATGGTCCAGAGGTTCCTGGGGAACTGAGAGCGCGTCCGCCGCGGCCGGCCGCGCTCAGGCGTAGGTGACGGCGACCAGCGCGAGACCGCGGGCCGGAGCGGTCTGACCCATGCGGCGGCGCTCACCGAAGGCCAGCGCCGCCTCGAACTCCTCCAGCGTCATCCGGCCCTGGGCCACGTCCACCATGGAGCCGACCGCCACGCGGACCATGTTGTGGAGGAAGCTCCCGGCCGTGACCTCGAAGCGCCAGCGGCGGCCGTCCCCGTCCGGCGTGGCCCCGTCGTCGGTCCACACCGCTGAGGTCACCTCGCGCACGCAGTGGTGGTACAGGTGCGCGGAGGGCGTGAGGGCGGAGAAGTCGCGGCGGCCCGGCAGCAACTCCGCCGCCGCCCGCAGCGCCGCCCCGTCGAGCGCTCCGCGCAGCACCCACACGTAGTCGCGCTCGCGCACCGGCTTCACCGCCGTCTCCCACACGTCGTACCGGTAGCTTCGCGAGGCGGCCTGGCGGGCGACGAAGCCGTCGGGCGCCGGCGCCGCCCGCAGCACCGCGACGTCGGGCGGCAGCAGCGCGTTCAGCGAGAGCCGCAGGCGTTCGGGCGCAAGGTCCGTGCGGGCGCAGGAGAAGGAGACCACCTGCGCCCAGGCGTGCACGCCGGCGTCCGTGCGCCCCGCGACGCTCAGGCGCACGGGCTCGCGCACCACCGTCGCCACGGCCGCTTCCAGCAGCCCCTCCACGCTCACGTGCCCGGGCTGCCTGGCCCAGCCGCGGTAGGCGGTGCCCTGGTAGGCCACGTCGAGACGCCAGGTCATGACTGCTTCGTCCACGCCGGGCATCCTATACGAGCAGCCCGGCGGCGATGACGGCCGCAGTGACCACGAGGAGCACCGCGTCCGCGACGCCGGCCTTGAGCGGGTGCAGCCGGGTGCGCACGATCCCCGGCCGGTAGCAGCGCGCCTCCATGGCGAGCGCGAGCTCGTCGGCGCGCCTGAAGCTGAGCACGAACAGCGGCGTGAGCACCGGCACCAGCGCCCTGGCGCGCTTGACCGGCCCGCCACTGCCGAAGTCGGCTCCGCGGGCCCGCTGGGCGCGCATGATCTGGTCGACCTCCACGAGCAGCGTCGGAATGAACCGCAACGCGATGGTCACCATGAGCGCCAGTTCGTCGGTGGGCACGTGAAGACGGCGCAGTGGGCGCCCGAGCCACGCCAGGCCATCGGTCAGCGCCAGCGGCTGCGTCGTGAGCGTCAGCACCGAGCCGATCAGCACGAGCACCAGCAGCCGCAGGCTGAGGAACGCGGCGAACTCGATGCCCTGCCAGGAGAAGTGGAAGATCCAGACGCTGTAGAACGCCTCACCGGGCGCGAACAGGATCTGGGCGACGAACGTGAGTCCGACGAGCCACAGCAGCGGCCGGAACGCGCGCCAGAACCACGCCGCGGGCACACCGCTGAGCGCGTAGGCGACCACGCCGGCCGCGGCGAACACGGCGAGCGCGGCGAACGAGTCGCGCACGAACAACGCCACCGCGAGCGCCGTCACGGCGACGAACTTGGCGCGCGCGTCCAGGCGGTGGATCCGCGAGTCCCCGGGGTAGTACTGCGCGACCGCCGGCTTCACGCGAGCGCCTCCGCCGCTTCGGCGTAGCTGCGCGGCGCCTCACGAGGGTCACGACCGAGGCGCCGCCACAGCTGGACGAGGAACGGCTCGCGCAGCCTCTCCGCCCCGAGCAGCCCCTTGCCCTGCTCCCCGAACTCCCACTGCCCGGCGGCGACCACGCGGCCCCCCTCGAGCAGGAGCAGTTCGTCGCAGAGCGCCCACGCCAGGTCCACGTCGTGGGTGGCGAGCACCAGGGTGACGCCGGCGGAGCGGAGTCGCGAGAGGATGGCGGCGAGCTCGCGCCGCGTGGCCGGGTCGAGGCTCACGAAGGGCTCGTCGAGCAGCAGGAGCCGGGGGCGCATGGCCAGGACGCCGGCGAGCGCCAGGCGGCGCTGCTCGCCGCCGGAGAGCGCATAGGGGTGCCGCTCGCCGAACCGCTCCGGCGGCAGCGCCACCAGTTCGAGCGCTTCGTCGACAGCGGCCGCCACCTCGTCCTCCGACCAGCCGAGGCGGCGCGGGCCGAACGCCACGTCCTCCCGCGCCGAGGCCGCGAACAGCTGCAGCTCGGGCGTCTGGAACACCAGCCCGACCTGCCGCTGCAGGCCGGCGTACGCGGCTTCGCCGGCGCCGGCCCCGTCCAGCACCACGGCGCCGGCTTCCGGCGCGTCCAGCCCCTTGATCACCTGCAGCAGCGTCGACTTGCCGGATCCTGAAGCTCCGAGCAGCGCGAGCGATCGGCCGGCCTCGAGGTCGAAGCTCACGTCGCGGAGCGCCGGGATGGCGGCTCGCGCCTCCGCGTAGCTGAAGTCCAGGCCGCGGCACGCGAGGCTCAACCCCGCGGTCCCGGGCCCGGCGGCGTGCCCGTCCACGCTCACGCCGACGCCTCAAGCGCGGCAACGAGCTCGTCGGCCGTCAGCGGCAGGGGCGTGACATGCCGGCCCCGGGCGGAGAGCGCCAGCGCCAGCTCGCCGGCGGCCGGCAGACCGAGCCCGAGCCGGGCGACGAGCTCGTCGTCGCCGAACAGCCCCGACACCGCGCCTTCGTACACCACCACTCCCGACTCCAGCGCGATCACGCGGTCGGCGCCGACCACTTCGTCCATCTCCTGCGTCACGTACACGACGGCGAGCCCCTCACCGCGCAGTTCGCGCGCGGCCGCGAGCACCTCCTCACGGCCGGCCGGGTCGAGCATGGCCGTCGGTTCGTCGAGGATCAGCACCCGGCGAGGCACGGCCAGCACGCCGGCCAGCGCCGTCCGCTGCTTCTGCCCCCCGGAGAGCAGGTGGGGCTCGCGCCGCCGCAGTTCCGTGAGGCCGAACCGGGCCAGCATCTCGTCCACCCGTACCAGCATGTCCGCCGGCGCCCAGGCCAGGTTCTCCAGCCCGAACGCCACGTCGTCCTCCACGCACTCCGCGACCAGCTGGTTCTCGGGGTTCTGGAACAGGACTCCCACATCGCGTCGCGCAGCCATGCGGCCGTCATGGCTGAGGAGGTCGTGGCCGCAAGCAGTCGCCTGGTCGGCGGCGGCCGGCTTCTCCAGACCGCCGAGCAGACGCGCGAGCGTCGACTTGCCGGAGCCGTTGGCGCCGACGACGGCGACGAACTCGCCGGCCCGCACGCTGAGCGTGAGCCCCGCGAGCGCATCGACGGCGGCGCCCGGGTACCGGTAGCGCAGGCCACGCACGTCGACGAGGGGGGCGGGAGCGGCCGGGATCTGCGGATCTGGGTGGGTCGTCATGGTCACCGAAGCCTACTGCATGCCTTCAGGCCGGTCGTGGGCGTCCCGCCGCGGGAGTCACGGCCCGCCGGGCGGCTCTCGGCCGGCGAGCCGCTCCGAGAACGACAAAGGGCGGGAGGCCCTTCGGCCGCCCGCCCTTTGCACACGTCATCTCGGCCGGCCGTCAGACCAGCTCGATGTACGCCTGCTCGCTGCCGTCGCCGGGACGCGGCCCGATCTTGATGATGCGCGTGTAGCCGCCGTTGCGGTCGGCGTAACGCGGCGCCACATCGTTGAACAGCTTGTAGACGATCTTCTTGTTACGAAGCATGGCGATCGCCTGCCGGCGCGCGTGGATGTCGCCGCGCTTGCCGAGCGTGATGGCTTCTTCGACCATGGGGCGCACTTCTTTGGCGCGCGCCACCCCGGTCTTGATCTTCTCGTGCTCGAGCACCTGGCAGGCCAGACCCGACAGCAGCGAACGCCGCTGGTCGGGGGCCATGTTGAACTTGCGGCCTGAGTTCTGATGGCGCATTACTCGTCACCCCGAAGAGAGAGCCCGCGCTCGGTGAGCTTGTCCTTGACCTCGTCGATGCTCTTCTTGCCGAAGTTGGGGATGTTGAGCAACTCGGCCTCTGTCTTGGAGACCAGGTCGCCGACGGTCTGGATACCTTCGCGCTTGAGGCAGTTGTACGAACGGACGCCGAGCTCGAGCTCCTCGATGAGCACGTCGTCCATGCCGCCGCCCGCAGGCGTCGCGGTGAGGCCCTCGATGGGGAACTCCTCGTTGCTGCGCGTGCGGTCGGGGTCGGTGAAGATCGACATGCGGTCGACGAGGATCTCGGCGGCCTCGCGAAGGGCCTCCTCCGGCATGAGGGCGCCGTTCGTCGTGATGTCGAGGATGAGCTTGTCGTAGTCGGTGCGCTGACCGACGCGCGCGCTCTCGACGTGATACGAGACGCGCTTGATGGGGCTGAAGATGGAGTCGATCGGGATGACGCCGATGACCGTCTCCGGGGTCTTGTTGCCCTCGGCCGCCACGTAACCGGTACCGCGCCTGATGGTGAGCATCATCTCGATGGCTCCACCGTCGGACAGGGTCGCGATGTGGTGGTCCGGGTTGAGGATCTCCAGCTCGGCCGGGATGTCGATATCTGCCGCCACGACTTTGCCGGGCTTGTCCTTGTACAGCCGTACCTGGACTTCGTCGAGCTCACCGTGCAGCCGGCAGACGAGTTCCTTGAGGTTGAGGATGATGTCTGTGACGTCTTCCTTCACGCCCTTGATGGTCGTGAATTCGTGCGCCACCCCCTCGATCTTCACGGAGCTGACAGCGGCACCCTCGAGCGAGGAGAGCAGGACCCGGCGCAGTGCGTTGCCGAACGTATGCCCGAAGCCGCGGTCGAGCGGTTCGACCTCGAAGCGCGCCCGGTTGCCGGCGAGCTGCTCGCGCGTGATGTTGGGCATCTGAAACTGTAGCAACTGGCCTCCTGTAGAGTCTTCGCCGCGGGAACGTTGCTGCAGCGGATTACTTGGAGTACAGCTCGACGATGAGCTGCTCCTGCACCGGGGCGTCGATCTCGTCGCGCTCTGGAGCGCGCAGGACCTTGCCGGTGAGATTGTCGTGGTCGACCAGGAGCCAGGGCGACACCGACGACGTGAGGTCAGTCGCTGCGCGCACGGTCTCGGAGGCCTTGCTGTTGCCGCGGATCGCGATCACGTCGTCAGGACGAACCTGGTACGACGGGATGTCGACCTTCTTGCCGTTCACCGTGAAGTGCGCGTGGCGCACGAGCTGGCGCGACTGCCGGCGCGAGGCGCCGAAGCCGAGGCGGTAGACGACGTTGTCGAGGCGCATCTCGAGGAGCTTGAGCAGGTTCTCGCCGGTGATGCCGTCCTTGCGGCTGGCCATCACGTAGTAGTGGCGGAACTGCTTCTCGAGGACCTGGTAGTAGCGGCGCGCCTTCTGCTTCTCGCGCAGCTGGAGCAGGTACTCGCTCTGCTTGATGCGGCCGCGGCCGTGTTCGCCCGGCGGGTAACTACGCCGCTCTACGGCGCACTTGTCGGTGAGGCAACGCTCGCCTTTGAGAAAGAGCTTCTCCGTCTCACGGCGGCACTGCTTGCACTGCGGTGATGTATCTTTCGCCACGTGGACCTTCCTAGACCCTGCGACGCTTACGCGGGCGGCAGCCGTTGTGCGGCACCGGCGTCACGTCTTTGACACTGATGATCTCGAGGCCGGCCGCCTGCAGCGAACGCACTGCGGTCTCACGGCCCGAACCCGGTCCGCGGACGAACACCTCGACCTTCTGCAGGCCGTGCTCCATGCCCTTCTTGGCACAGGACTCCGCCGTCACCTGAGCGGCGAACGGCGTGCTCTTGCGCGAACCCTTGAACCCTACCGACCCGGCACTCTCCCACGCGATGACGTTGCCCTCTTTGTCGGTGAGCGTCACCTGGGTGTTGTTGAAGGACGTCTTGATGTGCGCCTGGCCTACGGCGATGTTCTTGCGGACCTTGCGGCGCTGACGACCCTTAGCTCTCTGAGGCTTAGCCACTCTGCTTTACTCCTCCGCTATCCTGCGGTCACTTCTTGCGCTTGCCGCTGATCGTCCGCTTCGGACCCTTGCGGGAGCGGGCGTTGGTGCGCGTCCGCTGCCCGTTCACCGGCATGCCACGACGGTGGCGGATGCCACGGTAGCAGCCGATGTCCATGAGGCGCTTGATGTTCTGGGAGCGCTCTCTCCGCAGGTCGCCCTCGACCGTCACTTCGCGGTCGATGGCGTCGCGCAGCTGGATGATCTCTTCTTCGGTCAGGTCACGGACCTTGGTGTTGGGGTCGATCCCGACGATGGCCAGGACCTTCTGTGAGGTCGAGCGGCCGATGCCGTAGATGTACGTGAGCCCGATCTCAACCCGCTTCTGCGGCGGGATGTTGACGCCTGCGATACGTGCCATGCGGTCTTACCCCTGCCTCTGACGATGCCGCGGATTGGAGCAGATCACCTGCACCGTGCCGTGACGGCGGATGATCTTGCACTTCTCACACATCGGCTTGACTGATGCTCTTACCTTCATCGGTGATCCTCGCTACGCGCGCGAAAAGCCTCACGGCCCTCGCACACCGCTCCGGGCGACCTGTGGCGGCCGCTACTTGAACCGGTACGTGATCCTGCCTCTGCTGAGGTCGTAGGGCGACAGTTCGACCTTGACCCTGTCGCCGGGCAGGATGCGGATGTAGTTCATTCGCATCTTGCCCGAGATGTGAGCGAGCACCTCGTGGTTGTTGTCGAGGTGAACACGGAACATCGTGTTCGGCAGAGCTTCGACAACCTCGCCTTCGATCTCAATGGCTTCTTCTTTGTTCGCCATACTCCCCACTCGTCGACAGACAGCGGCCTGACATACTACCACAAACGGCGAGGCTCACAAACCTCGTCGTTCGTGGAGGGCGCGGCGGCCACGTCCCGCGCCCGGGTGTTGGTCGTCACGCTCTCGCGCCGCCCCTCTCCGAGCGGCGGCGCGTGAGCACGCGCGGCCCCTTCTTGCCCACCGCGACGGTGTGCTCGAAGTGCGCCGACAGTGACCCGTCTGCCGTGTGGATCGCCCACCCGTCGTCTGCGACGACGACGTCGTAGGCGCCGGCATCCACCATCGGCTCGATGGCGAACACCATACCCTCTTCCAGCCGCGGACCACGGCCGGGGTCACCGTAATTGGGAATCTGTGGATCCTCGTGCATCTCCTTGCCGACACCGTGGCCGACGAGCGAGCGAACCACGCTGAAGCCGGCGGCCTCAACGACCTCCTGTACCGCATGCGAGATGTCGCCCAGGCGCCGGCCCTCACGGCACTCGGCCAGGCCGGCCTCGAGGGACTCCGCCGTGACGTCCATGAGGCGCTGCGCCTCCGGCTCGACGGCGCCCATGCCCAGCGTCACGGCCGAGTCGGCCACGTAACCGTCCAGGGTCACGCCGACATCGATGCTGAGCAGATCACCCTCCGCCACCCGGTACTTGCCCGGGATGCCGTGGACGACCATGTCGTTGGGCGACGCGCAGATGGACGCGGGGAAGCCCCGGTAGCCGAGGAACGTCGGCACGCCCGTGCGCTGGCGGATGAACTTCTCGGCGATGCGGTCGAGCTCGGCCGTGGTGACGCCGGGCGCCGCCGCCTCTGTGAGCGCGTCGATGCAGTCCGCCAGGATAGCCCCGGCGGCCGCGATCTTGCCGATCTCTGCTGCAGACTTACGGACGATCACGCAACGTCAAACCGAGAGGATCTGCCCGACCTGCTCGTAGACCTCGTCCGGCCGCTTACCGCCGCCGAACGCGCTCTTGAGCACGCCCTTGTCCGTGTAATACCCGATGAGCGGCGCAGTCTGCTCCTCGTAGATGGCGATGCGGTTGCGCACCGTCGCTTCGTTGTCGTCGGCGCGCTGGGTGAGCTCGCCGCCGTCGACGTCGCAGACACCGTCCGTCTCGGGCGGGTCGAACGCCACGTTGTAGATCTTGCCGCACGTCGCGCAGGAGCGGCGGCCGGCGATGCGGGCCACAAGCTCGTCGGCGGGCACGTCGATGAGCACCACGTGCGTGATCGCCCTGCCCGCCTCGGCGAGCATGACGTCGAGCGCCTCAGCCTGCGGCACCGTGCGCGGGAACCCGTCGAGGAGGAACCCCTCGGCGGCGTCCGGCTCGGCCAGACGGTCCCGGACGACGCCGATGACGACCTCGTCCGGGACCAGCTTGCCGCTCTCCATGTACTTCTGCGCCTCGAGACCCATGTCGGTGCCTTTGGCGACGGCGGCGCGCAGCATCTCACCGGTCGAGATGTGCGGCAGCTCGTAGTCCGCCACGATGCGTTCGGCCTGGGTGCCTTTGCCTGCACCGGGGCCACCGAGAAGGATCACGTTGCGCTGAGCCATGGACATCTCCTACTTGAGGAAGCCTTCGTAGTGCCGCATGAGAAGCTGCGCTTCCATCTGACGCATCGTGTCGAGGGCGACGCCCACCACGATGAGCAGTGACGTGCCGCCGAAGTAGAACGGGACGTTGACCGGCGGCCGCGAGAGCAGCCACGGCAGGACGGCCAGGGCGGCCAGGAACAGGGCGCCCGGGAACGTGAGCCGCGTGAGGATGCGGTCGAGATACTCGGCGGTGGGCCGCCCGGGCCGAACGCCCGGGATGAACCCGCCGTACTTCTTGAGGTTGTCGGCCTGGTCGATCGGGTTGAACGTCACCGCCGTGTAGAAGTACGTGAAGATGACGATCAGGATGGCCTCGCCGATGATGTAGAGGAACGTGCTCGGCCCGAACGTGCGGTTGATCCAGCCGCCGAAGCCGTCCGTCCCGAAGAACTGCGCGAACGTCGGGATGATCATCATGACCGACGAGGCGAAGATGACCGGGATCACGCCCGCCATGTTCACCTTGAGCGGGATGAAGGTGCTCTGCCCACCCATCATGCGGCGTCCGACCACCCGTTTGGCGTACTGGACGGGCACACGGCGCTCGCCGGTGGTGATCCAGATGACGCCCACGACGACCGCGAGCGCGATGACCATGAACAGGATGATGGCCAGCAGGTTCATGGTGAACAGCTGCGCGGCGCCCGACGGGATGCGGGAGACGATGCTGATGAAGATGATGATCGACATGCCGTTGCCGATGCCGCGTGCGGTGATGAGCTCGCCGAGCCACATGACGATGACGGCGCCCGTGGTGAGGCTCGTCACGATGAGGGCGGCGCGCCACCAGTTGAGGTCCGGCAGCGCGTCGTACTGGCGGAACAGCACGATGTAGCCGGCGGACTGCACGAGCGAGAGGCCGACGGTGAGCCAGCGGGTGTACTTGGTGATCTGCTTCTGGCCCTGTTCGCCCTCTTTGGCCAGCTCCTCGAGCTTCGGGATGACCACGGTGAGGAGCTGCATGATGATCGACGCCGTGATGTACGGCATGATGCCGAGCGCGAACACGGCGACGCGCCGGAGCGCACCGCCGGAGAACAGGTCGAGGAATCCGGCCACACCGGCCGCCCCCGAGTCGAAGAACTTGCCCAGTGCCTGGAGGTCGATACCCGGCACGGGCACGTAGGCGCCGAACCGGTAGATCGCGATCATGGCCGCCGTGAAGAGGAGCTTCGTGCGAAGGTCCGGGATCTTCCAGGCGTTCGCCAGCGACTGCCAGAGCTTGTTGTTCACGCGTACCCCCCGGTACCGGTCAGAGGAGCTCTGCCTTGCCGCCGGCCGCCTCGATCTTCTCGACGGCACTGCGGGAGTACATGCTGACGCGCACGGTGAGCGCCACCGTGAGCTCGCCGCCGCCGAGGACCTTGATGGGCGTGCGGGTGTTCTTGATGATGCCCTTGGCGACCAGCGCCTCCGGGGTGACCTCTTCGCCCGCCTGGAAGGCGTTGGCGAGGCGGCCGACGTTCACCGGCACCGCGTAGGTGCGGAACGGCCCGATGGGCATGGCCCTCTTGGTGTGGTTGCCGCGCAGCTTGCCGAGGCGCATGTAGAGCGGCATCTGGCCGCCCTCGTAGCCCGGGCGCACGCCGCCGCCGGAGCGGGCGTTGTAGCCCTTGTGGCCCTTGCCGGCCGTCTTGCCCTGGCCGGTACCCTTGCCGCGGCCGAGGCGCTTGGTGTCCTTGGTCGAGCCCGGGTTGGGGCGCAGGTTGTGGAGTCCGAGTTCCTCAGTCATGTCACGACTTCTTCGCTGCCGGGCGCACCTCGACGAGGAACGCTACTTTCTTGACCATGCCGCGGATCACGGGGTTGTCCTCGTGGACCACGGTGTGACGGATACGCTTGAGGCCGAGCGCGCGCAGCGTGCCGCGATGCTCGGGCTTGCGCCCGATCGCGCTCTTGACCTGCGTGATCTCGATCTGGCTCATTCGGGTCACGCCTCCTTGGCGGAGGCCTCGGCGGCCTCAGGCTCGCGCAGGTCGAGGCCGAGCACCTTGGCGACGGAGATGCCGCGCAGACGCGCCTGGCCCTCCGGCGTCTTCAGGGACTGCAGGCCCGCGACGGTGGCGCGCACCAGGTTGATCGGGTTGGTGGTGCCCAGCGACTTGGTGAGGATGTCGCGGACGCCGGCCAGTTCGAGCACGGCACGCACGCCGCCGGCGGCGATGACGCCGGTACCGGGGGCGGCCGGCTTGAGCAGCACGCGGGCGGCGCCGTACCGGCCGATCACCTGGTGCGTGGTGGTCGTGCCGTTGTAGCGCGGCACGGTGAACAGGTTCTTCTTCGCGTCCTCGATCGCCTTCTGGATCGCCAGCGGCACCTCACGCGCCTTGCCGTACCCGGCGCCCACATGCCCGTTCTCGTCACCGACGACGACCAGGGCTGTGAAGGAGAACCGCCGGCCGCCCTTGACGACCTTGGCGACGCGGTTGATATCGACTACGCGCTCTTTGAGCTCGTTGCCTTCGCTGAATGATCCTCTAGCCACGGGGTCCTAATCTCCTTGTCAGAAAGCCAGGCCGCCCTCGCGGGCGCCCTCGGCGAGAGCCTTGACTCGGCCGTGATACAGATAGCCTGAGCGGTCGAACACGACGCTCTCGATGCCTTTGTCCTTGGCGCGCTGCGCCAGCAGTTCGCCGACCTTCTTGGCGACCTCGGCCTTCTTGAGGCCGGACGCGTCGACCTCGCCGGAGCGAGCAGACGCGATGGTGATCGCGGTGGAATCGTCGACGAGCTGGGCGTAGATGGCCCGGTTGGAGCGGAACACCGAGACGCGCGGGCGCTCGGCGGTGCCGCTGATGCGGCCGCGGATGCGGCGCTTGCGCCGGGCCCGGGCCTCTCTGATGCTGGTTGCGCTCATCTTGTGGTCGTTCCTCTTCTCTCAGGCAGCGCTAGGCGCGCTTGCCGACCTTGCGCTGGACGTACTCGCCGGCGTACCGGATACCCTTGCCCTTGTACGGCTCAGGCGGCCGGATGGAGCGCACCTTGGCGGCCACCTCACCGACGACCTGCTTGTCGATGCCCCTGACGATCACCACGGTCTGCTGTGGGCACTCGAAGGCGATGTTGTCCGGCGGCTCGATGACCACCGGGTGGCTGTAGCCGACCAGGAGTTCGAGGTCACTGCCCTTGACGCTGGCGCGGTAGCCGACGCCGATGATCTCGAGACGCTTCTCGAAACCGTCGGTGACACCGGTCACCATGTTGGCGATGAGCGTCCGGGTCAGCCCGTGCAGAGAGCGATGCTGCCCGCTGTCCGTGGGCCGCTTGACCTCGATGACGCCGTCGCCGACCTCGACCATCATCTCGCGAGGGACACGCTGGGTGAGTTCACCCTTCGGGCCCTTCACGGTGACGACGGCGTTGTCGTACTTGAACTCCACGCTGTCGGGCAGCGGGATAGGTGCTTTTCCGATCCTCGACATGTCCCGTCCTTACCAGATGAAGCAGATGACCTCGCCGCCGAGGCCGAGCTTCTGCGCTTCAGCGCTCGTCACGAGACCCTTCGACGTCGAGATGATCGCCGTACCGAGCCCGCCCAGTACTTTCGGCAACGTCTCCTTCTTGGCGTAGATGCGACGCCCAGGCTTGGAGACCCGCTTGATACCGGAGATGACGCGCTCCCTGTTCTTACCGTACTTGAGCTCGACGATGATGACGTCGCCTTGCTCACCCGTCTTCTTGTCGTAGCCGGAGATGTAGCCCTGCTCCAGCATGAGGCGCGCGATCTCGGCCTTCATCTTGCTCGCCGGGATCTCGACCGTGCTGTGCCGCGCGGTGCTGCCGTTACGGATGCGCGTGAGCATATCGGCGATGGGGTCTGTCATTGACATGGTCCTCGCCTCCTCACCAGCTCGACTTGGTCAGACCCGGGATGACGCCCTGGTGCGCGACTTCGCGCAGACAGATGCGGCAGAGCCCGAACTTGCGATAGTAGGCGCGCGGGCGGCCGCAGCGCTGGCAGCGGTTGTACTCCCGCGTCTTGTAGCGCTGCTTGCGTCCCGCCTTCACCACGAGGGATGTCTTGGCCATGCTTCAGATGCTCCTAGTTGGAACGGAACGGCATGCCCAGCTTGGCCAGCAAGGCGCGCCCTTCCTCGTCCGTCTTGGCGGTCGTCGTGATGACGACGTTGAGACCGCGGAACGTTTCCACCGAGTCGTAGTCGATCTCGGGGAAGATGGTCTGCTCGCGCACGCCCATGGCGAAGTTGCCGCGCCCATCGAACTGGTCCGGGCTGATGCCGCGGAAGTCGCGGATGCGTGGCAGGGCGATCGACACGAGCCGGTCGATCATCTCGTACATGCGCTCACCGCGAAGCGTGACGCGGCAGCCGATGGACATGCCCTCGCGCAGCTTGAAGCCGGCGATGGACTTGCGCGCCTTGGTGATCGACGGCCGCTGGCCGCTGATCAGCGCGAGTTCCTCGACGGCTTCGTCGAGCAGCTTCGCGTTGGTCTTCGCCTCGCCCACGCCCATGTTGAGCGTGACCTTGGTGACGCGAGGGACTTCCATCACGTTGCGATAGCCGAACTCCTCTTTGAGCTCGGGCACGATCTCCTTGAAGTACTTGTCCTTGAGCCTGGCCATGCCTTACGCCTTGTCGATGTCTTTGCCGCAGTTGGAGCGGCGGCATGTGCGGACCTTGCCGCCATCGGCGGTCACCCGGTACCCGACACGGGTAGGCTGGCCGCACGAGGGGCAGACGACCATCACGTTGGACGCGTCGATGGGCGCCTCGCGCTCGATCACACCGCCCTGCGGGTTGGTCTTGGGATTCGGCTTGGTGTGCTTCTTCATGATGTTGAGGCGCTCGAGGACGACCCGCCGCTTCTCGGTGTCGACGCGCATCACCTTGGCGGTCTTGCCCGCCTCCTTGCCACTGATGACACGCACCTGGTCACCCTTCTTGATCTTCATGTTGCTCATCACAGCACCTCAGGAGCGAGCGAGACGATCTTCATGAAGTTCTTCTCGCGCAGCTCGCGGGCGACAGGACCGAAGATGCGGGTCCCGCGCGGGTTGTTCTGGTTGTCGATGATGACGGCGGCGTTCTCGTCGAACGCGATGTACGTGCCGTCCTTACGACCGTATTCCTTCTTCGTCCGCACGATGACCGCGCGCACGACGTCGCCCTTCTTCACGCTGCCGCCGGGCGTGGCGACCTTGACGGTACCGACGATGATGTCGCCGACCGTACCGTAGCGCCGCCTCGAGCCTCCGCGGATCCGAATACAGAGGATCTCGCGTGCGCCCGTGTTGTCGGCGACTCGTAGTCTGGACTCAACCTGGATCATGTGCTTCCTCTGACCGGATTCTTACTTGGCTTTCTCGAGGACCTCGAGGAGACGCCAATGCTTGGTAGCGCTCAGCGGACGCGTCTCGACGACCCGCACGAGGTCGCCCACGCCCGCCGCGTTCTGCTCGTCGTGGGCGTGGAGCTTGCTGGAGCGGCGCACGACCTTGCCGTACCGCTCGTGCTTCTGCGCCACGTCGATGCGCACCACGATGGTCTTGTCCATGGCGTCGCTCACGACGATACCGCGGCGTTCCTTGCGGCCCGGGCACCTTCTCAGGCGCCTTGCGCTCGGCCTTGGCCTTGCTGCGAGCGGCCGAGACCTTCTTGACGGCCTTGGCCTCGGGAGCGGCGACCTTCTTGGCGGCCGGCTTCTTGGCGGCGGTGGTCTTCTTGGCCGCCGACTTCTTCGCGGCGGGCTTGCGCGCCGCCGACTGCTTGGGAGCGGGCTTGCCGCTGTCTGTCTTCTTCGTCGTAGCCATCAGGCTTCACCACCGGCTGCCGTGCGCTCGCGCTCACGCTCGTCCTGCAGAGTGAGCAGGCGGGCGATCTCACGGCGCGTCGCGTTCAACTTCATAGGGTTGTCGAGCTGCCCGGTGGCGTGCTGGAAGCGCAGGTTGAAGAGCTCCTTGCGCGTGTCCTTCAGGCGCACGATGAGCTCGTCGTCGGAGAGCTCGCGGAGCTTGCTAGCCTTCAAAGAGACTGCCCTCCCTCGTCACGAACTTGCACTTGATGGGCAGCTTGTGCGCCGCCAGGCGCATCGCTTCGCGAGCCACCGGCTCGCTGACGCCGGCAAGCTCGAACATGACCTTGCCGGGCTTGACCACGGCCACCCATCCCTCGGGTGAACCCTTGCCGCCGCCCATGCGGGTCTCAGCGGCCTTGCGTGTGACGGGCTTGTGCGGGAACACGTTGATCCACACCTTGCCGCCACGCTTGATGTAGCGCGTCATGGCGATACGAGCGGCCTCGATCTGACGGTTGGTGATCCAGCCGCGATCGATGGCCTTCAGGCCGTACTGACCGAACTCGACGGTCGTACCGCCCTTGGCCTCGCCGGCCATACGGCCGCGCTGTTGTTTCCTGTGCTTGACTCTCTTCGGCAGGAGCATCTTCTACGTCCTCTCCCGTCAGCTCTGCTCTGACTTGGGCGCGTCGGGCTTGGTCTCAGGCTTGGGCGCGTCGGCCGGCTTGGCCGAGCGGTTCGGAGCCTGCCGGCCCATGGGGGCCTTGGGGCCCACAGAAGGCCTCTGGCCGCCGGGGCCTCCACGGCCGGGGCCGCCGGGGCCGCCACGACCCGGACCACCGGGACCGCGACCGGGACCGCCGGGACCACGTCCCGGACCACCGGGACCGCGACCGGGACCGCCGGGACCACGTCCCGGACCACCGGGACCGCGACCGCCGGGGGCGCCGTCACGGCGCGGACGACGGTCACGACCGCCGCGGTCGTCGCGGCGCTGCTCGTCGCGCTCCAGGCGCGCCTTGGCCTCGTCCATCGGGTAACCCTCGGGCAGGATCTCGCCCTTGTTGATCCAGACCTTGACGCCGATGCGGCCGAACGTGGTGCGAGCCTCGCGGAAGCCGTAGTCGATGTCCGCGCGGAGCGTGTGCAGGGGCACGCGGCCCTCGCTGTAGTGCTCGTTGCGGGCCATCTCGGCGCCGCCCAGGCGACCGCCGCAGCGCACACGCATGCCGGCGGCGCCGGAGCGCATGGCGCTCGTGAGCGCACGCTTCATGGCGCGACGGAAGCTCACGCGGTTCTCGAGCTGCTCGGCGATGGACTGAGCCACCAGAACGGCGTCGAGTTCGGGGCGCTTGACCTCGATGATGTTGACCTGCACGTTCTTGCGGGTCATCGCGTGGATCTCCTTGCGGAGCGCGTCGACCTCGGATCCGCTCTTGCCGATCACGATGCCGGGGCGAGCGGTGTGGATGTCGATGGTGATGTTGTTCTGGTCTTTACGGATGATGATTCGCGACAGACCGGCGTGGGAGAGCTTGCGCAGGATGTGCAGGCGGATGCGCTCGTCCTCGGCCAGGAACTGCTTGAATTCCTTCTCCGTGTACCAGTGCGACTTCCAGTCGTGGATCACACCGACGCGGAAGCCGCCGGGATGCACTTTCTGGCCCATTAGGAACGGCCCTCCCTTTGGTCGACGGCGACGGTGATGTGACTGCTGCGCTTGCGGATGCGGTTCACGCGGCCCATGGCCCGGAACTGCCACCGCTTGAGGGTAGGACCCTCGTCGACGCGCACTTCCTGGACGTACAGGTCGTCGGCGGAGAGGGCGTTGTTGTGCTCGGCGTTGGCCACTGCGGAGTTGAGAACCTCAGCGACGACGCGAGCGGAGTTGCGGTTGGCGAAGAAGAGCACGCTGCGCGCCTCGGCCACGGACTTGCCGCGGATGAGGTCGGCCGCCTCGCGCGCCTTGCGCGGAGCGACTCGCACGTACTTTGCCGTTGCTTTGACTGCCATCCCTGCTTACCTTCTCGCCGAGCGGTCACCCTTGATGTGACCGCGGAACGTACGGGTGAGTGCGAACTCGCCCAGCTTGTGACCGACCATGGACTCGCTGACGAAGATGGGCACGTGCTTGCGCCCGTCGTGCACAGCGATGGTGTGACCGACCATGTCGGGGAAGATCGTCGAGGCCCGCGACCAGGTCTTGATCATCTTCTTCTGGCCGGCGGCGTTCATCTGCTCGATGCGCTTCAAGAGGCGCTCTTCGACGAACGGTCCCTTCTTTGCTGACCTGCTCAAAAGGTGCCTCCTGCCTTATCCACGCTTGCCGCGCTTGCGGCCGCGGATGATGAACTTGTCTGACGCCTTGTGGTTGGCGCGCGTGCGATAGCCCAGCGTCGGCACGCCCCACGGAGTGACCGGGTGACGGCCGGCCGTGGTCTTGCCCTCGCCGCCACCGTGCGGGTGGTCGACAGGGTTCATGGCGGTACCGCGGACGGTCGGGCGCACGCCGCGCCAGCGGGTGCGGCCGGCCTTGCCGCCGGAGAGGTTGGAGTGGTCCGAGTTGCTGAGCTCGCCCACCGTCGCGCGACAGGTGAGACGGATGCGGCGCAGCTCGCCGGAGGGGAGACGGACGACGCCGTACCCCTTCTCCTTGGCCTGCAGCTGGGCGCTGACGCCGGCGCTGCGGACCAGCTGGCCGCCACGGCCCGGCTGAAGCTCGATGTTGTGGATCGTGGTACCCGACGGGATGTTCTCGAGCGGCAGCGCGTTGCCGGCCTTGATGTCGGCGGCCGCGCCGGACTCGACCGTGTCGCCCACCACGAGGTTCTTGGGCGCCAGGATGTAGCGCTTCTCACCGTCCGCGTAGTGCAGGAGGGCGATGCGCGCCGAGCGGTTCGGGTCGTACTCGATGTGCGCGACCTTGGCCGGCACGCCGTCCTTGTCCCGCTTGAAGTCGATGATGCGGTAGCGCCGCTTGTGACCGCCGCCCTTGTGACGCGTGGTGATGCGCCCGTAGCTGTTGCGACCGCCGTTCTTCTTGAGCGGCGCGACCAGCGAGCGCTCGGGCTCACTGCGCGTGACGTCCTCGAACGTGTCGACCGTCATGAACCGGCGGCCGGGCGAGGTCGGCTTGAATCTCTTGATGCCCATTACCTGCCCTCGAAGAATTCGATCTTGTCGCCGGGCGCGAGCTGCACGACGGCCTTCTTCCACGCCGAGGTGCGGCCCTTGCTCAGACCGCGACGCTTCGGCTTTGGACGGACGTTCGCGGTGCTGACGCCCACGACGGTCACGTTGAACAGCTGATGGATCGCCTGGGCGATCATCGTCTTGTGCGCGTCGGGGTGCACCTCGAAGGTGTACCGGCTGTGGTCGATCTGCGCGTAGCTCTTCTCGCTGATGATCGGCCGGATGATGATCTTCTCTGCTTCAACCATGGTCACGCCTCGTTCAGGGCGGCGAACGCCTTCTCGGTGAGGACCAGAGAGCGGGCGCGCAGCACCTGCTCGGTGGACAGGGCGGCCACCTCCGACGCCTCGGCGTACGGGAGGTTGCGGACCGACTTGAGCAGCACGGGCTCGTCGTGCGTGACGACGAGGACCGGGGCGGCGCAGTCGAGGTTCACGAGGAACTGCTCGATGGCGCGCGTGCTCGGCTCGGCCAGGTCGAGGCCGGCGGCCACGAACACACGACCGTGGGCGGCCCGCTCGCTCAGCGCCATTGAGAGCGCCTTGCGCATGACCTTCTTGTTGATCTTGATCTCGAAGCTGCGCGGGTGCGGACCGAAGACGGTGCCGCCGCCCGTGCGCACCGGCGACTTGACGCTGCCGGCGCGGGCGCGACCCGTGCCCTTCTGACGGTACAGCTTGGCGGTAGAGCCGCTGATCTCGCCGCGCGTCTTGGTGGACGCTGTGCCCCGGCGACGCGCGGCCTGTTCGGCGCGCACCACCAGGTGGAGCGTGTTGACGTCGGCGGCGACGGCGAAGCGGTCGTCCGCCAGCTTGCGCGTCTCGACCTCCTTGCCGGAGGCGTCGATCACGGTGGCCACGCCGGCGGAGCCCTTGCGGGCCTCGGGCGCTTCCTTGGCGACGTGCTTCTGCTTGGGCGGACGCTCCGCCTTGGGCTCGTCGACCACTACCTTGGCAGCGGCCTTCTTGGCGACCGGCTTCTTGGCAGCCGGCTTCTTGGCGGCCTTCTCGGCCTTGGCCGGAGCGGCCTTCTTGGCGGCCGGCTTCTTGGCGGCCGGCTTCTTCTCGTCGGCGGTCTCAGCCTTGGTGGCGGCCTTCTTGGCGGCCGGCTTCTTGGCCGGAGCCTTCGCAGGAGCCTTGGCCTCGGTCTTGGCCTCGTCGGCCTCGGCCTTGGCGGCCTTCTTGGCGGCCGGCTTCTTGGCGGCCGGCTTCTTCTCGTCGGCGGCCTCGGTCGCGGCGGCGTCCGCCGTGGCCTCGGTCTGCTCCGCAGTCTCAGCCTCGGTCTTCTCGGGCTCGGCGGCAGCCTCTACGTCCGGAGTGTTCTTGATCTCGTCGGCGCTCACGACTACCTACCCTTTATGACGACGACGGAGTTCTTGGCGCCCGGCACGGAGCCCTTGATGAGCAGGAGGTTGTTCTCCACGTCCCTGCGGACGATCTTGAGACCCTGCTGCGTCACGCGCTGATCGCCCATGTGGCCGCTCATGCGCATGCCCTTGAACACTCGCGCGGGGTACGCGCTCGCGCCGATGGAACCCGGAGCCCTCACGTTGTGCGAACCGTGAGTCTCGGGCCCGCGGCCGAAGTTGTGCCGCTTGATGGTGCCCTGGAACCCCTTGCCCTTGCTCACGCCGGTGGCGGTGACGGCCTGGCCGTCCTCGAACGCCTCGACGGTGACGGTGTCGCCGACCTTGAGGTCGCCGGCATTGTCGAACTCGACGAGGTGCCGCATGCCGTGCTTGAGACCGGCCTTCTTGAGGTGGCCGAGCTCGGGCTTGCTGATGTGCTTGTCCTTGCACTCCTCGAACGCGAGCTGCACGGCCTCATAGCCGTCGTTGTCGAGGGTGCGTACCTGGGTGACGGGACAGGGACCTGCCTGCACCACGGTGACGGCGATCACGTTGCCGTCGTCGTCGAACAGCTGGGTCATTCCCATCTTTTTGCCGATGATCCCTGTCATAGCTCTACAGCTTGATCTCGATGTGGACACCGGCCGGCAGATCGAGACGCATCAGCTGGTCGACGGTCTTGGGCGTCGGCTGATGGATGTCGATGAGCCTCTTGTGGGTGCGGATCTCGAAGTGCTCGCGCGAGTCCTTGTCCTTGAACGGACTCTTGATCACGCAATACACGTTCTTCTCCGTAGGGAGCGGCACGGGGCCGGAGATGGTCGCGCCACTGCGCTGCGCGGTTTCCACGATGGACTGCGCGCTACGCTCGATCAGCTCGTGATCGTAAGACTTCAACCTTATGCGGATCTTCTGCTGTGCCACTCTCGCCTTCTCTGTGTCCTGTTCACGCGGCCGGGCGTGTCGCCCACACGAGCGTGCGATGACGCACGCCCGGCCCGATCTGGTCCTTCGTCTACTCGATGATCTTGGTGATGGCGCCGGCGCCCACGGTGCGGCCGCCTTCGCGGATGGCGAAGCGCAGACCCTCTTCCATGGCGATCGGCGTGATGAGCTTGACTTCCATCACGGTGTTGTCGCCCGGCATGACCATCTCCACGCCCTCTTCGAGAGTGATGACGCCGGTCACGTCGGTCGTGCGGAAGTAGAACTGCGGGCGGTAGCCGTTGAAGAACGGCGTGTGACGGCCACCTTCGTCCTTGGACAGGACGTAGACCTGGGTGAGGAAGTGCGTGTGCCCGGTGATGCTGGCCGGCTTGGAGCAGACCATGCCGCGCTCGACCTCTTCGCGCTTGACGCCGCGCAGGAGCAGGCCGATGTTGTCGCCGGCGCGACCCTCGTCGAGCAGCTTGCGGAACATCTCGACGCCGGTCACGGTGGTCTTCATCGGCTTGTCGCGCATACCGACGATCTCGACTTCCTCGCCGACCTTGACGATGCCGCGCTCGACGCGACCGGTGGCGACGGTGCCGCGGCCGGTGATCGTGAACACGTCTTCGACGGGCATGAGGAAGGGCTTGTCGATGTCACGCTCGGGCTCCGGAAGGTACTCGTCGAGAGCGTTGGTGAGCTCGATGATGCTGCCGCACCACTCGCAGTCGTCCTTGCCGCAGCCGCACTCGAGCGCCTTGAGGGCCGAGCCCTTGATGACCGGAAGGTCGTCGCCCGGGAACTCGTACTCGCTGAGGAGCTCGCGGACCTCCATCTCGACCAGCTCGATGAGCTCGGGGTCGTCGACGAGGTCCGTCTTGTTCATGTACACGACGATGTTCGGCACGTTGACCTGATGGGCGAGCAGGATGTGCTCACGCGTCTGCGGCATCGGGCCGTCGTCGGCGCCCACGACCAGGATGGCGGCGTCCATCTGGGCGGCGCCCGTGATCATGTTCTTGATGTAGTCGGCGTGGCCCGGGCAGTCGACATGAGCGTAGTGGCGCTTGTCGGTCTCGTACTCGACGTGAGCGGTCGCGATGGTGATGCCGCGCTCGCGCTCTTCCGGCGCCTTGTCGATCATGTCGAACGCGGTGAACTCGGTATTGCCACCGCGATTGTGCAGCACGAGCGTGATCGCAGCAGTGAGAGTGGTCTTGCCATGGTCGACGTGACCGATGGTGCCAACGTTCATGTGCGGCTTGCTGCGGTCAAACTTCTGCTTGGCCATCTTTGCTACTCCTTTTTCCCAATCCCGGAGGTGAAGGTCACACAAAAAGCGGTGCGGCAGCCTGCCGCACCAAAGGTCGGCAGTATACACCGA